>NZ_JASDCS010000007.1 GCF_030407815.1 Psychrobacter sp. APC 3281
GTGTAATCACACTAGCTACTTCCAGCTCGTCTTGATGAGGTGCGTATTATAGACGGTTTAACTTCTGTGTCAACCCGTTTTATTAATGTTTTTAATCTTATTTTAGGAGATGAGTAAATCTGTACTTTTTTCAATGGGTTATAAAATTGAGGTTCTCTACTTTCTTTAATACTAGTGCGCAATGCGATTTAATTCACCAATTTTCAATAAAGATAAGCTTGTTTGATCTTCATAACTCGACTTATTTGTCCTGTCATTCTTGAGTATTTTCCTTAAACAAATTACCTCTTATATTTTTGAATGTTGATATTCATACAATTAGCACTATATACAAGCTAAGTTATTCAGGCTTATATGACGCTTTCAGTATATTGTCTTACATAGTGCAGTATTTGATACTACCTTTATCATAAGATATGGCTCTTATATTAGTCGTCGCGCAATCCCTTGATATCTAGTGTTGAGAGACGGTTTTTGCTATAATAGGTATTTTGCTGCATTACTTATATATTTTGGCTGTTATGTTACTTCTATAGTGAAATGCGTTTTGCTGCAATGCTATTGATTAACTGGCTTTGAGCCTTGCATCAGCTCTAGCATATATAGTCATAATAAGTCTTTAGGTAATGCGTTCCTTTCACAACATATCACAATGATTAGATATAATTGATGTGGTCTCACGGTTATATGATTGATGGTTGCAATCATCACTGCCAACGGACCCAATAATAGGCGAATAGATTATGGTAGCGATTACTTTACCCGATGGTAGTGTAAAAGACTTTGAAGGTCATACAACAGTCATGGAAGTGGCGCAAAGTATTGGGACAGGACTCGCTAAAGCGACAGTTGCTGGACGTGTAAATGGTCATTTAGTAGATGCACATGATCCTATCGTCGCTGATGCCAATGTTGAAATCGTAACGCCAAAAGACGACGATGGTGTCGATATTATCCGTCACTCATGCGCTCACCTATTAGGTCATGCAGTTAAACAATTATATCCTGATGTGAAGATGGTCATTGGTCCTGTTATTGATGATGGTTTTTATTACGATATCTTTAGTGAAACGCCATTTACGCCTGAGCATATGGAAGCCATTGAAAAACGCATGATGGAGCTGATCAAGCAAGATTATGACGTTATCAAAAAAATGACGCCACGTGCCGAAGCGATCGAGATATTTGAATCACGTAACGAAGACTATAAGCTAAAGCTTATTAATGATATGCCAGGTGAAGAAGCCTTTGGCTTGTATCATCATCAAGAATACGTCGATATGTGCCGTGGCCCGCATGTGCCAAACACGCGCTTTTTGAAAGTATTTAAACTGACCAAAATGTCAGGTGCTTATTGGCGCGGTGATGCCAAAAACGAGCAGTTGCAGCGTATCTATGGTACTGCGTGGGCTGATAAGAAACAGTTGAAAGCTTATATCCAGCGTATTGAAGAAGCAGAAAAACGTGACCATCGCAAAATTGGTAAAGCGCTGAACCTATTTCATATGCAAGAGCAAGCGCCAGGTATGGTGTTCTGGCATGCTAATGGTTGGACGATTTATCAAGTACTTGAGCAGTATATGCGTAAAGTACAATACGACAATGGCTATGAAGAGATTAAAACACCTCAAATTGTTGATCGCAGTTTGTGGGAGCGTTCAGGACATTGGGGCAACTATGCAACCAATATGTTCACGACTTCTAGTGAAAACCGTGATTATGCGGTAAAACCGATGAACTGTCCTTGTCACGTGCAAGTGTTTAATCAAGGTCTAAAATCTTACCGTGACTTGCCACTACGTATGGCTGAATTTGGTTCTTGTCATCGTAACGAGCCATCAGGTTCATTGCATGGTTTGATGCGCGTACGTGGTTTTACTCAAGATGATGCCCATATCTTCTGTACACAAGCACAAATTCAACAAGAAGTTGCTGATTTTATTAAGCTAACACTTGCGGTCTATGAAGATTTTGGTTTTGACAATATTATTATGAAGCTTTCTACCCGCCCTGAAAAACGCGTTGGTAGTGATGAGTCTTGGGACTTTGCAGAAAAAGCGCTAGCAGATGCGCTTGATAGCTCAGGGCTAGACTGGGATTACTTACCTGGCGAAGGTGCATTCTATGGTCCAAAGATTGAGTTCAGTCTGAAGGATTCATTAGGACGTATTTGGCAGTGCGGTACCATTCAGGTTGATCCAAACATGCCTGAACGTCTCGATGCTGAGTTCGTCAATGAGCAGAACGATCGTGAAGTACCTATTATGTTGCACCGTGCAATCTTAGGTTCGTTTGAGCGTTTCATTGGTATTTTGATCGAAAACTACGCAGGTTGGATGCCAGTATGGCTAGCACCGCAGCAAGTTGTGGTCATGAACATCACTGATAAACAAGCTGATGCATGTGAAAACGTGGTTAGCGAGCTTAAAAATGCAGGTTTGCGCGCTATTAGCGACTTGCGTAACGAAAAGATTGGATTTAAGATACGAGAGAAAACATTAGAACGTATTCCCTATATGCTAGTATTAGGGGATAAAGAAGTCGAATCGGGCAGTGTTAACGTCCGAACTCGCGAAGGTGAGAACCTTGGCGTGATGAGTGTTTCCGAATTTATTACATTAGTACAGACCGCTGTCAGTAAAAAAGGCCGACAGACCCCAAAAACAGATGAGGAGTAATACCTATTAAACAGTCCAACCGTTTGAACATCAACGAAGATATCAATGTCAAAGAAGTCCGTCTCGTTAAAGAAGATGGCGAGCAAATGGGCGTGGTTGATATCGCAACCGCGATGAAAGCGGCACGTGATGAAAATCTAGATTTGGTTGAATTAGTTCCTGAAGCTAAGCCGCCAGTATGTAAGATCATGGATTATAAGCACTTCCTCTATGATCAAAAGCAAAAGGCTAAAGAAGCTAAGAAAAACCAAAAGCAGACTCAGCTTAAAGAGATGAAGCTACGTCCTAGTACCGAAGAGGCCGATTATCAGGTTAAACTGAGAAAAATCGTGAGCTTCTTGGAAGATCAAGACAAAGTTAAAATTAGCATCCGTTTCCGCGGACGTGAAATGGCGCACCAAGATATCGGTCGCAAACAACTTGATCGTATCATTGAAGATACTGCTGATATCTCAAACGTCGAACAGTACCCTAAGATGGAAGGTCGTCAGATGGGTATGCTGCTTGGACCCACTAAGAAAAAGTAATCTGTCTATTGGATTGCTTTGAGTGGTGGCTGTTAGTCTATATAGCTATTTATAACTCTAACCATCAATATGCTGCGGGATATTGATGGTTTTTTATTATTTGGACTCAAAAACTGCTGTAATGAACATAGCTATGCTGAACATAAATAGCCTAGCATCATTGACTGACGCTATTTTACAAAATCTACCTTCTCAACTTTCTGATTACACGGTAATCTAAAGATCTAGTTATATTTACTAGTCAGTATTTAGCAGTAACTAGTGATTATTTGATAGAAGTTAGTATGAGCTAAAGATAATTTATAAGTGTAAAAAAGCTAAGTGTATAAATAAAAACAATGTACATCACGACTGTCAGAGTCGTTGGCAAAAAACACTTCCCTTCTCCGATATCAGAGGATATTTCATGCAAGAATTGACGCCACCAGAAAACGCTACAACTCCCAGTATCTCTCTAACAGCACCTGAACCTGTCAAAGAAATACAAAAAAGTGAAGCAGATCAGATGGTCAAATTGGATGAAAGCCAAATTCCTGAGCTCGATGCCAAGGTTGATGCTTTTGTTGATCATGTGATTACCAACTCTGTGCATAGCGATGAGTTTCGACAGAACGTGCAGTCTATTCATAATCTAGGTACAAAAGAGATTCGCGAGTCTGCACAAGTATCTAACCGAATGTTAGATTTGCCCGCAAAAAGTCTTAATGACAGTTTATTCGACAACTCTCCTATTGCTAAATCGCTAACGGAACTACGCGGGATTGTCGAAGACTTAGATCCGAGCAAAAAAGAGCTGACCAGCTCGCGCAAGTTGTTCGGTCTCATTCCATTTGGCAACAAGGTACAGGATTATTTCCGTCAGTATGAGTCAGCGCAGTCGCACATCAATGCCGTTGTGACTAGTCTCTACAATGGTAAAGACGAATTGCTTAAAGACAATGCGATGATTGAGCAAGAAAAAATAAATATGTGGGAGCTGATGCAGTCTATTCGTCAATATGTCTACGTTGGCAAAAAGATTGATGAGCAACTTGAGCAAAAGGTCTATGCGATAGAAGCAACAGATCCTGAAAAAGCGCGCATTATTAAAGAAGAGATGTTGTTCTATGTCCGTCAAAAAAACACTGACTTTCTAACTCAGTTAGCCGTGAATGTACAAGGTTACTTGGCGCTTGATACTATTCGCCGTAATAACCTAGAGCTGATCAAAGGTGTCGATCGCGCAACCACGACCACAGTGTCAGCTTTACGCACGGCTGTTGTTGTTGCCCAAGCAATGACCAATCAAAAACTGGTACTTGATCAAATCACTGCCTTGAATAAAACCACCAGTAGTTTGATTGAATCAACCTCAGCCATGCTCAAACGTCAGTCAGGTGAGATTCACGAACAGGCGACTAGCAGTAGTATTGAGCTTGATAAACTGCAAAATGCCTTCAATAATGTCTATGACACTATGGATATGATTAGTAATTACAAAATTGAAGCGCTAGAGAATATGAAGCAAACGGTCAATACACTGACCACTGAAGTAGATAAAGCACAAAAATACTTGGATAAGTCGAATCAGACTACGGTATTAGAAGTCTCAAAAGAGTTGGATAGTAAAAAAATCACTAACCAATCTAGCAGTGTCGATATCGATATTTGATTTATCCCTATAGCGGTCGTCAGAAAACTGACCGCTTCCTGCTACCGAATACACATAAGACAATTGACGCAAGATATTGCAACGTCGTTCGTGTTAAGATAGCCACTATTAATAATTTTAAAAATAGATACGGTAATTTATGAGTTGGAATGATCCAAACGCCTCAAGTGAGGCAAAAAAATATGACAACCCGATTCCTAGTCGTGAGCTGATACTCAGCACGATTAACGAGCATGGGGAAGTTACGCATCAACAATTGGCAAAAGCCTTTAACATTGATGATCCTGATCAGTTTGATGCTTTGGGCAATCGCCTAAAAGCAATGGCGCGTGATGGCCAAGTAAATCGTGATGGTCGTCCTTATCGCTATCGCACAGTGACCAAGCAAGATATCGTCTCAGGTACAGTGTCTGCCCATCCAAAAGGTTTTGGTTTTGTGGTACTAAGTGATATGCCAGATTTGTTTTTACATGAAAAACAAATGCGTTGGGTATTCAATGGCGATACGGTAGCAGCTGTCGGCACTTCAACAGACAATCGTGGACGTACCGAAGGACGTATTGTTGATGTTGTCGAACGTCGTCAAAACAACTTTATCGGTACACTTGCTCGTGATGAAGACGGCTATTGTGTTGAGCTTGGTAGCCCGAACAATCATCAGCCGATTACAGTTACTGATGACAATGTTCAGGCGCTAAATATTAAGCAAGGCGCTCCTGTTAAAGTCGATATCATTGACTGGCCAAACCAGCATGAATTTGCCACTGGCAAAATCACTGAAGTGCTGTCTGATGATAATGACCGTGAATTGATTATTGAGACTACCCTGCTCAACTATGATATTCCATCAGATTTTAGCGAAGCTGCGCTTAAGCAAGCCGATGACTATCAAGAGCCAACAGAAAAAGACATAAAAGGCCGTACAGATATACGTCATCTACCGCTTGTCACTATCGATGGCGAAGATGCTCGTGACTTTGATGATGCTGTATTTGCTGAAAAGCGTTCTGGTGGTAACTACCGTGTCGTGGTTGCGATTGCGGATGTCAGCTATTATGTGACACCGAATTCACCACTTGACCAAGATGCCTATGAGCGTGGTACTTCAGTATACTTCCCGCATCGCGTGATTCCGATGTTGCCTGAAGTGTTATCTAACGGTCTATGCTCATTGAACCCTAATCTAGATCGCTTATGTATGGTTGCTGATATCAAGATATCGCGCGCCGGTAAAGTGACTGGATATGAGTTCTATCCATCAGTGATGCACTCACAAGCCCGTCTAACTTATAATCAAGTAAACGATTATCTTGTGAACCCAAATGATAAGAGATTACCTAAATCACTAACAGGTAATAAAGACGTTAAAAAATCTGTTGATACGTTACATCAGCTGTATGAGCTACTGCTTAAAAAGCGTGAAGAACGTCATGCAATGGAATTTGAAACGGTTGAAACGTATATCAAGTTCAACGAAAAAGGCGGAATCGAAGCGATTTTACCGCGCACTCGTGGCGACTCTCAGAAGCTAATCGAAGAGTGTATGTTGCTTGCCAATACTTGTGCTGCAAACTTCGCGCTTAAACATGAGTTACCAGTTTTGTATCGTAACCATGATAAGCCTGATAATGAGAAGTCGATGCGTATTCATGAGTATGCGAAAAACTTTGGCTTACCATTCCCAGAAGAGAATCCAACGCAAGCGGATTATCAGCGCATTATCGAAGCGACTAAAGATAGGCCAGATGCCATCAGTATTCATAGCATGCTGCTGCGTTCAATGATGCAAGCAAACTACGCACCTGACAATATTGGTCACTTTGGCTTGGCATATGACGAATATAGCCACTTTACCTCGCCGATTCGCCGTTATCCAGATTTGATGCTGCATCGCGCGATTAAGGCAAAAGTCACCAATAGCCAACAACCTGTGATGGACTTTTCTCTTGAAGGTGCTGGTACACAAACATCAGATACAGAACGCCGTGCAGAAAAAGCATCACGTTATGTAGAGTCTTGGCTCAAGTGTCATTATATGACTGATCATGTCGGTGAAGAGTTCGAAGGCGTTGTGACTACGGTTACTAGCTTTGGTTTATTCGTCACATTAACTGACTTATATATCGATGGTTTGGTTCATATCTCAAACGTTGGTGATGACTTCTTTGTCTACGATGAGCAGCAACAGCAGCTTATCGGTAAAGATAAAGGCACGCTATTTGGACTGGGCGATTCGGTTAAAGTGAAGGTTGCGGGTGTCAACATGGACCTGCTACAAATTGACTTTGATTTGAAGGCTAAGTTGCAATCTAGTGCAATGAACCAAAGCAAAAAAGGTCAACCGAAGAAAGAGCAACCTAAGAAAACTCCAGCGAAAAGAAGCAGTAACCGCAGAGGTGCTGCCAAAAAAAGTTAAGCTTAGACTGATATTTAGATACTGGTGTTGTAATACAATAAAAAAGGCTAACGTAATCGTTAGCCTTTTTTATGCTGTGTACTTTTGAGTTATAGATGATATAGCTATTTATTGTGCCTATTGCGCATCGTCTAATTGCTCTACACGGTCTTGCTCGGCTTGCTGTGCTTGATCAATTTTGCTAGTAGCACTATCTACGATCGCTTTCGGCTGTTGGCTAAGTGGCTGGCTAGTAATATCTGTATCAGAGGTAGCTACTGTAGAATCAGGCTGTTCAGCCGCTACACTACTGGTTGCAATCTCTCTATTTTGTTCGCGACTATTGCCATTGATAATGTTAAAGCCAAGCAATGCCACAATACCAATTATTGCAAAGATAATAACGTGTTTCATTTCCATAAAAAGCCCCGTATTTGAATAACCACCAAATATAGATTCTGTTGCACTTTTTATGCCTAAACCTTATTTAATGTCTAGTACCTATTCTTGAGGGCTATTATTATTCAATAAATCCGTCTCATCTGAGCTTTGAGCAATCTCTTGCTCAACCTTTTCCATCAGCTTATCGTCAGGACGGGCGTCGAGAACCTCATTAGCACTGCGACCTTGCAGAATGGTTTTGGCTCGAGCCTTGGCTTGTTTTTTATCTTGGTCATCCGTATGACTCTCGTTGACCTGATTTGTTTCAGCAGGTTTAGGGATAGTCGGAGTAATCGCCATATCAGATTGAATATTATTAGTATTGCTGACACTGTTCTGCATGTGTTCAAAGGCTTTTTCTAACTTGTTGTTGAAGCGCAGACGATAGATAGGCTCAGGTAAGCTAAAGCCTTTGTCTTCTAGTGCGTGCTTGGTCTCACGAATGGCAATACTGCGTGCTTTGGCAAAGTCAGTCTCTGATTGATCTACCCAAACCTGAAATTCCAAAACAATATTAGAATCACCCACGTTGGTAATGACAGCAATTGCTTTGGGCTCATCCAACACAAACGCCAGCGTATGTATCGCATCCAATCCGACTTTAATTGCTGCTAAAGGATCATCATTGGCATCAACGCCCAATTCAAAAGTAAATCGGCGCTCAGGGTTCTTGGTGTAATTTAAGATCGTACCTTTAAAAACTTCAGCATTAGGAATGCGCAGCTGATTACCATCCAGTGTCATCAGTATTGTCGCACGTGAAGTCAAACGAACCACGATGCCCTCTTGTCCATTAATCACGATATGGTCACGAGCACGAAAAGGTTGGCGAATGCTCAGCATTAATGAAGCGATATAATTCTCAATGGTATCTTTGACTGCGAAACCAACCGCAATACCAATGACACCTGCCCCACCAAGCAATGTACCTAAAATAGTCTCTGCACCTATCAGACTTAGTCCTAGAATCAGACCAAAGATAATAAAGATAACTTTGACCGTTTGTGACAGTAGCTCAGCGACAAATGGATTGGGTGTTAGACGTTGCCACATCTTTTTTCGATTAGATAACCAACTGCCAAACCATGCTACCAAGGCAAATATAACAATGCCGACCAATAGTAGCGGTAGCGCCTTCACAAGATTAGTCACCTGTGCTTTTAAACCTTGATAGACTGTTGAGACATTCTCTTGAACATCTAGCGTGCGGTTAATTCTGTCTTCTACAGTGACGACATCTGTTAGACGATTGGTTAAATTAATCGCTTGCTGTGCTTTTTTTTCGTTGGCTGTTTCTCCCGTTAGGGTAACGACCCCTTGGGTGACACTAACATTGACGGCTTGTAAGCCTTCGATTTCAGAGAAGATACCGCTGATACGTTGACGAATGTCGTTGTCTTTTTGCGGTGTGGGTGTGGTCTCGATTTGAGCATTATTAGTGCTTTCGCCACTGATGACTGGCGGTGGAGCAGGCGTTGGCAATGAGCTGTCAAGTTCCGTGGTATCACCTGTTAATGTTTCATTTTCTGATGTGGCAGAATTATCGTTAGATACGCTTTCCTCTTTCGTTTCTACACCTTCAGTCGTCTCTATACCTAACGCTGCTGCGATACCAGAAATCTCTTCACTGGCAGCATGCGCTGAGAACGCAAAAAGGATGCTTAGTAGCAACACCATTTGACCCCACGCTTTTATAGAACTGCGTACTATCGGACGGTCAATGTAAGTGGCCATAAGCATCCTTTATTTTTTACGGATTTTTCTCGCTTAGCTGATTGTAATTAGCTGCCTGATTTTAGCTGACTAACTTCGGCTTTATTTAGCTATCTAAATAAAGCTGTGCTTCGCTCAAGTTCAGCGTGCCTTCGTAGATAGCGCGACCAGTAATAATGCCTTCGATACAATCACCATACGGCTTCAACAGCTCAATATCTTTCATATCGGTAACGCCACCTGATGCAATCACAGGTAGTCCGCCTTCACGCGCCAAATTAACGGTTTGTTCAACGTTAACGCCTTGCATCATGCCATCGCGGGCGATATCGGTATAAACGATTGATGACACGCCTACATCTGCAAAGCGCTTAGCAAGTTCGGTCGCTTTGGTATCTGTCACGTTTGCCCAGCCATGAGTGGCTACCATACCGTCTTTGGCGTCGATACCGACGATGATATGCCCTGCAAATTCGCGGCAAGCTTCCGCGACAAACCCAGGATCTTCAACAGCTTTTGTACCGATAATGATATACGTCAAACCTGCGGTAATATACTGCTCGATGGTGTTCATGTTACGTACACCGCCGCCCAATTGAATAGGCAGGTTCGGGTAGGCTTTGGTAATATCATTGACTACTTGTCTATGTACTGGCACGCCATCAAAAGCACCATTCAAATCGACCAAATGTAAGCGACGCGCGCCTTCATCTACCCAACGCGCTGCCATAGCAACTGGGTCATCAGAGAACACCGTATCATCTTCCATACGGCCTTGTTTTAAACGTACACACTTACCATCTTTTAAATCAATAGCCGGGATAATGACAGGCACAGCACACATATAGCATTCCTTATAAAGCACAAGATTGGCAATAAATTTAGTAAATTAAAATTTTGAGAATGAAACGTTATTGAAGCGTCAAATAACGAGAGAAAACGCTGCTTAAAAGTAGCATAAATTATGAACAGATCGAAAACCAAGACATCGCTAAGTTAACAATCTGTTTGAATATAAATAAGAAAGACAGAAACTAGACAATCATAACCATAAGTTTTAGTACGTAGAATCACTACCAACAATCGTTAAATTCTATTACTGACTGGCAATTTTAGGTCAATTTAGCGTATAATCCTAGGTAAATTTTTATTTGTTTCTATGTGATAGTAACCATGTGTTACGCTTTTTGTTGAGTTGTTACGACTCACTAATACAGCATGGTGATCAGGATGGATCGAGCAATCGCTCAATACGCCAATAAAATATTGGCCAAGAAATTGCTAAAAAGGACTATCTGAAAAATCTCAACCAATAGTCTCTAAACCATCGATTCTGCGGTATTTAACCTTAATTAGATGTCTTGCAAGTCCCTATCACTAGCTAACTATATTAAAACCGTTACGATTAAAACTATAGCAGCTTATAATAAGTGAGGTTTGCTTATCAGTTGCTTAGCTAGTTTGTCTTTCAACCAGTATATCATCTACCTTAATAGATCGTTATTTGGCCACACTCTTATTCTATCGAATATCTTTAAACGGTATTCGTAAACGAGAGATGGTCAAACATGCTGGTGTTACAAGTTTTAAATTTCAATGAAACGTGTGATAAAGCCATTTGTATTTAAACCAGTCTCTTTTAGCCATGTGCTGTAGCGATTGGTTTCGATGAAGCGGTTTTAGCATACACCTTGGTAGCCAGTCGCCACTTTGGTAATTCGAATAAGACATTAACGTGTTGTTAAGGAGTCTAAGGTCAGCGTTAATACTCTTACTAGTAGTTATGATCATGTATTGTCTTCACAGAGCTTTCATCCCTATTTCACTATAAAGGAAATAGACGATTGAAAGCTTTATTGAGTGATACAAATGTTCATGCTACCGATATACCAAACAGGACGTCTGGTATCGTTTTAGACTATGGACTAAGTTTTCGCTTATGATTACCATCAAAAAAGGTTTGGATTTGCCCATCACTGGTGAACCCTCCCGCGAGATATCTGAGCACCAACCGACACATGTAGCACTTGTTGGCTATGATTATGTGGGTATGAAGCCCACTATGAATGTCAAAGAAGGTGACATTGTAGCCAAAGGTCAGCCCGTTTTTGAAGACAAAAAACGTGTTGGCGTGATCTACACTGCCCCTGCTGCCGGTAAGGTCGTCGCTGTTAAACGTGGCGAACGTCGAGTGTTTGAGAGTCTTGTGATTGCGGTCGACCCAAATGGTGAAGAAGTAGACTTTGAGCGCTATGACTCACAGCAGCTTGCTGACCTAGACTCTGAAGTCGTTGAAACCCAACTGATTGCCTCTGGCGAATGGACAGCGTTCCGTACGCGTCCTTATAGCCGCGCACCCGAAATCGGCGCTCGTCCACATGCCATCTTTGTCACAGCAATGGATACCAATCCACTTGCCTTTGACCCAATGCTTGTGATCAATGAGCAGCTACAAGCGTTCAATGATGGACTTGCTGTATTATCTACGCTTAGTCCAAAGACCTTTGTCTGCCATCACGGCGATACCCAACTGACGCCAGTTGCAAAAACTGCAGCGAATAACGTCACTGAGTATCATGGTTTTGCTGGTAAGCATCCAGCTGGTCTTGCTGGTACGCACATTCATTTCTTGCATCCTATTAGCCGCGGTGTAACCGTATGGACGATTGGTTATCAAGATGTGATTGCCATCGGTAAATTGTTTACGACAGGTCGTCTATATACTCGCCGCATGGTGAGCTTAGCAGGTCCTGCTGTCACCAACCCGCACTTGGTTATGACTGAACGCGGTGCTGATATTACTGCATTGACCAAAGGTAAACTGGCTGCTGGCGAGAACCGTATCATTTCAGGTTCAGTATTGTCTGGTCGCAAAGTGTTTGAAAACATCGCCTATCTGGGTCGTTTTCACAATCAGATCAGTGTATTGACTGAAGGCCGTGAGCGTCCTGCGTTCCACTTCTTTACTCCAGGTAAAAACCGCTTCTCAAAACTGCCTATCTATATTTCGCAGTTCTTTGGTGGCAAAAAATACGACTTTACTACGACCAGTAACGGCTCACCACGAGCGATGGTACCAATCGGTGTCTATGAAGAAGTCATGCCACAAGATTACCTACCAACTCAGTTACTACGTGCATTGATCGTCGAAGACATCATTAGCGCCGTAGATTTGGGTGTGCTTGAACTGGACGAAGAAGATTTGGCACTATGCACCTTTGTATCTCCTGGCAAATATGAATTCGGTGATATTTTGCGTGATAACTTAACGCGCATTGAGCTGGAGGGCTAACCACGATGAAATTTTTACACAATATGTTCGATCGTATGGAGCCATCTTTCACCAAAGGCGGCAAACACGAAAAGTACTACGCTATTTTTGAGATGTTTGATACGTTCTTACGTCAACCAAGCTCAACCACTTATGCATCATCGCATGTACGTGACGGGATTGACCTAAAGCGTATTATGATTACCGTATGGCTATGTACCTTCCCAGCGATGTTTTGGGGTATGTACAATATTGGTCATCAAGCACTAACCGCTATCGCTCAGCTTGGCTTGCAGCCTGAAGGCTGGCGTACTGTGATCACTAGCATGGCAGGCTATAACCCTGACAGTATCTGGGCAAGCTTCGTCTATGGTGCGATGCAGTTTTTGCCTATTTATATCGTGACGTTTGCGGTAGGTATTCTCTGTGAGATTATCTTTGCTGTCGTCCGTGGACACGAAGTTAACGAAGGTTTCTTTGTGACTTCAGTTCTATTTGCATTATGTCTACCACCTGATATTCCTTTATGGCAAGTTGCCCTAGGTATTATCTTTGGTGTAGTCGTCGCAAAAGAAGTGTTCGGTGGTACTGGTAAAAACTTCCTGAACCCTGCCCTATCAGGTCGTGCATTCCTATACTTTGCTTATCCAGCCTATATGTCTGGTGACTCAGTATGGACAGCAGTAGATGGTTTCTCAGGTGCAACCCCTCTTGGCCTTGCAGCCCTTGGTGTGGTTCCTCAGGACTTCGTCGACGTCTATGGTAATGCCATCACGTGGAGTGATGCATTCTTAGGTAATATGCAAGGTAGTATCGGTGAAGTATCGACGCTAGCTATCCTAATGGGTGCGGCAGTGTTGCTATGGACGCGTATTGCTTCTTGGCGCATTATGGCAGGTTGTGTGGTCGGTCTAATTGCTACGTCTCTTGTGTTCAACATGATTGGTTCTGAAGACAACATGATGATGAGCTTACCGTTCTACTGGCACTTAGTTATCGGTGGCTTTGCTTTCGGTGCTGTATTTATGGCAACCGATCCAGTATCAGCTGCGCATACAAACAAAGGCCGCTGGGCTTACGGTATCTTGATTGGTTTTATGACCGTATTGATTCGCGTCATTAACCCTGCTTTCCCAGAAGGCATCATGCTGGCCATTCTATTCGCCAACTTATTTGCTCCATTGTTTGATTACTTTGTGACTCAAGCAAATATCAAACGCCAAACCGCTCGGAGGGTTCGCTATGTCCAAGCCCAAAAGTAATAACGCGAAAACCATCAGTGTGGCTTTGACGCTATGCTTGGTGTGTTCAGTGTTGGTCTCAGCAGTGGCTGTTGGTCTAAAGCCTGCGCAAGTTGAAAATGCTCGTTTAGACCGCAACAAAAACATCTTAGTTGCGGCTGATATGTATGACGCTGAGTCTGATACAGCAGATGATGTCGCCGAACGTTTTAAAGATTTTGAAGTAAAAATCATTGATCTAAACGAAGGTACTTATCTCGATGACGATGCGCTAAAAACTGCTGGCATCCCTGATCGTAATGCTTATGACGCCAGTCAAGCGACAAAAAACCAAGCTCTAAGTGAAGACTTGGGTGACAACGATCCTGCTGGTATTGGTCGTAAGCCAAAATATGCCAAAGTCTATGTCAAAAATGATGACGCAGGTCAGCCAGAAACGGTTGTATTGCCAATTCAGGGCTACGGTCTATGGGGCACTATCTATGGTTTCTTAACGCTCGAAAGTGATATGAATACCATCAAAGGTATCAGTTTCTATGAGCATAAAGAAACCCCAGGTCTTGGCGCTCGTATCGAAGAGCCAGAATGGCGTGCAAAGTGGAGCGGTATCGAGTCTTATGACGAGAATGGTAACGTTGCCACTGGTGTCACCAAAGCTGGTAACCCAAAAGAGAACTGGGTTGATGGCATTAGCGGTGCAACATTGACTAGCCGCGGCGTTAGCAACATGATTCAGTTTTGGTTAGGCGAGCAAGGTTATAAGCCTTATCTAGATACGCTACGCGAAAAGAGCGGCCAAACGGTTGAAGGTGCAGACACGCAAGCAAATCAATCAAAGCCGGCAGCTCAACCTAAAACCGAATTGGCAGCCAAGCTACCAGTAGCAAACGGCAAGGAGGCATAACATGGCTGACACTAAAAGCATTTTAACCACGCCTATCTTTGATAATAACCCGATTGCCCTACAGATCCTTGGTATCTGTTCGGCATTGGCTGTCACCACCAGCATGGCTAACGCTATGGTCATGTGTGTGGCATTGACCTTGGTAACGGCATTTTCAAGCTTTTTTATCTCGATTATCCGTAAACAGATTCCATCAAGCATTCGTATCATCGTACAGATGACGATTATTGCTTCGTTGGTTATCTTGGTTGATCAGGTACTAAAAGCAGTGGCTTATGACGTCAGTAAAGGTTTGTCAGTTTTCGTTGGTCTAATTATCACAAACTGTATCGTTATGGGCCGTGCCGAAGCATTTGCTATGAGCAACCCACCAATCCCAAGCTTTTTAGATGGTATTGGTAACGGTCTTGGTTACTCAGCAGTATTACTATTCGTTGCAACTATCCGTGAGCTATTGGGTGCTGGTACTTGGTTCGGTATTACGATTCTACAACCAGTCACTGATGGCGGTTGGTACATACCAAACGGTCTATTACTGTTACCACCATCAGCGTTCTTTATCATTGGTTTGTTTATCGCTGTTGTCCGTATCTGGAAACCAGAACAAGTCGAAGAAGCTGAGTTTGTAATGAAGCCGCAGTCTAAAGGCATGGCACATGGAGGCGGTCACTAATGGGACATTATGTTAGTTTATTTATAACCTCAGTCTTTATTGAGAACATGGCGCTTGCCTACTTCTTAGGCATGTGTACTTTTTTGGCCGTATCCAAAAAAGTCTCTACAGCGATTGGTCTAGGTGTTGCGGTCGTTGTCGTAATGGCAATTACCGTTCCACTAAACAATTTACTATTCCAGTTCATCCTAAAAGATGGTGCGCTGGCATGGGCAGGTTTCCCTGATATCGACTTGAGCTTCTTAGGATTGCTAAGTTATATCGGTTTGATTGCAGCCACCGTACAGATCCTAGAGATGTTCTTGGACAAGTTTGTACCGAGTCTATATAACGCGCTTGGGGTATTCTTACCACTAATCACCGTAAACTGTGCCATCTTAGGTGGTGTACTGTTTATGGTTGAGCGTGACTATAACTTTGGTGAATCTGTTGTCTATGGTGTGGGTGCAGGCTTCGGTTGGGCACTTGCTATTACAGCATTGGCGGGTATCCGTGAAAAGCTAAAATACTCAGATATTCCAGCACCGCTGCGTGGTCTTGGTATTACTTTTATCACGGTTGGTCTTATGTCGCTCGGCTTTATGTCGTTCGGTGGTATGTCCATCTAAACCGCTAAGCTCAAAGCTTTCATTAGCTATTTGACTTATTTAATTCATTTATTCGGTAGAGGTTTGGGTACAGCATAGATTATGCCCCCTACCCCTACCCCATAGATTAAGGATACCTACCATGGATTACGCTACGGCGATTGGTGGCGTTGCTATGTTTACCTTGATCATCATGGGCCTTGTCGCTATTATTTTGGCGGCGCGCTCAAGACTGGTCAGTTCAGGCGATGTCACTATCCATATTAATGATAATCCCGATAATGATGTGGTGACACCAGCTGGCGGCAAACTACTACAAACGCTAGCGGGCGAAGGTATATTTTTATCTTCAGCTTGTGGTGGTGGTGGTACTTGTGCGCAGTGTCGTTGCCGCGTTATTGAAGGTGGTGGTTCTATTTTGCCCACCGAAGAAGGCTATTTTACTCAAGGTGAAATCCGCAATCACATGCGCTTGGCTTGTCAGGTAGCTGTTAAGCAAGACATGAAAATTGAGATTGACCCTGAGTTCTTTGATGTACAGAAATGGGAATGTGAAGTTATCTCTAACGATAACGTTGCCACTTTCATTAAAGAGCTGGTACTAAAAATTCCAGAAGGCGAAGAAGTAAACTTCCGCGCTGGTGGTTATGTACAGTTGGAAGCGCCACCGCATGAAGTGCATTACAAAGACTTTGTGGTTGATGAAGAGTATAGAGAAGATTGGGAAAAATTCGGTATTTTCAACTATGTCTCAAAAGTTGATGAGCCTGTCATCCGTGCTTACTCAATGGCCAACTATCCTGAAGAGAAAGGCCTCATCAAATTTAACATCCGTATCGCAAGTCCACCGCCACGTGGTCCTGACGGTATTCCACCAGGCAAAATGTCTTCATGGGTATTTAGCTTAGTACCTGGTGACAAAGTGACGGTTTCAGGTCCTTATGGTGAGTTCTTTGCCAAGAAGACCGAAGCTGAAATGATCTTTGTTGGTGGTGGTGCTGGTATGGCCCCAATGCGCTCGCATATCTTTGATCAGCTCAAACGCCTGAACACTGATCGTAAGATTAGCTTCTGGTATGGTGCTCGTTCTATTCGTGAGATGTTCTACGTTGAAGACTATGATCAGCTAGAAGAAGAATTCGATAACTTTGAGTGGCATGTTGCACTGTCTGACCCATTACCAGAAGATAACTGGGAAGGTCCAACAGGCTTTATCCATAACGTATTGCTCGAAAACTATCTGAAAGATCATCCAAACCCAGAAGACTGTGAATACTACATGTGTGGGCCACCGATGATGAACGCTGCCGTAATCGACATGCTACACAGCATGGGCGTGGAAGACGAAAATATCATGCTTGATGATTTCGGTGGTTAAGTTAGATAATTAACCTGACAGCAGAAATGTAAGAATAAAAAAAGGGTCTCAATTGAGGCTCTTTTTTTGTGCGATTTTTACACATAGTCGTGGCTTTGTAGGCTACAAATCTAGCTAGTAGAGTAGCCTTATTATCCTATATTATGAACTATCTAAACATTGAGAAAGGACTCTTATGAAAACGAAATACAAAGATTTGACCATTTGGATTACAGGTGCTTCTAGTGGTATTGGACAAGCATTAGCCGTTGCCTTCGCCAAACGCGGAGCTAGGATTATTCTAAGTGGACGTGACATCGATAAGTTAGAGGTGGTCAAAAACAGCTGCAAACGTGCTAACAAGCATATTGTTGTTCCCTTTGATATTAGCGATGCCAATCAAGCCAAAGAAGCTTATGCTACTGCTAAAGCTCAGGCGGGGAAAATCGACTGGCTCATCAATAACGCTGGTATCAGTCAGCGTTCGCTCATCATGGACACGGCTGAAGAAGTTGAACGCCAAATCATGGAAATAGATTACTTTGCTCAGACGCGTCTTACCAGACTTGCGTTGCCTGATATGATCGCACAAGGCGGCGGCAAAGTCGTGATGGTCTCGAGTGTGGCCGGCCTATTGGGTACACAATATCGAGGCGCTTATGGGGCAGCCAAAGCAGCGCTGCATATGTGGGCAAACAGCTTGCGTGCAGAGCTACATGACCAAGGGATCGAAGTAGCCACGATATTCCCCGGGTTTATTCAGACCAATATATCTATCAATGCGTTGACTGGCGATGGTAGCGCACAAGGTACGATGGATGAGGCAACCAATAATGGTCTAACTGCGACTGAGTTTGCCAAACAAGTCGTGAAGGCGCTCACCAAGGGAGAGGAATATATTATCGTCGCTGGTCGTAAAGAAAAACTGGCCACACGGGTCAACCGCGTCTCTCCGCCAAAACTCTATAAACTCATACGTGAGTCACAAGTGAAGTAAGCTACTCAACCGAACGAATTGTCGCTGAATGGTGCCTACATTAGTATTTTTGGGTTCAAGGGGTGTAAAATAAGCGTGGCTTGTTTTACACCCTACTCATTTCTACGCCATACCGAAAATATTATGAAAAACACTATATCCACTATATCCAGCTTATCTTCCAAGAAATCTCTGCACCTTACCTTAGTAGGCGTCGTCAGCCTTGCTAGTACTTTAGGACTCAGCGCTTGCCAACAAACCCCAGACTATAATTATCTGATCGGTGAGACGATGGGGACGAGCTATCATATTAGCTATCAGTTGCCTGATGATGCGGACGAAGCTGCCATACAAGCTGCGGTAGACGAGCGCCTAAAACAAATTAACGATAGCATGTCTACTTATCAAAACGACTCAACGATATCTACATTCAATCGTTTGGGCAAAGACAAACCTATCACTATCGATGCGGATTTTAGTCGTGTGCTCGATGTATCACAAATTGTCTATCAGCAATCAGGCGGTGCTTTTGACCCTACCGTTATGCCACTCGTAAACACGTGGGGCTTTGGGAGCACCATGACGGTCGAGCGCCTACAAAGTCCACCGACCGCCGTTGAGATTGCGCAAGCCAAAGCATTGGTCGATTTTGAGAGTATCATAAAGAAAGATGACACCATCTATAAGACCAAAGACGGCGTTGGTTTAGACTTCTCTGCCGTTGCCAAAGGTTATGGCGTCGATGTCATCGCTGATGTGCTGAGAGATGATTATCAAATTCGTAATTATATGGTTGAGATCGGTGGTGAAATTGCCACCTCTGGTGTGAATAACCAGCAGCAGCCATGGCAAATTGCGATTGATGCTCCTATCGAAGGCAGCACTGTCAGCGAACGTCAAACCATATCTGCTATTCGTCAACCGAAAAACACGGCTAGCCAAATGCATCTAGCGACCTCTGGTAACTATCGCAACTCTGTCATATTCGATGGCAAACGCTATAGCCATACTATCGATCCGACAACGGGCAACCCTATTGCAGGCGGTGCACCTTCAGTTACTGTCGCAGCTGATTCGGTTGCATTGGCGGATGCTTGGGCAACTGCCCTTACCGCGATGCCTTATCACAAGGCACTAGATGTCGCTAAAACACAAAATCTGGCGGCCATGTTCGTGGTACTAGCTGACGATGTAAAAGCAAAGAGTTCTGACGATATGTTCAACGAAGCTGCTGACGAAGCTACTGATGATAACATTGACGATTGGCAAGTGGTACAGACACCAGCGATGAAAGCATTACGTGCTGATAAAAAGCTCTAAACATACTTCAAACTCTAGATGGCACACTCTAAAGGCCACTGGTAAGTGATAGATGTGAAACAAGAGAATACGTTAACGCACAACGAGCCGCACTAAAATTTGTTATACTATTATACAGTTGTTATTAACGGTGCTTAGCTGTCATGAACTTAGACAACACTACTAATAACTACCCTATTTTTTAAAATGAGGTTTCCTCTATGCTTAGCCAACTGCTTCCTATGCTTGCCATTACTTTCACCGTATTTGTCCTATTCTTCATTTTTATGGGCGTCGGTTATATGGTCAAAAAAAAGCCGCTTAGAGGATCTTGTGGCGGTGTTGCTAAATTGATGGGCGACGAAAATTGCTCGTTTTGTGGTAATGATCCCAATAAGTGCGATTCACTAATCGCCGAACAACAAGAGAATGCATTAAGAGCTGCTCAATTGGGTAAATCGGTTTAATAGCCTATTGGTTACCATACGCTGGTAGTATTTACCTAACATATGTTCTTATAATAGCGTCAAGTCATTCAAAAGTGACTTGGCGCTATTTTTATTGTGCGATAAGACTGCTTATTTAAGATTCATTATTATCGCCATCTCTTATTATCACTGTTCTAAAGCCGTAACTCGAAGTAACCACACATACATTTCGACCAACCTGCCTGCCCATTTAGTAAAGTCAGTTCAGCGAATGTATGTCTTACGCGCTACATATATTTTTCAGTCTGATCTACGATATCGCTTACCGTCTAGGTACGTGTCTGGGTAAATGCTTTCTGGTGTTATTTTATAAGCGGCAATGTCTTGGCGCTGTTTAATAACGTGTTCTTTTTCGCTGTCATCGTTGTGCTGCTATGTCTACCTCGCCCAATCTATCTGCTTCATCTAGCCTGCCCTCTTCACGCTTTACCTTTTGGTTGGTTCTGTGTGCCATGATTCTGCTAGCCACCAATATGCGTGCGCCTATCGTCGCGCTAGGTTCTATCGCCCCAGTGGTAAAAGACGCGCTTGATATCTCTGAGTTTCAGATAGGCTGGCTAGGAGCAGTACCTATGCTGAGCTTTGCCGTTGGTGCGCTGATTTCCCCAACGATTGGCAAGCGATTCGGGCTAGAAAACACACTGATTGCCATGATTGGGCTGTTAACGGTAGGGATGATTATCCGTACTGCCATCCCGACATGGAGTGGGTTTTTAACTGGTACTTTATTGCTTACCCTTGCCATCGGCTTTGCTAATACTTTGGCAGCACCTGTTATTAAACAGCGTACCCCGCAACATATTCCGCTGATTACTGGTCTGTTTAGTCTGACGATGACCACAGCAGCAGGTATCGTCGCAGGCGTGGTGCTACCGTTATCGGAGCAAGTTGGTTGGCAGTGGGCATTAGGCGGTTGGACAATACTAGGTGTTTTTGCCTTTGTTATCTGGTTGTTCTTACGTGTACGGTTGGGTTCATCTAACCATCAAGCGATCATCCCTGCGGCGTTAGGTTCTTCTGATATCTCTATGTGGCGCACGACCTTTGCGTGGCAGATTGCTATTTTTATGGGATTACAGTCATTATTATTTTATACCGTTGCCAGTTTTTTACCGTCGATTTGGGTCAGTAAAGGGTTATCTGCCGTCAGTGCTGGACAAATGGGTTCTGTATTTCAGTTTATGGCACCGGTTTCTATCTTAAGCCTAACTTGGCTGGTCAATCGCGGCCGCCCTATTCAAGCGCTAGCAGTGTTCGCCGCTGTGCTAAATGTCATTGGTATATTGGGCGTCAGTTATTTATCGACTGACTTGGCATGGCTATGGTCAGGCATGATGGGCATGGGCTGTTCGGCAATTTTTACCTTGAGCATGATGCTGTTCTCTATGCGTACTTATACGACCAATCAGGCAAGTGAGCTGTCTGGTATGGCTCAAGCAGTTGGTTATGTCATTGCGTTTTTTGGACCATTGGGTACAGGTTGGTTGCATGAAATGACTGGTAGTTGGAGTATGCCACTTTTTATTATGCTGATACTGATGATTGTCAACGTCGTGATTGCTTGGCTTGTTAGTCGTCCAGTGATGGTCGATGGCAAATATATTTGATTGCTATCAGCTTTCATTTCTATCAGTTTTTGTGGTCTACAAGGCTATGATTGCTAACGCGCAATAAAGCAGCCTTAAATTAACCTTAGGGCAATATAGGTCACTGTCTTATTTTGCTATAGTCAATTCAATATAACTTAGATACTTAATATAAGCTGGATACTCAATGTAAGCTGGATAAAAAGACGGCGTGTGAAAGTACTACCAATAGTAGACTGAGCGCGCCTGACGATTTATCCGACTGATACTGTATCTGGTTTAGATAGGATTTGACTAGACCCTGGTTTGATTGCATATAGGACATAACACCCATGATGAAATTTCCCTCTCGTTTTGCTCAGCGCTTGCCTGCTATTGCCATGCTCGCAGCTGTAATGGCTATCAGTGGCTGTCAAAAAGATGCTGAAACGACATCTGCTACTGACACGCAGAGTACCAGTACCGAAGCGACTAACAGTCAAGCCAGCACTGCTCCAGTAGCCACTGAAACCGCAGCCTCAACTGATCAACAGGTCAAATCCTCATCACTTACTATTCTAGCGCTTGGTGACTCACTGACAGAAGGTCTGGGAGTGGACAAAGACGACAACTATCCTGCTCAGTTAGAAGATCGTCTGCAAGAGATGGGCTATGCTAACGCCAAAGTTATCAACTCAGGTCTAAGCGGTGAAACCAGTACGGGGTTGGTCAATCGATTGGACTGGGTGTCACAAACCAAACCCGACATCACCATATTGACTATTGGTGCTAACGATGCCATACGTGGTATCGATGTGGCAACCATTGAAGCCAATATTCGTACTGCGGTTAAGCACCTGCAAGACAATGGTAGTGTCGTCATCTTGGGCGGTATGTCGATCTATGACAATCTAGGAAGTGAATACGTTGCGGCATTCTCAGACATTTATCCTCGTGTTGCGAAAGACATGAATCTGACGCTTATTCCGTTTTTCTTAGAGGGTGTCGGCGGTGACCGAGAGCTTAACCAAGCAGATGCGATTCATCCGACTAAAGAAGGCTACGAGATTATCGTTAACAACAATATCTTGCCTATTCTAGAGCCAAAATTAAATGAACTAGAAGAGCTAAAAACAACCGGTACAGATAAAACAGCTGCAACTGCTCAAGACAATACGACAAAAAATAAGACAAACGAGACTACTTAAAGAGATACTGTAATGACATCATCATCTTCGACTGCCACAGTAACGCTACCCGCAGACGCTAAGACACAAGCTCTACTGACCGCTTCAAAATTAAATAAAACCGTGCAAGTCGGTGAGCAAAAGCTGTCCATCATCAAAGATGTGGATATTTATGTCAACGCTGGCGAGTTTGTAGTCATCATGGGTAAATCAGGATCGGGTAAATCTACTTTGTTAGGGTTACTCGCAGCATTAGACTATCCCGATAGTGGTACGGTATCGCTAGCAGGTCAGATGCTCAGTAGTCTTGATGAAGATGCGCTAGCCGTCATTCGTCAGCAGGATATGGGCTTTGTTTTTCAGTCGTTTCATCTACTGCCCACACTGACCGTCGCTGAAAATATTGCTTTTCCACTTGATATTGCCAGACGTTCAAACCCAGCACGCGTAGACGAGTTGATAGATGCGGTGGACTTAGATCATAGACGTAACAGCTTACCCAATCAGTTGTCAGGTGGTGAGCAGCAGCGTACAGCAGTAGCACGAGCACTGGTATCGCACCCAAAGATTGTGTTTGCGGATGAGCCAACGGGCAACTTAGATGAGCAAAACGCCGATCAAGTCATGCAGCTGCTATTGGACTTACGCCAACAGGTTGGCTCGGCACTGGTGGTCGTGACTCATGACCCTGCGCTTGCCGAGATGGCAGATCGCGTCATCACCATGCATGACGGCCGTATTGTACCTACATGAATAACTGGATTGTATCTTAATGAATAGTAAGCCCACAGACAATAAATCGACTGATACAAAAAATACTGATACCAGTATGCATCAAGAGTCCAGTTATCCTAGCGGCATCCTTAGTCAACTATTTACCCGTACCCTAGGTTTTCAAACTCTAGGCTCACAAGCACTCAGCCGTAGCTGGTGGCAGCGTTGGGTATATCCCGTGTTGTTCCTACTGACGTTGACCTTGTCGCTTGCAACCTATCTGACCCTCGACTCTGTGCAGCAGTCTGTCGATAGCTACATCAATGACAATCAGCGCGCGCTCGTTGGTGGGGATCTAATCCTAAACAGTAAGCAAGACTGGCCAAGCGAAGTATTGTCACAGGTAGAAACTATCCCTAATACACAGACGGTATATGACTATCAGTTTAGCGCCATGCTGGTCAATGATGAGCAAACCTTGCTTGCCAGCGTCAAAGCCGTCTCGCCGTCGTATCCCTTATACGGCACAGCGGAGCTTGCCTCGGGGCAGCCGCTGTGGGATCAGCTAACATCTGACAGTGTGATCGTCGCACCAGAAGTTCTCAGTAGTCTACAGGCCGATGTCGGCGACCGTATTACCATTGGCGATGCGCAGTTCACGATCAGTGATGTACTGACTAAAGAGCCTGACCGTCCGCTGACCACCTTTGGTTTCGGTGGGCGTGTGTTGATGAAACAAGATGCACTTCCGTCAACCAACCTATTGGGTCAACGTAGCCGCATAAACTATCGTATCGAGATGGCAGGCGATCCAGAGCTGATAACCACGCAGCGTGAGCAGCTTACAGATATCCTGACCAATTATCCTGATATCGAGCTCTCTGACGCAGAGTCCGCAGATACTTCGGTCTCGCGTATCTCTGACAATGTGCTGATGTTCTTAAAACTGTTGGTCATCGCGGTGTTGCTACTATCTGCGGTTGCTATGTACGGCGTCATTAGTGCGTTTGTCAGTAAGCAGCAGTCCAATAATGCCATTCGATTGGCGCTCGGCGAGCCACTTAGCTCACTCAAATGTAGCTACTATCAGCTGCTTATCATCACGACTGCCATTGCTTGTATCGCAGCGGTTGCCCTTAGTCTGGGCTTACTCAAAATCGGTCAGCCGTATCTGGTGGCTATCTTGCCCGCCGACGTTGGTCTAGCCATCAATCCAATCAGTGCGTTCAAAACCATTGTGATTGCCTTAGCCCTGACGCTACTGATTGCGCAGCGTGGTCTAAGCGCACTTAACACGACTAAACCCGCTACCCTACTCAATCAAGGAGCAAGCACGCAGTCGCAAAACCTGCCGTGGTATCGACGCACGCCATTACTGTGGTATGGCATCGTGCTGGCAGGGTTGTATGCTTTCTTTGCTTATGAAGTTGGCTCACTGTCATTAGGGGCGCAGTTATTGGGCGGCTTGATTGGCTTTGTGGCGATATTTTGGTTATTGGCACGTGGATGGTTGTGGCTGCTTAATAAGTTAGCGAGCAATGCCAAGGTCAGTTGGATGCAGCGTATCGCCATCCATAACCTTGCACGTAAAGGCAACCAATCAGCGTTGTTCTTTGTCACCTTATCGCTATCGGTGGCGGTGCTAACACTCATTACTACCCTCAATCACAGTATCAATGCGCAGTTTATCAATGCCTATCCTGAAGACGCGCCTAACTTATTCTTGCTTGATGTGCAGAGCGATCAACATGACGATATTGATACCATCATTGAGGCGCCCGTCACTTATTATCCCGTCATTCGTGCGCGTGTAGAGACGGCTAATGATGTGGCGGCAAAAGATATCGAGCCTGCTGATGGGTTTGATGATCCCACGCGTGTCTTTAATTTGAGCTACGCAGATACGGTCATGGATACTGAATACATCGTTGACTCACTCACGGATGATGCGCTGTATACGCCTATCGATGCGACAAATGAGCAAATCAAACCCTTGTCTATCTTAGACACTGCCGCAGGTATGCTCAATGTCGGTATGGGCGATCAGGTACGCTTTAACATTCAAGGGATTGAAATCATCGGGCAAATTACCAGTATTCGCACGCGCTATGAACGTGGCCCAAGCCCGTATTTCTACTTCTTGTTTGAGCCGTCCGTGCTGTCCGCTGCCCCGCAGATTCAGTTTGCTACTGCCCACGTATCAGAAGATGCCATTCCAGAACTACAAGGCAAACTGGTACGCGAGTTCCCTGCTGTCACTACGATCGATGGCACTGCCATTGCGAAGCAAATTCAAGAGCTAGTGGTACAAATGAGCCGCTTGGTCTATGTGTTCACCTTGCTTGCTCTACTCACTGGGGTCATGGTGCTGATCAGCTCGCTACTGTCTACTTCGCAAGATCGTATGAAGGATAGTGCGTCATTTAGACTGCTCGGTATGCAAAAGCGTGACCTGTATATGCTCAATATATTAGAGTTGGGTGTGCTCGGTATTAGCGCGGCGACCTTTGCCGTTGTCATCGCCAGCGTTGGCGCATGGGCTGCCATCACTCAGTGGTTTAATCTACAGTTTAGTGTGCCGTGGACGAGCTTGGCGATTGGCGGTGCGGCGTTAGTCGTGTTGCTGTTTGCTATTGCTATTATTTATGTGAGGTTGGTGATTGGGCGCGGGATTATGGCACGGGTCAGGGCGATGATTTAGGGGTATTCAATTTTAGTTTTCCATAGAAAAACCCCTTAATAGGGGTTTTTTGATCGCTATTTTCTTTCAGTTTGAATGCATTGGTAGCTAGGTCATTGAGAAGACATTTCCTATTGAAGCTAAACCTCGTCTCTATTGATTTTTGGCTCAAGTTGTATGATTGTCACTTTTATAAACTTTATTTTTTATCGAACAGCCCCTTTACTTTTCAACTTCTGTAAGATATATTCTTTCTAAGCGCTAAAGCTGAGGTTGATTTCTAATCCTGTGGCCAAGTATTCATACTGTACTTAGACAAAAAGATATCAAGTATAAACTTCTTTATATACTGTTCCAAAAAAATTAATCTTTTATTTATCCATAGTATGCCTTGTCTAACAAGTGGGGTACTCATACTCATAAGAGTATGTAATAAATAAATAGGATTAATTTATGAAACAGCCTACGTCTTACCTCCCGTTAAAAAAATTCCATATTATTCCCATTAATGACTTATCTCCAGAGTCTATCAAGTCGTCTGTAAAAAATGCTTCTCGTGATAGAGAAAAGGTCAGTTATAACACTTTACTCAACGCATGCGCTAATGCCTTAGGTATCAAAGGTGGTATTGCAGGCTACAAGACTGAGTATGAGACAAAGCTCAAACCTTTTATGCGAGAACATCACCTCACCACCCTTACTGACTTAGTTTCGCCTAGGTTTTCAGGTTACGATAGTCCTCGCTTACGCTTAACCTATCAAGATATTTCTGAACGCTTTTTCTATAGCGGTAAACCTATCCCTAAGGCAATATTTACAGGTTATGACTTTCATCATGATAGACATTTTGATGATGGTAACTATATTGCTCATGTAGATTTAGGAATTACACAAGACATTTCTAAGAAAATTCAGGGGGCTAACGATAATCCAGACAAAGAGATATCAGTTCGAGGAAACAAGTACTGCAATATGCGCAGTCTTCTTGATATCATCATAGGTTCTGAGATGTTATTTATCATTCAGCCTGGCTTTAATATTATTGGTGATCAACTTACTATCCCGAAGGGTACAAACATTCCTGAACTGTGTCTTTATCAACGTTCACCTGAAAATATCGACGCAGAAAATGAGTTATTCAATATGTTTGTCAAAAGAGTGGAGAGTCTTGAAGGTGGTTGGGTTGACGTCATTCCTTACAACGACAATCTTATTTTTCTCAAAGGCAAAAATGGAGAGTATAGTTTTGTTTTTCGTAATCAGCGCGATAAATTATTTCAACACGACTCACAATTTAAACCTTATTTGAGACTTTCCGAAATTCCTTGTTTTGTCGATGACTACCATTTCAAGCGCTGGTATTATTTTGAATATGAGGGTTTCAGAGCTGAAGATTTACATAAAGCAGAAGATAGTTTTTATGAGAGCGGAGGGAATATTGGTAACTATCCAGGTATTTTAGAGCTATTAAAATCTTACCACCATACTGACTATTCAAAAACTTTAAAGTCTTTAAACTCGAATAAGAAACTATCAAATTTTCAAAGAGTTGAGATTCCTGACCAAAGCACTCTAATGGTTTCTGATTTAATTTCTATTGAAGATTTTGAGAAATTCAAACGCGAGAATACTGAATATTTTACAAGGCGTTCCAATCCAAATTTGAGTAAAACAAATCTTGATACACTAGAAACAGCTAATGATGAGGTAGATAAAACGCTTCCTGTTGCACTAACTGGCTATGATGTTCTTAAGTATATTGACTGGTTTAATTCTGAAAATGACGTGGAAGTACGTTTGTTGAGTTTAGATGAATACCGAGCAATTACGCCATATTCTACTTTAACGATAGATAGTGGGAATTGTGGTTCCGTATACTCTTCTGAAAAATGTTGCATTTTTATTGATGCTGATGGCAAGAAGACAAATAAGCCACCATATATGGATGAAAAAGATTTTCAATCATTAAATATGTATTTTAGCAGTCCAGAATTCGTAGTTAAAAACAACCTAAGGTTTATGGACTCTCACTTTTTCGCAGAATGGTTACAGGATTTTAGCTGTATACGTTCAAACTCCTTAACATCATTCAGTGGTGATCAATATTTTAGAGACAAACCTCCTTTTGCAAGTACGGGTAGGTATAAGTATATAAAAATTGGCTTTCGCCTATGTTATGAATTTGAAGCATAGGAGATAGCTATGAAATTTAGTAATAACTCTAAAATCGACAAGCTTGTTAATGGTAAACTTAAATTAGGTTGGTGCTATCGCAAGGGCAAAAAACATCATATCCTCATAGCTCCTAATAATCGTAGAGTTGCTATCCCCTCTTCACCGAGTTGTCGATGTGCATTCCAGAATTTTGTACATAACTTACGAAGAATAGAGAGCGTTTAATATCTTTTAATAAATAAAAAACACCTTCATTTACTGAAGGTGTTTTTTTGAGCATTACCAATGTTAAATTAGCTTGTAGCTATTTCCTATGGTAAACAACTTCTTCTTTATGTTTATACAGACATATAAACCAATATCAGCCATGCAGTTTGCTTATTTATTGGGGGGATTACCCAGCCCTCATTTGCTATACTAGCCCAACTTTATCGGTTAAATACCCACTTATAACACCCTCCCAAACAGCATGGTAGCCTTATGAAATTCTCAAAGTTCGGTCAAAAATTTACCCAGCCCACTGGCATCTCACAATTGATGGATGATCTGGGCGATGCGCTAAAAAGCGATCAGCCAGTCAACATGCTGGGCGGTGGTAACCCTGCCAAAATTGATGCCGTTAATGAGTTATTTTTGGAGACATATAAGGCACTAGGTGTTGATAACGATGCAGGCGTACCCAATAGTAGCGCGATTATCAGCATGGCGAACTACTCTAATCCGCAAGGGGATGCAGGCTTTATCGACGCCTTGGTTGGTTTCTTTAACCGTCATTATGATTGGAACCTCACTTCAGAAAATATCGCCCTGACCAATGGCTCACAGAATGCATTTTTCTATCTATTTAACTTATTTGGCGGTGCGTTCGCTGATGAAAAGAACCAATCTATCGACAAGTCCATTCTACTACCATTGACCCCTGAATATATTGGCTATAGCGATGTGCATGTCGAAGGTCAGCATTTCACAGCGGTATTGCCACATATCGATGAAGTGACGCATGATGGTGAGGAAGGCTTCTTTAAATATCGTGTGGATTTTGACGCGTTAGAGAACTTGCCAGCATTAAGGGAAGGTCGTATCGGCGCGATTTGCTGCTCACGTCCGACCAATCCAACTGGTAACGTGCTAACTGATGACGAAATGGCGCATTTGGCCGAGATTGCCAAACGCTATGACATACCGCTGATTATCGATAACGCCTACGGTATGCCTTTCCCCAATATCATCTACTCTGACGCGCATCTGAATTGGGATAACAATACGATCCTGTGCTTTAGTCTATCGAAGATTGGTTTGCCTGGTATGCGTACAGGCATTATCGTGGCCGACGCCAAAGTAATCGAAGCGGTCAGCGCGATGAATGCCGTGGTCAATCTAGCGCCGACACGCTTTGGTGCAGCGATTGCCACGCCACTGGTAGAGAACGATCGTATCAAGCAATTATCTGATAACGATATCAAGCCGTTTTATCAAAAGCAGGCGACACTCGCGGTGAAGCTGTTGAAAGAAGCATTGGGCGATTATCCTTTGGTCATTCATAAGCCTGAGGGTGCGATATTCTTATGGTTATGGTTTAAAGACTTGCCGATTAGCACGCTGGATCTATACGAGCGCCTAAAAGAAAAAGGCACGCTTATTGTACCAAGCGAGTACTTCTTCCCTGGTGTCGATGTTAGCGATTATCAGCATGCGCACGAGTGTATCCGCATGAGTATCGCCGCGGATGAGCAGACACTGACTGATGGTATCAAAGCGATTGGTGAAGTGGTGCGTGAGCTGTATGATGAAGCCAAAAAATAAATGAGCTACTAAAACTATAAATTTAAATAGCAAAACGAAAAAACGGACTAACTAATAGTCCGTTTTTTTATGGCGCTTGGTCAATGAAGTCGATTTATTGGTTGGTCGAAATATGGTCGTCCACTTATTCAGCGCAAAGAGCACATACGGCAGCATACAGGTATTAATCAAATCACGAATACTTGCGAGTATTTGATCACGGCTCAAGCCTGCCAAGCCAAGCGATTCAATCGTATCTCGATTGTCCAGATACTCACCCAACAGCGCAATGCAAGTCACGACGATCAAAGCGAGAAATGATCGAATACCTTGGCTTTTGATAATAGGACGCAGCGCAACCAGACACAGCAGATAAACACCGACACCGACATAGATATGTAAGGCATCTTTGGCAAGGCCAGTTGTTTCCACAACATTCATTTTAAAGGCAGTAAAATCCACTGAAATATTCCAAATATAAGCGAGTAGAAAATAACTGAGCGTATCACTAAACCATAATGGCTAAACTACAATAGCTACAGAACAGCAGCTACAAAGTGATGGCTGAGCATAAAAAAGGCAGATTATACAATTGATAATCTACCTTCTACTAAATTAAATATTCACTTCACGTTTATCACCAGTTTACACATTCCACTCTACAAAGTTCTTGAGCAGTTGCAAGCCAGCAGTATGGCTCTTTTCTGGATGGAACTGGGTGGCAAATAGATTGTCTTGGATCACACTGGCGCAGAACGGTTGACCATAGTCACATACCGCCGCCACTTGTGAGCTATCGGCAGGTTCACAGTAGTAACTATGCACAAAGTAAAAATGCGCGTTGTCTTCGATACCGTGCCAAAGCGGATGGTCAAAATCCATACCGCTGATGGTATTCCAGCCCATATGCGGTACTTTTATTGTTGCGCCCTGCTTGTCTTTCCACGTAGGGTCAAATGCTTCTACAGTGCCGTTTAAGATACCTAGGCAGTCCGTGCCACCATTTTCAGCTGACTGCTCAAACAACGCCTGCATGCCCACACAGATGGCCATAACGGGCTTGTTAAACACTGCATGGCGTATGACCTCATCAATGCCTGCTTCATGCATGCCAGCGATACAATCACGCATCGCACCCACACCAGGGAAAACGATTTTATCAGCCGCCGCAACGACTTTTGGATCATTGGTGATAGAGACTTCTGCCCCGACTACCGATAAGGCCTTGCTAGCAGAGTGCAGGTTGCCCATACCATAATCTAATAGTGCTACTTTAGTCATCGATTGGTTCTCATTTTTAAATATTTTGACTACTGTACTATTTATATTATTGACCATTTATATTGTTGGCTATTACTAAGGTGTAGATAAGGTTTTGCTACAAGGAAGTCAAGCGCAGGCTGTACAACTAGTACGCCAAGCTTGATGGGCCCTTTTGAGTAACCTTGTAGAACAGCCTTAAATACGCCTTAGAAAGCCTCTTTGGTCGATGGCAAGGTGTTCAACGCACGCTCATCGTACTCACAGGCCATACGTAACGCACGAGCAAAGGCTTTAAAGGTTGATTCGATCTGATGATGACTGTTTTTGCCTTTTAGATTATCTAAGTGCACAGTCATCCATGAGTGATTGACGAACCCGTAAAAGAACTCACTGAACAAATCAACATCGAAACGGCCGACGTGCGAGCGCGTAAATGGGATATCCATGTGTAGACCAGGACGTCCTGACAGATCGACGACAGCACGGGTCAATGACTCATCTAGCGGCGCATAAAAGTGCCCATAACGACGAATACCTTTTTTGTCACCCAATGCTTTGTTAAATGCTTGGCCAAGGGTAATACCAGTATCTTCGACGCTATGATGGTCATCAATAAACGTATCACCGGTACATTTGATGTCTAAGTCAAACAAACCGTGACGCTTGATTTGATCAATCATATGATCCAAAAATGGCACACCAGTGTCTACCGTACCTTTACCCGTACCATCTAAATTAACGGTACAGGTGATTTGCGTTTCGGCAGTGATACGCTCAACGGTCGCGATACGTTCAGGGCGACCATATAGATTTACGTTTTTTGACTCAGTTTGCTCAGGTGTGGCAGCAGTCGTCGTTGCATTGGCTGTCATGGCTACTCTCTATCAGTTTTTATCAGTGAAAAGCGGTCAATAAATAAGGCAAAAACCTGCCCAAAATATTTTACTATTGTCTGGGTCAGACCTTAGCAGAAAATGATATATACAAAAGATATCAACATATTAGGGTTTATACATACTAAATATTATATAGCCTCATCATAGCAAACCCTAACATTTACTGCCACGACCAAGCGGTAAACCACGCACAAAATCACGTCATTCTGCTAAAATAGTGTGTTTAGTATTATCAATCATGACTTGCGCTGACTTTGAAGACCCTTACTTACGGCACTACACACTATGACATCGTGCTGTCTCATATTGCTAATTTATACTATAGAAACCCTCTATTTATAGGAACTGCTATGCCTTTAGAAGCGATCGCCATTAATAGTTTGGATGCGCCACTTATCAAAAAACCTGCTCGCGACAATGAGCTAGCAGAGCGTTTGCAAGCGTTGTACGATAGTGATGATGCACAGCCTGACGGTCTCGAGGTATTAAATATCGTTGAGCAAGGGTTTAAACGTGGACAGTACCTCTATGTCGGGATGTTCAATGATAAGCCTATCGCCGCTGTCGCCTGCTTTGATGACGGGCAGACCAATGCTAAGCGCCTGCAATATCTCACTGTCCATCCGGAGAATCGTAAACGTGCTATCGATGCCAAGTTTATTAAACTGGTCTATGATTGCGAAGTTAGAAAAGGCGTACGTGAATTCGTCCCTGCTGACGCTGATATTCACCGTATCATGAGCGAGTACGAACTGTTGCGTGTAAAAGACTAAACTGAGCGCTAAAACGGTTAATTTTACTAATATCTGATTATTTATCGCCTTTTATTCGATAAAGTGCAAAAATTGCTTGACAGCTGAGCCTATATTTAGTTTAATAGCGCCTCAACGAAGACGGCTCGATAGCTCAGTAGGTAGAGCAACGGATTGAAAATCCGTGTGTCGGCAGTTCGATCCTGCCTCGAGCCACCATTCGTTAATAGAATTCTAAAAAGCCCTGAACAGCAATGTTCGGGGCTTTTTTTATGTTTAAAATTCACTGTACTCTTTAGCGTTCATTTTATTTATGTGTTGTTCTTATTCGTATAGCCGACAACTATTCGTACAACCGACCACGTAAGAGTAAATTACAGCGCTCACGCGAATCCAAGTCGTATATAGTTGCGCGGTAATCAATACCGTGACGCCCCTCAAAGAATATCACTCGGTCGCCTACTGCCAAAAAACAAGACGTACGCGCATCATAGATAAAGCCATCTATCACAAATGCCAAATCGCGATCTATCTCGCGTACCGTATACGTTTCACCTTGCGGAATCAAACGTTCAAACCACGCGCTGCGGGCAGCCGTAGTAGCTAGTATGCTTGTTGTTAGCAATAGCCACGCTACCAGTATATTTTTGGGTAATCGCAAACGGCTCAGATCATTTACACTTATCTCATTTCTCAACATCACATCTCTCGTAGTATTGCATTCATCATACTCATAGCCCTCATACGTCTCACAGCTGACTTTACCATAACCATTTCTACTTAACGCTTTTGATGCTAAATACCTACTGTCACGGTTGCATAACATTTTTGTGCTTTTTTCTAAACAGCTTGGCTAAGTATACTCAATAAACATATACGCTAGATAAAAATAACAGGTCATACATATGAGAGAGTTTGATTACGACTTGGATTATAAGAGTTTGGATTTGCGCGCTCAGCCTGAGTTGTACCGTGTCGGTCGCGGTGAGCAAGGCGTGTTACTGGTAGAACCTTATAAGTCTGAGATTTTACCCCATTGGCGTTTTGCGACTCCTGACATCGCCCGCGAGAGTAGTGAAGCTATCTATCAGATGTTTTTAGATTACTTGGCTGACGATGACTTCGTCGGCGCAGATATGGCACGCAAGTTTATACAAATGGGCTATACCCGAGCTCGTCGCTATGCCAATCATAAAGGCGGCAAAAAATATAAAGGCGCAGTACCTGATGATAAAAAAGGTCAAAGCGGCGCTCATGGTCGCGAAGAATTGCCACGACAAGAGGAAGACCCAGTCAAGGCGGAGTCCGCACGGATCTTTAAAGTTAAATGGGATGAATGCCGTGAGAACGAAGATTATTTAAGAATGAAAAAAGAGCATCGTGAACGCTATAAAGATGTCGAATAGTTGCTAATGCTCAAGACATTAAGCACAACAGGTAACTAAATTGACTGGTCTCGAAATACTACTGTGCTAAGGTATAGCCAATATAATAAATATAACGATTTTCAATAGTGAGGAAAAATGAATAAGCAGCTTTTAATTTTTGATTTTGATGGAACACTCATTGATAGCGTGCCCGATTTGGCCGACGCCACCAACGCCATGCTAACCACATTGGGTAAAGATACCTACCCTATCGAGACAATACGTAACTGGATAGGAAATGGCTCACGCCTGCTCGTAGAGCGCGCTTTGGTTGGCAAGGTAGAAGTAGCAGATGGTGAGCTAACGGTTGAGGAAGCCGATCATGCAGAGCAAATATTTTTTGAGGCTTATAAGAATCTTAGTGGTAGCAAAACCGTTGCCTATCCAGATGTCGATGACGGACTCAAAAAACTGCACGCTGCTGGCTATACGCTTGCTTTAGTCACTAATAAACCCATTCGATTTGTACCGAAGATATTGCAGTCGTTTGGCTGGCAAGATTTGTTTAGTGAGGTGATGGGCGGTGACAGTTTGCCGGTCAAAAAACCAGACCCAATGCCCCTACTACACGTCTGTGAGACTCTCAATTTTAGTGTCGATCAGTCAGTGATGATTGGGGACTCTAGAAACGATATGTTGGCTGGACAGAATGCCAATATGGACACGCTCGGCCTGTCTTATGGTTATAACTATGGGCAAGATATTCGCGAACTAAATCCGACCGAAGCATTTGATCACTTTGCTGACTTGGTTGCTTGGATTATGAAAGGTAGGGCTTAGTCTATATAAAGTCTATCAATCATCACGGTGTAACTTTCTCAAACATAGATTACGCTTTGCTGCGATAGCTCAGCGCTTCAGATACGTGGGCGCTGTTGATATCTGTACTGTTAGCCAAATCGGCGATTGTACGTGCTACTCGTAATACTCGGTGGTAGCCACGTGCTGATAAATTCAGACGCTGCTGAGCAAGTTGCAATAACTGCTTTTCATTGTCGCCTAGCTGGATATATTCATCGATTTCGCTAGGGCTAAGCTCATTATTAACCTTTTGCTGGCGCTGCATTTGATGCTGATGCGCGACCACTACACGAGCCCGTACTTGCTTAGAGGTTTCACCTACCTGACTATTTTGCAAATCAGCAATCGGTAACGCAGGCACGGTGATATGCAAATCAATACGATCTAAGAGAGGCCCAGATAGTTTGTCTTGATAGCGTTTGATCTGCTCAGGTCGACAGCGACAACGTCCTGATGTATCGCCATCATAGCCACATGGGCAAGGGTTCATCGCAGCGACCAGTTGAAAATTCGCCGGAAAAGTCATTTGAGAGTTAGCGCGACTAATGGTAATTTGTTTGGCTTCTAGCGGCTGACGCAATACTTCCAGCACACTCCGATCAAACTCTGGTAACTCATCTAGGAATAAAACGCCTTTATTAGCTAGCGTAATCTCACCTGGTTTTGGCCGTGAGCCACCACCGACTAGTGCCACAGCTGATATCGTATGATGTACTTGTCTAAATGGCCGCGTCCCATAATCGTAGTCGCTGTCTGCCACCGAATAGGTACTGGCAACCTCTAGTGCATCCTCATCGCTTAAGTCTGGCAATATCGTTGGCAATCGTGATGCCATGAGCGTCTTGCCAGAACCTGGTGGCCCTGTAAATAACAATGAATGACCACCAGCGGCGGCAATCTCTAACGCGCGCCGAGCATGTTGCTGTCCTTTGACATCAGCTAAATCTACTTGATAGCCGACATGCTGCTGTGCAGGACTTGGCTGCACCACTGACAAACTCTCATAGCTTGCAGTTGGGTCAACGAGCGACTGTAGATGGTCGCAAACCGCTTTTAGACTCTGTGCAGCTAGTATCGTTACGCCATCAACGCGGCTGGCCTCACGATCATTATCAATCGGTACGATCAATTGCGGAGTTCTCTGTAACGGGGTATCTGAATTATTTTGTCCTTGGTCACTCGCTGCTAACTGCGACAATGCTAATGCCAACTTCTCAGCTTTGATTGCTCTTGCGACTGCCAAACTACCAGTTACTTGTCGCAATTGACCATTGAGCGCTAACTCTCCAATAAATTCAAATCCTGATAGCACCTCTGGCTCAAGCTGTCCGCTTGCTGCCAGTATACCGATAGCAATTGGTAAGTCTAAACGCGCGCCATCTTTAGGTAGATCAGCAGGGGCTAAATTAATCGTTAGGCGGCGGTTAGGAAACTGGAAACCTGAATTGAGAATGGCAGAGCGCACCCTGTCTTTACTCTCACGCACGGCGGCCTCAGGTAGGCCAACGATGGTCAATGCAGGTAATCCTTGCGATAGATGCACTTCAATGATGACCTTGGGAGCATGCAGACCAACCACCGAACGGGTATAGACTTGGGCAAACGACATCAGCATCTTCCTAATACAGAGTGTCATTGATAATAAAGTATTATTTATCAACGCGCAAACGTCGTGTTTTATTGCTGGTGTAGAGAGAATCACCACAACCTCAGCGTCGTTCTGAGGTTTTTATGTGTAAATGATAGCTCTATTTTAATATTTAAGAATACTCTCCGACCACCCCACTGCTAACAAGGATTTGTTATACTATCTATTATACATTTAGCGATACATACTGCTGCCAATGATGTATTCAAGCCGTGTTATCAACCAATCTTAAGAGCAAAAAAATAAACACCACATCCGAAATCATTTTTAATCCAGAAACTAGCAGTATCTAGAGTAAAAACGAGGAATATCGCATGACGGACTATTCAGAACAGAACACTCAGCAACCCTACAACCGTGCGGACGAGCCGCCCACGACTGTGCGCCCTGTTATGCAACCTGACAACCCTTATGCCAGTACACGCGGCAGCATTACTAGCAAGCAGCTACCAGCATTTGATGAAGCAATCATCAATAAATACAATCGCTCAGGGCCACGTTATACCTCTTATCCGACAGCTCTAGAGTTCGCGCCCATACCAGATAGCTTTGAGGCTATCGGTCTTGAGACAAAAATCCTGCAAAATCGTGAAGCGCGTGCTCCCTTATCGCTATATTTTCATATTCCATTCTGTCGCCACCTTTGCTACTACTGTGCTTGCAATAAGATTATTACCAAAAAAAATAGCGACTCTGGCGATTACTTGCAGTATTTAATCGCTGAAATTACTCATAAACGCCGCTTGTTATCTGCGCCAGAAGGCAGCGACAAACCATTGGTCAAACAGCTACATTTGGGCGGTGGTACACCAACTTTTTTGCGTGACGAAGAGATGGTGCAATTATGGGAGTTTTTACAGACTCAGTTTAAGTTTTTGCCAGAAGATGAAGGTGACTACTCTATTGAGATTGACCCTCGTGAGCTGAGTGAAAACACTCTAAAGATACTGCGTAATCTCGGTTTCAACCGTATTAGCTTAGGCGTGCAGGACTTGGATGAAACAGTGCAAATCGCCGTTAATCGTGTGCACTCAGCAGAGCTTATTGAAAGTGTACTAATAGAAGCACGTGAGCTTGGTTTTCGCTCTATCAATATTGATTTGATTTATGGTTTGCCGCACCAAACGCCTGATACTTTGGACAAAACTGTAAATCGTATCATCGAGATGTCGCCAGATCGCCTGTCAGTCTTTAACTATGCGCATTTGCCTGAGCGATTTAAAGCCCAACGTCAGATAAAAGATGAAGACTTGCCTAGCCCAGCTGCCAAACTGACGATGCTCGGCAGTACTGTTAACACATTGACCGAAGCTGGCTATCAATATATCGGTATCGATCATTTTGCTAAACCTGATGACGAGTTGGCTATCGCCCAGCGCGAAGGTAAATTACATCGTAATTTTCAGGGTTACACTATCATGGGTGATTGTGACTTATTAGGTTTTGGTGTCTCATCAATCAGTCAGATTTCTAATGCCAATACGCGCTATATTTTGCAAAACGATACTGATCTACAGAGCTATCAAGCCAAGATTGATATGGCGAAAATCAATCCGACAGTCATGCCTGCAGTAAAGTACATTAAAACCTCTATCAAAGACCGCTTGCGTGAATATGTCATCATGAACCTACTGTGTCATGACTATCTCGATTTTAAAGATGTGAATCAAAAGTTTGGTATCGATGCCATCACCTACTTTATTAATGAGATTCAGCAGTTGGGCACTATGCAAGACGACAGACTCATTGATATGGACGCAGCAGGTATTCGCGTCTTACCTAGAGGTCGCTTGCTTGGTCGTAACGTCGCCATGGTATTTGATGAATACTTAGAAAAGAAACACCAAAACCGCTTTTCGAAAGTTATCTAAGTTAGCGAGCCATTCATCCAATTATTAAATATAAAAAAGACCTCAAACGAGGTCTTTTTTTATTATTGCTGTGGCTTTTTACACTTTTAATTTATCACCGACCATACCTTTTACAGTACTTAAAATATCTGCTGGTAGTACCACCATTTTAGAGTTGTCAGATTCAGCCAACTCTCGTATCGCTTTGATGTATTGCTCACCCAGCAAGTATACAATCGGCATCTCTTCCTCACCCATCGCGCTAGTAATCAAACGAATTGACTCTTCAGAACCTCTGGCTAGTACCACCTGCGCTTCAGCATCACGGCGTGAGGCTTCCAAGCGACCATCCGCTTCTAAGATAGCAGCTTGCTTTTGACCATCAGCACGGGTCACGGTTGCACGGCGTAAACGCTCTGCCGCTGCTTGCTCTTCCATAGACGCTTGCATGGTCTGCGAAGGATTAATATCTTGAATCTCTACTGTCTTAAGCGTAATACCCCAATCTGCGATGTCTTCTGAAATTGCATGTTTTAGCTTGGTTTTGATCTCATCACGACTGGACAATGCACTATCAAGATCCATCTCACCAATAATCGAACGCAATGACGTCTGTACCAGATTACGGATACCGTACTCATAATCTTCGATACCGTAGACCGCCTTGTCAGGACGCACGATATTAATATAAGCGACAGCGTTTGCAATGATAACGACGTTGTCACGAGTAATGACTTCTTGTGACGGGATATCGAGTACGATGTCTTTGGTCGTTACTTTATAAGCCACATCATCTACATAAGGGATGATGAGGTTGAGTCCAGGCTCTAGCGTTTGGCTATATTTGCCCAGTCTCTGCACTACCCATTTATAACCTTGCGGTACAATACGTACGCCTTTGAACACGGTGAATACCACCAGTGCAATCAATACCACCATGACAATACTAAAGCTTTCCATAACTCATCCCTTATTATTATACCTGCATACTTTTATGCATCGCTGCCTGCGCTTTTGTACTGCTCACAATTAGCTCATTGCCAACGATATCCGTCACGACCACTCTATCACCGATTGCCACCTGCTCCCCTCTCGTACGGCACATCCATTCAGCCGCACCAACGATAGGAACACTAAATCTAACTGTGCCAGCTTTATCTAGCTGCGGTGACACGATAATCATCCCCACCTCACCGACTATGACACTACCGCCTAGCCCAGCTTTGGTACGATCTACTGACAACGGTTTGATAAACTTGAACCAAGCCAGCAAAAACACAGCTGAGAGCACTAACCAGACAATAATCTGAACAGAGACAGAAATAGGCAACAGCCATGATAGCGCTGCTACGATGATGGCAGCGGCACCAAACCACAGACTGGCAAACGTCGGTACAAACATCTCAACAATTAGTAATAAGAAGCCCAGTACTAACCAATGCCAAGGTTCAATCATCCAAAGTATCTCCATCCTTGCCACCATTCCTATCTTTATCATTCCAGTTTTTAATGTAGCACATTTTTACGGATAACAACGCTTTAACGATAATGATATATTACTTATTGGATGCTTATAAATTACTGTCCTAAAAACTTATACGTAAATTTTAAGCAAAAAAAAACGACCACTTAAAGTGATCGTTTCTTTATTATAGCTGTTTAGCTCAAAGCTTATTTTCTAAATAATTAGAACTTTAGCTGTGCACCAACAGTCATAAGGTCTGCATCGCTACCTAGCATGTCGTATTCAGCTTCGACACTGAAGTCAGAGTTTACTGCGTAACCAAGACCTACACCACCAGCGATGTTAGTGTCGTCGTCTGAGAAGTCAGAAGCACCAGCAAAGTTAGTGTTGTTAGCTTCTACTTCAGTTTTCGCAACACCTAGCTTACCTTTTGCGTATAAGCCGCTGTTTGGGAATGCATAACGGTAAGTACCATAAGCGCCGTATGTCTTAGCATCGATGTCGCCACCTCTATAATCGGCATCATCTGAACCTACGTATTCTGCTTCGATACCGAAGTTAGGATCAAAGTTATAACCAGCAGTTACACCATATGCAGTTGGGTCATCAGCACCATCAACATCTAGATCGAACTGACCAACTTTAGCAGCAACATATGGCTGACCTGTGTAGCCGTTGCCATAGTTAACAGCAGCTTGTGCACCTACAGAAAGTAAAGAACCAGTTGCTAGTGCAAGTATTGTTTTTTGTAGAGTTTTCATTATTAGCTCCTTAAAAGAAATTTGGACAAACAAGTTATTTGTTTATATTGGCCTTGTGGCCCTATCGCCTTGTCTGCTAACGATGAGTACATAGTAACAAACTATTTCAGACACTCTGTCAGTGTTTAATGGTATGAGAGTTAAGATTTGAAAGCGTTTATCAGTGTGTGGGTTACAAAGGCTTAGATATGAAACCTTTTGTTACATCTACCCGGTTTATGCAATAATCCGTACTCATTTCATAGTTTTCTTGCTAGACAAATCGGCTAAACATGGCTGATATAACAATAATTAGAGAGAAAAAATGCAAAATTCTATCACTGAGCGTTTGCAAAGCGCACTTGCAGACTTAAAAGCAAAGCAGCAGTATCGTCAATTACCAAACCTAAAGCATGATGGACGATACGTTGTTAGTACAAGTAAGGCTTTACTCAATATTGCGAGTAATGATTATCTGGGTTTAGGCGGTGATACTGAGCTGCAAGCTGAGTTTCTTTCTCAAGTGGGACAGCTATCTACTCCGCACACTCCTAAAATGAGTGCAACCTCCTCACGCCTACTGACAGGTAACGATATACAGTTAGAAGCTCTAGAAGAAGAACTGCAAAATTGGTATCGAAGCGCCATAGAAAAACAGAGTTTAGCCGATTCAAAGTCGGTGCTGGTCTTAAACAGTGGCTATCATGCTAATCTAGGTATCTTGCCAGCATTGACAGCTTTGCCAGTCAAGACGCTCGTTTTGGCTGACAAGCTAGTACATGCCAGCATTATCGATGGGATGCGCTTGAGCCAAAGTAAACTTGTCACCTATCGTCGTTACCGTCATAACGATTACGAACATTTGGCCAAGTTTATTGAACAAGCAGACGAGACGGTTGAACGCATCATTATTGTCACCGAGAGTATATTTAGTATGGATGGTGACCGTGCTGACTTGGCTCAACTAGTACAAATAAAATCCAAAGATGCTCGCATTGAACTATATATCGATGAAGCACATGCTGTTGGAGTGCTTGGCGATACAGGTCTAGGATTGGCGGAAGAAACGCATACCTTAGCGGATATTGACTACTTGGTGGGTACCTTTGGTAAAGCATTTGCTTCAATGGGTGCTTATATCATGTGTGATGAGGTCGTCAAACAATGGCTGATCAATGTCATGCGTCCACTGATTTTTAGCACTGCACTCCCTCCTATCAATCACGCATGGACACGATTTATTTTAGCAAAGATGCCGGCTTTAACTGACCAACGTGCGCATCTAGCACAGTTGTCTACCACGCTTAGCCAAGCCATTGACCCACGGCACCGTGTATCGCCAACTGTAGAAGATATGGATTATCAATCTCCTATCGTTCCTTATATATTAGGCGATAACGCAAGCACCCTTGCCAAAGCACAACAGCTACAAACCGCTGGATTTTACGCGCTGCCTATCAGGCCACCTACTGTGCCTGCAAACACTGCTCGCATTCGCTTAGTTATGAATGCCAAACTGACTAACGAAGACTGCGAGCGATTGATACAGCAGTTGTAACCTTATCGTTTGACACAGAATTTACTCCTAATATTGATAGATAACTGGCGCACTTGGATATAATGAAGCCTATGACAACATTCGACACAGCTGACGACCTCAGTGTTAGAAAACAAACCATCGCTCGCCACTTTGCTAATGCAAGCGACTATGACCAGCATGCCAGTATTCAGCAGATCGTTTGTCAGTATTTATTAGACAGTATTGCTCATACCAATCAAAGTAGTGTGCTAGAAGTGGGGGCAGGTACAGGTCAAATGACGCGCCTACTCGCTGAGCATATTCAAAGCCAGCACTGGCTTATCAATGAGTTATGTAGTGAGCAGACTGCTACATTGCAATCAATACTGCCAACTGCTGACGTAATGATTGGTGATGCTGAAACGATAGATTTAGCAAAAAATCATAGCTTGATAATCAGTGCCAATGCCGTGCAATGGTTTGATAATCCGTTGAGTTTTGTCACGAAATCAGCGCAGCGTCTACAATCTGGAGGACAACTGGTCTTTAGTACTTTTACGCCAAATAACTTTTTGCAAATTAAGACTCTCACTGGCCAAGGACTTTACTACCCAGATATTAATGAATGGCAATTGGCATTAGATAGTGCTGGCTTTGAGAATATCGAACTATCAATTCAGCGCTTCGATTTACCATTTCCTACTCCCTACGCTATCTTGAAGCATATGAAACTCACCGGCGTATCGACCAATCAAACGCAAATACAATCAGAAGATAGCCAAACCTTTGTATGGACAAAATCGCGTCTACAGCAATTTGAGTCAGACTATTGGCAGCAATTCTCAGAAAAGAATGGCATAGGACAGCTCGTGGTTAATTTAACCTATGAAGTTCTTATAGTGAGCGCGTTTAAACCATAAGCACGCATCTTATTAAGAAAAATAATAGCTAGCAGGAATAGTAGCTGATAGAAAAACAGCCATAAAAAAACGCACCCCAAAGGATGCGTTTTTTTAATTTAACTAGTTAGTAGCCGTATTATTTTTTGTCTTCGTCTACTTCAGTGAACTCAGCATCAACGACGTCGTCATCAGCTTTGTTGCTACCAGCATCGTCAGCACCTTGTTGGAACTGGCTTGGATCCATACCTTCTGCACCAGCGCCGCTATCAGCGTAGATTTTTTGGCTGATTGGCAAGAATGCATTGTCTAAAGCTTCAAGCTTAGCTTTGATTTCCTCATGGTCATCTTCTTTCGCTGCTGCCTCAAGCTCAGTGATAGCAGATTCTACTGTTGATTTTTCTTCATCAGTGACTTTATCTTCTGCTTCTTTTAGCGCTTTTTGTACGGCATGAATACGACCATCTGCTTCGTTACGAACTTGCGCTAGGTTAGCGAACTTCTCATCTTCAGCAGCATTGGCTTCTGCATCGCGAACCATTTGTTCGACTTCTTCGTCCGACAAACCAGAATCCGCCTTGATTTGGATACTTTGTGCTTTACCAGTACCTTTATCGGTTGCAGAGATGTTCATGATGCCATCAGCATTGATGTCAAAAGACACTTCGATTTGCGGTAGGCCACGTGGTGCTGGTGGAATATCCGTCAAGTCAAAACGACCAAGCATTTTGTTTTGGTTAGCTATTTTACGCTCACCTTGATATACCTGAATCGTTACAGCTGGCTGGTTGTCTTCAGCCGTTGAGAATACCTGTGATTTCTTAGTAGGAATCATGGTGTTTTTCTCGATAACCGGTGTCATGACACCGCCCATCGTTTCGATACCTAGGGTCAATGGCGTTACATCAAGTAGCAATACGTCAGTTTTGTCACCAGACAATACGGCACCTTGAATCGCTGCACCAGCTGCAACTGCTTCATCAGGGTTCACATCTTTACGTGGCTCTTGACCGAAGAAGTCTTGTACTTTTTGCTGTACTAGTGGCATACGAGTCTGACCACCAACTAGGATAACGTCATCAATATCGCCAATTTTTAGGCCAGCATCTTCAAGTGCAGTCTTACAAGGACCCATTGTACGTTGTACTAATTCTTCAGTTAGGCTCTCTAGTTTCGAGCGGCTGATAGTTACAACCAAATGCTTAGGACCACTGCTATCAGCAGTAATATATGGCAAGTTTACTTCAGTACTTTGTGCACTTGATAGCTCAATCTTCGCTTTTTCAGCTGCTTCTTTTAGACGCTGCATCGCAAGAGAGTCACCTTTTAGGTTAACATCTTGCTCTTTTTTGAATTCAGCAACTAAGAAATCAATCAATGCTGAGTCAAAGTCTTCACCACCTAGGAAAGTATCACCGTTGGTCGCTAGTACTTCGAACTGTTGCTCGCCGTCTACGTCTGCGATTTCGATGATTGAGATATCGAAAGTACCACCACCTAAGTCATATACAGCAACAGTGCTATCGCCTTGCTTCTTGTCCATACCATAAGCAAGTGCCGCAGCAGTTGGCTCATTGATGATACGTTTTACATCAAGACCAGCGATTTTACCCGCATCTTTAGTTGCTTGACGCTGTGAGTCATTGAAGTAAGCAGGTACAGTTACAACCGCTTCAGTCACACTCTCACCAAGATAGTCTTCTGCTGTTTTTTTCATTTTTTTCAAGATTTCAGCAGAAACCTGTGGCGGCGCAAGCTTTTTACCGTTGATTTCTACCCATGCATCGCCGTTATCTGCTTTAGCGATTTTGTAAGGAACCATGCCGATATCTTTTTGCACGACTTTGTCATCAAAACGACGACCGATCAAACGCTTAATCGCAAACAAAGTGTTGCTTGGGTTGGTTACTGCTTGACGCTTAGCTGACTGACCAACAAGCGTTTCGTCATCTTTATAAGCGACGATCGATGGTGTTGTACGAGTACCTTCAGCATTTTCGATGACTTTAACTTTGTCACCTTCCATTACTGCTACACACGAGTTAGTAGTACCTAAATCAATACCAATTACTTTACCCATAATCAATTGCTCCTAATTTGTTTTTAACTATAAATACTTATTTATCCAGACCGTAGTCGGTCACTTGTTGCTATATATCGGTTTACCCGTCGTATTTTTCAAGGTGATAATCACGCAAAAACTGTGTTTCATGTCATTTTTTGTGAAAAACCTTCATATTAGTAGGGTTTAGCCCTAAAAATATTACTGACCAACACGAACCATGGCCGGACGCAATAGACGACCGTTTAGGCTATAGCCTTTTTGTAAGACCGTACCAACTGTATCTGCCGCTGCTTCTGGGTCAATACCCACTGCTTCATGAAAGTCAGCGTTGAATTTTTCGCCTTGTGGATCGACCACTTCTACGCCATTTTTGGTCAATACCGCAACCAATGCTTTGTGCGTTAATTGCACACCTTCAGCGACTGGATCATTGGCATCGGCATTTTCGATAGCTCGCTCTAAGTTGTCAACGATGTCTAACAATTCTTTAGCAAATTTCTGTAGTGCGAATTTTTTGCTTTTATCCGCTTCTTGCTCCATGCGTTTTTGCGCATTGTAAGCTTCAGCATTAGCGCGTGCAGTACCTTCTTTGGCTTGCTTTACTTCGCCTTCTAGCTCAGCAATACGCGCTTTGAAAGTATCAAGATTGATTTCGTTTTCGATAGTCGTTTCTTCACCTGAATTATTCTGTGGATCAAACTCTTTCATGGTTTCTTCTAAAATACTGTCATTGTGATCAATATTCTCATGTGCCACATTTTGGTCAAGATTTTCGTGGTTCGGGTTTTGCTCGCTCATGATAGCTCCTTGGAATTTCAATAATGAAGATTAAGAGACGGCACAGTAGACCAAATAATTGTTGGTCCTACTATGCCATTATTAAATGCTCGATGTTTCTAACTCATTGTTTTTTTAATACGCTTCAATAGCTGCTTGATAAAGGTGATGAGGACAAATTTCAAGCCTAGAGCAAAGGAATTTTTACCATTTATGACAAATATTCATGAAGTCTGATTAAAGAGATACGTTGAACGTTTTTGTTCCATGTCAATAAATCTCAATATTTACTCACAAAAAGAACAAAAAACCGCTATTTATTCCAATTGCTTTACGCTTATTAATCAAGCTATTACCAAACGATACCCTATTACTCTGCTAGCTATTTTATCATTACTATAAATATTATCGCCTACACTCAAATGCACGCTAAAAATCATTTATGAGAGCTGTTATGTCTAATTCAAAAAATTTATCTATCAATACTTTGCTTAATAAAGCATTGATGACATTGCACTTAGCGTCAAAAGAACACCTAGCGTCAAAAGAGCCATCGAACCAAGATGCACAAACGTATGCCTCATTAGAAAAACGTCTGAGCGTTAAAGAGAAACTACTCGCTTATAATCCTGTGGCAAACTACCAGCCGCACACTTTGCATTACGCAATGAAAAGTCTGGGCTACTTACCAGACCCTATTTTAGAAGGGGTGATTGGTTACCTTAAAGGCCCTAATTCAAAACAATACCTGCATGCAAACGCTCACCTGCGCCTTATCCTTGCAGTAAATAGCTACCTCAAAACACCGTTAGAACTAACTCCAATGTCGGAATTGCGTGAGAGGTTTACTGCTGATGCGGTAGCCATGCAATCACCTAGAGTATGGCAACAAGCCAGTACTACTATGCTAAGTACCATTAAACCTTTCACTAAAAAAAATGATTCACCCGTTAGTTGGAAAGATGAAACGATTGCCAATGCAGATGATGGCGACATGACTGTCCGTTGTTATAAAGCAGGCGGCAAAAAATCTGGTTTTAGAAGAAAACGTATCCATAATCCTGATGAAACAGTCATGCTGTTCTTTCATGGTGGCGGGTTCTGCATTGGTGATGTCGATACACATCATGAGTTCTGTCATGCGGTATGTGAGCAGACTGGCTGGTCTGTGGTTAGTGTAGATTATCGCTTAGCACCTGAATGCCCTGCTCCAGCAGCATTGAAAGACTGTATCGCCGCGTATGCTTGGTTAGTTGAACATTGTCACACATTGGGCGCGTTACCTTCTCGTATCGTCTTGGCAGGTGATAGCGCAGGTGGTGGTCTATCAACTTTGATTGCGCAGCAGCTGACCGCACCGAGCAAAAGCGCATGGGCAGACCTAGGGATAGATGGTCATAAAATGTTTAATCTATTAGAAAAACTACCCGAACCTCTAGCGCAAATGCCTTTGTATCCAGTCACTGATATTGAAACAGATTATCCTAGTTGGGAGTTATATGGTGAGGGTCTACTATTAGATCATGCTGATGTAGCAGTATTTGATGCTGCTTGTTTGGAGAATAGTCCACTGCCTCGCCTACATATACTGAACTCGCCTATGCTGGGTGATAATAGTAAAGTTTGCCCAACTTATATTGTAGCTTCTGAGCTCGATGTATTACGTGACGAGGCATTTGCTTATGCAAAGCAGTTGAAAGGTTACGGCGTTGCTGTAGAGACCTATACTGTGCTTGGTGCACCGCATGGCTTTATTCATTTTATGAGTGTTCATCAAGGTCTTGGACAAGAGACAAACAATATCATTCGTGGGTTTAGCAGCTTTGTACGTGAAATCATCAGTACACAATCCCAGTTAGCTGCATAGACCGTTAGTTATTTAGTTAGCCAATTATTGATTTGTATAACTAACTAATTTGTATCGCCAGATAGCGTAATCAACCAAATCTCTGAGCGCGATCCCAATCGAAAGGGAATGCCCCAAAAACCATAACCAGAGGACACGAAGAAGTGTCCTTTACCAATCTGCTCATAGCCATAGCCTAATCTATTAATAGCATTGACGATGAAATTAGCGGGAAATACTTGACCGTTATGAGTATGTCCTGAGACTTGTAAATCTATAGGTAATTGACTGTGATTATCTATATCACTTGGTCTATGGTCTAACAATATCACTGGTTGCGACGTATCTACTTGCGCAAGCAGATCGGTAGTTGCTACACGCTGACGTTTATGATTATCAAAACGTCCAACTAACCATACTGGTTGACCCTCGTGCTCGATACAGAGCACCTCATCGTTTAACAATTGTATACCTGCATTTTGCAGCGCTTCGCTAATAGGTCGCTCATGACCATATAAGTCATGATTACCCAATGTCGCATAGACACCACGTGGCAGACTACGGCACAATTCTGCTAGGTTTTGCTCCATATGATATTCATTAAAGGCATCTGTATTGTCATCCATAATATCCCCTGGCACCAGCAGCATATCTGCGCCAGAGCGAATCATAAGTTCATGCAATCTATCTATGGCTTTTACACCAAATAATCGCCCTATATGCAAGTCACTAGCGACTGCAATGCGTAGCGGCTTGGTTAAAGGCTTATCTATCTTAATAGACAACTTGCGTATGACAGGCGCATAGGCACTATATAACGAATAAATAAATAGTCCTATAAATAGGAATAGCGCTAGTATTCTTAGCCCTATAGTCATCTCATTCGATTGGTGCAACGTACTGCCTGACAAAGCAATGACCAGCAGATACCCTCCATAGAGTAGACTAATTGCCAACGCCGTCAGTATCATAAAATGCATGACTAGCATCCACCCACTAATCCAACGATAACTGTTAGCAAATGCTCTTTTTACGCTCAATACTAATAGGCCATTAGTAATAATGAATACACTGGCCCATATCATTGTCTGTAATGTTGGCATTATCCAAGGCTGGAGCCACCACTGTATGCTCAATACTGTACCTAAGCTAAATAACTGCAATAACAGAAAGATGGTGAAGAAAAATGCGTAACGCATGGACTACCCTTAGACATAACTACGGTTCAGTAATTGATTATCAGAAGATAGTTTGTGATGTTTCACATGAAACAACTGCTATATAACTATTTCTGATTTTCTAATGCTTGCTGGAGTGTCGAGTGTTTGAACGAATAACCTGCATCCAATAGCGCTTGTGGCAGCACCTTTTGACCATCAATAAGTAAGGTCGACATTTCTCCAAACATCAGCTTAAGCAAAAACTCTGGTAAAGTAAAAAACGTAGGGCGATGCAGCCATGAGCCAAGTGCTTTGGTAAAAGTATGATTGGTCACAGGATTCGGAGCGGTAAGGTTATATACGACTGCATTTCTATTATTTTCGGTACCGCTTGCAGATTTGATAGTGCTGTCACTAATAGGTGTATTATCTTGGGCTAAGCTATTGGGGTAATTGACATCTGATTCGTTAGTAAATTTAAGCTGCTGCTCGATAATAAAGATGACCGCATTGACCCAATCTTCACGGCTGATCCAGCTCATGACTTGCTGTCCATCACCCAATTGCCCTCCGACACCAAATTTAAATGGTAGCAACAATTTAGCCACCATACCGCCCTCAGGGTGAATGACCACACCTGTTCTGACAATAGCTACAGGAACATCATGATCGGTCGCTTTAAGCGCTAGTTGTTCCCATTCATCACATAATGTATGAGCAAAATCCGTCTCATAATCGCTGTTTTCAGTCAGTGGCTTATCGCCTTGTGTACCATACCAGCCGATTGCTGAGCCGCTCACCAGTAACTTGGGTTTTGTGCTAACTCGTGCGATAAAATCCAGTATCGACTGAGTAGGTTTGATACGGCTCGCCATCAACTCTTCTTTGCGCTCATCGCTCCAACGAGAGTCAGCAATCCCAGCACCTGCTAAATTCAGTATGACATCAAAGCTCATATCAGACATCGCAAGCTCGTCATAAGTCATCATATTGATATCATCGGGATGTGGTTGACCACTATTACGAGTTAGCCAAGTAATCGTTACGTCGTTATTTTGCGCGCGAGACCGTGCCACTAGCTCTCGACTAAAAGCACTTCCCAAAAACCCTGAACCGCCACTAATCAAAACATTCATACCCTACTCCCTATATGCCTCAAATATCATCACTATGACTTATCGTTGAGTTACTTATTGCTGAAGTACTTATCGTTCAATAAAAACTAGACTGTCATAACCATCGTCTACTTTTTTGTGGTTTTTATCAAAACGACTTTTACATGCTTTTGGTAAAGGAAGGTAGAAAAATAGGCAAGCTAGCAGATGGTTAATTTATAAACGCTCACATAAACAAGGCATAGCGACACCTATCACTTTGCATTGCAAGCAATCGCATCTGAGAAATTTAAGAGTTTTTATAGAGAGCGCTATCGAACGACGAAACCTGTCGTTGCATCACGAATCTTGCTAGGTAAGGTATAACCCAACGTATCGCCCTGCAAATAACCAATTTGCTCATCAAAATAAGCATAGGCGGCCTCAAAAGTGCTAGCAGGTATTTGACCTGATGGGTTGCAGCTTGTAGAAACCAATAGCCCAAATGGGTTCTCTTCACTGACCATCTGCTGGCAAAGCTGACGAACTGTAGGATGCGAGATAACTCGAACTGCAATAGTCTGATGCTGACCGGTAATCCAAGTAGGTACAGTGTTCGCAAGCGGCTGAGGAATCGGTAATAACCAAGTGTGTGCTTGACGATTATGCTGTTCGTCTCCGCTATCGTCTGTCTGCCAACTATCAATAACCTGCTTGCGCTGAACATCATCTAAAGAGGCTAGCAAAGGAGCTAAGCGAGACACACTATCAGTAACGACTATCATGCCTTTGGCTTGTGGACGTTGTTTGATATCCAAAATACGCTGAACAGCTGCTTGGTCATAAGGGTCGCAACCAATACCCCAAACGCTTTCTGTAGGATACGCGAGCAGTTGCCCTTCTTTTAGCCACTTAGCAGCTTGGATAGCAGAATTAGTAATAAGAGGTATAGGTTGGCTCATGACTTAAATGGTTCGTAGAAGTAAATTCTAATAATACCACAAGAGGGATATTGTCTAGGAGAGTCTATAACTAAGGGCTATCTATACCAGTGTCCAATAAGGGATATTTACGATACTTTAAACGCGTAAATATCGTCCACCTTGTTCGCTGATAAGACCCATTAGTTCAAGCTCCATTAGCTGACCAATCAACTGCGGCGGTGCAAGCTTGGTTGCACTAATAAGCGCATCTAAATCCTGCCCATGCCAGTCAAGCTGCTCATAAATTGCAGCTAAATGCTCAGGCACAACGACTGTGCTGCGCGCAGGCTTTATCTCAGAGGATGGTTGCTGGCTAGTAGATTTGATTGAGTTTTTCTTTATCTCAAACGCGTCAGAAGTCTGAGTGATATTCGAGTGATTGCTATTAGAGCGATTGCTATTAGAATTGGTAGCGTTCGCTGTTCTATAAGCGTCTTTATCATAATCAAGCTGACCGTTGACGTCTTCTAGTACTTGCTGAGGATGATAAATCAAGGTCGCTCCTTCACGTATCAAATGATGGCAACCCTCTGCGTTACTATTATCAATATGACTAGGAATAGCAAAGACCTGTTTACCTTGTTCAGACGTGAGACGTGCTGTGATAAGCGAGCCGCTTTTGATTGTCGCTTCCGTTACGATGGTCGCGAGACTCAGCCCAGCTACCAAACGATTGCGACGCGGAAAAGTATGTTTATGCGGCTGAGTGTGTGGTAATAGCTCACTAATAATGCAGCCACCTTGCTCAATAATTTGAGTAAATAACTGATCTCGATGATTGGGATAGTTCACATCGATCCCCGTACCCATTACACCAACCGTCCGTCCCTGGTAGTCGGAGTCTGTCTGTGCTAGCGCGCCTAAATGTGCGCGTTTATCTACGCCTATAGCTAGGCCGCTAGTAACGATATACCCTGCTTGCGCTAAATACTGCGCCATATCAAACGTGATTTTTTGCGCATGCGCGGTGGGTTTTCGGCTACCTACTATAGCGATTTGTGCTTGATGCAGGCGTGCGCTATTCCCACGATAAAATAATAATGGCGGCGGGTCGTAGATTTGTGAGAGTTGGGCAGGATAATCGGCGTCATCAGCGAATAGTAAACCATAACGCCCATCTATCAATGCTTGCTGAATCTTATCGATATTGGCGAGTGTTTGCTCTGGCTGTTCATGACGTTTGAGATGGGTGTGGTGAATACCGAGCTGCTTCCATGCCTCTACTTTGGCTTGCCAAGCAAGCTGCGGATAACCGAAAGAAGTGATCAATTTGTGATAAGCAGATAACGACGCATTCACCTCGTACCACAGCGCTAGGATAGCGCGCTGATCGTCGGATAAAGAAGAGGTGACTGCCGTCATTGTCATCTGTCTCGTATAGGCAAGCTTAGATTAGTATTTAGTTTAATATATTGCTTAATAAAGCCTTATAGCTATTTATAAATAAGGGGGTGGTAACAACTGATCGCCAATATTAAGTGGTAGCTCAGAGTCTAGTACATAAGCATAACTGATGTGATCAAAGGTACTAAAAACCATCACCATACCGCTAGGCTCGTTTGGTAGACGGACTGGTGTATCATTATCTTTAGTATCACGTACCAAAGGCCCTTTTTGATAAACCGTCAGCACATCACCCGGCTTAGCACCTTGTAAGCTACCTAAATTGATGGCGACCACACTACCCTTCGCAGCCGAGCTGATAGAGTCCATCACACGTACGATCATACCACCGCGACTGACACTTGCAGGCGTTGGATAAAAGACAGGAGGAATAGCGTTGTCTAACTCTACAAAGACGCGATCCCCTTCACGCACTTCTTTGCCATAGCTATCGATAAGCTGCAAGCTAGTCACACCATTACTTTCTGTAGAAGTAACAAGACCAGTCGCTACCTGCGTAACTTCTAAACCGATCACTTCTTGAGTTTTGGGATCTACATATAGCTCACCTTCACGGTATACACCGTAACGCTGGCCTACGATAAGCGGTACGCCTTTAGCATAGACTTTATCACCGCGCGCAGTAATTAAGTTACGGTTTTTAGAAGCTAAAATATAAGGTGTGGTATTAAAGTCTTGAGGATTCACGATAAGCGTTTTATCAAGCCAATGCTGAATAGCTGACCACGGAATAGGAGGAATGCTATTGGCCGTCGAGGTAATCGCGACCGTACTCGTACTGACACTTCCAGTAAGCTGCTTTTCAACGCCAGCACAGCCTTCACCAGTATCAACGCCAATCAGTGTTTTTCCTTGAATTACACAAAGAATGAGAACGTCATTGGGATAGATAAGGTTTGGATTTTTGATTTGCTTATTGGTGGCCCAAATTTCTTTCCAGCGCCAAGGACTGTCTAGATAGCGACCTGAGATATCCCATAAGGTATCGCCTTTTTTAACGATATAACGATTGGGCGCATCAGCTTTGATAGTTGGCGGCGGATTGTTAGCTTGAGCCGTGCTCATCAACATGGCACTACTAAACGTCGTCATTAACAGTGCTTTTGCTATCTTTTTTAAGCTCATCTTCATCGTTATATCCACAATATGTACCACTATGTTCGACGCAAAGAACTGTACTTAATTCATTACTGTAAAAATCTCTTAAATTAACAAAAGTTTAATAATATCAGAAACTTATAAGTAAAATTCTCATGGTAATTATAGGGTAACTGTTCAGTGTAATTGGCTAGAATAATTCCTAAAAAAGCGCCTAGCACGATGATGACTTGCTGACGCTGTTTCTAATATTACAATTATATCTACCATAACACAATCATAAACACTTTATTACAATGGTGTAACTTTTACGCGGATACTTTTCCTAATTAAGGATAAGACTAAAGACCGTAATTACCTAAGCAGGATTCGGTGCGACATGTTGGCGGATTTGTTCAGCAACCAGTTCAGCCTTGTTTTCCAGTACCACTATGTGCTGTGGTAAATCTTCTAACCCTTTGGTATGCGCTGGACGAGCGATATCTATTTGACCTACTGCTTCCACAATAGTATCCGCAAATTTAACGGGTAATGCCGTCTCTGCACAAACGATGATTTCGCCATCTAGCTGTAGCTCTTTGGCGACTTTAATGCCGTCAGCGGTATGTGGATCAACCAATTCACTATGCTGTTCATAAAGCGCTTTGATAGTCTGCAAGCGGTCGCTATGAGTAGATTTACCAGCAGCAAAACCGTAACGCGTATTAACTGCTTCCATCAAGTCAGACAAGTCAAAGCCTCGACCTGATTTTACGCCATCGAATAGTTCATGAACGCGTGCGCTGTCTTTCTCTAATAGCAGATAAACAAAACGCTCAAAGTTAGACGCTTTTGAAATATCCATTGACGGGCTTGAAGTGACATAAGTTTTTTCAGTCGGACGTGGCTGATAAGCGCCTTGATTGAAGAAGTCATTTAAAACGTCGTTTTCATTGGTTGCAACAATCAGACGGTCAATTGGCAGTCCCATTTCACGAGCGATATGACCGGCACAAATATTACCGAAATTACCTGATGGTACGCTAAAGCTGACTTTTTCATCGTTGCTCGTCGTGACCGCAAAGTAAGCTTTAAAGTAATAAACAATCTGCGCTAGGATACGACCCCAGTTGATAGAGTTTACCGTGCCTAGATTATAAGCGGCTTTAAACTCAGCATCTTGCTGTAGCGCTTTAACGATGTCTTGGCAATCATCAAACATACCATCGATAGCAATATTATGAATATTATCATCGGTCAAGCTATACATCTGCGCACGCTGGAATTCACTCATTTTGCCATGAGGTGACAGCATAAAGACTTCGATATTTTCTTTGCCGCGCAATGCATACTCTGCTGCACTACCCGTGTCACCACTGGTTGCACCAATGATCGTAATACGCGCGTCTTTTTTCTTAAGCACATACTCAAAGGCATTGCCCAAAAACTGCATGGCAACGTCTTTAAATGCCAATGTCGGACCGTTTGATAATCCTAGAATATATAAATTGTCTTCGAGCTTGCGGACAGGAACAATCTCTTCAGAACCAAACACCTCAGCGGTATAAGTGCGCTCGATAAGATCTTGCAAATCAGCCGTAGGAATATCAGTGGCAAAACACTGCATAATCGCCATCGCAAGCTGCGGATAGCTGAGCGTACGCCATTCATCAAGGGTTGCACTATCGATATTTGGATAATGCTCAGGCAACATCAAACCACCGTCTGGGGCAAGACCCATCAAAAGCACATCACTAAAATCCATCGGCGCTGTCTGACCACGGGTACTGATATATTTCATTAGATTGTCCTGTCAATTTTTCTAGCTACTGAATAGTAAATTTATTTTATTTCTACATCTATCTCGTTTATGTACTCTTCCCACCACTGAATAGCTTCAGCTAGAACGTCTCTACAATCAGTCCCAACATAAAATCCATTTTGTAAAGGTATATAAATCCCATCACCCAACGTAAATTTACTAGGAATAGAGTCAGTATCTACAACAAATAAATCAATAGGGGAAGACAGTAGTCCAAACTCATATTCTTTTAGAATTTTATTCCTTTCATCTTCAATGAACTCAAAGAATATTTTATTAGCTGCTGCTTCTTTGTTTTCTTTAAGACTTTTCCATTTATTACTGACAGTTATTTTCATTAGTTCAGATTGTAGAGAGTCAACTTTATCTAATATATGTCCAATTGCTCTCGCTAGAGTAATAGCAGCAACCCATAGTACTCTAAAACTCTCATAATTCGTTTCATTTTCTAACATTAAGTATGACTGCCGCAAATCACCCAATACTTTTTTAGCTTGAGTAGTCATTACTTTAACTCTTCATCAACAGCGCATAATAGAAGCCATCACCATTCACGCTATCAATCGGTAAGCACTGACGACCAATCGCTTGTTCGATACCCCAACTACAATCTTCGGTAAACTCAATCGCTACCGCATCATTATGATGAGTGATGAAGTCCTGCATTTGCTCGACGTTCTCTTGCTTTAAGATAGAACATGTCACGTACAGCAGATAACCACCAGCTTTGAGTTGTGGCCATAGATTATGCAAGATGTCTGCTTGTAGCAGCGCCGTTTGCTCGATGTCTTCTTCGGTACGCAAGATACTGATATCAGGATGACGACGAATCACACCTGTCGCGGTACAAGGAGAGTCCAATAATATCGCATCAAATACCGGCTCATTTGTCGCTGCTTTTTTATTCTTGCCATGCTGCCATCTGGTCGCATCTGCACAGACGATATTCAGTGCGATGCTGTTATTTGCTTGCTGCAAATCATGCTGACTTAGGTTTAAACGCTGTAAATTCTCACGAATACGCTCTATACGGGGTGCTTCATTATCAATAGCTGTTACCTTGATATCAGTAATCGCAGGTGACGTTTCAGATGACATCTCATTATTGTCTTGTTTCACGTGAAACAACGATGATTCGTCGTTAGCGCTTATGAGCTCTAACCAATGAGCAAGCTTGCCACCAGGTGCCGCACAAGCATCTAGAATATGTATCTTATTATTCGTATCAGATTTTTCATTACTAAGCTTAGCCATCAACGCTTGATTAATAATCGGTGCAGCGAGCTGGGCATGCATATCTTGAACGCTAGCCGTTCCTAAAGCGAAATCAGGCAAAGCGTTAACGGCAGTGCTTTGATGTAGTCTAAGACCTTTGGTTGATAGCGTGGTAGAAGTGGCAGACCCTGATGAGTTTGCTACCTTAAAACCAGTCGTTAGCTCAACGATATCTGCATCAATTTCTGCGCCATCCAATGCATGCTGATAACCCTCTACCGAAGTAACCGAAGAGTTCACTCGTAAAAACATCGGTGCTGGCTGACGCAAACCTTGTGTCAGCTCATCATACTGTTCGCTCCAATCTTGTTTAAGCTGATAAGCGAGCCAATTCGGTAGACTATGCTTTTTATCGCATTTCTTACGGAATTTGCTTGGATTCTTGGCGACTTTACGCAAAATAGCATTTACTAAACCAGTCGAATGAGCGAACTCAATTTCTTTGGCAGCTTCAACGGTTTCATGAATTGCAGCATGGTCAGCCACTTCTAAATATAGCAACTGTACTAAGCCGACTTGAATAGTGGTACGCACTTCAACTTCGTCGATAGGGTTGTCTGCTAAGCTATCGAGCAAACGTGCCAGCGCATGCCACTGGCGCAATGTCGTGAGCAGTAACGCATGGGCAAAACCTTTGTCACCATCGTGCAGACTATTTAGCAATGGATCAAGGACGCTTGAGAGCGACTGACCGTTTTGGATAGCCAGTAAGGTACGAATCACACGCACGCGTACGCTGCCATTCATAATAAGATTGCTTGATGGTTTGAGCTTATTGTTTCTAGGCGCAGTACTGTTTTGTCTCATTAAATTTCATTTCCTTGACGTATGATCGATAGCGTCTTGTGCAAGTAGGTTAAATATAAGTAACGTTATTTTGTTTCTGACGTAAATTGATCGCCGTCATTTAATTGGTTGCCATGGCAAACTTGTTCGGCAGTCATTGGTTTACCACCCGCAAACTGCAAGTGAGTAATGGCTAAAGTGGTGGCTGATGATTCAGCGTCACTCTCTTTGCCACAAGCGACTAAGATCGCTTTTCGTCCGACACTGATGACCGTCCCAGCAGGTTCATTGGTTTGCTGCGATGTATTTACAGGTAAGCTAGCCAACACTTTGACGCGCTGCCCTGCTAGGAAAGTATAAGCACCTGGCCATGGTGTCAGCCCACGAATTTGGCGTTCAATAGCGGCGGCAGGCTGCGACCAATCAACTTCGCCTTCGGTTTTGACCAGTTTTTCAGCGTAGTTAGCTTGACTATCGTCTTGAGCGATAGCTTGAGCTTGATAAGCAGCTAAATCTTTTAGCACCGTACTAATGGCTGTCGCACCAAGTGCAGCCATCTTATCATGTAGGCTAGCAGCGGTATCATTAGAGGCAATACTTTCGCTAACTTTATAAAGCATGTCACCTGTATCAAGACCTTTGTCCATCTGCATAATGGTAATACCGGTCTCATCGTCTCCGGCCAAGAGTGCACGATGGATAGGTGCAGCACCGCGCCAGCGTGGCAACAGTGAAGCGTGAATATTCAAGCAACCATGAGTAGGTGTCTCTAATACACCAATAGGTAAAATCAATCCGTAAGCGGCGACAACCATCACATCTGGTTGGTAGGTGCGCAGAGTTTGCCTAGCAGCTAGCCCTTCTGCACTAGACTTTTTAAAAGTGACTGGCTGCTCTACAGCGATATCATGTGCCAACGCAACTTCTTTTACCGCAGAGGCTGACAGCTTCTGACCACGACCTGCTTTACGATCAGGCTGCGTGTAAACAGCGACTATCTCTATATTCAGCGCTTCTTGCTGCTTAATTAACGACTCAAGGCTGATAGCAGCAAATTCAGGTGTACCCGCAAATACTACCCTTAATCGGTTAGTAGTTGGGTTATCATGGTCAGTAAGCGAGTTAGATGTATCAAAGGTAGGAGCAGTTGTAGTCATAATCATGCATTATATAAGGTTTATTTGTTCATTATAGGTGAGTTTACGGCGCAGTGCCATGATTGTAATGACCTCACTTCATGATAACCAATGACATTATTTGCCTTTATAATATCAAGGACATCGAACGTTCTATTTATATTTTTTACAAAACAATTTGGTGTTAATAACCACTCTCTGTAAACAGTAAGCCGTTATTCTGCTATAAATAGAAGGTAACACTAAAAGTTTTAGACAATTCAACTGTCGTATAATTCATCTACTGTATGTAGAAACTTAATTTTATTTCACTATATTCTTTCGTGTCGAGATAGGGCCACGCTTTCATGCAACAGTTTCAGTCCTTACAACGCTTATTGATTTTTTATGCCTTGTCTCTCACGGTTATGTTACTGCTGTACTATGTCACAATGTTTGATGGGATGAAAAAACATAGTGAGCAACATAGCATAGATACTTTTTATGCCCTACAGCACAGTATTATTGAGCATGCAGCGCCTGTAGATAGTGAAATAAAAAGAATCTTAGAGCAACCTACTTTTGATCACCTTAGCTATCAGCTGATTTTAATGATGCCTTCTGGGCAGACCTATATTCATCATAATACTCGTCCTAATGAATCTGCTTTTTCTACCGTTGCTTTCCCTACCATCGGTACATCAGCTTCTAGCAGCAGCGACCATAGCTCTTATACAGTCAATAGCAGTGAACTAACAGGAATCATTAATCTAAAAAGCGGACATCAGGTTTATATCGTATTACGCCATGAGCCTTTTGTTGTTGACTGGATATCTTACCGTTATTGGCTTCCTTTGATGGTCGCCATCGTACTATTTTTCATGGCATTGCTCTATATGCTCAATCGTCGAACCAATTGGGAGCAATTACTGGTTTATACGGATAATTTGAGTAGCCGCGCCAAAGAATCTTATACGCCGCCGCCGTTTTTACAAAAGAAATCTACTACCGAGTTCATGCTGTTAGGTCATGCGCTAAGTCGCGTCAGCTACCAACTACATAATGACTATCGGCGTATCAAAACACTGTCTCATCGTTTAGAACGCTTGGTTGATCAGGCACCCTTACCGATGTTGATGAGTATACGACATGGTCAAATTAGTTTCTATAATCAGCGCTTTGAGCAAGTATTCACCCCTCCTACCCAGAGTGAACAGAGCTATGAGCTGACTGATTTCGTTGAAGGGAAAGATGAGGCCACTCAAATACTGTTAAAAACCATCTCAAGTTTACGTGTTACTCGCACACTGATAGTTTATGGCTTGGAAAACAAACAAGCCTACCAACTACACGTGACACCATGGTTCGGAGAACATGGGCAAGTTCACGGTTTTACTGTGATTTTTAATAATGTTGATGAAATTTTCCATCAATCTGAACAACTACAGCTGCACAACCAACAACTGCAATTACAAATTGATGAATCAAACGAAGCCCAAGCATTTATAGGTCGTAAGTTAAGGTTACCACTAGAGAAGATAATTGATTCGTTGGAACCCATCGACCCTTCAACATTGACGGCTCAAGGCAAAAAAACTCTAAATACATTGATTGCAACCAGTCAAAGCATGTTGACTGTGCTTAATGAGACGCTAGCAACAGAGGAAGTTGAAGTCAGAAAAACACGTCTAAGTATAGAAACGGTTGATATTTATAAGTTAAGTAAAGAAGTTAGCAATTTAGTCACACAAGAAATAAGACAACAAGGGTTAGAATTGATCTATTTCTTTGCGCCAGACTGTCCTCGTTACATCGAAACTGATTACATTCGACTGCACCATATCCTATTAAACATGTTGAAAAACGCTATTAGCTTTACAACATCAGGCTATGTCGCGCTCACTGTTGATCGTGTACCTGAAGATAAAGTAACGCGAATAAGTAATCAGCATTTAACTCCTAACAATGACATAGCAATGCCTGCGCAGACATCTTATTGGATTCGGTTTAGCGTAAAAGACACTGGAGTAACTATTACTCCTGAGAGAAAAAATCAATTAGTCAATATCTTGAATCAAAGCAATCATAACTTAGTTGAAGACAGTAATATTGGCTTGAGTGATGCCAATAGCTTTGCTCAGTTACTCGGCGGTTTTATCGAACTAAATAATACGGTGGATAAAGAAACGATATTTAGCCTCTACCTTCCTTATCCTCATGCCACTTATCAATCGGTATATCATCGTTGTTCGCAGCTGCCCCATATTCACCTTATCGCTGTCATCAATCAGCCTCTAGTTGCTGAACATTTACAACGTTTGTGCGAGTACTTAACGATATCCGTGACTATCTACAGCACTTTAGATAGAGCTACTGTACAGCAGCTAAAAAATAAATTAAAACAAGATGAGCAAACCGTCATTCCTATCTTGTTATTAGATTATGAATACAGCGAATCCATCACCTTATCAGCTCATGCGAGCAACAAGTATAGCGAGCAACAAGAAGTGTTAAACGACCTAGTCGCTACGCCTTCACTACCGAAGATATTACTTAGCATGAAACTTGAAAGGCATATCCCTTCTACTTTACTAGGCCAATATGATGGATTTTTGACCAAACCCTTGGACGCAAGTTTACTACTGTCTGAACTGCTACGTTTAACCTTGTTTGCAAGGAAAACGCTAAACACACTGGTCAAACATCAATATGACAGCAGTCTATCTTTTGTAGAAGATATACCTAAGAAAGAAATCTTGTCTCCACTGATTTTGGTCGTAGAAGACAGTCCTACTAACCAAAAGATAGCCTGTAAGATGTTAAGTAAGCTTGGTTATCGTAGTATTGTCGCAGAAGATGGACAGCAAGCACTCGAGAAACTCAAAAGCCAACGTGAAGAAATCTCTTTGATTTTGATGGACTGCCGAATGCCCGTTATGGATGGCTTACAAGCCACACAAGTGATTCGCTCGCAAGGTGATAAAATACCGATTGTGGCGCTAACTGCGAATAATACAGAAGAAGATCGCGAGGCTTGTATGCAAGTAGGTATGGACGAGTTTTTATCCAAACCCATTAGTAAGAAAGACTTAGAATCCGTTTTGCAGAGTTTTATACAATAAATCTCTAGTGCAAATAAAAAACACCCTATCGATATCATTTAATCAAAGTAATATGGATAGGGTCGAAAACTTGGTACGAGGATAATATTTCGGTAAGCTTAATTATTATTTCATAAACCCATTATCGGCCAAAAATGTTTCTGTGATTTGGCTTTGCGGGCTTGATGCATTCATACCGCCAGATTGAGATTTATTTAATAGACGCTCTAGATAACGGGCAACGATATCTACTTCAATATTAACTTTATTACCTACTAACCAATGCTTAGCGATATTCGTCACTTGAGCAGTATGCGGAATGATATTTAGAGAGACAATATTGTCACGCACTAAATTGGTCGTCAGACTAATACCATCTACTGTAATAGAGCCTTTGGTCGCTGTATAGTGCGCCAGCTCCTGCGGTATCTCAATTTCAATATAGATAGAACGAGCATCTTGTTGTAATTTACTAACGACCCCTACTCCATCTACATGACCAGCGACGATATGACCACCAAAACGAGTCGTTGGTAGCATGGCTTTTTCTAGATTGACGGTATGACCTGCTTTTAACCCTTCTAATGCTGTTCTAGCAATAGTTTCACGTGAAACATCAACAGAATAGTAGTTACTCCCGAATTCCACCACGGTTAAACAAATACCATTTGATGCAATAGAATCGCCTAGCTTCACGTCACTGAAATCCAAGTCATCAGACTCTACTGTCAAACGTATGTCACCGCCTGTCGCCTGCATCGATTTAACTTTTCCAACGCTTTCTATAATTCCAGTAAACATATTACCCTCATCTCATTACAGTATTGCCGTTATAGGCGAATATTTTAGTTTATCAAATCATCTATCAATTCTTTATCACAACTTGTTCAAATAACTGACAGTGCAACATCGTTAGACTTGACCTTTAATAGGATAGATTGTGGATAAGTAGGGATAAATCAATAGAGATATAGCTAGAAGTCTCTATAAATACATAGTTATCCACAACGAATGCAAATTTTACATGAAGTATACCTATCTAGTAAAAATATAATAAGTTATTGATTTTAAATAATATTTACTAAAAAGATCAAGGTGGACACATCTTATCTGTTTCATGTGAAACAAAGTTATGCACAGTTCCATGTGAAACACGTAAATTAATGATCAATTTATCCACATTCTAAGCTTATTTTTATAGTTTATGGACAATGTGCTCATACGAAGAATATTTATAAAGGTAATAAGGTTAATTTGAGATCTGGACCAAGCTGCTGATGACTTTCTATATCAAATCGTAACTGCTGAGCAAGGGACATAGGATTGAAATCAACCATGGGACGTGCTTGCTCACCAAGTAAGCAAGGTGCTTGATACACGATTAGCTCATCTACCAACTGTTGACTCAAAAAACTACCTGCAACGCTAGCACCCGCTTCTACTAACACGTCATAGCATTGATACTCACTGACTAACTTAGCCAACAACGCCGACAAATCGTCTTCATGCCAATAGATAGTATCTGGATGCTGACACAGCTGATACTCAGACTGTAGGCTGTGCTTTAAACGCTGACGCCTATCAAGTATGACTATCTTAGGGTTAGGTATTTTTTCAGGTGGTACGTCCAATTGTCTTGAGCGCACATTGAGCTGTGGGTTATCAGTTATTACAGTTTCACTACCTGTGATAATCGCGCCACTTTGTGCTCGTATTTTTTGTACATCTTCGCGAGCAGCAGTTGATGTAATCCACTTTGATTCGCCAGATGCCATCGCTGTACGACCGTCTAGACTGGTTGCTATTTTCAATCGTACATAGGGCATCTGAGTTCGCATGGCTTTTAGAAACCCACGGTTTAGTACTTCTGCCTGCTCTGTCAGGACACCGACCGTTACCTCAATACCAACCTGCTCTAATAGTTTCACACCGCGACCTGCAACCTGCGGATTAGGATCTAGACCTGCAATCACAACGCGATTTACCTTAGCGGCAACAAGCGCCAACGCACATGGCGGCGTACGTCCCGTATGACTACATGGCTCTAATGTAACGTAAGCAGTTGCCCCTGCTGCCTGTGTACCAGCCTCGTTAAGCGCGAATACTTCTGCATGTGGCTCACCAGCTTTAGGATGAAACCCTTGACCAACAATCTGCTCTGCCTGAACAATAACGCAGCCCACTGCAGGATTGGGTCTAGTAGTATACAAACCGCGCTTCGCTTGTTCGATAGCAAGCATCATAAAGTAGCGGTCTTGTGCATTTTGAGCATGGCTTTGAATAGACATAAGGCTAGGCTTAATAAAGGATTGAGGGTTCTATATAAGAAAATAAACGTTAAAAGCTGATTGGCAATTAGAATTCACTTATCAACTAAGGCTTACTTCGCCTACTTTTCATTTGGACGAATATTGGCAATTTCCTGATGAAATGCATCGATATCTTGAAAGTCTCGATACACGCTAGCAAAGCGTACATAGGCGACATCATCCAAAGTTTTGAGTTCACTCATGATGATTTCACCCAAGACTTTACTACTAATTTCTCGCTCACCCATCTGCCTAACACGCTTTTCAATACGACTAATCATCGCCTCTTGTTCATCGATAGTGATAGGACGCTTTTGTAAAGGTAGTAAAATAGAACGGCGCAGCTTTTCATTGTCGTAAGGTTCAATCTTGTTGCTTGATTTGATAATCCTTGGCATGACAACTTCTACCATCTCAAAAGTCGTAAAACGTTCTTGGCAGCTGTTACACGAACGGCGTCGACGTACTTGTGCACCTTCCGCAGCAAGACGTGAGTCAATAACCTTGGTCTCTGACGCATTACAGTACGGACAGTGCATAGCATTTCCTTATTTTACGATTGAGAATAAGAGCAGTGTTTTTAAGTTAGCTAGGTTTATTGGATAATAACAAAGACCACTTACCAGTTATTTACCAATACAAAAGCTGCCGAATATCTTACCCAATAAGTCATCGGCGCTAAACTCACCCGTAATTTCACCCAAGCTCTGCTGCGCCTGACGTAAGCTATCAGCAACCAATTCACCCGCTTCGAATACCGTTAATTGCTCATGGGCTTCTGCCAAGAACTTAGCAGTTCGTCTAAGTGCATCGAGATGTCTGGTACGAGCGATTAAGCTATTCTCTGGTGGATGAAAGCCTACTTTCTCACATAGTGCTTCAACCAAATTATCGATACCAATGCCTGTTTCACATGAAACATTAACTTGCTGATAGCCTCTGTTCTTGATTTCAGCTTGGATCATAGCAGCACTTTCTTCTCTATCATTATCGCTCAATAAATCGCTCTTATTAGCAATAATTAGTAAGCGTTTAGCTTCTGGTAATTCACCAAATAACTGTTCAGCAAGCTGCAAAGGTGTGCTCTCTTCTTCAACATCGCGAGTCACATCGTAGACCATCAGTAGCATATCAGCTTGCGTGATAGCAGTACGGGCACGCTCGATTCCGATACGCTCCACAGTGTCTTCTGTCTCGCGTAGGCCTGCCGTATCGGTCAGATGTAGTGTCAAACCATTGAGTACAACTGTCTCTTGCAGCGTATCACGTGTAGTACCCGCGACATCAGTCACGATAGCACGCTCTTGCCCTGCAAGGCGGTTAAGCAAGCTAGATTTACCTGCGTTTGGCCTACCTGCTAGCACAACATGGATACCGTCGCGCAAAAGCTGACCTTGCTTTGCCGTTGCTAAGACTTGTTGTATCTTATCTTGCGTTTGCTCAAGTTTACTTTGTATGACGCCATCAGACAAAAAATCGACGTCTTCTTCATCAGGGAAATCAATCGCAGCTTCGACATGTAAACGAAGGTGAATGAGTTGTTCTAGTAGCTGGTTAATTTTTTGTGAAAACTCACCACTTAAAGAACGAATCGCACTACTAGCCGCGGCAGCACTAGTCGCATCAATCGCATCAGCGATCGCTTCGGCCTGTACCAAGTCCAATTTATCATTATCAAAGGCACGGTAAGAGAACTCTCCTGCACTCGCTTGCTTGGCACCTAGCTCAAAAACTCGTGCAAGTAACTGGTTTTGTAAAATAACACCACCATGCCCTTGCAGCTCAACCACATCCTCACCTGTGAATGAATGAGGACCTTTGAAAAACAATACCAATCCCTCATCGATGACAGTGCCATCAGCTTGATAAAAACGACAAAAGCTGGCCATCCGCGGCGTAAAAGTAGACTTATCTGTTAGAGCGCATGCCATGTCGTAAGCACGACTACCTGATAGACGTATGACACCCACACCCCCTCGCCCGAGCGGCGTTGCAATCGCAGCAATTGTGGGCAATCCAGATGTATTAGATTTTTCAGAAGAATTAGGTACGGCTAATGCTGTCTCTAAGGAATCCACAATGACTCTCAATGTTTAAAAGCTCCATTATAGACGTCTGGACTCATACTGACAAAGCAAACTTTGAAAGGTAGCCGCATCAGACATATTTTCGTTTCAATATTTATAAACTGTGGATAATGTTGATAAGCTGTGGATAACATTTACCACTTATCCACCACCTATAAAAAAACCACCGCTTGCGCGATGGTTTTTGGTGTTTCTGACAAAGAACTAATTAATCGACTACTTTTACCGTACGACGCTTCTGCTCTTCATCGACTTTCTTATTGACGATATATTGCTGAGTCATACTAAACAAGTTGTTGACTGTCCAATATAAAACCAAACCTGCTGGGAAGAACAGCATGAATGCAGTAAAGATAATCGGCAAGAACTTCATGACTTTTGCTTGCATCGGATCTGCTGGCTGCGGATTCAACTGCTGCTGTACAAACATTGATGCACCCATTAGCAACGGCAAGATAAACCATGGATCCATCGCTGATAGATCTTGAATCCACAAAATCCATGGTGCATGACGCAGCTCAACACTCTCTACCAACACCCAATATAAAGCTAAGAAAATAGGCATTTGCATTAAGATTGGTAGACAACCTGCCATCGGATTAACTTTTTCTTCTTTGTATATCGCCATCATTTCTTGCGACATTTTCATCCGATCATCGCCATGCTCTTCTTTGAGCACTTTGAGCCTTGGCGCAATGGCACGCATTTTAGCCATCGAGTAGTAGCTCTTATTAGAGAACCACATTAAGGCAATTTTTACTAAGATAGTCAGTAAAATAATTGACCAACCCCAGTTACCAACAACCTTATGCACACCTTCCAAGATAGCAAACAAGACCTTTGATATTGGCCACAGTAGACCATAATCAACTGTTTTGTTAAGGCCTACCGCAACGTCTTTTAGCTCAGACTGAACTTTTGGACCTGCATACAGTGTTGCATTTAAAGTAACTTGTTTGTTTGGTGCTACGTTCACTGGTTGGCTATTAAAACCAATAAAGTAATCACTACCTGTTTCACGTGTGAAGAATTTGCCAGTGAAGTTTTCAGGCGTCCAAGCAGATACAAAGTAATGCTGTACGATACCAACCCAGCCTTTATCGCTAGTGGTCGTCAACTCACCATCACTAAAGTCGCCAAATTTCAGCTTATTATAAGGATCATCTGGTGTACCCCAAGCACCGCCTAGATAAGTCGCCATGCTCAGCGCGCCTTTATCAGACATACCAGGATCTTTACTATCATCACGCTTTAACTGTGCAAACATCTGACCTTGCCAAGCATTGGTAGACGCGTTTTGAATCTGATAGCTAATATCGATTGGATATTTATTTTCAGTGAAAGTGAAAGTCTTGGTAATCGTCACACCGTCTTTTTTGTAAGTAAGCGGCACTGACAACGTTTGCTGTCCATCTTCCATCACATAGTTGTTAGCAGTATGGTTATAAGTCGCTCTACCTTCTGCTGTATCGATACCGTTCTGACCAATAAGTCCAGATTGAGCCACATACACACGGTTACTGTTGTTTTCTAACAATACGAAAGGCTTATCGCTATCGAGCGTTGCGTCATACTGCTTGAGCGCAGCATAAACAATATCACCACCTTCTGGATTGATTTTTATATCATAGCGATCAGTTGTTACCGTGATTAGACCAGCGTTTTTCGCAGGAGTCGCTGTCACGGCACTATTATCCACAGGTAATGTCTGTACCGGGATATCACCTGCTGCACCAGTAGTAGAAGGAATGTCAGCACCTACCGAACTCGTAGTTTCTGGCACCGCATCTACAGCTGGAGCATCGGCATAATCATCTCGCCATGCCAAAATCAGCAGATAAGCGGTAATTAGCATCGCAATGATGATCATCACCCGAAATATCTTTTGCATAAACCTTTCCTAGATTAAAAAATTAGGGAATGAAAAATTAGGGCATGTGTCATGACTGACCTACACAGCTGTCGTGTAACACTGCAACTGTATCAGTAGTCATTTACATAAAATGTGCATCATTTTACTAAAAATCTGTCTCAAATGATACCAAGAGTGTGGATAACTTGTGGGTAACTTAATAGAGTATCTATCTGAGACTAAAGAGAGCGACTTCATGTTGATTTCATCAAACGATTAAGCTGTGAAACATAGCTAGTATTGTCTCGATAGACACCCAAACCCTGATTATCAGTATTTGGTACATCAGTAAAAGATATGTATTGATAGTTATAAGAAGCTAAGGGTAAGGGTACAAAGTCTATGCCATGCCCACCTAAAGGGTGACACCTGCTAAGACGTTTCAACAGCAACCAACCACCCTTACGAGCGCCATGCCATGCTAAAGCTTGTTTGCCATAATTTGAGCACGTCGGATAATAGCGACAACGAGCAGGTATTATAGGACTAACTATTTTTTGATAAAAAACAATTAAGTTAAAAAACACTTTATATAAAATTTTATTTATAATTTTTATTTTTATTTTTAATAAAGTATTCATTTTATTTTTTTTCTATTTTTTTAAATATATTAATTATTTGATTTTTTAGCTCTTTATTATCTATATCTTTAATAGATTTTTTGACAATAAAAACAATATCTTTATTTTCCATTTTAAAAGCTTTGGTACGGAACTCTTCACGCACATATCTTTTGATTAGATTACGAGCGACAGCAGTAGGTACTTTACGCTTAGTAATAGCCATACCGACTCGCGGCTGTGCATGCTCGTTGGCGCGTACAAAAGCCATTAAATGACTCTGATGAATCTTGCGCTCAGGTGCGTCAAATACCTCACGAAAGGCTGCAGGAGTAAGCAGACGTTGCTGTTTAGTGAAACTAGCTGCAGGTGTATCTGAAAGTGTATTGGACATAGTACAACCTAGTAGAATAACGATAGAAGAAATAATAACAAATTATAGAGACAAAAAAAGCGCCGATGTGGGCGCTTTTAATATATGGCTAAGTGTCAGTTGTGATGATTGACTATCGCAATCTATAAACAATAAGAACACAACAAGCACTATTAGCCATGCTTATCGCAATCTACTGATTATACAGTAAGGCGATGACGTCCTTTAGCGCGGCGACGAGCTAAGACCTGACGGCCTTTTTTAGTTGCCATACGAGCACGGAAACCGTGAGTACGTTTACGCTTGATCACGCTTGGTTGGAATGTACGTTTCATAACTCACCTATCAAAATAATGGACTAAATTCGTAATAACGGAGGATTATACCATTCAGTATAGTTTTGGTCAATAAACTAATTTGTTTTGTCCCCAAATAGGAAATACCTCATACGAACCTAGTAGAGATATTTCCTTAAAAACCTATTTCTAGTTAACCAAATTTTACAGTTATATATTCTATGATCTGCAAAGTTATCCACAGCTAGACTCAAGCACTATAATAATAATTAATTAATATAAATATAGTATTGTTATTATTGGGACCATGATTATCTGTGGTTAAGTCTATTTTCCTTTTTATTATCAATTTACTAGGCTATGGGTAAGCCTGTGGATAAACTGTGGGTTAAATATGGATAACTAGCTTGTAAAAGTTATGCACAAAATTGTCCACAGTCTTATCCACAAAAAACAATGTTTTATCCACAGGGTATCTGTGTTAAATTAGGCGCTACTTGGTATACACCTTTGTATAAGGTATTAGTACAAACTCTTTGGTTAGTTGTTACGTGTAACATCAAGGCTTAGGTAGCAAGTTATATTGCTAAAAAATAACTATTATTTCAGATTACAAGGTCAGTATTTTTCATGATAGACACAGCAAATATTTGGGATAAATGTCTAAACGATTTGCGTTATAACGTCAAAGACAACGTATTTACTATGTGGCTGAGACCTCTGTCAGCTCATCAAGAAGCACAAGCTTTGATCATTCTTGCTCCCAATGATTATTTTGTGACGTATATCAAGAAGAATCATCTTCAGGATATTCAGCAGTTGGTGACCAAACACAGTCAAGGTAGTATTGAAGAGGTCGTCGTACGTGTTGATAATGCTGGCCGCAATGCAGAAGATAACAGTCAATCAGGTTCTTTATTTGTAGAAGACGAGGTCTCCCCTACCCCATCCGAACATAAATTTGAATCTATTCATCATAACAACGCAAAAGCAGATATCGACGCGAACATGCGTCACAATGAGCCAGTTGAGTCTGCTGATACAAAATCATTAAGCTATCTGAACCCCGACTTTACTTTTGAAACCTTTGTTACAGGTAAGTCCAATAACTTGGCTTACAAGGCTTGTTATGAGCTTGGTAAGCGCCAATCGAAAAATCGTCACAATCCTTTATTTATATACGGCCCTTCTGGATTGGGAAAAACGCATTTAATGCATTCTGTAGCTCATCGTTATTTAAAAAATAATCAAAGTTTTTATTATTTCACTTCTGAAAAATTTATTAATCAATTAGTTTATTCATTAAGAAATAATAAAATAGAAGATTTTAAAAAGAAAATAAAAAAAGTAGATTTATTAATTGTAGATGATATTCATGTATTGGCAGGGAAGACTAAAAGTAGTAATGAGTTTCTAACATTATTTGCAGATTTTACTAGTGGAGATAAACAACTTATTTTAGCCTCTGATCGACATCCCTCCCAAATGACAGAATTTGATGAACGATTTAGATCGCGGTTTTCTTGGGGGTTAACAGTCGCTGTTGATCCTCCTGAGATTGATACTCGAGTGCAAATTCTGCAGAAAAAAGCGGCCTCTTACGGTATGGTATTACCAAAAGAATGTGCGCTATTTATTGCACAAAATGTGGTATCTAACGTCAGACGTTTAGAAGGTGCCTTAAATCAGGTGTTTGCCAATGCTAACTTAACAGGGGCACAGGTTACTCTTGAAATGGTGCAATATGCGCTAAAAGACATCGTTGCGATGCGTGTGCAAGCAGTGAATATGGATAACATCCGTAAGATAGTTGCTGAGTACTATGATGTCACGGTCAAAGATATTATGGGGCGTAAACGTACGCGTAGTATTGCAAGACCACGTCAAATAGCGATGGCTTTGTCGCGTGAATTAACAGGCGATAGCTTCCCTGAAATCGGTCAGTCGTTCGGTGGACGCGACCATACGACGGTGATGCACGCTTGCGATAAAGTAAATGAGTTAAGAGCAGCAGATCCTGCATTTGATAAGGATTATAAAACCCTAGCTCTGATGTTACAGGCAGGATAAAAGCGACAGATATCGTTGTATTCTAGTAGATACAGATGGTTTATAATATCGAAAATACAAGTGCACAGATGCTTTGTAGATTATCGTCAGCAGACAAGGTATTATTGAGTCATTACGATAAATTTTTATAAAAGAATCATTCAAATAAGAGTAACTAAGCATGCAATTATCGATCAATCGAGAATCGTTACTAAAAGCTATCAACTTGATCGCCAAAGCCGCTGATAAACGCCACAATATGGTTATATTAGGTAATATCAAGCTACAGCTATCAGAATCTGAGCTTATCTTAACAGCGTCAGATTTAGAGGTAGAGCTGACATCGACATTGAAATTGCCTGCTGGTGCTTGTGTAGAAGCAGGTACAACGACGCTTCCTGCAACCAAGCTAAAAGATATTTGTAAATCACTACCTGCACAGGCGCAAGTTAATCTAGCAACTCAAGCAAATGAGCGTTGCTTGTTAACTAGTGGTAAGAGTCGTTTTACATTAGGAACATTGCCAAGTGAAGACTATCCTAGCTTGGGTAACCCTGAAAATATCACACCTCTGACTATCAGCCGTAATCGTCTGACAGATTTGATTCACAAAACACAGTTTGCAATGGCGATTCAAGATGTACGCTACTACTTAACAGGTATGTTATTTGACGTTTCACAGCAGCAACTGACAACGGTAGCAACAGACGGTCATAGATTGGCATTAGCCCGTAGTGTTATCAATGTAAGTGCAGATCTCAATATGCAAGCTATTTTGCCACGTAAGGCAGTGATTGAACTTGAGCGTTTAGCTTCTGAGCTTGGTAAAATGCTGGGTGATCAGGATAACGTAGTTACTCTGAGCTTCGGTCGAGAGTTTCTACAAGTAAGTTTGCCATTTGGTGATGTAGATAGTGCAGGGCAAGTTAGCCAAGATCTGATGGTGACTTTTACCGCACGTTTGATTGATGGCAAGTTCCCTGATTATCGCCGTGTGATGCCGAGCAATACTGACAAACTGGCTTTATTCAGTCAAGAAAAAATGACAGATGTATTGCGCCGTGTTGCCATCCTGAGTAATGAGAAGTCTCGTGGTGTGGTCTTTAATTTTGCTAGCGATGGTATGGTCGAAGTACGTGCCAACAATGCTGAGCAGGATGAAGCAGTCGAGATGATACAAGCTAAGTATCAAGGTGAGCCGATGGAGCTATCGTTTAACGCTGCGTATCTGCAAGATGTATTAGGCGTTATCCAAGGCGATTTACAGATGCATATGAGCCAATCGAATGCCTCTGTATTGGTCAATCAACTAAATGATGAGTTCCATCAGTATGTCATTATGCCAATGCGTATATAGTGTGTTTTTCTTTGGCAATAAACAAAATTGAATAGAAATAGCACGTTTCAAAGAGCTTTTTTTTCAATACTAAATATTGATTTTTAATAAACTTTTGCCTGCTAATCTAGCAGGCTTTAATGGGCGGCTATCGATACCATGATTGAACGTCTACAAATATCCCATCTTAGAAACCTTACTCAAACTAGCCTAGAGCCTGCTGCTTGTAACGTTATTATCGGTGCAAATGGCAGCGGTAAAACTTCGATGCTCGAAGCAATATTCTTATTATCAAGAGGTAAGAGTTTTCGCCATCACCAGCCTAAACGTTATATCCAACATTATCAAAATGACACGACTGTTCATGCTAAGCTCAATGATAGTCGTACTCTAGCTATTCAAAAGCAAGCAGATGCTACGACCATCTTACGCCTCAATCAAACCACTGTTTACAACCAAAGTATCTTAACAGAGCAGCTACCTACATTACTGATAGATCCATCGACAATGGATATGTTGGAGCAGGGAAGTGCGAGCCGTCGACAGCTGCTAGATTGGTTAGTGTTTCACATGAAACAAGGATTTCATCCACAATGGATGGCTTATCAACGCCTCTTAAAACAGCGCAATAGTTTGCTAAAAATTACTCGTAATTTGACTCAAGTACAGCTTGCTGAGCTGAAGTCATGGGATAAAGGATTGAGCAACCATGCTGCCTTGATTCATCATTATCGCGAGCAAGTATTTACTGAATGGCAGCATTATTTTGCCAAGAGCATCATACAGCTATTGCCATCTTACGCTGAGCAACTGAGCCTAAGCTATAACGCTGGTTACGACACCAGTGTCGCACTAGATGTGCAGCTTAATGAGCGGTTAGAGCAGGATTTGCAATTGGGATATACCCGTATAGGCAATCATCGTGCTGATATTCATGTACATTGGCGTTCTGATGAGTCTATAAGCGACCAAACGACAGATGCCAGAAAAGCGGCTTCAGCAAATAGTATCCAAACCAAATTACCGACTTTAAAAGAGCAGGCAGCAAATGTATTGTCTCGCGGTGAAAAGAAACTGCTCATCACGGCACTGCGCCTATCGCAACTGCCACTGTTGCTAAACGATGAAGAGCGCAGTGACTCACTCAATGATGATTTATCATCGAAAGCAACCCCTGTTGTGCTCCTAGATGATATCACTGCAGAATTGGATGATAGAGCTATAGAGATACTACTATCGACCCTCGCTAAACTCCCTTGTCAAGTATTCATGACCAGTCTGACAGATGATATTTTACCTTTAGTTAATGAACTTTGGTCACAACCAAATGTGTTTCACGTGAAACAAGGTGAGATTCTGCTTACTAACTAATATTTCATTCTTCTGCTTATACTTTTGACGATAACCTATCTACTTTCACCTCTCATTACTCAGTACACTAGCCACTACTATTTGTCCTAACAGTTACTATGTTAAAACAACCTTCCTAAGACCGTAAAACTCTCAGTAAACAGTGACTTAGAAGCAAAAAAATGTTAAAATAACCCTTTATTTTTGTCCTGTGCTCAGCAATTTATTTGACAGCATCATAGAAAAGATTTCTATTTTTCAAATATCTATAAGTGTTTGATAGTTATGTATTTTATTTATTTCAATAGTTTTAACAATGGCTAGAAAAACAAAGACTATTACTAATAAGTAATTTACTAATTTTATCTCTGTGCGGCCTTTTTTGAGGCTAACGGTGGTTAGTGGTTTAGCTGCTCATATGCACTCTAGATTATGAATAATAGACGTTAATTCTAAGATGCCATTATGTAGCGGACTTTTTATAAGTGCGCTAATCGTAAATGGCTGATTATGGCTAGATTAAGGAATGTACATGAGTGATTCATTACCTATTGACCACGAGCAATTGATAGACGACAGTGCTACTGAAGCCGCCGTGCCTACTGTAGTTTCAGAAGTGTTGCCTTCTGATTATAGCTCTAAAGATATTCGCGTATTGCGTGGGTTAGAGGCCGTACGTGTGCGTCCTGGTATGTATATCGGTGATACCGATGATGGCACAGGCTTGCATCATATGGTCTTTGAGGTAGTGGATAACTCTATCGATGAGGCGCTGGCTGGTCATTGTGATCAGATTGATATCGTTATTCATGAAGATGAGTCTGTCAGTGTGATGGATAATGGTCGCGGTGTGCCTGTTGATATCCACCCAGAAGAAGGTGTATCAGCAGCTCAGGTCATTATGACTGTATTGCATGCAGGCGGTAAGTTCGATGACAATAGCTATAAAGTATCAGGTGGTTTGCACGGTGTAGGTGTATCAGTAGTTAACGCTCTGTCTCAAAAGCTTGAGATGAATATCTGGCGTGAAGGCTATCACTACCATCAGACTTATACTGATGGTGTACCTGATAGCGATATCCAACAGCTGGAAGCAACCGATCAGACAGGTACCCAAATCCGCTTTTACCCTAGCAGTGATGTGTTTACCGGTACGATCTTTGAGTACGATATCTTGGCAAAACGCTTACGTGAACTGTCATTTTTGAACTCTGGTGTGCGTATTGTTTTGACTGATGAGCGTATTGATAAGCGTCATGAATTTGAGCATAAAGGTGGCTTGCTAGAGTTTGTTAGCTATATCAATGCTGGTAAAGACGGTATCAACGAAGTATTCCATTTTACCAGTCAGCAAGATGATGGTATCAGCGTAGAAGTCGCGCTACAGTGGACAGATACGTATAACGAAAAAGTATTGTGCTTCACCAACAATATCCCGCAAAAAGATGGTGGTACTCACTTATCTGGTTTCCGTTCAGCATTGACGCGTTGCTTGAACAGTTATATGGATCGTGAAAACTTATTCAAAAAAGAAAAAGTAGCCGCAACGGGTGATGATGCTCGTGAAGGTTTAACGGCAATCGTCTCTGTTAAAGTACCAGATCCAAAGTTCTCAAGCCAGACGAAAGATAAGCTAGTATCAAGCGAAGTAAAATCTGCTGTCGAATCTGCGATGCACGATAAATTTAACGATTATCTATTAGAAAATCCAAGTGCTGGTAAAGCCATTGCTAATAAAATTATGGAAGCAGCGCGTGCACGTGATGCGGCTCGTAAAGCACGTGAAATGACACGTCGCAAGACCACTTTGGATATTGCAGGTCTGCCTGGCAAGTTGGCTGATTGCCAAGAAAAAGATCCAGTATTATCTGAACTATACATTGTGGAGGGTGACTCTGCAGGTGGGTCAGCTAAACAAGGTCGTAGCCGTAAAACGCAAGCAATCTTGCCACTAAAAGGTAAGATTCTAAACGTCGAGCGTGCTCGTTTCGATAAGATGCTATCGTCTGCCGAAGTGGGTAACCTGATTACTGCGTTAGGTTGTGGTATTGGTCCTGATGAGTATAATCCTGACAAAATACGCTACCACAAAATCATTATCATGACCGATGCCGACGTTGATGGATCGCATATTCGTACCTTGTTATTGACGTTCTTCTTCCGTCAAACACCTGAGTTGATCGAGCGTGGTTATGTATATATTGCTCAGCCACCGCTATACAAAGTGAAAAAAGGTCGTCAAGAGTTATACCTAAAAGATGATGAAGCGCTTAAAGCGTATCTATTGTCTTCAACGATTGATAATACCAAGCTACATATCAGTGCCGATGCGCCTGCGATTACTGGTCAAGCACTTGAGACACTGCTCAATGACTACAACCAGACACAGTTGATCAAAGCACGTTTACAGATTCGCTTCCCAGCGGTCATTTTGGACGCATTGACGCATACACCAAAACTTAGCACTGACATGACTTATGATGAGCCTGCCATGCAGGATTGGAAAGTAGCGATGCAGACTAAGCTTGATCACTTCGGTAGCGATCTAAGCCCTGAGATTGAATTAGTTAATATCCATGCGCCGCAGCCAAAAAATATGGACGCAGCCGCAGCAGATTTATTGGGTATGACGCCAGTAGTAGGTACTGAAGAAGGCGAAACGTCAGATAGTGAGGCTTTATCTACTAAGGCTCAGTGGCTGCCACGCGTCACGGTATACGTGCATCAACTGGCACACCATTATCTATTAGATGCTAGCTTTATCAACTCGGGTGAGTATGGCAAACTGCTACGTCTATCAAGCGAGTGGAATACATTGCTTGAGAGCGATGCTTTTATCCGCCGTGAAGCAAGTGCAGGAACAACGAAAGATATCCCAGTGCGTGACTTCGATTACCTATGGCAACAAATGATGCTGGATGCACGTCGTGGTCTAGCTATCCAGCGTTATAAAGGGCTAGGTGAGATGAACGCCGACCAGCTATGGGATACAACGATGGACCCTGAAAATCGTCGTATGCTACGCGTTACTATCGAAGATGCTATCGCCGCTGACCATATGTTTACCTGTTTAATGGGTGATCACGTTGAACCGCGTCGTATCTTCATTGAAGAGAATGCATTAACAGTATCGAACTTAGATATTTAAATTTGAAACTGGTTACTGACAATTTATAAAAATACCGCTTTGATATTCAAGGCGGTATTTTTGTTTCACGTGAAACTCATTTGTTAGCGTTGCTATTACTTAATAATTATAATTTGTGGGAATCAAATGGTTGAAGTAATTTTACTCGCTATTGCTTTAGCGATGGATGCGTTTGCAGTGTCGATAGGGTTGGGTGCTAAGGCACAGAAATATAGTCATCAATATGTACTGCGCTTGGCTATCTATGCTGCGCTTTACTTTGGTATCGCTCAGGGCGTAATGCCTCTTACTGGATACTTATTAGGTGCGGCAATGTTGGGTTGGCTGGCCGCTGCTGCACCTTGGATTGGCGGCACTATTTTGATTGCTCTAGGTAGCAAAATGCTTTATGAAGTGTTTACTGCTGATGAGTCAGATGATGACAGTGATGATCTGGACGTCAATGATGATGCTATTAACACTGATAGTGATACAGTAACAGCCACGAGTAAGCATGGACATATCAATCACCGCACTATGTTTACGTTAGCGGTTGCAACCAGTATTGATGCAATGGCGGCAGGGTTTACGCTGAATTTATTGGCACTGAACGCGTGGTTAGCCTGCCTTATTATCGCTATAGTAACTGCTATATTTGGCTGGCTCGGGGTCTATTTGGGACGTCGCTCAGGCACATGGCTAGAAGATAAAGCTGAAGCATTGGGCGGTATCGTGCTTATTGCGATTGGTCTAAAAGTAATGTTTTTTTAGCTAATTTAGTTTTTTACTGAGTATTTATACAAAAGCACCGCTTGGAATATCAAAACGGTGCTTTTTTGTTTCACGTGAAACTAAAATTGGCAATTTTGCTTAGTGGTTACTCTTCGTCACTGTCAAAGCGCCAAGCTAGTACGCGAGTGCTTTTTTGACCTTGGCTCATTTCGATAATACGCATTTGAGCGACGTTTAACTGCTTTAATAATAATTGCAATGGCTTAACGTTTTCAGATTTCGACACTAAGGTAGTGAACCAACCGACGTGCTCTGCAAAGCTCTGACTTTCTTTTGCCATCTTAGTCAAGAACGCAATTTCTCCACCTTCACTCCATAGCTCTTTGTGCTGACCGCCAAAGTTTAGGTTTTGCGCAGCGTTGCCTGATTTGGTTGAACTACGGCTGATTTGCTCGCTTTCATTTTTACCACGATGGCGCTGCAAATTGTGCTGCTTGCGACTATTGGCTTCCATCGCTTCTTCTAATGAAGCATGAAACGGAGGGTTGCAAACCACGACATCAAAATAATCTTGACGACCAATGATGTTCTTAAAGATAAACTTAGGCTCAGGCTGCAGCTTTACTTTGACCGCACTCTTTAGTTTTGGATTGGCTTCACAAATCAACGCTGCAGTGTTGACCGAAATAGGGTCAATATCACTTGCTGTAAAGCGCCAGCCATAGCTCTGACTACCAACGATAGGATAGATAGCACTGGCACCAGTACCGATATCAAGGGCATGAATCTCTTTACCCGTTGGCGGTGTGTTATCGGCATTTACGTGAGTAGTTTGCGCCAATAAGTCCGCAATATAGTGAATATAATCGGCACGTCCAGGAATAGGCGGGCATAGATAGCCTTCAGGAATGTCCCAAAATTTAACCCCGTAATAGTTCGCTAACAGTGCTTTATTTAGCACACGAACAGCCTGATGATCCGAGAAGTTAATCGTCGACTCACCTTTAGGGTTGGTAATGGTGTGGTCAGCAAGCTCGGGTAAGGCGCGAGTCAATACCGCAAAATCGTAACGACCTTGGTGCGGATTACGTGGGTGCAGCTGACCGAGTTTCTTTGCGGTCGCAGGAGATCTGTTTCTGTGTTTACTATTTGCAGGGTTACGGGTCATGGGCTTACTTGTCATAATGTCAGGCTACGATATATGGATATAAGTAACCAGTGTAGCAGATTTCGCAGGTTGCTAATTGTTTATCCGCGCTTTATCGGTCGCTTATCGGTGACGCAATATCAAGTTAAGCCCTAATACGATCATCGCAGTACCCAATACACGGTCGATCCAATGCTCAAACCTTTGGAAGCGTCGATGTACCGCAGGGATAGAAAGTAGCATGACGACCGTACTAAACCACGCCATCTGTAACACCATCATCCATACACCATAAATAGCCAATTGCCAAAGCGGTATGTCAGGCGACAATACAAGAGTAAAAATAGCTACAAAATAGACAGGCGCTTTTGGATTAAAGACATTACAAAGGAATCCGCGACGCAACGTGGCAAAGGTAGATTCGCCATTACTAGGCGATTTCTCGATAGAGGTTTCTTTGGTTGTAGGTGTGGTCTGGCTAGTAAGCGAATCTTGCGAAACGTGAGCACTTGAACCTACTTGTGAATCTGCTTTTTCTAAAGCATGTGTTTTTTCTAAAAGATGAGCTGTTTCTAAATCTGCTGGTTTTTTAGGCTTGGCTTGGATACCTTGCCAACCTAAATAAATCAGATAGCCGCCACCCAACCATTTGATAGTAGTCAATAATGGCTGTGAATGAGCAATGACAGTCGCCAGTCCTAATACAGAATAGATAATATGGACGGCAAGACCCAAGGTAATACCGAGACTACAAATCAAACCTGTGCGTCGGCCTTTTGCTAATGTTTGCTGCGAGACTAAGACAAAATCAGGGCCAGGTGAGGCTGCAGCCAATAGATGTACGCTAGTGATGAGTAAAAAACCGTGCCAAAATTCCATAAAATACTCTGAACCATATTTAGACCTGCAACATAGTTGCACTTATCGTAAATGAGGTCAACTTTTATCGATTTTTGCACTATGCGAGTCATCTCTATGGCTTGTGTTATAGAACGAGGGTGTCTATATTAAAGGTGACTTATCGCTCAATCTCTACCGATAAAGTATCGAGATTCGACTATATAACCACTCATTATATTCCAATAATTACTTTAACAAGGATGGAACCATGACTACGGATAGTAACGCCACAGAAAACCGCATCACTTATAACACGCAAGGCCATGTTTGCCTTGTCGGGCTAAACCGTGCCAATAAACGCAACGCCTTTGACAGTCATATGATTGCCCAACTGTCTGACGCCATGACTCGCTATGAGCAAGACGATAACTTACGCTGTGCGCTGATATTTGCCCATGGAGATCACTTCACTGCTGGGTTAGATTTGGTAGAGCTACAAGACAAGCTAAACGATGGCGTGTTTGAGTTTAATGACGATCAAATCGACCCGTGGGGCATCGGTGGAAAACTGCGTACCAAACCAGTAGTCGTCGCGGTCAAAGGCACTTGCTTCACCGTAGCTATCGAGCTGATGCTAAACAGTGACGTGGTCATCGCCAGTGATAGCTGTAACTTTGCACAGATGGAAGTCCAGCGCGGTATCATGCCATTTGGCGGTGCAACGGTACGTTTTGTAGCCGCTGCTGGCTGGCAAAAAGCCATGCCGTATCTACTCACTGGTAAAGCATTCGATGCGCAAACGGCTGATAGACTGAATTTGGTCAGTGAAGTCGTGGCTAATGGTACTGAGTATGAGCGAGCACTGACGCTGGCACAAGAGATCTGTAAAGCTGCGCCGTTAGGTGTGAGAGGGGCATTGTCGTCAGCACAAGATGCCAGTCGAAATGGGGCCGCGACTGCATTAGCCAATATCCATAGTTATCTCCCGCCGCTCTTTCATTCAGAAGATGCGAAAGAGGGTGTAATGGCGATGGTTGAGAGACGTGAGGCGGAGTTTAAAGGGATATAGATAATGATGCTTTTCGATAGTGAGCTGTTTGGAAAAGTTCCTTCTCCAGAGTCAATTGAAGATTTATTAGCCTTAGTTAAGAGTCATGCTCCAAATCGTAGAAATGTTTATTTTTGGAGAGGGCAAAGTGATATCCAATGGCCTATTCATAGTGCAGCTTACAGACGGTTGAATATTACTAATAAAGAAGTGACTGAGCAAATTATGCAAAGTTATGAGAAGTCTTTGTTAGAGCATGCTACTCATCAAGGTTATAGATACGATAATAATAGAGAGCTTAAAGATCTAGAGTTACTAGCTAAACTTCAACATCATGGAGCTGCAACGAGATTGCTTGACTGCTCTAGAAATTTGTTAATAGGTCTATGGTTTGCTTGCACATCTGAGCAAGAAAAAAATGGGCTACTTTTCGGATTTCATTCCAACTTTGTTGGAGGATATGAAAATGAGCTTGAAGTTAGGTCTTATGCGGATGTGTGTAATGAGCTAGAAGGTTATGATCATCCATTCGTTTGGCAACCGCCAGTAGTTTCTAAAAGAATAGCATCTCAAAGTGCCCAGTTTCTTTATAGCGGAGTTACTAATAAACCGTCTGGAAGTGTAGCTATATCTAATAATATAGATTCATATATAGCCATAAACATTACTCCTTCCTTTAAAAAACTAGCTTTCAAAGAGCTAGCAGAGACTTTTGATATAAGACATTTAACGTTATTTCCTGATCTTGATGGATTTGGGTATGTACATAGTTTTAGGTTCGGTCAGTTTCAACACAACCGTTGGTAAGCTAAACGAGTCTTTTACTAAGATTTTGAAAGGGTATAATATCTTTAAAAAAGTGAATTAAGAATAGAAATATTACTTTAAGCTACTTTAGCTGAAACCATCTACTTACATAGAGCAGCAAATGGCAGAATTGGCTCCAGCTTCATAATAACTCTGATAACCACGGAATCTAACGCAGCAATTCAAAATACCATCATATAAACTAACAATACCACCCAAAAAAAACCTCGCAATCGCGAGGTTTTTTTTATTGAATTCGGCTAATTACATCTGCAGCAGCATTAGAAACTAGGTTCTAATAGACTATTATTTAGCTGACTTATAGTAGTCAACCATCATCGTACCTAAAGTGCCGTTGTCATCGATCGTGACGATTCTGACCGTACCTGATTGTGCTGCGGTACTCGACTGCACTTGTCCGGCATTACCTAAGACGACTTGGTTGTTTTTAGCTGCCTTTGCCTCGTTACCGATAGCGATACTGTTCATGCCACCTGCCATAGATTTATTACCAACAGCGACCGAAGTTGTGCCTTGCGCTGTTGCCGCTTCACCCACAGCGGTAGAGCGCATACCGCTTGCATTGGCTAGATGACCAAACGCTTGTGCACGTTCAGCGGTGGCTTTTGACTGCCAGCCGATAGACGTTGAGCCTAGACCAGCAGCATTGGCTTCACCGCCTACGGCAGTGGCTGAGTTGAGACCTGCATTGGCTTTATTACCGACAGCAACCGTGTCATTATTGCCACCTGCCATAGCTGCCTCACCGACAGCGGTAGAGCGTACACCACTTGCATTGGCTAGATGACCAAAAGCTTGCGCACGTTCGGCAGTGGCTTTTGACTGCCAACCGATAGAGGTTGAGCCTAGACCAGCAGCGTTGGCTTGACCGCCAACCGCAGTAGCTGAGTTTAATCCTGCATTGGCCTGACTACCGATGGCAACGGTATCATTGGTGCCGCTAGTTGTGGCAGCATTGCCAAGAGTGATGGCGGTGCTGCTAGTTGCGTTTGCAGTCTGATGGTCAGTTCCTGTTGCCATAGCAGTGCAAGAAGCGGTTGCAGCAATGGCAAAAGTGAGGGCACTAATCTTTAGTACTGATTTCGGTAACAAGTCCATTTTCATTCTTCATTCCTTTTTGTTAGCCTTGATGGCTTATTAGATAGTTTGGGTAGATGTTGATAGATTATAATCATGGCAACATCAGCGCACTCTGGCACAAACAACTTTATGATAGATAGAGTCCGAAACCTTAATGTAGCATCAATTTTTAACCATTATTGAAATAATGTTTACTTTATATCTTTGTCGGTTATTTAAGCCGATAAATGGATAATTAAGGTCTAAAAGCACCTTAATTATTTGTAAAAGATCGAATACGCCTTAATCTACTAGAGCGGATAGCGTAGTGTATATTCATAATATAGTGCACATATTGCGCTGTGTTTTTGACGTTCCAAACCATTATTATTCCAAATAAGAAGAGTACCAATGCAATATAACTTTGATGAAATAATCGATAGACGCGACACCGGCTCACTCAAGTGGCACTATAACGATGACACGATTGCGCTATGGGTGGCGGATATGGATTTTAAGGCTGCCACGCCGATATTAAGCGCGGTTGAGCAAATCATGCAGCATGGCATCTTGGGTTATACCAAGCCTACTGATGCCTTATACAACTCGATTATTAACTGGCATGGCAGTCGTTATGACTTGCAGTTAGAAAAGCAAAATATTTTGTTTTCCCCTGGTGTCGTGCCAAGCCTAGCGCTGATGATGAATGTCTTTACCAAGGTAGGCGAGGCGGTAATGGTCAACGATCCTATCTACACGCCTTTTATGACTAAGGTTGAGCAAAATGGTCGCAAGCTTGTATTTTCTGCACTGAAAGAAGCCGAGGGTAAGTATCATCTAGACTTGGCCGATATCGAAGCCAAAATCATCGAGCATGAGGTTAAGCTTTATCTACTGTGCAATCCACATAATCCTGGCGGGCGTGTATGGACGAGGGACGAGCTGGAAGCGCTACTTGCGATTTGTAAAAAGCACAACGTGGCGATTGTTAGTGACGAGATTCATCAAGATTTGACCTTGACTGGTCATACGTTTATACCGTTTTTAACACTGGCAAAAGGCTATGAGCACAACGTCGTCAGCCTGACTTCGATGACCAAAACCTTTAATATCGCAGGTATCAAAGGCTCAATGATATTTGCTAAAGATAAGGCGCTAATCAAAAAAATCGGTCAGCAGCAGCAGTTAAATGATGAGTATGAGCTGAATTTATTTGCTTATACGGCCATGCGTAGTGCTTACGAGCACGGCGGTGAGTGGTTAGAGCAGGCGCTTAGTTATATCGAGGCCAATATTGAATTGACGATGCAGTTTTTAAATGAGCATTTGCCTGATATTAAAATCATGCGCCCAGAAGCATCGTACCTAATTTGGCTAGATTGCTCAGCATATAGTCAAGACGATCAGACGCTGTATGGTGCGCTTAGAGCTGCTAAAGTTGAGCTAAACGCTGGCATTAAATATGGTGAGGAAGGACATTTAAAAATGCGTTTAAATGTGGCTTGTCCTAAAGCAATATTGATAGAAGGGTTGAATCGCATTTATGCAGCGTTGGGTGATATTACGTAGTAAACCTAGTAAATGGCTGATGAATAGAGAGGAAGATAGTTTGCTCATAATTGGGTTTACTGTCTACTCTTTGCTTATTTTTGTCATTACTTAGAGAGTAATTATTCAAATTGAGGGTATGCGCGAATAATAATCGCGAATAATTCATCATCTAATAGCCAATAGAGTGCGTAAACTTGTTAAAATAGGGCACCAATTTATCTATTGATGGATATCGATTTATGACCACTGCTGCTGCCACTCCTGCAATCAAAGAAGATCGCATCTTAATCCTCGATTTTGGCTCGCAATATAGCCAGTTAATCGCCCGCCGTGTGCGCGATTCTGGGGTGTTTTGTGAGATGTTCCCTTATGATATCGACACTCAGCGCATCATCGATTTTGGCGCAAAAGGCGTCATCTTGTCAGGTGGCCCTGAGAGCGTCCATGCAGATAACAGCCCGCGTATCAATGACGCGGTGTTTGACCTAGGCGTGCCTGTATTGGGTATTTGCTACGGTATGCAAGCGATGGCAGATCGTTTTGGCGGGCAGGTTCATGCCAGTGATATTCATGAGTTTGGTGCGGCGACCATCGAAGTAAATGGTCACTCGCAGCTGACTGACGGTATCGAAGACAGCAAGACTGACGGCGCGGCTGCCAAGCTAAACGTTTGGATGAGTCATGGTGACAAGGTCATCGAAGCGCCTGAAGGCTTTGACATCGTTGCTAGTACGCCAAGCTGCCCGATTGCGATTATGGCTAATGATGACAAGCAATACTACGGTCTACAGTTCCATCCAGAAGTGACGCATACTCTACAAGGTCAAGCGCTGCTTGGCCGTTTCGTTCATCAAATCTGTGAGTGTGCAGGTGAGTGGACGCCAGACAATATCGCTGATATGCGTATCGCACAGCTAAAAGAGCAAATCGGTGACAAGCAAGTATTGCTAGGTCTATCGGGCGGTGTTGATAGTTCAGTCGTTGCCGCGCTATTGCACAAAGCAATCGGCGATCAGCTGACTTGTGTGTTCGTTGATAACGGTCTATTGCGTCTGCATGAAGGCGACCAAGTCATGCAAATCTTCGCAGAAAACATGGGTGTAAAAGTCATCCGTGTTGATGCAGAAGATTTGTTCTTAGATGCGCTAGCAGGCGAGTCTGATCCAGAGAAAAAACGTAAAATCATCGGCAAGACGTTCATTGACGTATTCGCTGATAGCGCGCGTCAAGTGAGCGAGCAGAGCGATGGTAAAGTTGTTGAATTCTTAGCACAGGGTACGATTTACCCAGACGTGATCGAATCTGCTAAGTCGCATCAAGGCAAAGCACACGTCATTAAGAGCCATCATAACGTAGGCGGTTTGCCAGATGATTTGGCATTTAAGCTGATTGAGCCGTTACGTGATTTGTTCAAAGACGAAGTACGTAAGCTTGGTATTACGCTAGGGTTGCCAGCCAAAATGATCTATCGTCATCCGTTCCCAGGTCCAGGTTTGGGCGTGCGTATCCTTGGCGAAGTCAAAAAGGAATATGCGGATATTCTGCGTTTGGCTGATGCGATCTTTATGCAAGAGCTTGAGCGTTCAGGCTGGTATGACAAGACGGCACAAGCATTTGCCGTATTCCAACCAATAAAATCTGTCGGTGTGGTCGGCGATGGTCGCCGATATGCATGGGTAATCGCGCTACGTGCGGTTGAAACCGTAGACTTTATGACGGCTCGCTTTGCGCATCTGCCGTATGATTTGATCGAGACGGTATCGAACCGCATTATGAATGAAATCGCTGAAGTATCTCGTGTGACCTATGATGTGTCGAGCAAGCCACCAGCTACGATTGAGTGGGAGTAATTCGTTTACGTATTCTAAACGGTAACGGCGTTAACCTCGCTAGATATACAAACACGTATTATCTGCGCTCGGTTGCCTTGTTACCATCTTAGACTACGTAAACTTATCTAAACAGCTTTTCAACTCAGATTTTTTGAATTGATATAGAGCTTGTCATCAATAAAAAAACACTCAACTTGGTTGGGTGTTTTTTTTGGTTTGAATGCAAAATTTCCATAGTTTTTTAGATAAGCTAGAATGATGAGATATAACCTAACAGAGAGTTGAAAATGGACTTGCGTGATGTAACTAAAAATCAGCATTTTTTACCTCAAGTAGAGCAAAGGCTTAATGCAATTAATCCTCAAGCTAAAAGTAAAAATCAAAAGATTTACTCGTTTAGCATAAAAAATCGTGATTCATGCACTGTCAGCATAGACTCAGAAATAGGTGTTAGTATTTGCAAAAATCTAAGCTTGAATGATTTATTTAGCTTTGATGTATTAGGAAAAGAAGCTAGTAAGTACAATTTCGAAAAACTATTCCATTCCTATGAAGTAATAATACAGGCTAATACTGAAAGCTTACTATCTAAAATACATTCACCTAAAACTGATGTTAAATTAGAAATTTTTAACATCTTCAGGTCTAAATTTCTAAATTTTATTAGAAATCCTTATTCTATAAAAAAGATTTTAAACACCTTCTCTGAGCTTAAGGGTGTGATTCCAACCGATCCTATACATCTTGCAAACTTCAATCACGTGCTCAATGGAAACAAGCCACAGCAGGATTATTTATGCGAACAGCTAGGTATAACAAAAAATGATTATGAATACTGGCTTGCGACTATCTTCTTTCTATTAAACTCTATGGGAACAGATCAACCAAACTTTCTAGATCGACTTATAAAGAGGATTTATGAGAACCCGAACCGCTTAGTTCGAGTATGTGTATATACCTATGATGATGAAAACTGCCTTCTTTCTGACCGTGGATATAATACATATGTAGGAGAAGGTGGTGAAATGGTGTGGGAGTTTAATTTATGTTCTTATGCATTTATAAGATATATTTTTGAGGATTTAAATGCTTATATACCAGATTTTATAACAAAAGAAACTATAGAATTTTTCAAATCGATGCCTAAATCTATTAGTGTTGAGAGCAGGCACAACGACCTAGCTGTACTAGAAATTTATAATAAACATACAGTGTTTCTCTGTCATGAACACGTATTTGGTGCAAGCAAAGCATACAAAGGTGTGAATGTGTCTTTATAAGTTGTTCAGACCTGAAAAAAGGCAGCACCTCAACGGAGATGCTGCCTTTTTATAATGTTCAACTGCTAAGCTAAACATCCTATCCTTTCACATTCACTACATAACGGCCAACCACTTTGCTCGACATAAAACGATCTAAATATTCTGGTGTTTGCTCTAACGTAATCTCTTCGCCATAGCTCTCAAGATTAGGCAGTTTCATATCAGTGGCAACACGCTTCCAAATGGCTTCTTTGTCAGCCAGTGGAATATAGACCGAGTCGATACCCAATAGCGACACCGCGCGGGTGATAAACGGCATGACCGTCATCGAAAACTCAGCACCACCCGCTAGACCACAGCTCGTCACCGCGCCGCCTGCTTTGGTTTGTTTGAGCAAGTTAGATAGGTAGTCGCCGCCGATGGTATCAATGGCGTTTGCCCATAGCTCACGGCCGACAGGCTTATTACCGATTTCATTGATGGTATCGCGATGACGTACTTCGCTCGCGCCAAGCTCTTTTAGATGCTCGCTTTGCTCTGGCTTACCTGAGAATGCAATCACGTCATAGCCGAGCTGCTTTAAGATAGCGATACTGATTGTACCGACGCCACCTGTTGCGCCAGTCACAGCAACTGGGCCATCACTGGGTTTTGCGCCCATTTTTTCTAGCTTTTGCACACTTAGCGCTGCGGTTAAGCCGCCAGTACCATAGGTCATTGCTTCTTTTAGGGTGAGCGTTTCTGGACAAGCCAGTGCCCAATCTGCTGGGATTGATATCATTTGACCCAGACCACCATCCGTATCCATACCGAGATCATAGCCGAATACCAATACTTCTTGCCCTACAGTAAACGTGCCTGATTTGTCACTGACGACGACGCCAGCTGCATCGATACCAGGGGTATGTGGGTACTGTTTGGTGATTCTTTTATTACCAGTGGCCGACATCGCATCTTTAAAGTTTAACGACGAATAATGTACTTCGATGAGCAAGTCATTTTCTGGTAAGTCACTAACTTTGCGCTCTTGAATGCTTTTTTTGAATTCACCATCGCTGGTTTCTTCAACGACTAATGCTTTGAATATTGTATCGTTTGACATGGTTATATCCTTATTAAATCTTACTATTTGCGCTGATTGGCTTGGCGATAGATATGATTACTGCTACAGCAGAATGGTTAAAAAAGCCCACCGTATCTTATCGCTAATACACAGGGGCTTTCTTATATTTGCTAATACCGCTGGTTTTTGCCCTTATTACGAAATTAGGAGGCGAGTGTAGAAATTAAGGTTTTAAAAGCACTTTGCCTTTTTTACTAGATTGTACTTTTCCAGAGACCGCTGTTGCGATATCGTCCAAGCTATAAACAGCTTCAATCGGTAGCTTCAAATCGCCATTCGACGCGCGTTCTAGCAATTCAGTGATCAGGCGTTGTTTGTTGTCTAGATCCATTTCTTGGCTGGTTTTGCTACCCCAGAATCCTTTTACCGTGGCTTGCTTAAAGATCAAGCTGCCAGCGTCCAGTGCCATTGGCTTGCCTGACATGATACCGAATGAGACCAGCGTTCCTTTGCTACCCAGTAGTGATAGTAGCTCATTGCTCGACTCACCACCGACTGAATCAACGGCTGCTGTGATCTTGTCATCGCCGATGATGGCGCGAACTTGGTCTTTCCAGTCGTCATCAGCAGTGACGACATTGTTTTTGATACCGAGTGAGGTCAGCTCTTCTATCGCATCTTTGCTACGGACTAGGTTAATCGTATTCACACCGCGTGCTGCTGCGAGCATAGCAAGGGTTTTACCGACAGCGCCGTTTGCCGCATTGTGGATAACCCATTGACCGCTATTCACTTCTAAGAATTCTAATAGCATTAGGGCAGACAGCGGCATAGCAATCAGTTGGGCAGCCAACTCGTCTTCGATACTATCAGGCATGTTAAATACCATACTGGCAGGGGCGACAAAATACTCTGCCCACGTCTCATGCACACTGGCACACGCCACACGCTGGCCAACACTGAACTCTGTCACGTTATCGCCTACCGCATCGATAATGCCTAGCGCTTCACTACCACCGATGGCTGGCATCTCAGGCTTATAGCCATATTGTCCACTCACTGTCAGCATGTCATGGTTGTGGATAGGGGAGAGAATGGTTTTGATACGGACTTCGTTGGCAGCAGGCTGCGGCATAGGACTGTCGCCCACGCTCAACACGTCAGAAGGTTTGCCAAAGCTGTTATGAATAGCACTACGCATGATGATTTCCTTTATATATTTATGATTTAATTTATGTATAAGTGTATGAATAACCGACTATAAATATCATGTTTAAGTGTATGAATAACCGACTATAAATATCATGTTATTGAGATCACTCATCGATGTATTTTTTCTTCTAGTAGAAACGATACCATGATAATGATGCTTAGAGGTTATCGACTAACAAAGACACTATACTTAAAAATAGACTGGTCGTCTAGGAGTCGGATACATTTGCGCTAACGGGATTTTGTTATAGAAAGCTTGGCTTACATCAGTCATATTCTTCGTGTTACCGCTCACACTGATGTAGAGCTGTTCATGTTATTTAATTTATGGGATTAAGCAGGATTCTCTAATAATTTTTCTTTTTAGTTTCTCTTTAAAAAGAAAAATGATTGGTGACATGATTCAATGAATTACAGCGAATACCTTAATTAATTACAGTGTTACTCAAGGTCGCACTAGAACGTATCATATGAATGGTCCTCCATATGATTATCTAAATTATCAAATATCTTAAGCTTAATAATAGAATACTATTCCAAGTATTAGTTCGTAAGCACTATAAAATGTCAAACATATGTCAGATACAATTTATAACATAAGAGTAGCATTTTGACGAGTGATGGGTTTCTTATAAAAAAATCGGTTAAATCTTTGTAGAATTCCGTAAATTATTATGTTTTTTGTTCGTTTTTACTCACTAATAATATATGCAAATGTTTGACTAAACTCATATTTTTTCTATGAACTGAAAAATTGTTGACATTAATAATTTTTTTTACTATTAATATTACCAATAGTTTTCTAAAGTTCGTCATGACAGATCACACCTCTCAATGACGTCAATAATGGATATGAAAACGATAAATATCAAACTTAAATGGACTTATTAACAGATTATCAATCTGCCCGCTAGGACGCTATATGACCCACAACATTCTCTCCCTTCGTACTGCTGTATTTTTACCGACCTCTCTTGTACTTGCCATGTTTATGACAGGGTGTAGTGATAATGCGGCCACTAATAGTACCAACTCATCAGCCAATATTGATCCAAACGTACTAGCAGATACTCAAGAGTTGGTCATTAATAATGGAACAGAGCCTGAATCGCTTGATCCACATAAAGTGTCTGGTGTACCTGAGTCTAATATTGGTCGTCAATTATTTGAAGGGCTAACCAATACCGATGCAGACGGTAAAACCATCCCAGGAATCGCAACCGAATGGGAGAGTCCGGATAACAAGGTATGGACTTTCAAATTACGTGATGCCAAGTGGTCAAATGGTGATCCAGTTACTGCGCAAGACTTTGTCTATAGCATGCGCCGCCTAGTCGATCCCGATACAGCGTCGCCTTATTCAAGCTATTTGGTTGATGCTAAAGTAGTTGGTGCTGATAAAATCGTTGAAGGTGCTGCTGGTATAGATACGCTTGGAGTAAAGGCAATCGATGACAAAACTCTGCAAGTAACTTTGTCAGAGCCAGTGCCTTATTTTCCAGATATGCTTATTCATAATTCCGTCAAACCTGTGCATCAAAAAACAATCGAAGCATTTGGTGATAAATGGACGGATCCTGCCAATATCGTCGTCAACGGCCCTTATAAAGTCAGTAAATGGCAGATTAACGATGAGCTCGTTTTGACACGTAATACCTCTTATTATGACGATGCCAATACAACGCTTGATACCATCACGATGCTACCTATTCCTTCTAGCACAACCGATGTAGCACGCTATCAGGCTGGTGAAGTGGATGTCACATATAATGAAATTCCAACCGAGCAGTTTGCTTCTTTGAAAGAGAGCAATGGTGATGAGCTTAGAGTTTCACCTTATCTCTGTACCTATTATTACGAGTTCAATACCGTCAAGCCTCCTTTCGATAACCCTAAAGTACGTCGCGCCTTAGCTTTATCATTAGATCGTGACACTATTGCCGATAAAGTTATTGGACAAGGCCAAACAGCGGCTTATCAGCTCACACCTATAGCAGCTAATGGCAAGGTGGAAAACAAACCAGAATGGTCCACGTGGGATAAAGAGAAGCGTATTGCTGAAGCCAAAAAACTACTAAATGAAGCTGGTTACAACGAGAGTAATCCGCTCTCCTTTGAGCTGCTTTATAACACCAATGACAATCATAAAAAGGTCGCAGTCGCTGCTACTTCGTTATGGAAACAAGCGCTCGGTTTCGTCGATGTAACCTTGACCAATAAAGAATGGAAAACCTATCTTGATACGCGCCGTAACGGTAACTATCAAATCGCACGTGCTGGTTGGTGTGCCGACTACAACGAACCTTCAGCATTTTTGAATATTGCCAAATCTGACAATAGCGGTAACTACGGTAAGTACGCCAATGCCAATTTTGATAGCTTAATGGCTCAAACGTTAAAAGCGGGCGTCACGCCTGAGCAACGTGCAAGCTTATATCAAAAAGCAGAAGCACAGTTAGATCAGGATATGGGGCTACTTAATATCTATCACTATGTCAGCCCTCGTTTGGTAAAACCTTACGTCATCGGCTTTTCAACGAAAGATCCTCTAGACAACTGGCAAGGTAAAGATATCTCTATCGCCAAGCACTGATCATTAAGCACTGATCATCAAAGAATGACATCCAACAGTCTTATTAGCAGGCGCTATGAAAAGGAGCAATTCCGATTGATAGCGTCCGTCTGCTATGGACCAGAGAAAGTCTGAAAGTGGCGTAAATACTCAAAACGAGCATTTTGAAATCAAGCGTTGTTGTACAGGTAACCTTATAAAGAGGCATTATGCTAAAGCTTATTTTTCGGCGGATTTTAGAAGCCATTCCGACCATGTTTGTTTTGATAACCGTGTCTTTTTTTATGATGCGTTTGGCACCGGGCAGTCCTTTTACTAGTGAGCGTAGTTTGTCGCCAGCAGTATTGGCCAATATCGAAGCCAAATATAACCTTAATGATCCTATGTGGCTGCAATATGTTAATTATCTCAAGCAGCTGGCTCTAGGCGATTTCGGACCATCCTTTAAGTATAAAGACTATACGGTTAATGAATTGTTATCGCAGTCCTTTCCGGTATCAATGGAACTTGGCTTGTACGCTTTTATATTAGCACTGGTGTTGGGGCTTATTCTTGGGGTGATAGCTGCGCTCAAGCAAAACTCTTGGATGGATTATGTTCTGATGGCGTTTGCCATGACGGGTGTCGTGATTCCAAGCTTTGTAAAAGCCCCCTTATTGGTACTGGTGTTTGCGATTCTTTTACAGTGGCTGCCAGCTGGTGGCTGGAATGATGGAGCAGTGCGAAACCTGATACTGCCCGTTACAGCTTTAGCATTGGCTTACGTCGCTAGTATTGCACGTATCATGCGTGGCTCGATGATTGAGGTGATGAATAGTCAGTATATCCGTACGGCAAAGTCTAAAGGCTTACCGATGCGTCGAATCGTGATGAAGCATGCGCTCAGACCAGCATTACTACCTGTGATTTCTTATCTTGGTCCTGCATTCGTCGGCATTATTACTGGCTCTATCGTAATCGAGACTATTTTTGGTTTACCAGGTATCGGGCAGTTATTTGTGAATGGGGCATTGAATCGCGATTATGGTGTTGTACTTAGTTTGACCATTTTGGTTGGTGTATTGACGATTGCCTTTAATGCCATCGTCGATATTTTATACGCCATTATTGATCCAAAAATCCAGTATTGATATTGGTACTAATGGCCACTTAAAGCACACCGTATAAATGCCAATTATCGCTTAAAAATAAATATCAGATTCTCAATTAAATGAGTAAAAGGACGACTATGAGCCTTACCGTAGACCAGCCAACCGAGCTTATGGAACTGCCTATCAAAGAGATAAAAGGCCGTAGCCTTTGGCAAGATGCATGGCGCCGCTTTTATCAAAACAAAGCGGCAGTGACGAGCTTTTTTATCCTATTACTCGTCGGTATGTTTGTCATCTTTGTGCCCATGCTAGCACCTTTTGGTTATGCAGAGACTGATTGGAACTTTATGCAATCTGCACCGTCGATTGAAAACAAGCACTATTTCGGTACGGACTCACTCGGTCGTGATTTACTCGTGCGTACAGCAGTCGGCGGGCGAATATCACTATTGGTAGGTATCGCTGGTGCAACGGTGGCGGTATTGGTTGGTACGGTGTATGGCGCAACGTCAGGCTATCTAGGCGGCAAAGTAGATATGATTATGATGCGCTTTTTGGAGATTCTAAGCGCCTTTCCATTTATGTTCTTTGTGATTTTGCTAGTGACGATATTTGGTCGTAACCTTATTTTAATTTTCGTCGCTATCGGCTTAGTCTCTTGGCTGGATGTCGCTCGTATCGTCCGTGGTCAGACACTGAGTCTGAAGAGTAAAGAGTTTATTGAAGCAGCCCACGTTGGTGGGGTATCAGGTTTCAATATTATCCTGCGTCATATCGTGCCCAACGTGCTTGGTGTGGTTGTGGTGTATGCCTCGTTGCTAGTGCCAACGATGATTTTATTTGAGTCGTTTTTGAGCTTTTTAGGACTTGGTGTGCAGGAGCCAATGACAAGTTGGGGTGCGCTACTCCAAGAGGGTTCACAAACAATGCAAGTTGCGCCTTGGCAAATTTTAATTCCCTCGGCTTTCTTGGTCATTACTTTATTTTGTTTTAACTTTATCGGCGATGGTCTACGTGATGCGTTTGACCCTAAAGACCGCTAGACTCAAGCTCGCTAGGAGAACAACATCATGTCAATGCAAGATAGCAATAGCGCACCTGAGAAAATAGACTCTACTGTCCGTAAAGTGGGCGCTGACTCAGTGCTCAATACCCAAGCCAATCAGGCCAAAAAAGTTAGTCAAGAAAGCAGCTTATTAGCAGTCAAAGATTTATCTGTGCAATTTACGACCGAAGATGGACTTGTGACCGCAGTAAATGGTTTAAATTTTAACCTGCATGAGGGTGAGACGTTGGGTATCGTCGGTGAGTCAGGCTCTGGCAAGTCTCAGACTGCATTCGCTATCATGGGTCTGCTGGCAAAGAACGGCCGAACCAAAGGTTCCGTAAAATTTGAGGGCAAAGAGCTGCTGGGCTTATCGCAAAAGGCATTGAATAAGATTCGTGCTGAGCAAATCGCTATGATCTTCCAAGATCCGATGACCTCCCTAAATCCCTATATGAAAATAGGCGATCAGCTTGCCGAGGTGTTGATTTTACATAAAGGAATGAGCAAAAAAGACGCGTGGGCGGAGTCGATCCGTATGCTAGATGCGGTCAAGATTCCTGAGGCAAAAAAACGGATTGGTATGTATCCGCATGAGTTTTCGGGAGGTATGCGCCAACGGGTAATGATTGCGATGGCGCTGCTCTGTCGCCCTAAACTACTGATTGCCGATGAGCCAACGACAGCACTTGATGTGACCGTCCAAGCACAGATTATGGTGCTGTTAAACGAGCTAAAGCGTGACTTTGGTACCACTATTATCATGATTACTCACGACTTGGGTGTGGTAGCTGGTATCTGTGATCGGGTACTCGTGATGTACGCTGGTCGTACCATGGCGTATGGGGAAACGGAAGAGATTTTCTATACGCCGACGCATCCTTATACTATTGGATTATTAAAAGCTATTCCGCGTCTTGATGATGATAAGGGTAAGCTTGAAACCATTCCTGGCAGTCCGCCCAATTTATTGAATCTACCGACTGGCTGTCCTTTTCATGAGCGTTGTACGCATGCCATGGATATCTGCCGTGATGTACCACCGCCGCTTGAGTTTTTACCAAATGAGCGTCAACGTGCTTGCCATTGGCATCCTGAGATGCAGATTGATGATTCAGCAGAATTTACCAAGGGCATAGCAACAGATACTGACCCTAAGACTAATATCAATAACCTATCGACATTGGAGGGCTAGGACATGACATTATCTAATATAGGCATAGTCAAAGAGAGCCAAGCTCCACTACTACAAGTGCAGGATGTGCATACGACGTTTAATATCAAACAAAAAGGGACGTACTTTTGGCAAAAACCTGACACCTTAAAAGCCGTCAATGGTGTCTCGTTTGAGCTATTCGCTGGCGAGACTTTAGGTGTGGTGGGTGAATCGGGCTGCGGTAAATCAACGCTGGCAAGAACGATTATCGGCCTAGTGAGAGCCAATGCTGGCAGCATAAAGTTTGGTGATGAAGAGATAGTAGGCGCCTCTAAGAAAACCATGAGAATAAAGCGCAAAGATATTCAAATGATATTCCAAGATCCGCTAGCGTCGCTTAACCCACGCATGACGGTAGGCGATATCATCGCAGAACCACTGCGTACCTACTATCCAGAAATGAAAAAATCTGACGTACAAGATGAAGTACGTACAATGATGAAAAAGGTTGGGCTACTATCTAATCAGATTAACCGCTATCCGCATGAGTTTTCTGGTGGTCAGTGTCAGCGTATTGGAATCGCTCGCGCTCTAATACTAAAGCCTAAAATCATCATCTGTGATGAGCCAGTATCGGCTCTTGATGTCTCGATTCAAGCGCAAGTCATTAACTTGTTGCAAGACATACAGCAAGAGATGGGGTTGGCGCTTATCTTTATCGCCCATGATCTATCAGTGATTAAACATATCGCGGATAGAGTGCTTGTTATGTATTTAGGACATGCCGTCGAGCTAGGTATAAACGAAGCTGTATATGGAAATCCGACGCATCCTTATACACAAGCGCTGATGTCAGCGGTACCATTACCTGATCCTATTGCCGAACGTAATAAGGTCATTCAGTTATTAGAGGGCGACTTACCAAGTCCAATCAATCCACCATCAGGCTGTGTATTCCGTACTCGCTGTCCAATAGCGGATAGTGAGTGTGCCCAAATCAAACCTGTGTTAGAAGGTACTTTGGACCATAGAGTGGCTTGTTTAAAAAATAAGGTTGAGCTCTAATTAACCTACATCCATGATGCTATCGGTATAAAGAACACTAGTATAGATAATTCGTCAGCGTAGTCAGTGATGTCCACTATGTAGTGGTTTTAGCTGCGGTAGGGCATATTTCAATAAAACTCTATCCTACTCAGTACGTGCTCTTGTACTAGATAGGCGCAGATGTAGGCACTTGGCCATGCAAACATAAAGGCCAGTCCCCACGAATGCATCAACTCCATAAAAAACCCGTCGATGAAGCCTTGTTTGACCACCAACAGGGCTGTTGAGATAATCAGTGACATCATCATCGCCATTAGACCTGTAAAGATAAGGCGATAATATTTGCGGCGCGTACGTATTCTGATAGTGGGGAAGTTGGCCATAGTATTCGGTTGTCCTACATAGTGTTAGCTACGCCCAGCCTATGATGCGGGCATACGTTGTAAGTTAATAGTTAGGTGGTGAGCAGGCATAATAAATGGATAAGGTATTGGCTACCAGTGTTCATCATACTCCGTGAGGTCAAACGGGTAAAATCGTTATTATTAATGGTAGGGTTTGCGATATGTTATTAATATGATTATTGTCTTTAAGGCAGCATTTTAAAGCTTTTTGCAGAGATCATTTCTAAAACGAATATCTCTAAAAATAGCGCGTTCTCAACAGTCGATTTTGCTACGATAACTTACTATAACTAAGACCAAAAACAACTAGGAGTATAGTATGGCAGTTCAAGAACAAAGAGATTCTCAAAAAAAAACATTAGGAATCATCGGTGGTATGAGCTGGGAGAGTACCGAGAGCTATTATCGTCTGATTAATGAAGGTGTCAAGCATCAGCTTGGCGGACTACATTCAGCAGATTTGTTGATTCATAGTGTGGATTTTGCGTTGATTAATGCGCTACAGGAGCAAGGCAGATGGGACGAGCTAGGCGTGATAATGGCTAGCAGTGCTCAGCGTCTACAAGCAGCTGGCGTACAAGGAATCATGATTGCCTCTAACACGATGCACAAACTGGTCGATGACGTGCGCTCCGCCACAGACTTGCCATTGACTCACATCGCTGATGCGACTACTGATGCTATCAAAAAACAAAATCTCACCAAAATAGCCTTACTTGGTACTCAGTTTACGATGACTCAAGATTTTTATAAGCAGCGTCTTATTGATGCGGGTTTACAAGTATTGATACCAGAAGATGAAGCAAGAGCAGAAGTGCACCGCATTATCAAAAAAGAGCTGTGTGTCGGTGAGTTTAAAGACAGCTCACGAGAGTATTATCGTCAAGTGATTAAAGATTTGGCAGCGCAAGGGGCAGAGGGTGTGATCTTGGGCTGCACAGAGATTGGTTTACTTATCAAACAGGCTGATAGCCCCATACCTGTATTTGATACCACAGCTATTCATGCAGCTGCGGCGGTGGATTTTTTGTTAGAGTAGTTCGGACTGATAAAAATATTTAAGCCTCTAACGTTTTCACCAGTCGCTCAAGCAGTTCAAGCGTGCTCTCTTGTTTGACCAAAGTTACCCCTTGTCCTGCCCATAAAGATTGATGTTCTGCATCCATATTTTTAGAGGCATGAGCTCGCATAGATTTGGACATGGCATTTAATTGCGGGTAGGGCGGTAGCTCATCAGCGCTTTCAAATTGAGCAAAATCACGTAGATAATCGTTTAATAAACCACGAGCGAGCTTACCTGAAAATAATCGAGTTAAGCGTGTCTCTGAGCTGCGCCTGCTGTGACTAGCATCGAGTAAGGCTTGTTTATAAGTATCATTGATACCGCATTGGTCGGTGGTCAAAAACGCCGTCCCCATTTGTGCAAGCTCAGCACCTGCCGCTTGTACTGCCTTAATATCCTGTCCCGTCATAATGCCACCTGCTGCAATCAAAGGAATATCAGTACAGGCGCGGGTTTGGCCAATCAAAGTCAATAATCCCAATGGATCGCTTTCACTTTGCGGTAACCAACCACCGCGATGACCTCCCGCTTCGACCCCTTGTACACATACCGCATCTGCGCCAATTTCGCTCCATGCTTTCGCTTCTAGTGGATGATTGGCGGTGCCGATGACGCGCGTGCCGAGACCTTGCAGACGCTGAACTTGCTCAGCACTGATAATACCAAAGGTAAAACTGGCAACAGGAACGGGATTGTCATAGAGCACTTGTAGCTGTTCTGCGAATCTCTGAGAGGGACATTCAAGTAGTGTAAATTCGATATTATTATCTTGATAGTACTCACTCAGCCAAGCGGGAATTTCGGTATCAAAGGTGCTCGACTCATACTCAGACAATACCATGAGATTGATCATAAACGGACGGTCGGTGAGCGATTTAATGGTATTAATTTGGCTGGTCAAAACATTTGGCGCAGTCATGCCAGATCCTAATGAGCCCAGTCCACCAAAGTTACTTACCGTCGCTGCCAGTTCAGGTGTGGTTGCTCCTGCCATTGGCGCTTGGATGATCGGGTAGGTGATATTAAGCGTATCAAGTAAGAACATGAATGGTTCCTTTTTATTAGGATATTTGCATGGCTTACTGTAGCAGAGGAAGGCAGTGCGCGTGTTGGATAGTGTTTATTTAGTTGCTGAATAGGTTAGAGAGTTTTGGACTAGATGAGAAATCCTAGCTAAAACACCTATATCTTAAGAGTTGAGCTGTTTATATGGTATTTTGACTAATGAATTCAATAAGATGATTAAATTTCTTTACGAGTAGGTATGAGTTATGGAAGATAAATTATAATCCACATTCATGTATAAATTTTGATATCATTCAAACATGCTTTGTATGGCTACAATGAGAAATGCTCAAATTTTTCATAACTCTTAGAACATTGAATAATTGATTACCAAACTACAAAAGGGATAATACGTGGAATTAATAAGTAAGATACATGATAATCGTATCAATGCGGTTAATATTCTTTTTGAAATGAGTATTGAAGAATACTATTTATTGTCAACTGAAATTCTTACTAAAAATAAGTTTCAAAGGAGAAGAGTAAAGTCTTCTTCTACTGTGTATAGCTTACTAAAAGAAGACTTAGTAGTAGGTTGTATCATCCCTCCAATTGTTCTAGCTATTTCTGATAAAGAATTTAAAGATAATTCAAACCTCAAAGAAGAAAGATATAATGAATACATCCAAGAAAAACAAGATAAATTGATTATACTGGATGGACTCCAAAGAACATTTACGATCAGAGATTTATATAAAGAGTTAAACGACTCTGAAGATAGTTCTAGACTTGAAAACCTAAAAAACCAAAAGTTGAGGATTGAGATTTATTTTGGAATGAGCAAGACTGATATCTTGTATAGAATGCTAACTTTAAATACTGGTCAAACTCCTATGTCAATGAGACATCAAATAGAAATTCTTTATTCCGACTATCTAGAAAAAGATTTGGATGGAGTGTTACTATTAATGGAGTCAGATGAGAAATCACCTAGTAATCCAAGTGAATATAAATTCAAAGACATTGTTGAAGGTTTTAATTCTTATTTAGATAGAGATTACCTTCCTATGGATAGGAGTACTGTGCTTGAAAACATTAAAAGTTTAGATAAATTATCCTCAGAGTCTAAAAACCACAAAGATGATTTATTCTTAAGTTACTTAAAAGCATTTGATAAATTTATTAATATTTTATCTTGTAAATCTAGTGGTTGGATATTTGATGACAATACTTTAGAAGCGGAACTATCTACATCACCATTTGGAAAAGATATCATAGGCTTATTCAGGAAGCCTCAAGTTATGACTGGTTTTGGCTCTGCTATAGGAAAGCTTATAGATTTCAATGCTCTTGGCAGTATAGATGATGTGTTAGTTTTAATCGACGATATAAACTTATCTGAAACAGAAGATAACGCAATAGGTGTAAATAATGGTTTCAATAACTATATTACTAAGTTAGATTTAATAAGGAAAACAGCTACGAAAATAGGTAATGATCAGCGTTTGTTTTTTCACTACTTATTTCGTGAGTTGTTTGACAAAAAAGGAGATGCGTATTTAAACTTTAATCGTTCCGTCGATGAGGCTTACTCCATGTATATTAGAAAGACACAATAAAATGACTATAAAATTTAATGGATTAGAGTTTAATGATGTTGATTTTGAAGAAATAAATTCAAAAAATATTTTTCGTGTATATGACAACGAGAGAAAATCATCACTAGATTTTGAGTATAAGCCTACAGTTTATACAGAGTATGATAAGAATGATTATCAGTTAATTCTTTTGGAAAATAAATACTTAAAAGCTGAGAACGATGTGTTTCAGGTTTTTGGAGAAAAAATCGTAAATGGAAATTCGGTAAAAAACCGTCTTGGTTGGATATTTACAATATCTAACTTAGAGAGTTTGGAACATGATTACGTCGATAATGTGCATCTTAATAAGTATAAATTTGTAGCTTTCCTATTAATTCTTTTAAATTGCAATAAGGAGTTTATTGATTACAAAGAAAAATATAGTTTATCTGATATATATGAAGACGATGTTATTGTCTTCATAGTATGTAAGGAAAACTTAAATTCGATTACAGAATCAAATATTTATGATTACTTCCCTAGTTTGATTAAATATGGATACTATGAATACAATCATATAGAAAATACTAGAAGCATTAGTCATAAAAAGTATTTCCTTGATGAAACTAGAAATAAAGATAAAATTGTATTGAAAGAAACAGATATAAATATTAGAGAGAATGAGTTTCTTTATAATTTATTTACTAAGTATCTAAAAAACTTAGAACATAGTCTACTGAGATTTCATCTACTTTATCAAGTGGTCGAATACTGTATAGATATAATATTTGATAATAAATCAGATAAAATAATAAAAAAATTTAGCGATAATGAAATGAGTAAAAATGAATTTATTGAAAGAATAAGCTCATCTCGTAAAGAAAGAACAAGGGTTAACATCTTAACTGAAAATATTGTGAAGCAGTCTGAGTATTCCAGTCTAAAAGATAACTGTGTTGAGCTACTGAATAGTTGTAAGAGAGAGCCTAAGAACACTATAGGGGATCTAATCTATGATGTTAGGAATTTGGTGGTTCACGATTTCAAAATAATAAAAGATACTGAGTATGAAAAACTAACAGATATTGTTAACGATTTTGAAATGCTAGTAGTTTCGATTGTCGAGGATTTTCTAACTACACTAGAATAGCTTCAAAAGCTGATTTGTCTTATAAAAAAAGAGCCAATCATCCAAGTCACCAAAAAGATGACTAAGAAAACTGACCCATTCTTATAACTTCATTAACTGATTTTGCTCACCGTTTAATTCAACTGCAACGACCCTTTCGCATTCATCAGTAGCTCAACCACATCATCACCGCTAATCACTTCGAAGCGCTTGTCGATATCTGATTCTTCTACACCGTTGTGTTTCATACAAGCGCCGCAGACCAATACCTGACCACCTTTTTCAATAAAGGCTTCTAGTAACTCACCAGCTGGCTCAAACGGATCGCCGATATCTACATTGTCTAGCGCGTTTGGTTTTGCCAAATGCACCGCATCCACCATTAATATCACAGTAGCAGAATGGCCTTTTTTTAGTGCCACGCCTGCCATGGTAAACGCTAAGGTAATTTTGCTTGGGTTTGATTCGCTATTATCAAATAACGTACCGACATAATCTGTTGTGTTAGCCATATTATTCTCCTTATAAGACTATATTTGTTTTGTCTGAGTATGTACTCACTACTATCCTAACATTTATTATATGTATTTATATAATGAGTTGTTATGAAATAGTAGCTATAAGGTTGCTTGCTTGTACTATCTGTTAAATAAGTTAAAAGTAATAGATTTCTAGTTTATAAAGTTAAGTTAGTCAGCTGTATCGACAGGCGGCCACGGACGATCAGCATCACTTTTGATCCACTCAGCCACGTAACCCGTTGGCGGTAGATCCCAGTCAGATTGACCCAACGCAGCCAGTACTTGTGCCGTGTCGATCACTCTGCCACCTTTGGTCACACCGGTACGCAGTAGACCAGATGAGCAGGGCTGCCCTTTGACCCACATTGATTGCTCAATATACAGCCAGCGCGCGTCGATGCCGACGATTTTGGTTTTGAGTGTGACTTTTTGAAAGGCGCGAATACGCTTACGGTATTGAATAGTGCTGCCAGCGATGACCAAGCCCCAGCGTTGTTTTAGCAATTGCTTGCCAAGCCCAGTCCGTACTGCAAAGTCCATACGACCCAAATCATACAGCGTAAATACGCGGCCGTTATTCATCTCCAAAAAATTATCTATATCGGATAGGCGGCAGCGAAACTGAATTTCACTGGTGTCCTTAAACGTCAGTGTGTCGCCCTTTTTTGCTTTTAGAGCAGCATGAGCGATGGTGCTAGCATAACGGATAAATGGGTACATAAAACACTCTCAAAAAGTTATAAACGTTGGCTTTATTATTTTGTCATTGATGACAGTGATTATTTATTGTCAGAGGTTACATCTTGAGAAGGTTCGCTAGTCGAAGGAACACCAATCCAATTAAAATAAGCGCTGACAGTTTCAGGTATCCAGTTGATATCGAACTTTGAAGTCTTTGACTCTTTATCATTGGTGACAGACGATTTGCTTTTGGACTGACCGTTGTCTGAGCGATAACGCAGATAACCGATGTGCCCACCGTGCTCAGTATCTAAGATAGTGACACTCTCAGAGACATCATTTGGGGTAGCGGTAAAGCCAATAAAAGGATCATCTTTTGCACTGATTAATAGCAGAGGGTGAGTGACGTTGCGCAAATACGGCATGGCGGATGCAGTATGGTAATAGTCGTTTTTGGAGCGATATCCGTGACGCGGCGCAGTAAAAATATCATCAAAATCACTGATACGATTGGCAGCTTTGATAGAGTTGATTTCATCTTGAGTGAGATCGTTAGCCAACGCTTTTTTGATAATTGGGTTAAGCAGATAAGGCGTATAGATACGATGACTCAAGAAGCTGTGCATAGTAATGGCAGCTGAAGACATATCGACTGGCGCGGAGATAACAACAGCACCTTTACAAAGGACTTTGTCCTCATATTCGCCCATATATTTGGCCAGTGCATTGCCTCCTAACGAGACGCCAACCGCATAGATATTGGCATACTGCTCACGCAAATTCTGTAGCGCATGATGCACCTCGTCCGTATCGCCGGCATTATAAAATACTGTGCCACTAGCAGGAATACCGCCGCAACTACGGAAATGCGCCACCACAAAGTGCCAGCCTTGCGCGTGCATTTGGTACGCTAGTGCGCGCGCGTAATGACTGTCACTACTGCCTTCCATACCGTGGAAGAGGACAATCAATGGCGTTTGCTCAAGCTCACCATCTTTTGATGCTTCTATAGGGTGCGCATCATAGAAATCATAAGCAATATCGCTCTCGTCCAATGAGTCTTTTTCGACCACACGGCGGTAGGTCGGTGCCTTTGGCGCAAAGAACTTGGGCAAGATGCTTTGCAAGTGTGGATTGGTCAGCCAAAATGGTGGCTTAAAAGGGGCTGGAGAAAAAGGTTTGGTTGAAGTTGACATATTTTGGTCTTATTTAATGATCGTGGAAAAACAAATAGAGTAGCGTGGTAAGGTTTTTTTATCATAACGCCAGTACCTGTGAAAACCAATAATTTTCAGTGAACGCATGGTTACTGAAAACAGCTACTGAAAAAATCTAACAAATAAATATATTGAAAGGAGAGCTGTCCAAAATTTGCGACGAGAGTAGTTAATCAGAAATTTTTAATCTTCTGGCTTATCCAATACTCGACCATCCATTGCTAAGCGCGCTTTTAAATTTTCGACATCTGCTTCAGCAAGTGTGGCGGTTAAGGTTACTTGCTTGCTATAGGCGACATCGTCGATATGACCGCCAAGGCTCTCTATCATATAGCGGCATTGCGCTTCAGTCGCAAACTCTGCCAGTATCTGAATCTGGGTCATCGGTACATAAGGGTTTAATATCATCTCGTCGACGGCCGCTTGAGCAGAGCCCGCATAAGCACGGGTAAGACCGCCAGCACCCAATTTGATACCACCGAAGTAACGCACCACGATGATAATAACGTTGCCGATCGACTTATGCTGCAGTACATTCAATATCGGCCTGCCTGCCGTACCGCTTGGCTCGCCATCATCATCGAAACCAGCACTGGTGGTATTATCTGGATCACCGATGATGTATGCCCAGCAGAAATGCCGTGCATCTGGATATTGCTCACGAAGTTGTTCCACGTGAAACATTGCTTGTTCACGAGAGATCACCGGATAGGCGTAAGCGATAAACTCAGATTTTTTAATTTCGAGTCGCGTGGTAACGGCACGTTTTAGCGTTTGATAGCTCATATTTCATCAGGCTTAGGTTGGATATGTTAAACTGGTCTGACTTTCACTGGCTTTTGTATTGAGCACAGTGTTCATTTAATTTTTCATTATAGTACCATTTCTAACCATCGAAGATAACGAGCCGCTCACGGCTGAGTGCTGGCGTCGTTAGTTTCTGATTTAGGGCTGGTATAATAAAACCGATGGTAGTAAATAGTATGCGTTTAGATAAATTCATTAGTAAAGCCACCGAGCTGTCGCGTAAAGAGTCAAAAAAGATCATGCACGCCGGCGAAATCACCGTAAACGATCAAGTGGTTAAAGATCCTGGCCTACATGTCGATGTGGTCAATGATGATGTGATGTGGGCGGGCGAGCCATTGTCGGTCGCTGCGGGCAATCGCTATATCTTGTTGTATAAGCCTGAAGGCTTTGAGTGCACGCTAAAAGTTAAAGAGTATCCAATCGTCACTGAACTGATTGCTGTACCAGAATTGGGTAGCCTGCGTATCGCTGGGCGTCTCGATGTCGATACCACTGGCGCATTGCTGATGAGTGATGATGGCGGCTGGCTACATCGTGTCACCAGTCCTAAGCACGAGCATGCAAAGGTGTACGAGCTGACATTGGCAGATGCAATGGATAGTGATGCACAAGAAAAAGCCGTGAAGAAAGTGGCGGAAGGCATCTTGCTTGAAGGTGATTATGAGCCAACCAAGCCTGCTGTTCTTGAGTTCATTGATGAAAAACATGCACGCCTAACATTAGAGCAGGGCAAGTATCATCAGGTCAAACGTATGATGGGCTACTTCGGTAATCGAGTCACTGAGCTGCACCGCGCCAGTATCGGTCACATCAATCTAGAAGGTCTAGAAAAAGGCGATAGCCGTTTCTTAACGCCAGAAGAAGTTGCCAAGTTTTAATAAATGAGCACTGAGATTATTAAGCTTTGGCCTTAGTATTTGTCTTGAAACTATCGTTTTGAACCCATTAGCAGCCGCTACTTAGTGTGCTGCTTTTTGCGGTCTGCTATATTGTATTTATGTCTATTACCTACCTGTGTTGCCTATCTCTTAAAGATAAGTAGCAGTTTTGCGACATTAGCCATTTAGTGCTTTGCAAAACTATCCCCTATGCTACAGTCTTTTTTATCTATATTTTTATGATAGACAACCCTGAAACCAACTCTAAAAATCTGACTAATCAGAAAATGTATTGCTACCTTTCAGTTAGTTGTAGATTTGGAATTGGTCTTAATATTGAAAACTGCCATCATTAAAAACCAGATAGGAATCTCTCTGTGACATTACCTGTATTAAAGTCCGCTAGCCTAATCAGCGTCATACTATTAGCAACCACTGCTTGTGCTCAGCCAAGTTCAGCGGATGCTAATAGCAATAACGTAACGCAAAGCACTACAAATTCACAAGCAGCTCAAGCAGTGAGTGAGAATGTCGATAAGCGATTGCGCCAAATATTGACCCAAGCAGGCATCAAAACACAGATTACTTCTATTGTGCCATCCAAACTGCCTAATATGTATCAAGTAAATTTAGCTGGGCAGTTGCCGCTGCACATCACCGAAGATGGCCGTTACGTCATTCAAGGTGAGCTACAGAAAAACCCAAGCAAACGGGTAGTGACTAAAACACCAGTACGTAGCACGAGTGCGCAGGTAGGCGAACCTGTCAATACGAGTGTCAAGTCTGACATGCTAGCAAATATGGCTGCGCTTAAGAACATGAGCGCTAAAACGCCATTCTTTTATACCGCAGTACCGGGTGTTATCTGGGGAGCAACGCTAGAAGGGGTGCCGTTTTTACTATCAGATGATGCGCAGTATATTACCGATGGTGAAATATCAGTCATCGAAAATGGTCAGTTTATCGGCCTCGATGAGAACTTTGAAAAACGTAAAAACCAGTCTGTGTTTGCGTCATTGGATAAAAGCCAGCTGATTACTTATCCAGCAACCACTACTGAGAGAGCCGTTATCTATGTAGCTGATGATGTGAACTGCCCTTACTGCCGCCGCCTGCATCATCAAGTGCCATCACTCAATGCAAAAGGCGTGACGGTCAATGTCATCGGCTATCCGATATATGAGGCGTCACCAAAGCAGATGCGTGGTATCTGGTGCCAAGCGGATGAAGACAGTCGTCGTCAGGCATTTGACAAGGCAATGCTGACAGGTGAAATGACACCTGCATCAGCAAGTTGTACGGTTGACCATGTAACACCCAATCGTGAAAAAGCAGCTGGACTCGCGGTAATGGCGACGCCTGCAATCTATCGTGAAGATGGCGTGCTATATCAGGCGAGTTTTGAGAGTCCAGAATTTCTAGAATTTTTGGGTGTTGAATAATTGATTAGTATGGTTGAGTGTTCTAGCAATTCAAAACTTTAAGGTATTGGACTGCTAAACAAAGTAAAAAAACCGCCCTATGAATCAGTTCATAAGGCGGTCTTTTTGGGTTCTATGTAGACATTTTTGCATCTCAAAAGCTGTCTTAAATAATTTATGGTAAGACGATATCAACGATTTTCCAATTGATAAGTCCTTCACGTTGCATCTCGATAGTGAGAGGGTAGCCTTTTACCTGACCACTAATACTAAAGCAGTTAATACCGCAGTAGCTCAGCGTTGGCTTTTCGCTGTCATTGCCTTGGGCGACTTGCTGCTCAAGTTCTGCCGCTTGTTTTTTCATGACTTGCTGCATTTGGCTTTTGACCACGGCATCGACATCACCGCGCTGAATAATTAAGCTCTGAATTAGGTTTTTCAAATCAACTTGATCGCTAGCGATGGCCCATGCTGCAGCTAGCTCTTTGGTTGCTGTATTGGCTTGACCTTGGGTATTAATCACCTTTTCGATATTTTGCGGAGTGATAGCACCTTCAACTGCCTGCGCGATAAAACCATTCGCGGCTTGGGTCAACGGCTCACCGCCCAATTCAGAAATTAATGGATACTTAGTCATTGTCGTCGCAAATTGGCTGGTTAGCTGATTTTGGACGCTTGGTCGCACTTGCTCATAATCAATAGCCGCTGCGATAGTGGCACCGTCTTTATCGTCATAAGCGTTTTTGAGCTGATAAGCGCTGTAATAAGGCGAGCCTGCATACACTGCTACCGCAATGATGATTAATAGAATAACCAGCTTTTTCATAAGACTTGATACCTTGTCGCAAGCGTCATCACTATGAGTATAAATGACCGTAGATGTGGCGGTAAATATTAGCACGACTGGGCACCGCTCAGGTACGAAAAGCTTTGCAGTAACCTTAATGAATCGTTTGGCTTTTGCCGCAGCGATGCCAACTACTAATTTCATCATTTAAGAGCTTGATAAATCAGCAGACCATCTCCATAAATAGCGCAAACTTTTTATAATTGATTTGGCTAAGCAGCCTTCACCGTATTTGTTGGTTAAGTCTAAGCATTATGGTTCTATAGCATGGTGAATTATTGTGTTTCATGTGAAACGTCATACATATTCACTACCTAAGAACCACGAATAAGATTAAGACAATTATCAATTGAGCTGATGATTTGACGAACCGGTGTGGCTGTAAAGACGATAGGAGAGAGCATGAGTAAGCGCGATTTTTATGAAATATTAGGTGTCAGCAAGACCGCTGACAGCAAAGAAATTAAGCGAGCCTACCGTAAGCTTGCCATGAAATACCATCCAGATCGCAACTCTGATGATCCTGATTCGGAAGACAAATTCAAAGAAGCTTCGATGGCTTACGAAGTATTGAGCGACGAAGAGAAACGTTCAGCCTACGATCGTATGGGCCATGCAGCCTTTGAAAACGGCATGGGTGGCGGCGGCTTCGGCGGCGCAGGTGGCGGTAACTTCCAAGATATCTTTGGCGATATCTTTGGTAACTTCGGTGATATCTTCGGTCAGCAACGTGGCGGCGGTGGTGGGCGTTCGCGTCGCGGCTCTGACTTGCGCTATGTGATTGAGCTGACATTAGAAGAAGCCGTACGTGGCTGCAAAAAAGAAATCAGTTTCACGGCTCCTGCGCCTTGTGATACCTGTGATGGTAAAGGGGCAAAAAATGCTTCTGATGTTGTTACCTGTCAGACTTGTCATGGCCAAGGTCAAGTACGTATGCAGCAAGGTTTCTTTGCGGTACAGCAAGCTTGTCCTCATTGCGGTGGTACTGGTAAACAGATCAAAAACCCTTGTTCGGACTGTCATGGCAACGGCGTAAAAGACAAATCACGCACCTTAGAAGTCTCTATCCCTGCAGGCGTCGATGATGGCGATCGCGTTCGTCTAGCAGGCGAAGGCGAAGCGGGCGGCGCTGGCGTACAAAATGGCGATCTATATGTCGAAGTACGCGTTAAACAGCACAATGTCTTTACCCGTCAAGGCGCTGACCTATATATGGATGTGCCAGTAAGCATCACTGATGCAGCATTGGGTAAAGAAGTCGAAATCCCAACCTTAGATGGCAAAGTAAAAATCAAAGTGGCAGAAGGTACGCAAAGCGGTAAGTTACTGCGTGTACGCGGCAAAGGTGTGACGCCAGTCCGTACTACCATGAAAGGTGACTTGATTTGCCGTGTGGTTATCGAAACGCCAGTAAATCTTACTCGTGAGCAAAAAGACTTGCTACGCCAATTCCAAGATACTTTGGATGATGACAGCAAACATCAACAGTCGCCACATAAAAAGTCATTCTTCAAAAAAATCGGCGATTTATTCGATTAAGAAATAATCTGACTAAGTAGCTAGTATTAAACTAAGCCCAAAGGTTTCACATGAAACCTTTGGGCTTTTTATTGATGGTATAAAAAGCCATTCATGTGTCGATATTTGCTAAACTTACGATAAATATGGTCAAAAATAATTTCACTAAATATAAAATATCTAAGGTAAAAACATGAGCGAACAAGCGAATAATAAATCTATCAACGTTGGGGTAATCGGTGCAGGCGGGCGTATGGGTCGTATGCTTATCGAGGCAGTACAGAACAATCCGCAGACTGCATTAAAAGCAGCGATTGAGCGTCAAGGCTCTAGCCTAGTTGGAGCAGATGCAGGCGAAGTTGCTGCTATCGGTCATTTAAATGTACAAATCGTTGATGACTTAGCTGCTGTGATTAACGATATCGATGTACTGATTGATTTTAGCTTGCCTGACGCCACTGAAAAAAACATGCAAGTTTGTGCTGAGCATAACGTCGCTATGGTCATCGGGACGACAGGATTCAATGAACAGCAAGAACAAGTACTGGCAAAAGCAAGTGAGAAAATAACTATCGTATATGCGGGTAACTATTCGACAGGCGTTAATTTATCATTGAAGCTACTCGGTATGGCTGCCAAAGCGTTTGGTAATGATGCTGATGTAGAAATCATCGAAGCCCATCATAAACACAAAATCGATGCACCTTCTGGTACGGCATATATGATGGCTGAAGCCGTCGCAGAAGCTCGCGGACAAAACCTAAAAGACGTCGCTATCTATGGCCGCGAAGGACAAACTGGCGAGCGCGAATCTGGGACAATCAGTATCCATGCAGTACGCGGCGGCGAAATCGTAGGTGATCATACTGTAATGTTTATCGCAGATGGCGAAGTGGTCGAGATTACCCATCGTGCACGCGCGCGCATGACATTTGCCGCTGGTGCCGTACGTGCCGCAACGTGGGTCGTTGAGCAGGAAGTAGGTCAGTACAACATGCAAGATGTACTTGGATTAAGTGACTAACGACTATTTATAGTTAATGGTTAATGATTGACTATAGCGTGATGACTGATGACTTAATAGCAGCAAGGGAGCAGGTATGAATAGTATCAAACGTTATGTTAGGCATAAAATGATTAGTGCTATTTGTACCATCAACCTTACGAGCCGTGTATGTTTGTCTGTCGGTGCGCTGAGTCTAGCGGTTCTACCAATTACCGTACAAGCCAGCACCTCTCAAACCTATGTCATTCATACCTATGGTGGGGCTAGTCTGTTACCTGCAGTAAGACAACAATTAAATAGTAGCGCAGACGGTGGCACGGTGACTACCTATCAAGATAAATTGGTACTGCGGACGACCGCACGTAATTATCAGGCGGTACAGCAATTGTTGTCTCAGATTGACCGTCAGCCACAGGCATTGACGGTTGCCGTACGTGTTGGCAATAGTAGTAGCGGGCAAGGTAGTATTCAGCAGGGTCAAGTCATTATTACCAATCGTGGTATTCAAGGTGCAGGGGTTATTAGTCAGCGTAGCAGCCAGCAGCAGGGTAATAATCTGTATCAAGTACAAACACTATCTGGCAATGCGGCGAGTATCAGCACAGGTACTCTCTACTCACTGACTCAAACCTATAATGCTAATAAATATTCAACTTATCATCGTTCAGCTAACAATAATTTCAAACCACAGATCGTGATTCAGCAGCAAATACTACTGCCAACGACACAAGGGATTGCCGTCACGCCAAGACTGCTGCCTAATGGACAGGTGGAAGTACAACTCTCCCAAGTGGAAGAAAGCTTAGTGCAGCCGAATTCATCTTATAATCAAATGAGTTCTACTAATAATACTAACCGTGCTAGCAATGCTATTCGAGGTCAAAGATTGAACAGTACGATGATCTTGCCACGTGGACAATGGGTAACGATTGGACAGATTTCACAAAACTCAATCAGTAGTACTAGTAACAGTAGCCGTAATACCAATAATAGCGTGCCTATTTCTTTGCGAATTGACTAGTTATTAAATCGTTACGCACAAAAAAGCGCGATACGGGTATTAACCGTGCCGCGCTTTATTGTGAAACATTACAAATACTAGTCAATATAAACCACTTCTAGCGGTGGGAAACCATTGAACTCTACCGATGAGTACGAGTTGGTATAAGCACCAGTGGTGAGCCAGTAGATTTTATCACCAATCTCAAGCTCTTCTGGTAGCTGATAGCCTGCTTCTTCATACATAATATCAGTTGAATCACAGGTTGGGCCTGCCAGTACTACTGTGCCTTCACTAGTAGACGTCTCCATCTTAGGCGTATAGACAGGATACTTGATAGCTTCACCTAGCGTCTCGATTAAGCCTTGGAATAGACCAACGTCGGTATATACCCAACGAGTCAAATCAGTATCAGACTTACGAGATATCAGTACCACGTCACTGACCAATACACCTGAACCACCAACCAACGAACGACCCGGCTCTAAAATAATCTCCGGCATCTCATTATCATCATAGTCGTCAGTCAGATAGCTGGTAATCTCTTCCGCGTAGACTTTGATAGGGTTGACTTCGCTAATGTAATTGGTCGGGAAGCCGCCGCCCAAATTGATCATTTGTAGCTTGATACCTTCTTCGTTCTTCATCCAGTCAAACATATATTTAACTTTGGATAATGCATCATCCCATGCAGCGACGTCTTTTTGCTGGCTACCGACGTGGAATGAGATACCATAAGGAACCAAGCCCAACTCACGTGCTTGAACCAGTAGGTCGATGGCCATATTAGGATGGCAACCAAACTTACGTGATAATGGCCATTCTGCTGTCTCTGAGCCTTGAACCAAGATACGCACAAATATTTTAGAACCTGGAGCGTGTTTGGCAATGTTTTTTAGATCCGCTTCTGAGTCAGTCGCATATAGATCGATACCTTTCTCAAAAGCATATTTAACATGTTCAGCTTTTTTGATGGTGTTGCCATATGAGATACGAGATGGCTCAACGCCGCAACCAAGCACGCGATCAAGCTCATAAATAGAGGCACAGTCAAAGTTTGAACCAAGGTTTGCCAATAGGTCGATTACTTCCACAGCAGGGCTAGCTTTCATTGCATAATGCAGTTTTGCATTAGGAAACAGGCTTACCATTTCATGGTATTTGGTTTCGATACGACTAAGGTCAACTACTAAGAAAGGCGTCTCGCGACCTTCAGCAGCCTTGGTAAATTTCTGCCAGCTGGCAGGTTCAAAATATTGGTCAATTTTGATCATTGTCATAGTAGTAAACCTTTTGTGGAAACTGTATCGGTTATAAAAGTTATCGCCAAACAGTGAATGCTAAATATTAACACTCACTGTAGACGTAACTATGTGAAGGATGAAGACGAAATAAAAAAGATAAGAATAAAGAGTAGCGCTTTAAGAATTGACGGCTTGTGTCTGTTTTTCTGCTGATTGTGCTTCTTGCTTTTCACGTATTTTAAGAACTTTGCGGACTTTATCACGAGCACGAGTCTGTTTAAGACGAGACAAGTAGTCAACGAAGATTACGCCATTTAGGTGATCCATTTCATGTTGGATACAAACAGCAAGCAGTCCTTCAACTACCTCGTCGATGACCTCACCGTTACCGTCTAACGCTTCAATACGGACTTTATTAGGACGTTCGACTTTGTCATAGACATCAGGTACAGATAAGCAGCCTTCTTCATACGGTTGCTTTTCTTCTACCAGTGGCGTGACTTTTGGATTGATAAAAACTCTAGGAGAGCTTTTGTCTTCAGACAAATCCATAACGATAAGCTGAATATGATGATCCACTTGACTGGCTGCAAGCCCGATGCCTTGAGCATCATACATCGTCTCGATCATGTCTGCGATTAAGGTTTTGATTTCAGCAGTCACTTCCTTAACAGGCTTGGCGATAGTACGCAAGCGAGGATCTGGGTAACTTAAGATAGGGAGTAGTGCCATAACGCTCACCTCAATGATAAGGACAAAATAGGGTTGATATTATAAGATAAATGGGGACAAAAGTAATGCTTATCAATACTTTCGCAGTCATATGATGCTATATGCAGATAGAAAGACTAAATTTCGATGATAAATGGCATAAAAAAGCCCTGCTCAACGCAAGGCTTTGTTTATATAGTATTTTAATTAGCTAGTAATCATTTATGACTAAACTATGCATGGCTTATGAATAATTATGCACGGCGTTTGTTTACAATCATTTCATATAGGAACAATAAAATAATTGCACCAATTACTGAGAATATAAGCCCAGTGAAACCACCATCAGCGTTAATACCAATTAGACCAGCTAGGAAACCACCTAGCATTGCACCAACGATACCCAATACGATAGTCATAATCCAACCCATAGGGTCGTTACCTGGTTTGATAGCACGTGCTAATAAACCTGCGACTAAACCTACAATAATCATCCAAATAAAGCTCATGTTATTCTCCTAATATTATTAATATTTATAATGTGTTACAAGTTTTGATAAATCTATTGTAAACACTCCTCGGACGCAAAAGTAAGCATAAAATGTTACTACTGTAGGGGCTATGTGAGGAAAAAGTCCGATTTGCTATCGAGTAAGGGCAATAAGTAAACGAAAGGTTACAAAGGTAGCAGTGGTGCTAACAGCGTTTATCAATGTGGTACCTGTAGTGCCAAATTCATATAAATGAAGGCGTATAAATATTAGAAGTAAAAAACGCAGCCATCTATTAGATGAGCTGCGTTTATATAGAGGAAAATAAGAAGAGTTATTTCTTTATAAGAGCTGATTCTTTATCTTAGCTAGAAGCATTAACCATTATGCAATGCGGTTAATAAACGCTGATGAATTCCTTCAAAGCCGCCATTTGACATAACTACAATCGCGTCACCTGCTTTTGCATGACTGCTGATATGCTCAATGATAGCATCAATGCTTGATAGTACTTGTTGGTTGCCGATAGCGTTGCTAGTAGCTTTGGCTTGTTCGATGACCTCTTTTAAGCCCCATTCCAAACCAGTAGGCTCGTACCATAATGTATAGTCAGCAAGTGCCGCTGATTGAGCCAAACTGTCTTGATGAATACCCATTTTCATGGTGTTGCTACGCGGCTCAATGATAGCCCAAATACGTCTATCAGCCAGCTTCTTTTTGGCACCATCTAATGTGGTCGTAATAGCTGTTGGATGATGGGCAAAATCATCAAAAACTAAGATATCATTGACATCGCCAATCAACTCCATCCGACGTTTAATACCAGCGAAATCTGATAAAGCAGCACAAGCAGTCTCAACACTGACGCCAACATCATAGGCCGCAGCCACAGCAACTAAAGCGTTATTGACGTTATGGATACCGCTCATTGACCAGTTTACGATAGCAGAGGCATCTTCATTAGCGGCAAAACTGACTTTGAACTTACTACCATCTTCTTGAATTAGCTCAGCCTGCCAATCGCTACTATCTTTTAGAGCACGCGCGTTTTCGCTGGTGTCAGCTAAAGTAGAGTCGATGACGGCAGTACGCCAGATAGGTGTCCAAACCCCTTTCGCTAGCGTATCTTCTAAACTAATGGTCGCGGCTGGCATAATAATTTTGCCAGTGCTTGGAATCATACGCACCATATGGTGGAACTGAGTTTGTATTGCATTGAGATCCGCAAAGATATCTGCATGATCAAACTCAAGGTTATTCAAAATAGCAGTGCGCGGACGATAGTGAACGAACTTTGAGCGCTTATCAAAAAACGCAGAATCGTACTCATCTGCCTCAATCACAAAGTAGCCAGATTTATCATAAGCGCTTTTATCAGCACCCAAATAGCTACTATGTGCAAACACTTGCTGTAAGTGCTCGTCAGTTGTATCAACTAGTGGTACACCACCAATCAAAAACCCTGCATCGATACCAGCATATTGTAATATCCACGCAAGCATAGTCGTGGTTGTGGTCTTACCATGTGTCCCTGCAACGGCGATTACGTGGCGTGACTGCAATACTTGCTCAGATAAGAACTGCGGACCTGAGGTATAGCGCAAGCCATTATCTAGCATGTACTCAATCACATCCATGCCGCGCTTCATCGCGTTCCCAACGACCACTAAGTCTGGCGTTGGTTGCAAGTGCTCTACCAGATAGCCTTCTTCGATAGTCACGCCAGCATTTTCGAGCTGAGTGGACATAGGAGGATAGACATTGGCATCTGAACCCGTAACCGTATGCCCAAGCGCACGTGCTAGCAATGCCAGTGAGCCCATAAAAGTACCACAAATACCAAGGATATGAATATGCATAGACGTTCCGTACGCGCTTGAATGAAAAGAATAGAGAGCTGATAAAATAAAATGTGAAGTGCCTAGCTGTCATCAGTAAAAATAACCACTTTGATAAACAACGACCAATATATCAGCTTGGCAAACAAGCAATCATTGTAAAGTAAACCCTGTTCGATGACCAATAAAAAACGCCTAACAAGTAGGCGCTATGTAGCTAATACAGTTTGGCTGTTTTAGTATGCAGCGATACGCCAACTAACAGTCAGCATGATGACGCTTTTATTTAAGTGATTCTTATTGATGCGCCTATCATTTGCGAGATAACGTATAGTCATCCTCTAAATTATCGTGCTCATCGATCCGTATCAAGTGGTTGTCTTGGATATGGTAGGTCTCAATATTTTTTCCTTCATAGACAATAGTGATTTTGTCATTGTCTTGTCGGTAAATACCGGATTCGAGTAGGGGTGTTTTTGGTTTTTCAGGATTATGATAATAACTTGCTTTTAGTACGGAACCATCGGCGAATAAGTTCAATGTGACATCGATACTGTCGCAATCTGTACAAGAGACCATGCCGCCATAATCGCCCATCAATGTTGCTTTCAGCATACTGCTTTTTGCTTCTGATCGTTCCATAGAGCTGTCTGCATAGGTATCTTTATTTGACTGAGCAGCAGCAATTAATGATTGCCCTTCAACCATCTCGCCTGTCTCATCATCATTCGCTAGCTCAGCATTTCTAGCATTGTCATCTTGCAATGATTGTGAAGCCTCCTGCGACTCAGAACCAGTCGACGCGAACGTAGATACCATTTCTTTATCGGTATTGGACGAGGCACTATCACAGCCTACGAGTAGCACGCATAGTGACGCTACAAGTAACGAAGGACGCCACCGTTTTACGATAGCAAGCGTGGTAGAGCGAACGGGAGCAAAATATATCATGGTCATACCAAAAACAGTTTTTAACAAGTATTTTTCAAGCTCATCTATACTATCGACAACGTAAAGCCATTGTCAAAGATAAGGATAATAAGGCATGGGCGCGTAGTAATAATATAAATTAAGAACTTGACAGCATTATCTTATATTCAAAATACAGATAGCTTATGAGTAGAAAGCGACAAATATCTAATGCTTATCCGTTTATAAGGTAAGCTGACTAAAGATATCAAAGGCTTGAAAATATCTCTGTGGGCTTTTTGTTGTTGGCCTCATATCTAAAAGACATGAGTTGGTAGTAGAAAGTCCTATAGGTATCGCTAATATGGATTGTAAGGTCGGGTTAATAGTAGATAAAAAAACAGACATTGTATCGAAGATAGCAATGTCTGTTTTAAAAGCAAAACTAGGAAAGAAACCTAACGTTTTATTAAGTCATAAGATACTAATTGGCAGATTTTACGATACGCATTAATATCAAGACATGTACGATCAGCAGCATACTAAATAGAATCAACGACTGCTCAGGGATACTTAATCCCATAAGCGTCCAATCAACAGAGGCACATTCGCCAGATCCTGCAAAAACTTCTTCGAATACTTGTAAGATAGGGAGGGTATCAAGCCAATAGTTCAGTCCTGGACCACAAGAAGGTACTTGGTCAGCAGGCAGGTGTTGCAGCCATACATGGCGCGCTGCTACTGCAGTTGCCCAGCCAATACCTACTAAACTACCAAGCCATAGCAGTAGTCTTATTACTTTAGACTTAGGATTAAATAACGCTGATATCAGGGCAAATCCGCCCATGACGATTAGACCAACACGCTGAAAAATACAGAGCGGGCAAGGTGAAAGCCCTAAATGACGCTGTAAATAAAACAGCGCAAAACTCATGCCTATGATGGCCATTATCACCAAAAATACTTGCAGGTTACGGTAAGTGGTTAGCTGTCGCATTGTGCGGTTACTCTTATGGGTTTATCTATAATAGATGTAGGGTAGCAGTCAAGATTAAGCAGTCAAAATTTTACAGTCAGTACTTAGCAATTAATAACTAGCAACTTAGCGATACTGCTGTAAAAATTCCATAAAGTCTTCTGTTTCAGACTGCTCAATTTCAGCTTGCTGTAAGATAGATTTTTCTGCTAATACCTCGTATTTAGCTTGAGTATTTGGACTAAGTGTCTGCTGTAATAAAGACTCGCGATGCTGCTGAGCCAACGTGAATCCAAGCTGCCATAAGCTGCCTAAGCGTTTGCTATCGGAATTTACTTGTGCAGAGATAGTCGACTCAGAGTGTCCTGCTTTGCCTTGCATTAGTGCTACAGCTGCACGGTAATCATTACCACCGTAGTGAGCATCAAGCAGTGCAGCAAGCGGCTGCATACGCTCTAGATGAGTTAGCATCCAGCTTTCGAGTGACTGCTCTTGGCCATTATTGATAATATGCAAGTCATCACGGCGACCTTCATTGACCACACGCTCAAGATTGATAGCGAGCGTGTCTTCTTCTTCAGGTAGCAGGTCTGGTGAATCACTGAACAGGCAATACAGCGCCATCACTTCCAAGAAGCAAGCGCTAGAGAGGCGAATACCTACGTCACTGTATGGGTCAAGATCGATAGCACGGAACTCGACATAGGCGATACCGCGACGCTCAAGCGCTTCGGTTGGTGTTTCACCGCTCATTGCGATTTGTTTAGGACGAATAGGGCTGTAGTACTCGTTTTCTATCTGTAAAATATGATTGTTAATTTGAATCGGGTTGCCATCTTCGTCTTCTAAGCCAAGCTTAGCAAAGCTTTCGTGCGGTGTTTGAATGGCACGGCGCAGACCATCGACATACTCTGGCAAATAGTTATAACGGATATCAAGCTGCTCTTGCACGCTATTGGTATAGCCAAGCTTACCCATACGTAGGCTAGTCGCAGCAGGTTTGTAATAGGTTGAACCATTAAGCAATTCTAAATCGTGCTCACGCCCTGCCAAGAAACAAGGACAAACGCTAGGACTGGCACCTAGCAAATATAAAACAAGGCTGGTTAGACGTTTAAAGTTGCGAATCAGCCCTAGGTATTTTTCGTTTTTGAACTCTGTCAGCGTTTGGCTTTGTGCGGTCGGCGTTTTGGCTTGCCACGTCTCAAACAACGTATCACCAAAAGACAAGTTGTAATGTAAACCAGCAATCGTCTGCATGCGGCGACCATAGCGGATACCAAGGCCACTACGATATAAAGTTTTTAGCTTACCCGTATTAGAGCTACCATAATCAGCTAGTGGGATATCTTCGTCTTTAGAAGACAACATGCATGGCATCGATAATGGCCACATTAGCTCACCTTCAGGTATACCCTGATAGACTAATACGTGCAATTGGCGCAGCATATTGAGGGTCTCTTTTGGTGAGGACTTTGGTTCGGTGATGAGCTCAAGCAAGCTTTCTGAGTAATCGGTAGTAATAAAAGGGTGGGTAAGTTTTGACCCAAGTTTGGCTGGATGCGGAGTCTGTGCCAAGAAACCATCAGGCTTTACGCGCAGGCCCTCTTTTTCAATACCGCGGAGCATACCCGTTAAGTGTTGGCTATCAAACCAATTAGGGATTTCGAAATTAACAAAGCTACTCGCAAAATTACTCATAATAGTCATCTATTGTTATTTATTATGGCGGATCAAAACACGATAAGCGTTTGTCCATAAAATAGGTAAATGTTAGGTCAATAATTCCGTCAGTTTAGCTCAAAGCTGTCTTGAAAACCACGGACAATTACAAATACGATAAGCTTTAGGCAACGCGATTTGTGAGGATTTTGACCTTATTTTTGATACAAATTCATCTCGAATATAGCGTTATTCTAGCCAGACAGTTTGATAAAAAAAGCATCTACCTGAGAGATAGATGCTTTGTTCATTATGCCTACAAGCCATTTGACATAGTATTGGCACACTATCACATTATCTTGATAATCATAGCGCGACCGCGTCTATTTATCTTATATAGAGAATGACGAACCGCAGCCGCACGTGGTGGTGGCATTTGGATTGGTCACCACAAAACGTGCCCCTTCCAGACCTTCGGTATAGTCAACGGTAGAGCCTTGCAAGTATTGATAGCTTAGCGAATCGACGACTAACGTCACATCTCCATTATCAAAATTGGCATCGTCTTCGTTTAGATCGTTGGCAAAGTTAAACCCGTAAGAGAAACCAGAACAACCGCCACCTGTCACATAGACACGTAACATAAGATCGCTATCGCCTTCTTCTTCACGTAGACGGCGTACTTTTTGCGCCGCACTATCGGTTAGGCTTAATACGGTTGGGTCTACTGGCTGGCTTGAGCTTGGGCTAAATTGGTTGGCTGATTCGTTCATATCTACCTCAGTTGCTAGGATCAAATGCGGTCGTCGTCCTGTTTGGGTTTGCAATAGGATACTTGCAAATAAAGATACGCACGGCGTTTGATTTAATTGGGTGCTGTCATTATGGCAAAGCTATTGGTGCATTATAAGCTGTTTGTACAATTTCAAAATAGTATTTATGCCACCACAATATTTTATTGGCTCTATTGATAGTGGGCACTTATCTTTTAGCAGTATAACATAATGGGGGTGCTGATTCGTTTGTCAAGAGTGATGCAACTACTGAATTTTACTAACGAATAGCAGTGTTCCATTTTTGATATTGTGCTTTTTAAAATAACTGCGTCAATGGGCTAAACCAATAACCAGACTAAAAAATAATAGCGTGTGACTATATAAAACACTACTTAATAATATTAGACAGTCTTAAAGCTTATTAGTCATATTACGGTATTTTACGGCCATAACCTTTATAATAGTAACAACCATGTATGAGCTCAAGAGTCGCTTGTGCAACTTAAGGGGTTTAGCATAATAAATACTTAGTTTTGAAATAGTTATTTAATTGTTTGCCTATGGGGCAAGCGTTTGAAATAATAGCCGCCAGTTGGCATACCCTATGTGTGTTTCTTATTGCCCTATATCTATATTATTGTTGAGATGAAGAAATTATATGATCGAATTTAAAGACGTTGGTGTTCGCCGTGATGGTCGTGAATTGTTTGCAGGTGCAAGCTTTCAGCTTCATCCAGGTCACAAAGTTGGACTGACGGGCAACAACGGCACAGGCAAATCTACTTTATTTGCGCTGTTACTGACGCAGATGGGTACAGGCGATACAGAGGTCACCCTTGATAAAGGTGAAGTCAGTATTCCTGATAGCTGGCATGTGGCGCACATGGCACAGGAAGTTGGTGCTACGACGCAGTCTGCAATCGATTATGTATTGAGCGGTGATGAGCAGTGGTATGAAATTAATGCTGCGCTAAATGATTTGAGCAGTGTCAGTGATGAGCAAATTGGTGTGCTACACCAGCAGTTCGATGAAATCGACGGATATCGTACGCCGACCAAAGCGGCACAAATTATGGCAGGTCTTGGTTTTAAGACTAGCCAGCATGAACTGCCAGTAGAAGGGTTTTCTGGTGGTTGGCGTATGCGCTTAAACCTCGCCAAAACCTTGATGAGCCGTGCTGATTTGATGTTACTCGATGAGCCAACCAACCATTTGGACTTGGATGCTATCCTGTGGCTTGAGACATGGATCAATGCCTATATGGGTCTGGTCATCGTCATCTCGCATGATCAGGCATTTCTAGATGCAACCGTCGGTCATATCTTGCATGTAGAGCAGCAAAAAATTACTCTATATACTGGTAACTATCAGCAGTTTATTCGTACCCGTCACGAGCGTATGGCGCAGCAGCAGCAAGCGTTTGAAAAGCAAGAAGCGACAAAGGCTCATTTGGATGACTTTATTCGTCGTTTCCGTGCTAAAGCCAGTAAAGCTAAGCAAGCACAGAGCCGTATTAAGCAGTTAGAGCGCATGGCAGAGCTATCACCAATGATGGCTGACAATCCTTTCTCGTTCCAGTTCTACGAGCCTGCAAACATGAGCTCACCGCTGATTGAGCTGACCAACGCAGATATTGGCTATGGTGAGACACCGCTTCTACACAATGCCAATGTACAGGTAACCCCTGACACCCGTCTTGGCTTATTGGGTATGAATGGCGCTGGTAAATCAACGCTGATTAAAGCATTAGTCGGTGAGCTTGGCGTACTAACAGGAAAGTATCGTGTTTCGGATACCTTAAAGCTTGGCTATTTCAATCAGCATCAAATGGATATCCTAGATGCCAAAGCAACGCCTATAGAGATGTTACGTCGCCTCGCAGGTAAAACCTCTGATGCGATGCTACGTTCATTCTTGGGTAGCTTTGACTTCCGCGGTGAGCGTATTGATACACCAAGCGAGCTATTCTCAGGGGGTGAGCGTGCGCGTTTGACCTTGGCACTGATCGTTTGGCAACGTCCAAACGTCCTTGTACTCGATGAGCCTACTAACCATTTAGACTTACAAATGCGTCAAGCATTAACTATCGCCTTACAAGGTTTTAAGGGCGCAGTGGTACTGGTCTCGCATGATCGAGAACTAATTGCCAATGTCTGTGATGAGCTGTATCTGGTACATGATGGCATCATCGAAGAGTTCGATGGCGACATTGGTGACTATGGTAAGTGGCTAGCAGAGAAGCGCAAGCAAGAGAACGCATCAGATAAGAATGCCGGTAAGAAAAAAAGTAAAAAAGAGAGTAAGAAGTTTGTTTCACGTGAAACAGATAATAGTCAAGCAAGTAATAAAGCATCTGATAACTCGTCAAATAGTAAAGCTGCGACGCCTGCACTTAGTAAAGAAGAGCAGCGTAAGCTAGCGGCTGAACAGCGTAAAATGACAGCACCTATCCGCCGTGAGATAGAGGAAACAGAAAAGACACTAGCTAAGATTGATAAGCAGCTTGTCACGCTTGAAGAAAAACTGGCTGATACAGATCTGTACGAAGAGAGCCGTAAGTCTGACTTGCTTATATTGCTCAATGAGCAAACAGCGCTACAGCAGCAGCATAGTGATAATGAAGAGAAGTTACTACTGTCAATGACGACTTTAGAAGAGATGGAAGCTAAGTTTGCATAAAGCGTTATAGTTAGTTAGTGATATAAGCAGACATAAAAAAGGGATGGCATAAGCCATCCCTTTTTTATTACATTATTCCTTACGATATTTGCCATCACCGTACGACAGTATTTCCATCGTGGTCGTACAAAGCTGACAGTTTATTTCACCAGCAGCGGCTTTTGATAAATCAAGGATACGACCTCTAATAAAAGGTCCTCTGTCCGTGATTTTTACAACGACGCTCTGCTTTGTCTTTTGATTGGTTACTTGTACCTTCGTGCCGAACGGTAACGTGCGATGTGCAGCGGTTAAAGAGTTCATGTTGAAGATACTGCCACTCGCTGTGCGCTTGCCATGGAACTTACTACCGTAATAACTGGTATTGGCTGCAAAAACTGTGGTGCTAAGTAGTAGCGATAAAGTGACAACCAAAGACTTGATTAAATAAGACATTTAATACCTTTAAGCAATTAATAAAATAGACAGATGCTCTTGCCTACGTTATCTATACTCCCTATGAGTATGAATAATAGGGGATTCTACAAGAGCTAGCTTGTCATATTATTACTGCCGTGTAAAAAACTCATGAGGTCAAATACCTGTTTTTTAAGGGAAAATAGCTATTTTTTAGCAAGAATAATGATGACGTAGGTACTAAAACTAGTCTTATAAAGAGTGATTCTCATAAAGAAGTCGACAAAATATCGGAAAGCTAACAACGTAATATAAATAGGGAATATATAAAGACCAAATCTATCGATATAGCATAATTATCGTTACGAAACGCTATTCAGAAATAGATAATATAATGTAAAAAAACCTTGCTATATTCTTACTATTTTGTAGAATGCATAAGGTTAAACATTATTCTAGAGTATCTATCAAATGTACTCATGATAAGTTTGATCTTTTATCAAATAATCTATTTTTTATCGTCTTTCGAGGAAGTTTTATGTTGAAAAAAATTGCGTTCGCTTCAGTTGTCGCGGCAATGATTCCGTTTAGTACAGCGAATGCTGATCTTGGCTCTAAATTTAAAAAAGTAGAGACTGGTCGTACGATTGAGCAAGTATACAAAGAATGTGGTATTGGTGGTGCTTTGTTCGGTAATTCAAGTCCTATCCTTGCTATTATCTCTAACGTGACTTGGGATTGGGGTACTACCGCTGCGACTTCTAATTCTATGTCTCCTGAAACTTGCCAAGGTGGCAATGTTAAAGCGGCTGTTTTGATCAAAGAAGCATTCCCAAGTGTGGAAAAAGACTTAGCTTCAGGCCAAGGTGCTCATTTATCTGCACTACAAAGTGTTGCTAACTGTGATTCAGCCGCTAGCGTACGCGCACAGTATGGTCAATATACTCAGACTTCTGCCTATCGTACTGCTACGCAAGATCAAAATGCTGAGACGCTATTTAGCATCGTTAAGCAAAGCTGTACTATCTAAATATTGAAAGTATTAGGTATTAAGTATTAAGTTTAATACTCAAAATTTTGATAATTTAATGATAAAAACACGTAAACCTAGTGCTTACGTGTTTTTTATTGCTCATGTATTTATGGTATCTAAATAAAATGCAAAAAATGTTTTTATGGGTGGCTTGCTTGGCTGCAACGACTATTTGCAATGCGGAAGTTGATGAAACGAATGCCTATGCTTCAGATCCAGTAACAGTAGATAAAGAAAATAAATTCTCTTCTAGTAATGCTTCGTCTATCGCAGTAGATATGACTTCAAGTGATCGCGAGAACTTGCCAGATATTGAGCCAAGCGTACAACGACTCACTGACTCGCAGATACAAGAGCAAAACCGGAACTCTCAAAAAGATACCGCTATTGACCCCATAAAACTAAAATCATTGGCTAAGCACTCCCAATGGCAACATTTATTGTTTTATAAAAATGGCAAGGCTGAAGTCATCTCACCAGATTTTTATTTAACCAATCCTAAGCCTCGTTCGAAACGCAATTTTGATCCCTATGCAGAGCTTATAGCAACGATAGAGCAAATAAATAATGAGGGCGTAGTTTGTAAGTATCCAGCCAGATATTTATGGCTTAATCATCATTTACCAGAGCTGAACGTCGATCTCAAAAACTGCTCAAAATTACCCGATGCAAATCAAGAAATAAGCCTGATCCTAGTAAGCAGCTATCTAAAAAACCCAGCTTCTTCATTTGGTCATGTACTGGTCAAAACCAATACGCCTATAAACAATGCAAATAATACGAACAGTGATGTCAGAGAGCTATCTAGCGAGGACTTACTTAATAACTCATACAACTTCGGCGCTCGTATTCCAGAAAATGAGAACGGTGCGATGTACGCGCTAAAAGGACTATTTGGGTTTTATGATGCTGGATTTTCAGAGACGGAATTTTTTAAACAAGACGCGGTATACTCCAAGAACGAGCAACGTGATATGTGGGAGTACGTGCTCAATCTAGATACCTTTGAAACACAATTATTGAACTATCATTTGTACGAAGCAAAGTCTGCTCGATTTGACTATTACTTTATCAAACAAAATTGTGGTTATCGCTCAGGAGAGATACTTGAGCTGATAAGCGACATAAAAACGACTGAGCGAGTAGGTCCTTGGTATGCGCCAGATTATGTATTCGATCAGCTATTAGAACACGACAACGGCGATGATTCATTAGTGTCTTCAGTACGCTATTTGCCCTCTGAACAAACGCAGCTGCGCGAGAAGTTTGTACAATTATCTAAGCCAATACAAGCCATCATAAACTCTGTCATTCGTACAGAAAACACTGCCCCGCTTGCTACTTTAAACTCAGACGATAGAGCGGTTGCGCTTGATTTTTTGATCTTGCACCGTACTTATAAAATCACCCAAGACGATACACCGAAGCAGCGAGCTCTCAAAAGCGAATTGCTCAGTCAGCGTTTTGCGCTACCAGCTAGCAATGGTTTGGCTCAGCTAACTGTACCGAACAAACCCTCTCCAGCATTGAGCAATAAAACCACGCAGACTACCGTCGTTTTATCTGAGGAGAGGGCAGAAGTTGGTTTATCGCTATTTGTAAAAGACCCACTTAACGCTCATACGGATATTGATAAACGTTTTGAAGCCGTAAAAGCGTCACTGGGTTATAGCTTTGATGCGCATCAATGGACATTGACGGATTTCGTATTTTTAGACATGCAGCAGATTGAAGATCTTAGACAACCATTATCAGGCGAACCTAAACTGTCTTGGCAACTAAAAACAGGCGCTCGTACAGACATGTTTACTGGCAATCGACATAGCCCTTACGCACAAGCTAGCGTTGGCGCAGGCGCTAAGTTTGGTAAGCATATACTTGGCTATAGTATGGTCAATGCGACGGTCCATGATCAAGATAAACACGCAGATATCGGTATTGAGCTTGGCTTACGTATGAAACGTAATAACCAAAGTGCTGAATTGTCTTACATCACTTCAAAGCGAGAAGGGCGTGCTGCTATTGATGTTGCCAAATTGACATTACGCCAGCAGCTATCAAAGAATAACGACGCCAGACTTATAATGACATATTCAGACACTGTGATGGCCGATAATAGCGTAGTGATAGGTGATTCAGATAAGATCGATGCTGCAGTCGCTTGGCATCACTACTGGTAATATTTATATAACGGTGTTTGTTGTAATTATTGTTATGATGATAAGTAGGCTACAAAAACTGCTATAGCAGAATCTAGTAGCCGTTTATACCGTATCGTTTGAAATTGGCAGACTGATACCACTAATATGTTTTTATTTTGGGGAAAATAACATGGCAGAGAAAAACTACTATGACATTTTAGGGGTCGAAAAAGACGCCTCAGACGCTGATATCAAAAAAAAATACCGTAAGCTCGTTCGTCAATACCATCCCGATGTCAGTGATCATCCAGACGCTGATAATAAAATTGCAGAAATAAACAACGCTTATGAAACGATCAGAGATAAAGAAAAGCGCGCTGAATATGACGCTATGCTCAATAATCCGTTCGCGGGTCAAAGTAGATCAAGTGGGTTTGGGAGCAATGGGCAAACTGGTGCGGGTCAAGGTGGTTTTCGCTGGGAAGATATCAAAGATCAGTTTGGTGACGGTGAGGCTTTTGGTGATGGTGGTTTTCGCTTCGATGACATTTTTTCAGCATTTGGTCGCGGCGCACGTGGGTCAACTGGTGGGCAAACCGGCAGTCGCTCTCAAAGCAGCGGCTTCGATCAATTTGGTGGCGGCTTTGGGACGCAAGATAGCAAAGGTCAAGATCAGCATGCCGAGATTACCGTTGATTTATCTTCAGTCTATAGTGGCGACGACTACAGCATTAAGTTAAACGTCCCTGTTCGTCAGCCCAATGGCAATGTCGACTACGACAATAAAACCCTTAAGATCAAAATTCCTAAAGGTATCACTGATGGTAAGCAAATTCGTTTAGCAGGGCAAGGTGCTGCTGGTAGCAGTAATGGTAAAAATGGCGATTTGTTTTTGAAAGTTAAAATTCGTCATGATGCCAATATTCGTATAGAAGGCGCAGACGTTTATCAAACTGTGAATATTGCACCGTGGGAAGCGGCGTTGGGTGAAAAAATCAATGTCAGTACGCCAGCAGGTACGCTTGGTGTGACCATTCCTAAGAACAGCAAGTCCGGTAGTAATTTACGTCTCAAAGGAAAAGGTATCCCTGCCAAGCAAGCAGGTGACCTGTATCTAACTCTAAATATCGTCAATCCTGATGTCAGTAGTGATGCGTCGATACAGGCTTATGAGCAGCTAAAACAAGCCTTTGCTGATATCAATATTAGTCGTTAGACGAGATTATGAATAACCGTTACTTATTACTGAAGTAATAGACGAATAGCAGAGATGAACACGATACCGATGAAATAAAGAGAACACGAGGATAATAGCTATGAACCACTCGACTGAATTTACAGACATCATCATGAGCTTAGATGAACTGGTCTCTGCCTGTGGCCAAGAGCGCCAATGGGTCATCGAATTAATCGAAGAAAATATCATTGAATATGATGTACCAGAGCATGAAAAATTTACTGGTTATCAGTTGACGACAGTGCGCCGTGCATCGCGATTGAGTCGTGATTTTGAAGCCAGCGTACCAGCAATTGGTTTGATACTTGAGTTGTTAGATGAGGTTGAGCAACTTCGCCAACTTAAACGTCAGATAGAGCAGCAAACACCAGTCATCGAAGTCGATATAGACAATCTAAAGTAACCAAAACAGTAAAATACCGTATAAAAAAGGGCCCTTTAAAGGCCCTTTTTTTATATCTATATAAAAAACTTCAGCAGAAATTAACGCGAATACGTCGGATCAGCTGCTGCTGTAAATAATACATCAGTAGAAGAGTTCAAGGCAGTCTCAGCTGAATCCTGAATCACACCGATGATAAAGCCAATCGCAACCACTTGCATCGCGATATCATTTGGAATACTAAATAAGCTAGCAGCAAGTGGAATCAATAGCAACGAACCACCAGCAACACCAGAAGCACCGCAAGCACTAATCGTAGCAACCAGACTGAGTAGCAGCGCTGATGCAAACGTCACTTCGATACCCAATGTGTGAGCAGCAGCAAGCGTTAAGACGTTAATTGTAATCGCAGCACCCGCCATGTTAATGGTGGCACCTAGTGGAATGGTCACTGAATAAGTGTCTTCATGCAATCCAAGCTTACGGGCAAGGTTCATGTTGACTGGAATATTGGCCGCTGAACTGCGTGTAAAGAAGGCAGTAATTCCTGATTCGCGCAGACATCTGAACACGAGTGGATAAGGATTTTTACCGGTTTTAATAAGAACGATAAGCGGATTTGCGACCAACGCAATGAATAACATGCAGCTGATTAATACCATTAAGATACGCGCGTAGCCTGCCAAAGAAGCAAAGCCTGTCTCAGCAACCGTGCTAGCGACTAGGCCTAAGATACCAAATGGGGCTAAAGCAATAATCCATTTAACCACTTGTGAGATGGCATCAGCGAAATCGCCAACGACATTGCGAGCAGTATCACTGGCTTGGCGCAGTGCAAAACCAATAATAATTGCCCATGCTAAGATACCAATGTAGTTGGCTTCAGCGATTGCATTGATAGGGTTAGCAACCAAGTTCATGAGCAAGTTTGTCAAAACTTCTTTTAAGTCGGCAGGTGGTACTTGTGCGATATCGGCGTTGATCAAGACCAGCTCTGTCGGGAACAAAAAGCTAGCACCGACTGCTGTTAGCGCTGCCAAAAAAGTGCCGAACATATACATGATAAGCACCGGCTTTACGTAGACTTCATTGCCACTGCGATGTTGACTAATGGCTGCCATAACCAGAATAAATACTAGGATGGGAGCGACTGCTTTTAGTGCGCCGACAAAGAGTGTACCAAGCAACCCTATGGCGGTGCCGACACTTGGCGCTAGCCAACCAATCAATACCCCTAACACCAAACCAATAATAATAAGCGGCACCAGCCCTATACGCTGATACATCGCAATTAATGAACGCATCTGTACACCCTCAAGTCCGTTAAAAGTAAGTGAATTGTCACAACAGAAAATTTATCGAAGGATGGTAGCATTTTTTGACATATTCGCATACCGCTCATAGCAGTAGCTGTTGCGTGCAAATAGAGGGGTAGTAGAGTTATACAACTAGTATAAAAAGAATGCAGCACTTATAGGCAAGGGCTCGCTACTCAGAATACCTCATTTATAGGAGAGTAAAAGCAGCGATATAGGTAGTAATATATAGGTTAGGAAGAGATTTCGCTGTAAAAGGTAAGAGGAAAATAAACGGTAAAGCTATACTTTAAAGTGGGTCAGCTCGTAACCTAATTGCTGGTAAGCCTTATATTTATTGCGACCTTCTTGTGTACTTGTGGCATCAGGTTGGATCAGCTCAAGGACTCGAGAGGGTTTTGAATTATTAGTAGCAGCCATAAAATCGTTGACGGGACGTGTCGTCGTATTGAGCACGATACCGTTAAAATCTGCTGGCATATGATTGCCTAGCAGTACAGGCGCTAATAACTTATGAGTAACAATGTTGATGTTGCTATCATCAGTACCTCTATCATTGGTACTTTTATGGTCATTATCAGAAAGACACTGATGCGGTATAAAACTCGTGGACTCTTGTGCCCAAAGCGCCGTATCTAGATTTGCTAGTAATGTCTCATCTTCAATTAAAATCAGCAAAGACTGAGCGCTTTTGTTAAGCGCCGTCTGAGTCAGCTGACAAATAAAGCCCAAGAAATCTTGGGCCTTACTTTCACTTAATACATAAAAACTAATTTTCATAAATGGATTAAGCCATCTCTGCGCTGTTTTTTAGATATTGCATAAACAATGGTACAGGACGGCCAGTGGCTGCTTTATCTTTACCTGAATTCCATGCAGTACCAGCGATGTCTAAATGCGCCCATGCTTGACCTTCTTCAATGAAGCGCGATAAGAAGCAAGCGGCAGTTACCGCACCAGCACCTTTACCACCAATGTTTTGCATATCAGCGATTGGTGAATCAAGCTGAGCTTGATATTCATCATCTAAAGGCATATGCCAGATAAGATCGCCTGATAGGTTACTTGCATTTTCTAAATCAAACAGCACATCTTCATCATTACTAAATACAGCTGAACGAACATGGCCTAGTGCAACCACACAAGCGCCAGTCAAAGTGGCAACATCGATGATGGCTTTTGGCTGATAACGCTGCACATAGCACAAGGTATCTGCTAGTACTAAACGGCCTTCAGCATCAGTGTTCAAGATTTCAACTGATTTACCATTCATTGCTTTAACGATATCGCCTGGACGCGTTGCATCACCTGATGGCATGTTTTCAGCACAGGCTAGCGCACCAACGACGTTGATTGGTAGACGCGCTTCGCACAACGCTTTGATTGTACCAAGTACTGATGCCGAACCACCCATATCAAACTTCATCTCATCCATCGCCGCACCTGGCTTGATTGAGATACCGCCTGAATCAAAGGTCACGCCTTTACCGACTAATACAATAGGTGCGTCGTCATTGGCCGCTTGTGCATTGTCATTGCTATTTTTGCTTGTATTTTTAGCTGACTTTTTGGTTGGTAGTTTATCCGCCAATGCCTTTAGACCACTCGCTTTTGCGTTGCTAGTGGTTTGCTCGGTAGTGCCTGCATCTGAACTAAATTCTGATTTGCCACGGTACTCCATGAGCACCAGCTTACCTTCTTTGGTAGAGCCTTGTGCAACGGCCAAGAAGCAATGCATACCTAGCGCTGACATCTCGTCCTCACCTAGTACCTTCACGGTTAATAGGTCAGGATACGTTTTTGCAAGTTCTTGAGCTTGTTCAGCCATATAAGCTGGGAAGCAGATATTGCCAGGCTCATTGGCCACATCACGAGTGAGGCTCTGACCAGCAAATACTGACTGAGCAAAGGCAAGTGCAGGCTGTAGTGACTCATCAGCTAACAGGTAAACATCAGTCAATACAGGCGTGGCTTGCTCAGATTTATATTTATCAAAGCGGTAGCTCGCTGCCAACAGATTAAGGGCAAATTGACCAAAATGATTTTCTTCTAGTGCATCACCCAAGGCAACAGTGATAGAAGACACACGTTTTTGAGTGCTGCTATAAATAGTATTGGCGATTTTTTGCAGTACGGTGTTGTTGAACTTATCAGTGTTACCCACACCGACTAACAGCAATTGTACAGGGTTTTGCTTAGTGGTTTTTTTATCACCTGCCAGCGCATAGTCAGCAACAGTCTCACAGGTAGTACCCTTAAAATGTGATACTTCAATCAGCTGCTCAATACGAGTGGTATATTCGGTCAGCACAGATTCAGCCAGAATGTTTTTCTTGTCATCGACCAATACAACCAGACAAGCATCGTCTTTACTTTTGGCTTCTTTTTTCAGGATTTTTTGCGTATGGGTCTTTGGTAAATGCTGAGATAATTTGATATTCATATAGTTATCCTTATTAGAGTTATGAAAATTGCAGGATTTGTATGTCTGCTTATACCTGTCAGATTATTAAATTATTTGGTCTATCGAGCAATCACAGTAGTGTAGCATATTGCGATAATCGTGCGCAGTTAGCAAGGCTTAGGTAATACGTTTGAATTATTATGCTGTGCTAACTTACGCTATGGTTTAGCGGTTACATTATCATTTTTCGATGAGGCCAACATACTAACCATTGACCAATTCATCGGTCGTTACCATCGCGGCAAATCTGTCTTGTAGTGCTGCCATGGCAGTATCATGCATGGTTTCAGCGCTTATCGGTTTTCTAGTAGCGCTAGGTAGGTCGCGAGTGGCACAGGCATCATGGCAGACAAAACTATCAAAACCTAGGTCAAATGCGGCGCGGACGCTTGAGCTGACGCACATATGACTCATAAAACCCGCAAAAATAATCTGCTTTTTTTCTGCTGCTGAGATTAATGATTGTAATTGCGTATCATAAAAGGCATTCGGATGCTTTTTGGCAATTACTGTTTCGCCATCTTGCGGCTGCAGCTGTTCGACGATCTCAACGTTAGCTGATAAAGGGTCAAAGACATTGCCATTCTCTGCGCCATGATGGGTAATGTGGAAAATAGGTAAATCTTGCTGACGTGCTTTATCGAGTACTAGGCGTGCATTGGCGATGGCTTTTGCCCCAGCGTCCCCTAATGGCATAGCACCATCGACATATTCATTTTGATAGTCGATAAGAACAAGCGCGCTATTTGACCAGTCAAGCGCATCGAATGTGCCGCCAGCGAGTTCAAGTAGGGTAGAAGGTGTAGAGGTCGTTTTATTCATTAGTATTATTCTCCGTTTGACTATATAAGTATATTTTTCTATCAGTCAGTCTAGCAATTAATAACAGAGATAAATGTTCGATGATACGAATGACAAACAAACCTTTCTAAAATAAATAAAGCAAAAACTTAACGCTATAAATGCTATCAATTCGATGTAATTTAAGGTTTTATCAATTGTTTATCCAATATTTGCTATATTTGTTACTTACTGTCAATAATGCGCTCTCAGCAAGGTGTAGGTAATGTTTTCAAACACATTTCACAGCCATTTTTGGGCAAAACATGCTAGCATTAGCGGTTATATCTGTCGCTTGTGTTTATTGAGTATGACTAACCAGTCGCTTAGTAACGTTTACCGTTATTTGAGTATGTAAATGACCCATATCATGCTGATGATATGTCTTCGTATGACCTAAATATTCAATAAGCTCATCATCAATCGCGCGCATACCAACCGTTTAAGAGTACCCATTGTGATATTACGCCGCTACATGACACAACAAGTTGCCTCGACCACTGCCTTAGTGTTGGGGTTTTTGGTAGTGATGATGCTTGGCGGTCGTTTGATACGCTATTTTGGCATCGCTGCTGAAGGTCGTTTGGACGTCAGCCTACTGTTTACTATCATTGGGTATAACCTACCGTATTTTTTAGAGCTCATTTTACCGTTAGCATTCTTTATCGCTTTGATGCTGGTATTTGGTCGCTTGTATGTTGATCAAGAAATGGCAGTGATCAATGCTAGTGGCGTGTCTCGAGGTAGGCTTGCTCGATTGATGACACCATTAATATTGGCGCTGTTCGTTGGTGAGGCGGCACTATCTATCGTCGGCAAGCCTTGGGGCGTTCGCTCGTCTGAAGCTGTCTGGCAGCAGCAAGCATTGACCAGTGCGTTTGATTTGATTCGTCCGAACGAGTTTATTAGTAGCGGTAATTATCATTTATACGTGGGTAGTCTCAGCGATGATAAGAAAAAACTGCAAGATGTGATCTTGATCCAATCTGAACCTGCGAAAAAAGGTAGTACTGCTGAAGATGTCGATGCTAGTGCCACTGCTACTGATATGAATAATACGATTGACAGCGAGACGGCCGAACAAATTGGCATTTCTGATATCCCAAAAGACATTATAAATAGTGGTGCAAAGGACATTAGCAAAGACACTATCACGCTGGCTAAGCGTGCTGAGCAAGTAGATACTGGCAATAGCGGCGTGACTCAGTTGGATTTGTTCCAAGGACGTCGTTACGAAGTTGGCGCAGGCAGTCTCAAATATAATCAAGTCGCTTTTGATCGTTATCGCATTACCTTGACTGAGTCTTCACAGGAAGTTATCACCGAAGACAATATTGAAACGCAAAAGATTGAACCATTATGGCAAGCCGCTACGAGTAGCTCACCATCAGGCACGAATAGTGCAATGCGTGCTGCACAAGGTGAGCTTGGCTATCGTTTGGCGCTACCATGGCTAATGATTATCGCGCCTATGTTGGCCGTGCCACTGGCGCAAGTGCGTCCGCGTCAAGGACGTTGGCTGCGCTTGTTTCCTTCTATCTTATTATTTGTCAGCTGTGCATTAGGTATCATCTCGCTCAAAAACGCAGTGAGCAAAGACAGCATCAGCGTATGGGCATATGCATGGCTTATTTTAGGATTTATGGCATTGGCACTTTATATGAATTGGGGCAGCCGCGTGCAACATCGACTGCGCTTTCGCAAACAAGAAAACAGGCTAGCCGCTGCCACTAATTCAGTTAGCGACATAGATAATCAGAACAACAGCTCACAAGGAGGGCAGTCTTAATGCGCTCTTTATTTGCTAAGTCAGCCAAGTCTAATCAATTGGCCAAAAAACCTGCCAATCTAAAAGTCCTTAGTCGCTATGTCAAACTCAACGCTCTATTGGCTATTATCGCTGCTGTCATTGGTTTGTGGGCGTTGCAGCTGATTTTTTCTTACTTATCAGAGCTTGATTCGTTAGATGATAACTACACCATGGGCGAGGCGCTCAAATATATCTTTTATCGTTCGCCTTACTTTTTAGAGCAATTTATCCCAACGGGTGCATTACTTGGTGCTGTCATAGGGTTAGGTTTGCTGGCCAATAAAAGCGAGCTGGTCGTCATGCGCGCGGCTGGGGTCAGTATTTATCGTATCGTCGGTTGGGTATTGCAGCCCGCTTTGATATTTGTACTGTTGGCATTAGCTATCAACCAGTTCGTTTTACCGTCTTCTAATCAGTTGGCAAAACAGATTAATGATGAAGACAGTACCTCACTGGTCACATCAGTACGCGGCTACTGGACGATACAGCCACGATTCGAAACCGCAGAAGATGGCAGTGCTAAACCTGATGGTAGCGATGTTTTATATATCGATTATGCTGATGTCGCGGGCAATATTGGCGAGGTGAAACGTTGGCATTTGGACAACAACGGTAATTTACAAACTGCTGTCCATGCGGAAGGTGGGAAATATACTGGCCGTGAACCAATTGATGTGAACAGTGAAAAGCCAAGCGAGCAGTATCGTTACGAGTGGCAGCTAAATGATATGGTCAAGCTTTCCATCAATCAGGGCTTTGAGAGTAGCCAAGCCATTTCACCATCAGATACGTTAAGCTTACCCTTTGCCCCAGAGTCTGTGTATCTGCTGACGCGTAAGGCAGAGGATTTGTCATTGACGCAGCTTTATGAGCATCGCACGTTTATGCGCCAACAGGGCAATCGCTCTTTAGATCATGAAGTCGCATTTTGGCAAAAGCTACTATCGCCATTATCGATATTGTCGCTGGTGATTGTTGCTTGCTCGTTTGTCTTTGGCTCGCTACGGACGCACAGCTTAGGCTTGCGTATCGTCGTGGCGTTGTTGTTTGGTCTACTATTTAGCTATATTCAGGACTTAGTCGGATTTGTATCGCTGGCGACAGGCTTTTCACCAATGCTTATGGTTCTATTGCCGATTATCGGCAGCGCGCTATTAGGCGGATATTTGATAAAACGCCAGATGTAAGATGATAGTTAATCATACAAAATAAAAAGCACGCTAAATCTAATTTAGTGTGCTTTTTTATGTCGATTTCAATTTAAGCTTCAGTTTAAATGGCCGAAACTCAATCAGGCAAAGCTAAAACTAGTCTTTGGTCGCCATCGTAATTGTATAGGTTTTACCTTGTTTGATTTTGTCGCTATTACCAAATACTTCGGTAAACGAGCGTTTCACAAATTGGCGCAGGCCGTTGATGGTGACGACATAAAAACGGCCACCTTTACGCATGCGTGCATAGGCATCGAGGAAGTATAAATAATGCTGCTCTTTACCCACTTTGGCTGGCAAGTTTGACATCACAAGGCTAAAGTCTTTGTCTTTTGCCACATGATTAAAGCCATTTGATAAATGTACATCGACATTGTTTAGACCATTTTTTTCACAGTTACGGCGTGCGTATTCTACCGCCATAAAGTCTTTATCAATCAGCGTATGCTGACCATTTGGACATTCACGTGCTGCCGTCATACCAAGTACGCCATAACCACAGCCCAAATCGATCGAGTCATCATCTTGCTCAAAATCCACATAATCAAGCAGCATCAAGCTACCGTCATCGAGTTTTTGCGGTGAAAAAATGCCCCATGTGGTCGCAAAATCAAACGGCTTACCCAGCACTTCTTGGCGAAAGTTAATGTCTTCGCGCCAGTGTTCGGCATTTTTTAATAGGTCAGCAGGTGGTCTATGGCTCATGGGATTCTCGGATAATAGATAGGTAAAAGGTAGTGCGCAGCCCATTTAGGCAGCATGTATATCATGACGCACTTTAATAAGGGTATTGTAACGAGAAAAGGATGGGTTTGCAGCTATCTATTTCTAGAACTGCATTTTGCTGTATCGCAAAAATTTTTAAGAAAAAATGCTAGAGATATTAGATAAGAGGCATCGCTTGATATAGAATCGAATTTAACCTAATAGTCTCTAAGTATTATTTATGCCAGACATTATATTCGTATCCAAAGTAGACTTCTGGCTTGCACTGTTACTTTGGAGTTTGAGTTTATTTACTGTGTCTGTTCCATTATGGCAGTGGAAGCGAGGTGCTCACAAATCCCTCATACAAACTATATTAATGACGGTTATTCTCATACCTTTTGCAGCACTAATGCTCATCCCTTTTTTCGGTACTAAGTACATATTAACGAATGACCAACTACAAGTAGATAGTGGGTTCTCTGTTCAAAAAATTGAGATTACAGATATCACCTATATTACGCCGACTCGAAGTATGAGTTCTGCGCCAGCACTATCACTGGATAGAATTAAAATAGAATATCGGAACAAAGAAGTATTGATATCACCGAAAGATAGAGCAAGTTTTTATCAAGAAATACGAGCACGTAATCCCAAAATAGTGATAGATACAGCAGGCGAATAGAATGGTATTATCGTTAGCCGGATTCAGTTATACATCGTTCCTGATATTGAGTTTTTTTTGAAACCACTCCCCCAAACTCTTCTTTAATAAATGATCAAATATAAATGGTCCGAATGGCAAAAACGAGCCGAGCACCCCCGCAGGTAGCGCCCACAGTGGCATTTTTATTCTGCTCGCGGTGATGATTAATACCATGACATAAGCAACGAATAATACCCCATGCACTGGACCGACATAGCTTACTGCTTCTGGAATATCGAACATATACTTGAGTGGCATCGCGATACCAAGTAACAATAGAAAAGATGTACCTTCTAAATAACCCATGATAGTGAGGTTTCTAAGTGCAGAGTTTTGACTCTTTGTTAAGGTAGACGGTTGAGCTTGCGACACGATATATTCCTTTTACAATCATCAATAATATTAGATTTCAATGCTGCCCATATGGCAAGGCTACCCACGTGGGTGATGCTCCGCATGTAATTTCTGCAATCTTGCCGTTGCTACATGAGTATAGATTTGCGTGGTGGACAAATCGCTATGTCCTAGCAATAACTGCACACTTCTTAAATCTGCACCATGATTGAGCAAATGTGTGGCAAAGGCGTGACGTAGCGTATGCGGGGATAATTCTTTATCGATACTGGCAACTTTGGCGTACTTCTTAAGTAGATACCAAAAGTTCTGCCGCGTCATATAGCCACCTTGCGCCGTCAAAAATACCGCTTGGCAATTGCCCGATTTTAAATGAGCAATCAAGTCTCCACGCCCATGAGACAGGTAATCTTCCAATGCATCCGCTGCATATTCGCCGAGGGGCACCAGTCGCGTTTTATTCCCTTTACCCGTGATTTGTAACCAGCCTGAGTTTAGATTCACTTGCTCTAATGAGAGGTTAATCAACTCACTCACTCGCAGGCCGCAGGCGTATAAAACTTCTAGCATTGCTTTGTCACGCAGTCCGAGTGCCGTACTGGTATCAGGTGCGGCAAGTAGATTATCGACGTCAGCCTCAGCTAAGTCTTTTGGCAGCGGACGTCCGAGTTTTGGGCTTTTAATACGCTCACAAGGATTGTCCTCACGCAGATTACTGGCAATCATCCATAGATAAAACTGACGCAAGCTTGAGAGCATGCGTGCTTGGGTACGTGGAGTTTTGCCATCTTGAGCAACGAGCGACAGACAATGCAGCACATCATCAGGCTGCCAACGTGTCAGGGCGATAGAATTGGTCAGCTCACAAGAGCGTAGGTCACGGACGTACGCATTACGAGTACGCGTCGCTAGACCGCGTGCCAGCATGGCTTGACGAAACTCAGTCATATAAGCTGGCTCATCATCGACCGCTAATGCTTTAGGTTGACGCTGTTGCACGGCACGATCACGGCTCATAGGACGATACTCAGGTAGGGGTTAAGTTAGCAATGACAGAAAGTTATGAATATAACGTCAAACTTATCATGCCATTTTTTTCTTAACCAGATAACGATATAGCGTCACGCTTGCAGGCGTATCATCATCGCTATCGATGGTGATTTCGTCAGAATCAGCGTCTAAGCTTACGTTTTCAGCCAGTGTTTCTTGACCGATTAGCTCATGACCCAAATGACGACAGAAATTCGGAATGTCGCGCGTGGTAGCCGGATCTGTCGCCAATATTTCAATCACTTCACCGCCATCTGCTTTGCGAATGACGCGATGTAGCATCATGACGGGCTCAGGACAGATCAGCCCTTGAGTATCTAAATGATGGTGGATAGGCGTGTCTGGTATCGAAGTGGTCATAGTCATTATCGTAAAGCTAAATAAGTGGGTTGGAGGACGAGTAGGGTAAGTAGTTTGCTTAAGTACTTATCATGGCGTACTTTGTATGTCTTCTATGCTTCAGTACTTTCAGCCTCTTCGTCGACTTCAGGTACATCAGCTACTTCTAAAAAGTTAAAAAATCGCTTAAAGCTTACTTTAAATAAAAATGCCACGCCCAGCCAACAAGATAGCCCTAACCATGCAGTATCGGCAAAAATTAATCCGCCAACCAATATAAGGGTCGATACGCCAATACTCATGGCAATCATCGACGGTTGATTTAAGCGATAACGATAAACGACCAATGCATCATAAATAGTAATGGGTATCGTGAGGGCTACGAGGGCGTAGGGTAAATTATAAAATAACTGATAAAGCAGCTGGTTATCATGGAATGCTTTGATACTAGCAATCGTGCCAAAGACCACAAATGCAAAAATAGCCGCATAAATGAGATAGATCGCTATTTGGTTGGCACGCTGTGCGCCTTTAATACGGGCAATAGCAAGTGGAGCAAAACCATGCTGTGACGTATGTTGCGAGGGTTGGTCTGAGACAGTGGTCATAGTAATCAGTCATTTATCCGTTAAGAGGTACGATGTATCGAAGTGGCGTTATAGCCGCACACGTGTCTTTTACCTATTTGGCTGCTTTATTCTGCTTTGATTGCATCGATAGCGATACTGCTATTAGGATCAGCAAAATAGGTCGATATCAGAATACAAGCGGAGATATCATCGATTGGGTCGCGTTCGTTTTTGATCCAACCATTGTCCCATGCGATTTCTCTTGCTTCGATTGAAGTTAGCCGCTCATCACACAGTGATACGATCACTGGTAGATGTTGCTCCATCACTCTATGGGCCAGACGACGAGCGAATTTGTGCGCTCGTTTTGAGAGCATAGAGCTAGTGCCATCCATATTAAGCGGTAGACCAACCACGACTTGTGCCACGCCCCAGACTTTGATGATACCAATTAGATTGTCCCAATCTGGCTGACCGTTATTCATCGCCAATATGTCAAAGGCACGCGCTGTCTGCGTAATGGTATTACCGAGCGCCATACCCATCTTTTTGACGCCGTAATCTAGCGCCAAGATAAGATGCGGCTTTACTTCTGGCTCAATAGTTTCAGTAGTGCTATTGCTATCGTTATCGAGAGTATCAACACCAATATCAATGTCATTATCTATAGGGTCTGTGCTATTGGCTGTAAAAGTGCTATCTACCATAGTAATGGGTGTCCTTTATGTCTTTATCTAAATTCGCAGAGCGTATGAGATTACGCATGACCTATGTCACTACTAAGGTAGTCAAAGTTGACTCCGATTTTGTCGGCTGCAATTTGCCAGCGTTCTTCAAACGGTGTATCAAATAATAAATTCAGATCAGCAGGGCAGACTAACCAGTCACCATTACTCAGCTCTTGGTCTAGCTGTTTTTTGCCCCAGCTGGCATGACCTAGACACAGCTGATAGTGACCAACACCTTGCCCTGCGGCGATACGCTTTAGAATATCTTGGCTAGTTGTGATGCAAACGTTCTCTGAAATAGCAAAAGAAGACGCCCATTCCGGCTGACCAGTATGCAGCACAAAGCCAACCTCAGGATACATAGGGCCGCCTTCTAATGCCACATCCTCCATCACCTGTGGATTGGTCACTTCAATATCCAAATCTTCTAGCAACTTACCTACGCGAGATTGCTCAAGCGGGCGATTGACCATCAGACCTAGCGCACCATGCTTGTCATGACGGCAAATATATATAAGTGCCTGCTCAAACCTCGGGTCTGACAGCTCTGGTGCTGCAATCAAAAAATGATGGGTCAAATTGGTTTTAGACATAGAAACAAACGCAACCTAATAATAAGGGTGAAAGACCACTATATGGTGATAATCAATAGAAAAGCAAGATTCGCACTAATTGCTACTGACCATCATACAGACTCAAATAACTATCCGTTTTGATGAAAACGAATGATTATTTAACGGCAGATAGGTCAGGTAGAGAGTTATTTAACATCGGATAATAAGCTGCGGGCATGATCGCGCGTGACATCGGTGATAATGACACCACCAGACATACGCGCTAGCTCGTCTACTTGCGCACTATTGGTCAGTATGAGTAGCTCGCTTTCGGTCTGTTCTTGATGGTGCTTTTGTACCAAGATATGTTGATGCGCTTGCGCCGCGACTTGTGCTTGGTGTGTAATGGCTAGCAATTGCTGCGTTTGCCCAAGTGAGCGTAGCAGCTCGCCAACCACTTGCGCAGTACCGCCACTGATACCGACATCAACTTCATCAAATACCAACATAGGCTTGGCGGCATTGTTATCAGCATTGGTCGCTTGTAGTACTTGCATCACGAGCGCCATACGTGAAAGTTCACCACCTGAGGCGATTTTGTGTAGAGGCTGCATTGGCATACCGACATTGGCGCTGAATAATAAGTCAATATCAAAACAACCTTGGGCATTGTACTGACTAGGTTCGGTTTTTTTGGTAAAGACAAATTCACAGCGAGCATTAGGTAGCGCAAGCGGTTGTAATTGTTTGATGAGTTGCTTACTAATTACCGGGGCAGCTTTTGTGCGCTCTTTATTTAACTGTGTCGCCAGAGCGAGATAGTCTTGCCAAGCCTGCTCAATTTGCGCTGCCATTGCATCACTGCTTGGCTCGTTCTCTAGCTGCTCTAATTGCGCCTCCCAACCTTTTGCTTCATCAATTAAATCACTTGCTGGCAAGCTATGCTTACGTGACAGACGATGTCCCAAGCTGATTAGGTTGTCTAATGTTTGCAAACGTTCAGGATCAGGTAGCTGCTGTTCGGCGTAATCTGATAGCAGGGCAGTCACCTCAGTGATTTGCTGCTGTGCTAGATGGAGCTGTTCAGAAGCTTGTTCAAACGTTTGACTGACGCTTACTTGGTTGTCACAGAGTTTAATCGCTTGCCCGAGTAAGGTCATGACGTCTGGCTCATCGGTATCATTGTCGAGCAAGTGCAGACCATGACTGGCCTCTTGCATTAAGGCTTCAATATTGGAGAGCTCTTCGTGTTCAGATTCAACTTCTGCATAATCCACAGCCAATAACGGCGCAATATCTGCTAATTGGCTCTGCAACAACTGAATACGATCTTGACGCTGGGCTTCGCGACTTGCGATGTCGTCCGCGCGACGTTTTAGCTGCTGATAGGCTTGATAGCTACTGGCAGTTTGGGTGGCTAGCGATGTTATCTGTGCCATCTCATCAAGCCATTGCACCACAAATTGCGGCTTGAGCAATGCTTGCTGAGCATGTTGGCTATGTATATTGACCAGTAAAGTGCCTAAACTCTTTAGCTCCGCTAAGCTAACCGGTGAACCATTTAGCCATGCTTTTGAGCGACCAGTATTGCTTAATTGTCGACGAATAAGTACTTCAGGCTCTTCTAGCGGTCGCTCATTTTTAGCAAACCACTCAGCGACGACGCTGTTATTTTCTACATCGAATTGAGCGTAGATATCTGCATGCACGGCGCCATGCCTGACCATCGCACTGTCTGCTCGCTCACCGACACACAGTGATAGTGCATCTAGCAATAACGACTTGCCAGCACCTGTTTCACCAGTGATGACATTAAAACCTTCAGCCACGCTCAGCTCATGCTGAGCAATCAACGCAAACTGATGTAAAGTTAACGATACTAGCATCAACGCCTCTCAGGACAGACAATGGACATCATATAAATCTTAGGAAGCCATCTATAAATAGGGTAAATAAGGAAGTGAAAATATCTATTTAAACTTGCTAATTAGATAAATATTGTAGGCAAATAGTATGGTGTTAAATGTGCGTAAATACAAACTTTAAGACGAGGTATAACAGAATTTATTATTGGGAGATTACCATAAAACTATTAAAAACTGACAATAAATCATCAACATAATATCTATGATGTTAATCATTAGGGTCATTGGATATCTAAAGATAAGCATAGTATGCGAAGAAGTATTTTGACTGATAATGATAAAAATATACCTAAAATAATGGTCTAGTATCCGCCTAGAAAAATACCAAATGAATATTAAACGAACGGGTAGATACTTGCCATCGAATAGAATTTTCCTAGTCGCTTTAACAAACTTTATAGATATAATGTGGTAGCATAATCTCACATAATGATAAACTCTTCTTACGCGTTTGATGCGCGATGCAACCTAATAACGAGTCATAATTTTGTAAAATTGTAGGCGTATAGTGGTAAAAAACATGCCACTCGATCATTATTCAAAAGCGTTTTCATAGAACCTGTGGCTATCTTTAGCGCGCAGATATCTACTATAGAGGGATAAGGTGCCTAAAGCAGGCGTGTTTGCTTACTGGTTGCGTATTTGAAGCCCAGTGCAACTCTGTCGGTACTTTAACCCGTTACTTATTTTTTAGTTTTGCCATAATTATTTGATAAGGAAGCCACTATGACAGCGGCGCAATTTACTAACGTAACAGTTAATGCCCAAGCGACAGTATCTTATGATGGTCGCTGCTCAAGCCATACCATTATGTTTGAGGATGGTCGCCATAAAACGCTAGGCGTGATCTTACCTTGCGACAACTTGGTTGAGCATTATCACTTTAGCACCAACACCTCTGAGCGTATCGAAATCACCAGTGGTGAGTGTGAAGTGAAGATCAATGGTGATGATGAATTCAGCTACTACCGTGCAGGTCAATCATTTGTCGTTGAAGGCAATAGCGGTTTTAACCTACGTACTGAAGAAATTGTTCAATATGTCTGTCATCTAGAAGGCTGATATTATTAATAGGGCGCTTGAGCTCTCATTCTAGCGCCTGTTCTATCACACATTAGTGTTTCGAGAAAATAAACAATATCGGATTGGTATTGTTTATTTCTTTTTTAACGTTTGGTTTACTGTTCTCTCATCATCAATGGGTTATGACACGTAAAATCTACGTTATCTTCTTTTATCCCGTCGCCTAGTGCGATATCCACTTTATATTTAGTAGGCCTATTATGGCAAAACCCATTTATTTTTACGGCATTCATGCAATCGATGCGTTACTTGAACATCGTCCTCTTGATGGTCTTAGCTTATTTGTGCAGCAAGGACGTGAGAGTGACAGTCATGTACAAGCTATCATGGCTGAAGCGGAAGCAAACGGCATTAGTATTCAACCTACCCAAAAAGACAAGCTAACGCAATTATGTGGCAGTCCGCAGCATCAAGGCGTGGTGCTCAATGCTCGTCCGTTAGGTTTCACTGATGAAGGTTTGCTTGATACTATTATTGGCCGTGAACAGTGCTTGTTATTGGTACTAGATCAAATCACAGATGCACATAACTTTGGCGCTTGCCTACGTACCGCCGTGGCTATGGGTGTGGATGCAGTGGTTTGTCCAAAACACCATGCAGCGAGTCTGACGCCAACAGTGGCTAAAGTATCAGTTGGCGCAGCAGAGATGATGCCGATCGTCAGCGTTACGAACTTGGCACGCACGTTGTCGCAAATCAAAAATGCAGGCGTTTTCGTATTTGGTACGGCACTTAGTGAAGAGGCTAAGCCAATACATGCCGCTGACCTAACTGGCAAGACCGCTATGATTATGGGTTCAGAAGGAGAGGGTATGCGTCGCCTGACAATGGAAAGCTGTGATGAGTTGGTTTATATTCCAATGTCAGGAAACGAGCATGGTAATCTACAGAGCCTAAATGTGAGTGTTGCTACTGGCATGGCGTTGTATGAGGTTAATCGCCAGCGAACTTTAGCTGCTGGGCAAGCGTAAGATACTCTTGATGTAAAGGTTCTAGTTGTAGGTATAGAGAGGCAAGGTCGCTCTCATTGAGTATGACATTGTCTGCATGACGATTACGCTCTTCACGACTCAGCTGATTGGTCATAATGGCCTTAATCTTTTGTATGCTTTGATCATCACGCTGACTGGCACGTGCAAGCTGCGTGTCTTCGGTCGCATCCATGACCAAAATACGTTGACATAAATTGGCTAGTCCTGCTTCTGCCGCCTCTATAAGCAGGGGCGCAGACAAGATTACATACGGTGAAGTACTAGCATCTAGCTGTGCTTTTGCTGTCTCACGTATCGCTGGATGAGTGATAGCCTCAAGCTCAATCAGCGCTTCAGGATTTGCAAATACGTGTGTGCGTACAGCAGCCCTATCCATGACACCCTCATCCGTCAGTATCCAATCACCAAATTTTTTCTGGATTTTCTGCAGAGTGACGCTGCCTTTAGCGACAATCTCATGAGCGATCACGTCTGCATCAATAATATCGATACCTTGCTCAGCAAACCAAGCACTAGCGGCAGATTTACCACTACCGATACCACCCGTCAAACCAACTACGAGCTTATTGCTTTTTGGTTGCGTAGTTTGTGGCTGGTGTGAATAAGAGTGTGATGTATTTTTTGACATAATAATGGCTTATCTAACAGATAGAACAATGAATGCAGCTTTAAACTCACAACCGGCCTTTTAAGGCTTTATTTATGAGTCACTGCCGGAAATTTCCTACAATAATACTTACTACAATAATCTAGGGTACGCTATCAGTTATTAGACATACATACCAAGATACCAACTGACGATATCTGAGCCGTATAATAGGGCAACAATACCTGCAATAGCGATATAAGGTCCGAAGGCAAAAGGTCGGCTTTCACCTTGTTTTTTCATCAAGATCAATCCAACGATAGATCCAAGTAAAGATGATAGTAGAATAATCAAAGGTAACATCATAGGTCCAAGCCAAGCACCTAATACTGCTAGTAGTTTAAAATCCCCTTGACCCATTCCATGTTTCTTAGTAATTAAGTAAAACACTTTGACTACTATCCATAGTGATAAAAACCCAAATAGTAATCCCCATATCGACTGTGTCGGTGAGACGAACCAGCTCTGTGAGTTTACCGCTAACCCTAAGCCTGCTAAAGGAAAAGTTAGACGATCAGGTAGTAGCTGTGTGTCAAAGTCGATACCTGTTAGAGCAACCAGTGTCCATACTAAAACCAATGCGGACAAGCCTGTAGTATTTATCCCAAACTTATATATTACTAACACGGACAGGAGGGCAGTTACTAGCTCAACGAGAGGATAACGCAGTCCAATAGCCGCTTTGCAGCTTGAACAGCGTCCGCGTAGTAATAGCCAGCTTATTAAAGGGATGTTTTCATACCACTTAATTTTATGTGCGCAATGAGGGCAGCGTGAGGCAGGGCGACTTAAAGTAATCGGTTGGTCAGTAGCGACAATATTTGCTATGGGTAGCGTATGCTCGCGTGGCATATCTGCCTGTTCAGACATAAACTGGCTACACTCTTGTCTCCAACCATACACCATCATCAATGGTATGCGATGAATCACGACATTTAGAAAACTGCCAACACAAAGACCTAATAGGCCAAACACGAATAAAGCTAGGATAAGGTTCTCTTGTAGTAACTGTATAAATTGCATCAAATAATTATCCTACTACTGAGCCCATTTGGAAGATTGGCAAGTACATGGCGATGACTAGGCCACCAACTAATACACCTAAAACTGCCATAATCATTGGCTCCATCAAGCTGGTTAAACCATCAACTGCATTGTCGACTTCGTTTTCGTAGTAGACAGCGACTTTATCTAGCATCTCTTCTAAGCTACCAGACTCTTCGCCAATACCAACCATTTGAATAACTAAGCTCGGGAATAAATTGGTGGAGCGTATGGAAAACTGTAATTGCTGGCCAGTAGATACGTCATTTTTGATCTGTTGAGTTGCATTGTAAAATACAACATTATTAGTCGCACCGGCAGTAGAGTCTAGGGCATCGATAAGTGGAACACCAGCCGCAAAAGTTGTAGATAGTGTACGAGAGAAACGTGCAATAATCGCTTGATAGGCGATGTTGCCAAATATGGGAGCTTTTAAGACAGCACGGTCTAAAAAGTCACGAAATTTTTTAGATCGTTTTTTAGCTTCTGAAAAACCGATAATTGCACCACCGATAGCAATAATTAAGATGAACCACCATGCTTGCATCCATTCAGACATGCTAACTACCATCTGTGTAAAGGCAGGCAGCTCTGCGCCAAATGATTCAAATAGATCAGAGAATACAGGTACTACTTTTATCAATAGAATCATGGTGACAATGATAGCAACCACGATAACGGCAATAGGGTACTTCATTGCTTTTTTGATTTTTGCTTTTAGTAGCTCACTCTTTTCTTTGTAAGTAGCGACTCGTTCAAGCATCGTCTCAAGTGCACCCGATTGTTCGCCCGATTCGACGAGTGAGCAGAATAAATCATCAAAATAGCGAGGATGTTTGCGCAAAGAAGAGGCAAAGGTGCCACCTGCTTCAATATCTGCTTTAATTTGTAGCACTAAGTCTTTCATACTTGGATTATCGAGGGAGTCGGCGACAATCTCAAAAGACTGGGTTAACGGTACGCCTGCCTTCATCATTGTTGCCAACTGTCGAGCAAAAATGGCAATATCAATGGCTTTAATGGCTTTTTTGAAAGTATAAAGTGGTTTTGGCTTTTTCTTAATTCCTTTAACCGTGATACCTTGTTTACGTAGAGTTGCCTTCGCTAGCTCTAAACTACGACTGGTAGTTTCGCCCTTAACTTTCTGTCCGCGTCGATTCACACCGTCGTAAACAAAATCTAACAACATATCAGTCTTAGCTTTTGCCATGTTACTACCCTCAAAATTGTCCAATATAAATTGTAAATTTACAATAGAATACCAGACTTAAATACCAGTCAGGCATACTTTATTTTAGCGCAAAAAACCAGTGTCTATCTGTTTTATTTTTAAAAGTATCTGATAGTGAAAGTTACAGATTTATAAGTTATTTAATGATTAGCAGTTAGAATAAAAAAACGCATCGTACATCTTCTATAAATTTTACTTATCATTCAGAAGTTACTCGCATCATCTCTTGAATACTGGTGACACCTTGCAACACCTTTAAAATTCCAGAACGACGTAGGTCGCGGAAACCGTTTTTAATAGCAGCATCTTTGATGTCTATTGCGTTACCATCTTCCATAATAATGCGTGAAATATCAGGGCTGACTTTCATTACCTCATAGATGCCCACACGACCTTTATAACCTTCACGGCATTCATTACAGCCGACTGGTTCATAAATAACATTATCAGTGTTATCCAGATCAGTATCAGTAAAACCAATCTCTAATAAGCTCTGACGCGGGATGTTAATAGGTTTTTTGCAGTTCTTGCATAGTCGTCTTGCCAAACGTTGGGCAATGACTAAGTTGACTGACGTGGCAATATTGAAAGAGGCCACACCCATGTTACGTAGACGCGTTAATGTTTCAGGTGCCGAGTTAGTATGCAAAGTAGAAAGAACCATATGACCTGTCTGCGCCGCTTTAATCGCGATCTCAGCAGTCTCAAGATCACGAATCTCACCAACCATGACAATATCAGGATCTTGACGTAAAAAAGACTTGAGCGCATTGGCAAACGTTAGACCAACTTTGGCATTAACGTTGACCTGGTTAATTCCTTCAAGGTTAATTTCAACTGGATCTTCAGCCGTTGAAATATTGGTTGCGCCAGTATTCAAGATGTTGATACCAGTGTAAAGGGAGACCGTCTTACCAGAACCAGTAGGACCAGTGATAAGCAACATGCCTTGTGGTTTGTGTAATGCCTCTAAAAACATTTCCTGCTGATCTGGTTCATACCCCAATGCATCAATACCTAACATGGCTGAGGATGGATCAAGGATACGCAAAACAAGTTTTTCACCGAATAACGTCGGTAATGAGTTTACCCGGAAATCAATCGCTTTATTTTTAGAAATTTTTAGTTTAATACGCCCATCTTGCGGTACCCGGCGTTCTGAGATATCCATTTGCGACATGACTTTTAGACGTGCTGCAATTTTATTCGCAAGTTGAACAGGTGGGCTGGCCATTTTTTGCATGACGCCATCGACACGAAATCGTACTCTGAAAGATTTTTCGTATGGCTCGAAGTGTAAATCAGAAGCGCCCATACGAATCGCATCGACTAGCATTTTATTGACGAACTTTACAACAGGTGCTTCATCAACGCCGTCGTTCAGCTGAGTCTCGCCATCTTCCTTATCTTCGTCACCGTCTTCAAAGCCAACATTTAAATCACTATCAGAGAAGCTATCAAAGCTTTGCATCGTATCTGCATATACACTTTCAATACGCTTTTTAAGCTTATTTTCTTCGACAACAATGGTTTCTATCGACAGTCGAGAATTAAAGGCAATCGCATCAATGGCATCAACGCGAGTGGGATCACTTAGTGCGACAAATAGACGTTGTCCTCGTTTAAAGAGTGGTAAAGCATTAAACTTGCGAACGATTTTTTCATCAACCAAGTCTTTTGGAATAACATCAATGTTTAATGCATCGAGATCGAATAGAGGGTCGCCGAAAGCTTGGGATAGCATTTGGGCAAGCTGATAAGCATCGGCCAGTTTATTGTCTACCAGATAAGGTACCAGTCCTATTTGCTGCTGCTGCGACTCAATCTGTGCCGTCTTCATGTTCGCTTCGCTAACGACACCGTCGCTAATCAGTTGCTGCGCTAGACCACCGTACTTACTAGTTGCGATAGACATTGTAACCTCTCCTTTGATGCAAAATATTCTGTAGAAATGCTTGGTATTACACGCTATATATTCGTCGTTGCTAGTTGATAACTGTCTTGCTTTGTTTATCCTATCTACCTGTATATCTATATATAGAACTAGCAATAATATTTGATTTTATAAACTCTGTAGTATAGAACTTTACTTTAGTTTGAAAAATTTATATATACCATTAGACGACTAGCTCGTAAAAATAACGGTCTATTGAAGTATTGTCTGCAGATAAGTTTGCAGAAGTGATTCTGCTCATGGTGGCACGCTACTATAGCACTTACGAATTATTTGTTATACTGGCGCGCATATGAGCCGAATTGGCATGAATACATGAGACAAGGTAAATAAGTATGCAAGCTTGGGTAATTGGCAATTGGAAACAGAATCCTGCGACTAACAGTGCTGTCAATGCACTGTTGGACGACTTATTGACTAAAGTTAATACTGAAGAACAAGCCAACTCGCAGGCATTAAAAGACCGCTGTAAATTAATGGTAGCACCAAGTTGTGTTCATTTAAGTACAGTGAGTACACGTCTAGCAGATAGCTCAATACTCTGTGCAGCACAGAACGTCAGTACCTATAGTGCAAGTACAGGAGCCTATACGGGTGACTGCTCAGCACAGCAGGTAGCAGATGCAGGTGCTACTTGGACGCTACTTGGCCACTCTGAGCGTCGTCAATATCACAAAGAGTCTCATGATTGCCTGATAAGCAAATTGTTTCATGCGTTTTCTCAGAACTTAGGTGTGGTATTTTGTATCGGCGAAACACAAGAACAGTATGACAATGATCAAACACTCGACGTTATCAATGAGCAACTCTCAGTTATTAAGGATTTACTGACTCAACAGCCAGATTTAGCCTCATCGTTATCTGAAAAGCTGCTCGTCGCTTACGAACCTGTATGGGCAATTGGTACAGGTAAAGTGCCTACTGTGGCAGAAGTGAGTAAAACTCATGAGTATATCAAGCAGACGATTGCAAGCTTTGCTGATATAACAGATACGATTACCGTATTGTATGGCGGTAGTGTTAATGCTGATAATGCCAATAGCTTTGCTTCTGACGCTATGATTGATGGCGCGTTAGTGGGCGGCGCTTCGTTAAAAGCAGAGAGCTTTCTAGCGATTGCCGACGCATTTAACCAAGCCAATGCTTAAATGAATAAATAACGCTCAGATATCAAGATCATAGCTTATAGAGAGTATGGTTTTATCGGTTGGTAAAAGTAGGTTTAACACTGCCCTTGCAATCGTGTACAATGCGCCTTATTTATATAGTCGATTTGGCATTTGATCATGCCGATTGTCATTCTATTAACCTTACGTTTTATTTTCCGTTATCAGTCGTCATTACGCGGCAAAAGAGGCCACCATGTTTACGTTTATATTAGCCCTGCATATTATTGTGGCCATTGCCATGATCGGCTTGATTCTGATACAGCATGGTAAAGGGGCAGACGCTGGAGCTTCTTTTGGTGCCGGTTCATCAGGTACCGTGTTTGGCGCAGCAGGTACTGCTAATTTCTTGACGCGTGCTACGGCAGTACTAACGGTCATATTTTTTATTACGAGTATGACGCTTGCTGTTCATGCGCGTAAGCAAGCAGAAGATCAGTTTCGTCTAGATGCGCCAGTTTCAGCACCGCAAACGCCGCGTCCAATGACTCAACATTCCGAGTAAGCTTCTTTTAAGTAGGCAGCGCTTGCTATTTTGGTAGGTTAGATTTACAATGCTTTCCTGTTTTCGCAACTCCTGTTCTATAGATGCCTACCTTAAGCATCATTGATTATAGACTGGACGATAGAGACAGAGCAGTACAATGCGATTGTGGTGGAATGGTAGACACGCCATCTTGAGGGGGTGGTGGCGAAAGCTGTGGGGGTTCAAGTCCCCCCAATCGCACCAAGTTTTACAGACGTAGCATAACTTCAGGTTGGATTTTTAGCAGATAATACTTATTTTATAATTAATTTAAAAAAAGTATTGACACTTCTACGAAACCTCCCTATAATATGCGTTCTAGATTGATGCGGGGTGGAGCAGTCTGGTAGCTCGTCGGGCTCATAACCCGAAGGTCGTTGGTTCAAATCCAGCCCCCGCTACCACTTTTTATACTGATGTTTTGTACACTAAATTTGTCAGTACCGATTAGCCCACCATTATGTTTGTGGGTTTTTTTGTATCTGAAGGTCAGTGTTATCGCGGTATCTATCCTACTTATGCTAAGCTCTAAGTCTATAGAGTACGATATTACTCGTCACTGGTCATCATCGGCCGCTACCGGCACGATGCTTCTTAAGCAACACTATCTTTTATTCCTCATACTTTTATCGATAGTAGTGCTTTATAAATAATAAAAGCATTGTCTGGCCGAGCTTGATGTTTTTTACGCTCGTCCCTATATAAATGCACAATATGTATCATATATTTGTGATTTAAAATTATATACTGACCGTGATTCTTATCATTATAAGATTGCTATATAGATAAGAGTCAATCTTTAATACGGTTTACTAAGTACGATAGATAAGTGAATAGGAAAATACAAAGAGATTATGAAGCTTTCGACTAAAGTTGCAGAACTGACTAATATTATTGCCCCTGCCGTGGCCGCTTGTGATGTGTCATTATGGGGTATTGAGTTTGCGCCACAAGGTCGTCGCTCTTTACTACGTATCTATATTGAGGCATTGCCAGAAGAGCAAGCCCAAGATAAACAAGTAACGATTGAAGACTGCGCGGCAGTAAACCATCAAGTAAGCGGTATCTTAGAAGTTCATGATCCTATCGCTGGTGAGTACATCTTAGAAGTATCTTCACCTGGTTTTGATCGTGCGTTTTTCTCAGATGAGCAAATGCATGCGTATGTTGGTCAAACTGTGAGCTTGCGTCTGATTCAAGCTATCGGTACAGGCGATCAAAAACGTCGTAAAGCCACAGGTACTTTAGATAGTATTGATGAAAACTCTTTAAAACTGACGTCAAGTGATGGCGAGCAGTTTGAGATTGCATTAAGTAATATTGATAAAGCCAATTTGATTTATGAAGATGCCTAGATTTTTACTAGGGTAACTGTTTATAGATAGACAGTTTTATCTTCCAATAGCTTATGTGGCTTATAGCAACTATATAATAGCAGCACCCAAATTATAAAATTTAAGTCAATTAAAAAATGATAGGACAGGTATAGCATGAGTCGTGAAATCTTAACGGTAGTAGAAACTGTCAGTAATGAAAAGGGCTTAAATCCTGAAGATATCTTTGAAGCAATTGAAGACGCTTTAGTGGTATCGACTAAAAAGAAAGTATATACCGAGCAGCCAGAAGTGGCTGTACGGGTAGCAATCGACCGTGCAACTGGCGATTACGATACTTATCGTTACTGGACAGTGGTTGCAGATGAAGACCATGAAATGCCAGCTTGTCAGCTTGCTATCACCGATCTTGATCAGGAAGAATGGTCAATTGGTGATATTAAAGAAGAGCAAATTGAATCAATCGAATTTGGTCGTATTGCTGCTACTCAAGCCAAACAAGTCATCATCCAAAAGATACGTGAAGCTGAGCGTGCATTAGTTGCAGACGCTTTCGAGCCACGTGTTGGTGAGATGATGTATGGCGAAGTCAAAAAACAGACTCGTGATGGCTATATCATCGATTTGGGTGACAATGCCGAAGGTTATTTGTCACGTGATCAAATGTTGCCACGCGAACAACTCCGTGCAAAATCGCGTATCAACGCTATCTTGTACCATGTAAACCGTGAAAACCGCGGTGCACAGTTACTGTTATCTCGCACGCATCCTGAAATGCTATCAGCATTGATGCAAAAAGAAGTGCCTGAGATTGCAGAACAAATTATCGAAATTCGTAACGTCGCTCGTCTGCCAGGTACCCGTGCTAAAATAGCTGTGAAGACCAACGATCATCGTATTGATCCAGTTGGCGCTTGTATCGGTATGCGTGGTACACGTATCCAAGCAGTACAGCAAGAGCTAGACGGTGAGCGTATTGATGTGGTGGTATGGTCAGATGATCCTGCCCAGTTCATCATCAGCTCTCTAGAGCCTGCTGACGTAAGCAGTATCATTTTAGATGAAGATACGCAAACAGCAGACATTATCTTTAGCACCAATGATCAATTGGCGCGTGCTATTGGCTCACAAGGCCAAAACGTACGTTTAGCGTCTGAATTGACGGGCTATAAGCTGAACATGATGCTCGAAGAAGAGTATCAGCAACGTCAACAAAACGAATCAAAAGCGTTTATTGAATTATTCTATGAGCGCCTAGAAGTAGATAAAGATTTAGCACAGGCATTGGTTGATATTGGTTTTACCAGTATTGAAGAAGTGGCCTATGTACCAGTTGAGACTTTCTATGATATCGAAGGTCTAGACGATGAAGCGATTGATATGATTCAAGAGCGTGCTAAAGAAGTCGTCATCGCTGATGAACTGGTCAAACAACAGAACATGAAAGAGCCAAGTCAAGAGCTTCAAGAGCTTGAAGGTATGACAGTCAGTTGGGCTTATAAAATGGCGCAAAAAGACATCATTACTGTTGATGACTTGGCAGAACAAGCCGTCTTCGATCTAGAAGATATCGAAGGATTAGACTCTGAAACTGCAGGAAAACTCATCATGAAAGCTCGGGAATCTTGGTTCGATGAATAAGCGGTAACTGCATATCGCTGTCTTTTGGTGATATGCTATTGAGAATAAAGCGCTGATATCTATTTATAAGTATCAGCCTTAACCCAATCATTTGTAGCCAACAACTGAATTGAACATATAGCAAATAATAGACAGTAGGTGATAATAAATGGCAGATAAGACCGTCAAAGAACTAGCAGAAATGGTAGGCAAAACTACAGATGCTGTAAAGCAGCAATTAGTAGATGCTGGCCTGCCTGCTCGCGCAGAGGATGACCTAGTCACCGAGCTTGAGCAAGAAAAGCTGGTGACGTATTTAAAGCAAAGTCATGGTCAACAAGAAAAGCGTCGTATTAGTCTTAAGTCTAAGACGACCAGTACTGCACGTGTGACTGGCTCTTCTGGTAAATCTAAGAGCGTCAATGTAGAAGTGCGTAAAAAGAAAGTATTTGAAAAGCCTGATCCAGAAAAAATGGCTGAAGAGTTAGCCGCTCGTGAGCAAGCTCTAATTGAGTCTCAAGAACGTGCAGCAAAAGAAGCTGAAGAACGCGCCGCTACTAAGAAAAAAGCGGAAGAGCGTCAAGCAGCAACGCTAGCAGCAATGCGCGCAAGCTTAGGCTCTAGCAAAAAATCAGACGACAAAAATGATGATATTTCTACATCAGTTGTTGTCAAAAAAGGCGGTAAAGCGACGGCTGAAGTTAAGCCTAAAGAGCAGCCGAAGAAAAAGGTTGCTGCAACTAAGCCTAAAGTTGAAACCGCTGCTGAACGTAAAGCTCGCGAGACTCGTGAGAAAGAAGAAGCGCGTCTGCGTGAAATCGAACTAGAAACCCGCCGCACACAAGCTGAAGAAGCGCAAAAGCGTACACTTGAGCAAATGCGCAAAATGGCTGGTAAATATACAGATCGTGAACCTGTTACTGAAGTACGTAAAGATGAGCCATTGGCTGAAGGTTTGGTTGGTGATGCACTAGAAGAGTCTTTCGAAAAAGAGCGTCGCGAAATCAAACGTGGTTCGAACAGTACTGGTACTCGTGGTCGTCGTCGTAAGAACCAAGATGAGCGTGAAATAAAAAACCGCAAAAACGGTTTGCGTTCAACTCAAGCATCACAGCATAAGTTTGAAAAACCTGTTGAAAAAATCGTTTATGATGTCGAGATTAGTGAGCAAATTTCAGTTGCCGATCTTGCACAGCGTATGGCGGTTAAAGCTCGCGAAGTAACCAAATTACTCATGAAAATGGGTGAAATGGCTCGTGAGTCAGATACGATTGATCAAGCAACCGCAAGCTTGCTTGTTGAAGAAATGGGCCACAACCCAGTACCAGTTAGTGATACTAAAGTTGAAGACGACTTACAGTACGCAGTTGATGAGCGTAGTAGCAACATCCAGACTCGTCCACCAGTAGTGACTATCATGGGTCACGTTGATCATGGTAAAACCTCACTACTAGATAAAATTCGTGAAACGAAAGTTGCGAATGGCGAAGCGGGCGGCATTACACAGCATATCGGTGCTTATCATGTAAAAACTGATCGCGGCGTTATTACTTTCCTTGATACTCCAGGTCACGCAGCGTTTAGCGCAATGCGTTCACGTGGTGCTCAAGCGACTGATATCGTTGTATTGGTTGTTGCAGCTGACGATGGCATGATGCCACAAACAGCAGAAGCAATTGATCATGCACGTGCAGCGGGTACGCCAATCATTGTTGCTATCAACAAAATGGATAAGCCAGGTGCTGATCCTGACCGTGTTCTTAATGAATTAACGACGAAAGAAGTTGTTTCAGAAGAATGGGGCGGCGATACACCAATGGCTCGTATCTCGGCCAAAACAGGCGAAGGTATCGAAGACTTACTAGAATTCATTAGCTTACAAGCTGAGTTAATGGAACTAGAAGCGCCACTAGACGGAGCTGCTCAGGGTGTGGTTATTGAGTCAAGACTTGAAAAAGGTCGTGGCCCTGTCGTTAGTGTCCTAGTGAAAAAAGGGACATTGAAACAAGGCGACTTGGTTCTAGCTGGTGAGCACTATGGTAAAGTTCGTGCATTGACTGATGAGCATGGCCAACGTATCAAGTCAGCTGGTCCTTCTATTCCTGTAGAGATTTTAGGTCTGCCTGAAACACCTGCTGCTGGTAGCGAATTCCTAGTTGTAACGGATGAGAAAAAAGCTCGTGAAGTTGCGGACTTTAGAACCAACCGTGAGCGTGAGCGTCAACTTGAGCGTCAGAATGCCATGCGTTTAGAAAGCATGTTTGACCAGATGGGCCAAGGCGATGTGTCATTCTTGAATATCGTACTAAAAACAGACGTACGTGGTTCACTAGAAGCACTACTAGCTGCTCTAAATGAATTGTCTACTGATGAAGTAAAAGTCAGAGTAATCAGTTCAGGCGTTGGTCCTATCTCTGAGTCCGACGTAACCCTGGCAGAGTCTAGTGAAGCGGTACTGTTAGGCTTCAACGTTCGTGCAGATGCTACCGCACGCCGCAAAGCAGACACTGCTAACATGGATATTCGCTACTATAGCGTAATCTATGGTTTGATCGATGATGTTAAATCAGCAATGAGCGGTATGCTTGCTCCTGAACATCGTGAGAAAATCCTTGGTGTTGCAGACGTTCGTGAAGTATTCCGTTCTAGTAAGTTCGGTGCTGCTGCTGGTTGTATGGTTGTTGAAGGTACAATCTATCGCAACAAACCTATCCGCGTATTGCGTGATGACCAAGTTATCTTTACTGGTCAATTGCAATCATTACGTCGCTATAAAGAAGACGTTAATGAAGTACGTACTGGTATGGAATGTGGTCTGGCCGTTCGTGGTTATGATGTTGAAGCTGGCGATAAGATCGAAGTCTTTGAAATCCAAGAGTTCGCACGTACTATCTAAAGCTGCTGTCCGATAGCAGAGTATGTATTAATGCAATATGCGCAATTCGCTGAGCTGTTTAGATACTTTGCTAATATTCAGCTGTACTTAGGCCTAACAGGTACATCCTGCTAGGCCTTTTTTAGCACATATCAGTGCAACATATATTAATCAGCAGACTTATACAGTAATAAAATAAGCCCATTAAAGTAAGGTAACAACATGAACCAACGTTTACAAAGATTGTCGGATCAGATTCAGCGTGAGCTTGCTGTTCTTATTCGCGATGAAGTCAATGACCCTCGTCTAACTGGTTTTGTCACGATCTCTAGTGTCAAAGTTAGCCCAGATTTAGGTTATGCGGACGTCTATGTCACTATCATGGAGCCTGAGCTCAATGATGCTATGAACAAGACCAATCATGAAGAAAGCATCAAAGTATTGAATAAAGCGGCAGGATTCTTACGTACGGAACTAAGCCATAGCTTAAAGACACGTACTACGCCGCGCTTACGTTTTCATTATGATGAAGTGACTGCTCGTGGTAACTACATGATGGACTTGATTAGTAAGGCCGTGACTAAAACTGAGCAAAACGAGAATGACGAGTAAATTATTATTATGTCTATAGCGTCTAAGCAAGTTGATAAACCAGCCAATAAAGTACCTGAAAAAGTAAAAGTTTCAGGTGTCATATTGGTGGATAAACCCAAAGGTATGACCTCGCAGCAAGTCGTGTCAAAAGTGAAGTATTTATTTAAATCACCGATACACGATAGTAAAAAGGCAGGACATACAGGAACGCTTGATCCGATGGCAACTGGCCTGTTGCCTATTTGCTTGGGTGAAGCCACCAAGTTTAGCCATTATCAACTGGATGCTGATAAATCTTATCAAGCGACTATCTTGTTAGGTAGTCAAACCGATACTGGTGATGCTGATGGCCAAATCGTAACGCAGGCTTCTATTCCAGTATTTGACGAAGCATCATTAGCGACTATTGCACAGCAGTTTTTGGGTACTCAGCAGCAGATACCACCGATGTACTCAGCGCTAAAAAAAAATGGCAAAAAACTGTACGAATATGCCCGCGCGGGCATTGAGGTTGATAGACCACCTAGAGATATTACGATTAAAGCAATCAATCTACAGATGATAGATGATACCCAGATTAATCTAACGGTTACTTGTACGAAAGGTACTTACGTACGTGTATTAGCGGAAGATATTGCGAAGCAGCTAGGTACGCTAGGACATTTGACGGCATTACGTCGTACACAAGTAGGGAACTTCAGCATTGATGATGCGCTTGCTTTATCATCATTAGAAGAGCATGGTCTAGAGGAGCGTCAGTCTTGGCTGCTGCCTATCGATGCTTGTATTGATATCGATGCTGAACTAACGCTGACAGAGGAGCAATGCGCCCGTGTACATATGGGACAGCGCTTAAACGTATTTGATGAGCTAATAGGTAAGCTCAAAGATTATGTTGTTAATATGGTTTCTAACCAGCTGTCTAATGATAGTTCTGTCGGTATTGATGGTGACGCTAGTATCAATGGTAAAACTGATACTGATCTTGATGCGCCTCAGCTCCTAGAGCACGAAATACCAGTTGATATACGTTTACTTAATGAGCAAGGAGAATTTCTTGGTTTGGGGTCTGTGAGCTTAAACGGACGTTTACAACCTAAGAAATTGATTCAGCGCTAATAGTGACGTTTTCATCAATGTTACTTAAATAGAGAAACTACCACCTAACGTTGGCCTGATTTACTAATAGTTTACACTAATCACATACCGTCACATTTTATTGCAGGTTTCGCCTATGGTGACACCTGTTTTTTTTGTATTCTAGATTCATCAGATAGGGAATGCTGAGTTAAAAAATAAAACGGATAAATATTATAAGAATAAGAAATTGCTATAAAGCAAATAATTAAAATAATAGACAATTAGAAGTAAAAACCGATGCCAAAAGGATGCATTTAAATAAAAATAAAATAGTTCAAAGGAAAATATACTACCGAACAATAATAAAACTAACTTATAAAAATATACTGACTCACAAAAAATAATAGATAAGAAGAAGGAAAGTTATGAAAACGATCGCTTTTTTACTACATAATCACTTCGAACAAGCAGAGTACGAAGACGTCAATAATCAGCTAAAAGATAAGGGCTATAAAACACTTCTCATAACAACAAATGATAAGAAAGAAGTGCAAGCCATGCAGCAGGACGTAGATAAGAGTGATACTTTTACTGCTGATATCTTTGCGGAAGATGCCAACGTCTCTGACTATGATGCATTGGTGTTACCAGGTGGTACTGTGAACGCTGATACTATTCGTGGTAATGAAAAGGCTCATCAAATTATCAATGCTATTAATGAAGCAGGAAAGCCATTAGCTGTTATTTGCCATGCTCCTTGGGTTCTCATCAATACAGGTATTGCTAAAGGCAAGACCCTTACCGCTTATCCTACTTTGCAACTAGATTTAGAAAATGCTGGAGCAAACTACGTAGATAAGACAGTACAAGTAGATGGTAATCTTATTACTTCGCGTAACCCAGATGATATACCCAATTTTGTTGATGCTATAGATAAAGCATTATCTTAGGATTTTGAACTCTAACTAAAAATTTTTAATTAAGTACTATTAGATTTCAACTCTATACAACTAATATTTATAACCATAACTAAGGAAAATACTATGTCAAACTCTAACCCAAATGATACTAAGCTTGAGCAACAACGTTCTGATTCAGCAGAAGCGGCGCTTAAAGGTCAAACTGAAGACAATCATAATGAAAATAGTGAAGCAGCAGCAGAACGTATCGCAGCTAACTTAGAAAATGCGAAAGAAGACAAGTAGGTTTTTAATATGCCACCTGTAATAGGTGGCATTAATATGTTTATAGTTTGCACGTCTTATGATCGATGAGTGCAATTAAAGTTAGTCCACAAAATAATAATTCAGGAGCTAATATGAGTAATTCACCGAACAATATGGACGAGCAGGAAAAAGAGATTGAAAAGCTTGCAGAAGAAATCAATCCAAGTGAGCATACTGCCCCAGAAAGTCTAGCGGAAGTGACTACTGCCACGCCTCTTGAAGATGATGAGCTAGGCGGCAATGCGAAAGAAGCTGATGTTAATAAGTAGTCTGCTTAGGTAGGATCTCAATAGATAATTATCTATCAAATACTAGCTACTAGAAATTGAATGTCGCTTTACAAGTATTATGAAAAACTGCTGCTAGTTCAGCAGTTTTTTGTTATAATTACCCCCACATTTAAATTAGGTTTTGGATGATGTACTGTAGTTAGCCCATTACTTTGATTAAGTAGTGCTATAGCTAAATGCAATGTACGATTCAAAACATACTAAATGGTTGTTAACTGAGCTTGTCGTACACTAGGTCAACTCTAGTAATGCAGGGTTGTCCTGAATGGCGTACAGGTTATTTTATTTATTATTCTATTGCTTTAATACTGACTCAAATTGCAGCCTGTATTTAAAGTTTTTAGCATTGCCGGAGATATTTATGCTAACTAATACCGATCGTGAACAAATCATCGCTCAATACCAACGTGGCGAAAATGACACTGGTTCTCCAGAAGTTCAAGTAGCTTTGTTGAGTGCTCGTATCAATGATTTGCAGAACCACTTTAAAGCACACAAAGCTGACCATCATAGCCGTCGCGGTCTTATCCGTATGGTTAACACGCGTCGTAAACTGCTTGATTACTTAAAAGGTAAAGACCTTGGTCGTTACACTACTCTAATCAGCCAGTTAGGTCTACGTCGTTAATCTAACGACAATAGTACGAGTGGATGCTGAATTTTTCGCTAAATCGCTTGGAACTTGTTTGTTATTATCGATAAAATAGATTTTTCCAAAAACGGTGTGGAATAGTTTCACGCCGTTTTTTTATGCTTATTCGTTTTAGATACAGTGCTCAAATAGTAAGAGCTATAACTCCTTCTATAAAATAGCTAAGAGGAATATTGGTATAAACTGTACTAATCAAGCCTCAAATGCGACATTTTCTGACGATAATTGCGCTACTGTGCAATTAATTGGTCAATGGCTATAAATCACTGTAAAATAATGCCTTGTGAGTTTGATAGCGCATCTGCTACAGATATGGCGATTATTGATAAAATACTTATTATTTGGCTTGGTAATCGGCGCAGATAGCTGATATTTGAAACCTAGAAAATAGCCTGTAGGGTTTTTAGCATCGAAGTCTTTTGACTTAATGTCTTTTTGATAGTATTTATAGTAAAGCCAAAATTGCACGACCGAATATACATAATAGTACGATGTCTAACTCAGGCAAATATATGAGATAACCAAGTAACGTTATTGGCATTGGTTGCGATGATTTTTAATAGAAAACATGTCAACTGATAGCCATATACACAGAATTTTAATGACAGGTATCAGCTTTTTTTGACGCTGATATCAGTTTTGTCAGTCAACATTAGGAAGATTATATGACAATGTTCAACACCATTAAGCGTGAATTTCAGTATGGCAACCAGCAGGTTGTTATCGAGACAGGCCGTATTGCCCGTCAAGCAAACTCTATTTTAGTACACATGGGCGGCGTAACAGTATTAGTTGCAGCAGTCGTAAAATCAGAAGCTAAAGAAGGTCAAAACTTCTTTCCGCTAACGGTTAATTATCAAGAAAAAATGTATGCAGCGGGTAAAATCCCAGGTGCTTACGGCAAACGTGAAGGCCGTGCGAGCGAATTTGAAACTTTAACTTCACGCTTGATTGACCGTCCGATTCGTCCGCTATTCCCAGAAGGCTACGTAAACGAAATCCAAATTACCGCAACAGTTGTATCATCAGATAAAACTCAGTCTGCAGATATCGCTGCACTAATCGGTGCTTCAGCAGCATTGGCTATTTCTGATGCACCATTTAATGGTCCTGTTGCTGCCGCTCGTGTTGGTTTCATTAATGGCGAATACGTTCTAAACCCAACGTCTGAGCAGCTTGAAACTAGTGATCTAGATTTGGTTGTGGCTGGTACTAAGTCTGCGGTATTAATGGTTGAGTCTGAAGCGGCAGAGTTGTCAGAAGACCAGATGTTAGGTGCAGTATTGTACGGCCATCAGCAACAACAAATCGTTATTGATAACATTGCTTCAATGGCTGAAGAAATCGGTACTGCTAAGCAGCAATACTCTGCTCCTGAGCGTGACCAAGCCCTTACCAGCAGCATGAAAGAGCAGTTCGGCGAGCAAGTTGCTGACGCTTATACCATTACTGATAAGCAAGCACGTTACACCAAGCTTGATGAAATCAAGCAATCAATTATTGATGCACTTGCTGGTGATGCTGAGTCAGAAACTTATGCTGATACCGTATCTGAGCTTAAAGAAATCTATAACGACCTTAAATATCGTACTGTTCGTGACAACATCTTGTCAGGTAAGCCGCGTATCGATGGTCGTGACCCTGAGACAGTTCGTGCGCTTGACGTACAAGTTGGTGTATTGCCATATACGCATGGTTCAGCACTGTTCACACGTGGTGAGACGCAGGCATTGGTTACTACCACACTTGGTAACAGCCGTGACGTCAACATGATTGACTCACTAGGTGGCACGATTCGTGACCATTTCATGCTGCATTATAACTTCCCGCATTTCTCAGTTGGTGAAACGGGCCGTGAAGGTATTCCAAAACGTCGTGAAATCGGCCATGGTCGTCTAGCACGCCGCGGTGTACAAGCGATGTTACCTGATAGCGAGCGCTTCCCGTATGTGATTCGTGTGGTATCAGAAATCACTGAATCTAACGGTTCGTCTTCTATGGCTTCTGTTTGTGGCGCAAGCTTGGCATTGATGGACGCAGGCGTACCATTAAAAGCACCAGTTGCTGGTATCGCGATGGGTCTGGTTAAAGAAGGCGATCGTTTTGCTGTATTGTCAGATATCTTGGGTGATGAAGATCATCTAGGTGATATGGACTTTAAAGTGGCCGGTTCTAAGAACGGTATCACTGCGTTACAGATGGATATCAAAATCGAAGGGATTACCCCTGATATCATGGAGCAAGCGCTTAAACAAGCCCATGCTGGTCGTATCCATATCCTAGAAGCAATGAACCAAGTATTGCCTGAGAGCCGTACTGAAATCAATGCTCATGCACCAAACTACGCGGTTATCGAAATCAACCCAGACAAGATTCGTGACGTTATCGGTAAAGGCGGCGCAACTATCCGTCAGCTAACGGAAGAAACTGGCGCGGTTATCGATATCGATGATGCAGGTACTATCCGTATCTTTGGTGAAAACAAAGCAGCGACCAAGGCAGCTATTGGCAAAATCGAAGCACTAACTGCTGAAGTTGAAGTTGGTAAAACTTATGAAGGTACCGTTGCTCGTATCGTCGACTTCGGTGCATTTGTAAATGTCTTGCCAAACACTGATGGCCTAGTACATATTTCACAAATCGCAGAAGAGCGCGTAGAGAATGTATCAGACTATCTAAAAGAAGGTCAGGTCGTTAAAGTACTCGTACAAGACGTTGACAACCGTGGTCGTATCAAACTAACTATGAAAGGTGTTGAGCAGAACTAATACTCAATATCTGATGTAGTTTAAGTAATAAAAAACCGCTTTGAAATGCTCGTTATGAGTATTCAGGGCGGTTTTTTTATGTGCTCAAAAAGATGATGACTGGCTAGCTAAAAGGCCATTTATAACTCAATGCTTTTAGGCAGATGTATATCGATACGAAGTTTTGGTAGGTCTTGTAAGTACTCAGTCAGTAATGGCAAAGTATCAGCATGCCAGTCTAAGGGCAGGGTATCTGCTGTATTACTTTCATTGAATAAGATATCACGTGGTTTGCCTGAGATAAGCGGCCGCGCAAACAATGCAACTCTGCGTATGCCTTGGTAACGTATAAGCGGCATCATTTGCTGTTGTAAATCAATCAAAGCAGCAGTCAGCCAACGTGTGCGCGCTGGATGATAAGGATGGTTTGATATCACAAGGTTGGCAATGTAGTTTGGCTGATTCCCATTACTACTGATACCAAGTCCGACTTGCTCACGTGTGCGCTTATTAAGTAAGCAGCTACCAACGTTCAGACTACCATCGCGGCACGCACGATGATAGCGACTATAATTATCAGGAAATAGAGTTTTCGCTCGTGTGAGTACAGGATCTAAAACGACACCAGCATTGTTGACAGGTAAAATAAGCAACTGTGCATTGCTATTTAAAATAGAGGCATGTGTGAATTGCAAAATCGCCATCGTAAGCCTCTCAATAACCAAATCAAGTATACGGTTATTGAACCGTCGCTTTATTAGAGTCGTTTGCTTCTAACTGAGCAATTTGTTGTTCGAGTAGCGCAATTTGTTCTGCCTTCATATCAGTCAATTGCTTATTCATAGCCACTTGTTCCGCTGCTAACTTTTCTTGTTCGGCCAGTCGCTGACGCTCATCTTCTAAACGATCAATCTCTTCTTTAGCCAAGCTATCATTTTCTGGTAGAGGTGCATCTAATATAGCAGTAGGATTTGGTATCGCGGTACTGTCATTATTGGCTGCTCCAGAGTTTTCATCCATGAGCACACTATTGTTAATCACAGAGTCATCTGTTGTCTCAGATATATTGTCTGTTGTTGACTCTGTCGGCGTTTGCTCAGTTACTGGTGCTGAAGTAGCGTTATCTACAGGGATTGTGGACTGAGTGCCAGACCTTCCTACGATAAGGTAGACAATGACGATAAGTAGCAATATGGAGATAAGTACTGCCAAAATTTTCTGACGTGATGTAGTCTGTTTTTTCTTAGAAGCGCGGGTTGATGAAGGCCGGATGTTGTCTGGTTTCATATTGTGATCGATTCATGTCAAGAATATAAGTAGCCATACTATAGCAAACTCAAAATAAAAAGCCTATCTATTGATAGATAGGCTTAATAGACCATTAAATAATAAAGGATTTAATCTGTTTTTAGATATGAAAACTAAATAACTAAGGCTTAAATTTTACAGTGCCGCTGGTGCCAATCGCCATCGCATCACGAGCCATCTGATCTTCTAGATGGTTCTTTGCACTAATGGCATCAGGATCGGGGCGGTGTTCTGTGTGTCCGCACTGAGTACATTCAATATACTCATCTGGGGCAGGGGTTACGATATTGACTTGCACCACAGCGTCCATCTCCTGACATTTTGGACAACGTACCCCTGCTAAAAATCGGCGCTTGGGACTAGATGATTGATAACGCATTTAAATGACCTCGCGAGTCGTTTGAGTATTTGCGGCATCAATATTTTTAACATCAGTGAAACCATTATGGCGTAGCAAGGCATCGATACTGGCGCTACGACCGCGGAAGTTTTCAAAGTTGGTCTTCGCTGGGAAACTGCCGCCAACAGATAAGATAGATTCACGGAACGCTTTGCCTGTCGCTGGGTTGAAAATACCGTCTTCTTCAAACTTGCTAAACGCATCCGCTGATAGCAGTTCCGCCCATTTATATGAGTAATAACCTGCAGCATAACCACCCGCGAAGATATGACTAAAACCATTAGCAAAGCGGTTATAGTCAGGTGTTTGCATAACGGAGATATCATTACGGACAGTATTGAGCGTCTCTAAAATGCCATCGTAACTCAGTGCTGGCGTATGAGCATGAATGAGCAGGTCAAATAGGGCAAACTCAATTTGACGCAGCGTTTGCATACCACTTTGGAAATTTTTCACTGCCAGTAGTGCATCGAGCTTGTCTTTAGGCAATGGCTCGCCAGTCTCAACGTGACTGCTGATAAGGGCAATACCTTCAGCATCCCAAGCCCAGTTCTCCATAAACTGACTAGGAAGCTCGACCGCATCCCATTCAACGCCATTGACACCAGCGACATCACCGACCGTCACTTGGGTTAATAAATGATGTAACCCATGACCAAACTCGTGGAACAAAGTTAATACTTCATCATGAGTCAATAAACTAGGTTTGCCATCAAGTGCTGGCGTGAAATTACCAACCATAAAGCAAACGGGCAGCTGCTGATGGTTCTGTTCTTCGTAGCTATAGCGAGATTGAAAACCACTCATCCATGCGCCGCCACGCTTACCGCTACGTGCAAACAAGTCAAAGTAGAAGCCACCGAGCAAGCGATCATCAGCATCGAATAATTGATAAAAGCTTACATCGTCATGCCAGCGAGAGACTGAGTCACTTTCTGTACCTTTATAGCTTTGCTCTTGTACTTTAATACCGTATAGACGCTCAACGATAGTGAACAAGCCATTAATCACTTTAGGTAATGGGAAATATGGACGGATCTCCTCTTGCGATAAGCTGAACTCACTTTGTTTTACTTTTTCAGCGATGTAGGCGCTATCCCACGGTTGTAACTCGTCAATGCCATAATCGCTAGCGTATTTCTGTAGCTGTGCCAAATCTGCTTTGGCAGCAGGGGTGGCTTGCGTTGCTAAGTCACGTAAGAATGTTTCAACTTCTAAGACGCTGTCTGCCATCTTGGTCGATAGCGATACTTCAGCATAATTTGCAAAACCAAGTAGCTTAGCTTTTTGTTCACGTAATGAGAGGATTTGACTCATATTGTTAGCGTTATTTAATGAGTTGCCTTTTGCATTGGTATGCGTATCAAACTCAGAGGCGCGTGTGACATAAGCATGATACAGCGTCTCACGCAGGTTGCGATCGTCCGCATGAGTCATGATCGCTAGATATACAGGGATATTTAAACTGGCCACATAGTAAGGAGTAGGAAGTGCATCTATATCAGCTTGGCCAAGAGCACCGCTAGCAAGCTCACGCGCCTTGTATTGCTCACCTGCATCTGCCAATAGTGCCAAACCACTCTCTGTTAACCCCTTTAACTGAGAGTCTTCTAAAGGTAGGGCAAATGCTTGCGTCGCATCCAAGATATTGTCCGAGAAAGTTGCAGACAGGGTCGATAATTCACTTTGGATAGCGGCAAATTTTTCTTGCTCAGCTTGAGGTAACGCAACGCCTGATAACTCAAAGCTACGTAATGCCAGTTCAATTGCACGTGCACGAGCAGGCTCTAACGTAGCAAAGAAATCTGTGTCATTGACGATAGCTTGATAGCGATTAAACAACGGCTGATGTTGTCCAACTCGCGTACCGTAAGCAGACAGCTTTGGTAGCAGTTCATGGTGAACATGACGAATCTCATCGTTGCTCATCACACTATTGAGATGCGACAAAATACCCCAGCTACGATCTAATGCCAAATTAATATGGTCAAAGCTCATCACATCTGCCAAAGCTTGTTCAGCGCTTATTTTTTCAGCACTTGTTTTTTCAGCACTTGTTTTTTCAGCACTGTCGCTTTCTATCACGGTTAAAGTATCTAAAAAAGTATTGGCAGCATCAATGGCGTCAATCACATGGTTTTGTAAGGTATGTGGCGCAGTGTCGGCAAAATCGACAAGGCGTAAATCTAAAGGAGAAGGTGTCATATAGGTATCCGATATCAATGAATTATTATTAATCAAAACGAGAATGAGAAAAGTCTGGCTACTATTGAAATATACAGTGTGTTCTTATTTTATATATAGATTATATAAAAGATGGGTTCGTTTGGTAAAAATACAACCTAAGCACTTTTATACGATTCAAGTAATTAGGACAGTGCTAGCAATCTGGAAGTAAATATCGAAATTCTGATACTTAGATTCAACTTCTCAAGATAATTATCCAAATATGTAGCTATGCTCGTTAAAGCAGTTCTTTAACAATATAGAGTGCTCTACTTACAAAGCGCTATCATTTGCTTGCAAATTAACCCTACAGGGAGTGGGGTATAGCTGTTAGCATCAAGATAATGGAATTTAAATATTATGCATCGACAGGATGCAAGGAAAACACGGATAGAAATTTCTACGCTTATAACAGTATATGAGTGAAGAAATACATAAAGTTAAAAATGAACGATAATAAAACAAGGAGCAATATATGAAAGCGACTCTTAAAAGTTTACGTGAAACTAAAGCGAATCCTGCAGTAAGTATCTTTGTTAAAACGCATCGTGAACATCCAGCTAACGAGCAAGATCCTATCGCTCTAAAAAACCAATTGAAGGTTGCCGAAGATCGTCTGACGAAAGAGTACGATAAACGCACAGCGACCACTATTCTAGATAATATTCAAAATAAAATCAGTGAGCTCAATCACAATTATAACCTCGATACTTTAGCTATATTTGCTAGTACAGATGATGTGCAAGTTATTCGTATGCCAATTGATACAACGGAACGTGTTGTGATCTCAGATAGGTTTGCTACGCGTGACTTGGTTCGTGATATGGCAAGTGCGGTTCATTATTATACTGTGGTCTTAACCCGTGACAATGCTCGTTTGATCGAAGCATCTAATGACCGTGTTGTGAGAGAATTCGACAAAGATGACGATGCACAAAACAATATGGAGAACATTCAGTTCCCTGTCGAAAACAACGGACTATACACAACAGGTGACGGTGGCTCAGATCGTTCATCAAACAACGAAAGCAGTCACTTAAAAGAATTCTTTAACCAAGTTGATAAAAGTGTCCAAGAACTATGGGGCGAGCATAAAATGCCTCTTGTCATAGTTGGTGATGCAAAAAATATTGGCTACTATAAAGAAGTCTGTGATCGTCCAGACAATATCATCGCTACAGTATCGAATGCGACCAACCTAGAAGATGGTAGTGCTCAGCATATTGTAGATAGTGTGCAAGAAGCCGTAGAAGAGTATCGCACTTCACTACATAAAGCTGCATTGGGTGAAATTGATAAAGCTCGTGGTGCGAATATGTTGCAGACAGATTTGCAGGAAGTATATCGCAGCGCTTTCCAAGGGGCTGGCGAGACGCTTTATGTACGCCGTGGCTATATACAATCCGCTAAGATTGATGAAAAGGCACAAACTTTAAGCCCTGCCAATGATGCTACTACGGAAGGCATCACAGATGATGCAATCGGTGAAATCATCGAACACGTCATTCATAATGGCGGCGAAGCTGTATTTATGCCACAAGACATCATGGGTGAAGATCAACCAATAGCGTTAGTAACTCGCTACTAATCTGACGATGACACCTATACGCGATGTTCATTTATGAATCAGCCATTTATGAATTAGCCATTAATAATACATAGGTGTAATATGAGAGCATTGGTTCAATACGAGCCAGTGCTCTTTTTATGTCTGTCATTACCATCACTATGGATGCTATCGTAGCTGAGCTATTGATCTTTACTCCATAAATAATGAGCGTACAACTAACCAAACTATGACTACCACCTCTTTTGTTTTAACTAGCTACAACATTCATAAAGGCATGTCACCGCTGAATCGCCAAGTGAAGATGCAAGGTATTGCTCAGGCGCTAGAGTCTGTGGGTTCAGACGTCTTGTGTTTGCAAGAAGTACAAGGCCAAAACCTTAAACGTAATATGCAATATAACGAGTACCCAGATCAATCACAGCATGAATGGTTCGGCGAGTTTTTAGATCTGCAAAATAGTTACGGTAAAAACTCCGAATACGAAAACGGCCACCACGGCAATGCAGTATTAAGCCGCTTTCCGCTAGACCCCAAACACAATGTAAATATTACGGTCAACAAGCTTGAGCAGCGCGGTGTCTTGCACTGTGAGGTACAGCCTATCGGTTGGGAGATGCCTGTTGTGGTGCTGTGTGCACATTTAAATTTATTTGAGCGTGATCGTATCAAGCAGTATCAAGCGATTAGTGACTATGTTCGAAATGAGATTGCACCAGATCAGCCGCTTATCTTGGCAGGCGATTTTAATGATTGGAAAAAGATGTCTTGTGACAAACTGGCATCAGATCTCGGTATGATAGAAGCGTTCAAGTATTGTCATGGCAAGCTGTTGCCAACCTTTCCCGCAAAACTGCCAGTGCTTAGTTTAGATCGTATCTACGTGCGCAATTTGCTTGTGAAGGATGCTTGGGTACACACTGGAAAACCTTGGTCATCGCTATCAGATCATCTGCCCATTAGTGCAGAACTGATGCTGCCCTAATACCTAACTATAATAATTCGTCTAAATGTATTATATTGGCAATCTATCGATATATGAACAATTGTCTTTATTGATCATCTTATTGATTAACCATGTTCTCGATTGAAAGTGCTATTAACAGTACAACGTTTCAATAAAGTGAATAACAAGTACAGCCTAATAAACAAAATATAAGGATATTCTACGATGGCAACAGCGTCTACTACTGATAATAATCAACAAGCTAACCACAACATACCTAAGACACAGCACGCCGTACTCATACGCGAGTTTGGTGAGCCTGAAGTAATGAAATACCAAGATGGTGCTGATGTCCCTGAGCTACAGGATGATCAAGTACTGGTAAAAATTGCCTATGCTGGAATTAACCCTGTCGATTATAAAACCCGCCAAGGTAAAGGCTGGGGTGCAGAGAACATTCGTAAAGACAAGTTTGAGAATGATCAGCCAGCTATTTTAGGATTCGATGTGTCAGGCGAAGTAGTCAGCAGCAATAGCGACGAATTTGCTATCGGCGATAGAGTAGCGGCTTTGACCTTTAGCGGTGGTGGCTACGCGCAATATGTGGCAGTAGATGCCAAGTTGCTTGCGAAAGTACCAGACAATGTCACTTTAGAGCAGGCAGGTGCTTTGCCTTGTATCGGACAAACGGCGCTACAATTTGTGGATTTTGCTGATATAAAAACAGGTGAGCATGTGGTGATTAATGCACCAGCAGGTGGTGTTGGTCATTTACTAATTCAACTGCTCATGAATAAAGTGGCGCAAGATAATATTAAGGTAACGGTAATTTGCTCGCCAGAAAAGTATGCCAAGCTTGATGAGCTGATAAACGCATCTAAGCTGGCGGGTTGGATAGATTATACCAAAGATGAAGCGTTCCCTGACCTGCAAGCCGACGTGCTACTTGATTTAGTCGGTAATGATGCAGGTGTCCGTGCGCTTAGCGTTCTCAAATCAGGTGCCCGAGTAAATGTGTTGCCAACTATCTGGGTTGATAAGCTCAAAGAAGCCAGTCAGCGAAAAGACTTAGTAGTAGCAGGCTATAAAGCGCAGCGTAGTGGTCAAGATATGGCGCGTGTTTTACGGGAAGTGGCCGATGGTAAGTTAACTTTAAAAATTCAAAAAACCTATTCACTCTCAGAAGTTGTTGCAGCACACCACGAGCTACAAAAAGGCGATGCTTTTGGCAAGATTATCTTGGCCGCTGCTGAGTGAATATCAAGATTGCCTAATTATTAGATAGTGTTTGGTAGGATTTATTAGTAAAGGGATGTCTGTTGAAACCCAGTAAACTTAACTGATGACTTAACAAATCATACAAAAGTTTTATTTTGAACAACAGAACGTCCCTGTAGTCTTCGCTTGTTTATCATAGGATAGAAAGCGAACGATACTAATAAAGGAAATAATATGACTATCAACGATAAGGCTATCAACAATAAGACCAGCAATGAAAAAACAGATGACCAGGTTGCCTATGAGTCTAAAGTCCGTGCAGAGATAGAAGCATGGAAGAACCCTGATAAAGGAATTTTGGATAAAACGCTAGCAGTGTTTAATACCCCTGTGGTAGCAGCCGGTGATGCGCTGATGGAAGCTCCACAATTTGGTGATTCTCTAAAAAAAGCAACTGAGGAAACGATTAGTGCTTTGAGTGATGCAGCCAATTGGACACTAGATACTCAAGACGTTATCGATAGCTATCAAGAGGAAGTAGATATTAACGATTCCTCTATCAAAACGCTTGGTGACATTAAACGTCTACCTATTGCGGTTGTAGATAAACAAGTTAAGCTTTTTAAAAGCAAATATGTAGCGCTAACCAGTGCGCAAGGGGTGACTACAGGGGTTGTAGGCTGGGCAGGTATCCCTGCTGATGTCGTTGGACTTATTACGGCCAACCTACGTGCGATTGGAGAATATGCAACGTACTATGGCTTTGATATCAATAATGAAGGCGAACAACTATTTGCGATGTCTTTATTGGCTGTAGCAACTTCTGCCTCTGTTGAGGAGCGTAAAGCGGCGTTAGATGACACTCAGGGGATGATTAAAGATCCAGAAACTCAAGCATTCAATCAGATCAATGAAGAGGTCATGTCTCGTGTACTGCGTCAAACAGCGACTAAAGTAGCCACTAACATCGTTAAGACAAAAGCGGCGCAAATTATTCCAGCGGTAGGCGCAGTAGTCGCAGGTGGTGTTAATGCTAGCTACACTGCCAATGTGTGTGAAGCTGCTTATCAGTGTTACCGTGAGCGTTTTTTAGATCGTCTCGCGTAAGAATTAGATGACTCGTTAAGTCAGTGATAGTATCAAGATGTAAGCATATGCCGAAACGTTAGACTGATTCGTCCAGTATCGACCGTCTTTGTCTTAGTGATCGTATGTTTCCAAAAGGTTTGTGTATCACCGTGCATCACAACGAGCTGACCAGACTCAAGATGAAGTTCAACTTTGTCTTGAGTTTTTTTATGTTTAAAAACAAATTTACGTGTGGCACCAAGCGACAAGGAGGCGATGACTGGTTGATGACCGAGCTCTTTTTCGTCATCAGCGTGATAGCCCATACCATCAGCGCCAGAAGGATAGTAATTAAGCAGGCAGGTATTAAAATTGGCAGTGACACCAATCTCTGCTAAAGCTTTTTCGATTTTCTGTTTCACGTGAAACACTTTATCTGACCATGGAACAGTTTGCCGCACATGTCCTGAGTATTGATAGTCTGCATCTGTATCTCCCATCCAGACAATTTTCCGAGTGGTTATATGGGTCTTACCAAATAACGTCACGATGTCTGGCTGCCAAGGTTGCTCATTTAGTAGAGTGTTATAAAGGGCAGTGGCATCGTCGATAATAATGCCTAGATCATTCACCTTACCATCATAGGGTAGTAAGTTATCCGTGGGTGCAGGAGCAAAGAGGTCAGTCATAATTTAGTCGTTGTAAATCCTTATTTACTGCTTTGGTAGTGCTCGTTAATAATTTGAGCGCATAGTTCAGGCGCTTCCATTGGTAATAGATGACCATGATCTGTCAGCGAAATAAGACTGCTATCTGGGACAAACTTCTTCCATTGTTTTCGTACTTTGTCATTGATGAACAGGGTAGGCTTGCCTGTAATCAAGGTGTAGGGACAGCGTAGTTTTTTGAGTGCGGCATCGATATGAGGTGCGCCAAAATAATTGGCCAGCTCTTGTTCTGGTGCAAATATAAGCGTATAGCTACCATCTGTATTTTTGCTCAAACTTTGCTCAGCAAATATTTGCAAGTGCTCATCGCTGATACGCTTATAGGCACGCTGCGCACGTAGGCTTTCGTAATAACTATGGGTACTTGGCCAAGTAGATTGCTTGGTTAACGTGCTTTTGAAAGGCTCGCGGCTCAGTAGGACAGAGCGTGGCAAAAGGTTATATAAGGTGGCTTGGTGTTTGGTAAATGTGACAGGCTCAATCAAGTACAACTGCGAAAAAAGCTCTGGACGTTTGGCAGCTGCCATCGCTGTAGCCGTAGCCCCTTGCGAGTGACCAATACCTACGACAGGCTTATCTTGGGTCTTTTCTAAAAACTCAATCAGCATATCGGCATCTTGCTCGCGCGTCAGACGACGGCTTTGCGGCTTATCATACCAGTAGCCACGCAGGGCAAGTGAGCTGATATCAAATTCAGTGGCTAGCTTGCTCAATAGTGGTGTATAAGTGCCAACGGTAAAACTATTACCACTATAAAAATGTGCTGGCGCGCGGGGAGTAGATCTTGAATCTAGCGGCTGATTAAACTGGCTAAGGTCATAGTAACGTGCTTGTTTTCCGCCAAGATTAATACGGTTTGTGAATGCTTCCATAAAATAAACACTTCCTTGTGACTTATTTTGAGTGATTTTTTTGCAGTTTGTCTTCTTATGATTGAGTTGACTTAATGAATCCTAGTTATCTTCACCTAAGAAGCCACCGCTTTGACGTTGCCACAGTCGAGCGTAGACACCATTCAATGCTAACAGTTCATCATGACTACCTTGCTCAATGATACGGCCTTGATGCATAACGACCAGTCTATCTAGTGCAGCAATAGTAGACAGTCGATGGGCAATAGCAATAACGGTCTTGCCGGTCATGATGTCATTTAAGCTTTCGGTAATGGCATATTCGATCTCAGAATCTAGCGCACTGGTTGCTTCATCCAAAAGTAAAATCGGCGCATTTTTTAGCATAACACGTGAGATAGCGATACGCTGACGTTGACCACCAGATAGTTTGACTCCGCGTTCACCCACTTGGGTATCAAGTCCTGTATTGCCTTTATCATCGTACAGATCTTTGATGAAATCCCATGCCTGAGCTTGTTTGGCAGCGATCATAATCTCTTCGTCAGTAGCATCAGGACGACCATAAGCGATGTTTTCACGCACGGTGCGATGTAGCAATGACGTATCTTGAGTCACCATACCAATCTGTTGACGCAATGATTCTTGCGTAACCGCATCAATAGCCTGACCATCAATTAGAATCTTACCGCTATCGACATCAAAGAAGCGCAGTAGCAAATTGACCAAGGTCGATTTACCAGCACCTGAACGCCCAACCAAACCAATCTTTTCACCTGGCTTAATATCTAAGTGGAAGTTGTCCAACAGTTTGATATATGAGTTAGGAGCGCGCTTAGCGATGCTAGTACCATCGACAGGCTCGCCAGTTTGTCCATTGTATTCTTCGTCATTTTCATAACTGAAGTCAACATGGTCGAACACGATACGTCCGTCCGTGACGGCTAGCGCTGGCGCGTCAGGTTTATCAATGATCGTCTGCGGTGCTGACAACGTACGCATACCGTCCTGAACTGTACCGATACTCTCAAACAAACTGGCTGTCTGCCACATAATCCAACGCGTCAAACCATTTAGACGTAATGCCATAGCTGTCGCAGCAGCAATGGCACCAACACCAACTGCGCCTTGTTGCCACAAGTACAATCCAATACCTGCCGTACTACTGACCAAAATCACGCTAATAAGATGGGTCGATACTTCTAAATAGCTGACCCAGCGCATCTGCGCATGAACCGTACCTAGAAACTGTCCCATGGCATTTTTGGCATAGCCAAGTTCACGACGAGAATGGCTAAATAGCTTAACAGTCATAATATTGGCATAAGCATCAGTGATTCGCCCTGTCATCAAGGCACGAGCATCTGCTTGCACAATCGCTGTCTCCTTGAGCTTAGGGATAAAGTACCAAATAGTGATGGCAACCAAGACCAGCCAAATGACAAATGGAATAAGTAGTAAGCTGTCTAAATTAAACAAAATCACCCCTGAGGTGATAAAGTAGACAGAGACATACATAAACATATCGGTGACAGTCATCACGGTATCGCGTACTGCTAGGGCTGTCTGCATTACTTTAGCTGAGACACGTCCCGAAAATTCATCTTGATAGAACTGCATGGATTGCCCAAGCATGCGCTGATGAAAACGCCAGCGCATCTGCATAGGAAACACACCTTGCAAGGTCTGAAAGTGGATAAACGATGACAAGGCAATCCACAATGGGCTTACTATCATGACAGCGAGCATGATGAGCAACATGTCGCCTTTTTCTACCCATAAGTTTTGCGGTGTATAAATACCCAACCAATCGACGATATTACCTATCCAAGCAAACAGCATGGCCTCGTAGATACCGATACCAGCGGACAAAATCATAAAGATTAGTAGCCAGCCGCGTAGGCCATTGGTGCATGCCCACAAAAATTTCAGCATACCATCGCGAGGTGATGGCAATGGCATAGGGGTGTCTGGAAAGGCGGGTAGGCGGTTTTCAAAAAAGCGAAATAAAGCATTCATAGGCAGTAATAAAACATCAATAGCAGTACGTCAAGATGAACGAGAGGACTCGTTATCTAGAATCTTTACTTTTGTGATTGGGATTAGGTGCTATTTTAGCAAAATTACTAATCATACCTGCATGCTAATTGTAATTAGCTTAAGAATAGCTAGGTTTTGAAAGCTTCAGTTATAACCATAATAAATAGATTGCTGTAGAAAACATATTTTGTTACATTCTATATCCAAACTTATTCATAGTTTAAATATTGCTTTTATAAGTATGATTTTATTGCAAATATCAGCTGATTAGCAGGCATTTTATCTAATGGTTTTTATAAATGTACGAACAGTAATAACTCAACATTGAAGTTCAAAAGGTAGCAGTGAATGATGTATTTAATAATAGCGGTGCTATGTAGCGTCGCCGTCTCAGTACTTTTGAAAATATTGCGCCAGAAAAATATAGATATTCGTCAGACCATCGTGGCAGGCTATCCTGTGGCTTTTTTACTGACTTGGGTATTACTAAAACCTGATATAGGTGCCATTCATGCGCTTGATAGCGCTTGGAGCATCATCATCGCGCTTGGGGTACTATTGCCTGCTGTATTTATTATTCTCGGACGAGCCATTGAAGCGGTGGGGATGGTAGCAACCGACGCGTCTCAGCGCTTATCACTCATTATTCCTATCGTAGCGGCTTTCTTGCTATTCGGTGAGGTGCTGACTGGTACACGTATACTTGGACTGGCATTGGGTTTTCTAGCATTAGGTGCGCTCGTCTATCGACCACAGCATAACGATATTAATCGCCAAACAAAGCATACGCCATTATGGTTATTCGGGGTATGGGCAGGCTACGGCATTATTGATATCTTGTTCAAACAAGTTGCCAAACAAGGTGCGGCCTTTCCGTTAACTCTACTGGTAAGTTTTGGCGTAGCAGGTGTATTGCTTTTAGTCTATTTACTTGTCACGCGAGTACGTTGGCAAAAACAAGCGCTTATGACAGGTCTACTGCTCGGCGCATTAAACATGGGCAATATTTATGCTTATGTGCGGGCACACCAAGTGCTGCATGATTCTCCTAGCATCGTCTTTACTGGTATGAATGTCGGTGTTATTGCCGTAGCGACATTGATCGGCGTAGGTGTGTTTAAAGAGCAGCTAAACCGTATCAATATAATAGGGTTAGTATTGGCAGTCTGCTGTGTAGGGGTACTATTTTTGGCGTAAAGCGCACTGTCCAAAAGTATTGGTTTCATGATTTTTGGGCTATATTGTCACGTATCCTATATAGGCATATAAATCATCCTATGATAAGGTTATCTACAAATAACACGGCTTGTATGGAATAAAAAAGCTTAGTTTATGATATTTAACTTAACCAATAAAAATAGGATACAGGCTCAATGGAATACGATAAGCAATTACAGCGTATAAAAAATAGTTCGGGTTTTATTGCTGCGCTTGATCAAAGTGGCGGCAGCACACCGAAAGCGTTAGAGACTTATGGTGTCAACAGCGACGACTATGATAATGATGAGGCCATGTTTGATTTGGTTCATGAAATGCGTGCTCGTATCATGACGTGTGACTGTTTTGATAGTGAGCGTGTACTTGGTGCAATCTTATTTGAAGACACCATGGAGCGCGAAGTCAACGGCAAGTCGACGGCCAATTACCTCTGGGAAGATAAAAATATCGTACCATTTTTAAAGGTAGACAAAGGTCTGGCTGAGCAGCTGAGCGGCGTACAAGTCATGAAGCCGATTCCGAATCTAGATCTATTATTAGATAAAGCAAAAAACTATCCTGTATTCGGTACTAAAATGCGCTCAGTTATCTATGAGCCAAATGTCGATGGTATTGAGCTTGTGGTACAACAGCAGTTTGATGTGGCTAAGCAAATTATTTCAAAAGGTCTGATGCCTATCGTCGAGCCAGAGGTCAATATTGAAAGCACTCAAAAGCATGAGTGCGAGCTACTACTAAAGGCAGATATTCTGCGCAATCTGGAACGCTTGAATGACGAACATCAAGTGATGCTCAAGCTGACCCTGCCAGAAGCAGCAGGGTTTTATCAGGAGCTGATTGACCATCCTAAAGTGTTAAAAGTTGTGGCGTTATCTGGTGGCTATAGTCGTAGCGATGCTTGCGCCAAGCTCAAACAAAACCCAGGTATGATTGCGAGCTTCTCACGTGCCTTTACTGAAGGCTTGAGTAAGCAACAAAGCGATAGCGAGTTTGCTGAGACCATTAATGCTTCAATTGAAGAGATTTATGAAGCGTCAAAAGTTTAAACGTAGTAAATAAAAATTCGCACATAAATTATGAGTAAATAAGCCAAAAAAAGCCCTACTAGATAAGTATAAGTACGCCAATACTTAAATAGTAGGGCTTTTCTTATTCCAAAGTATCGGTTATTAACCCTACACCTCTTTATATAACTGACGTCCTTCGTTGTTATATCTTTTAGTCATCTCGGCCATGCCTTGGCGAATTTCCTCAGCAGTGGCTTCACCAACTTGTCCGACGAGCTCTGTATCTACCTCTTTGATTAGATGACTAGCATCGGTTAGGTCGCCTGTTTGCGGCGTTACTTTTTGGTTAGCAGCATCTTTATCCAGTCCTGCTGCATATTCACGCACGTTTTGAGTGATTTTCATTGAACAAAACTTAGGACCACACATGGAGCAAAAGTGTGCCGATTTGTGTGCGTCTTTTGGCAACGTCTCATCATGATATTCACGTGCAGTATCAGGGTCGAGCGCCAGATTGAACTGATCATCCCAGCGGAATTCAAAACGTGCTTTAGATAGCGCATTGTCACGTGCCTGCGCTCCCGGATGACCTTTAGCAAGGTCAGCAGCGTGTGCAGCGATTTTATAAGTAATAATGCCGTCTTTGACGTCTTTTTTGTTTGGTAGGCCTAAGTGTTCCTTTGGCGTGACATAGCACAGCATCGCTGTACCAAACCAACCAATCATTGCAGCTCCGATGGCGCTGGTGATGTGGTCATAACCTGGCGCGATGTCTGTGGTTAATGGCCCTAAAGTATAGAAAGGCGCGTCCGCACAAAGCTCAAGCTGCAAGTCCATGTTTTCTTTGATGCGATTCATCGCGACGTGTCCAGGGCCTTCGATCATTACCTGTACATCATGCTCCCATGCCACTTTTGTTAATTCACCAAGCGTACGTAGCTCGCCAAACTGCGCTTCATCATTGGCATCTTGCAAGCAACCAGGGCGTAGGCCATCACCTAGACTAAATGCCACATCGTACTGTTTCATAATCTCACAGATGTCTTCAAAATGCGTGTATAAAAAGCTTTCTTTGTGATGGGCTAGACACCACTGCGCCATAATAGAGCCGCCGCGTGAGACGATACCTGTCAGACGTTTTGCGGTGAGCGGTACATAGCGTAATAGTACGCCGGCGTGAATAGTAAAATAATCTACGCCTTGTTCTGCTTGCTCGATCAACGTATCACGGAATATCTCCCACGTTAGGTCTTCAGCGACGCCATCGACTTTTTCTAATGCTTGATAAATCGGTACCGTACCAATCGGCACAGGAGAGTTACGGATTAGCCATTCACGGGTTTCATGAATATGATTGCCCGTTGATAAATCCATAATGGTATCCGCACCCCAACGCGTGGCCCACGTCATTTTGGATACTTCTTCATCGATAGACGAACCCAGCGCTGAGTTACCGATATTGGCATTAATTTTCACCAAGAAATTGCGCCCGATGATCATCGGCTCAGATTCAGGGTGGTTGATGTTGTTTGGGATAATTGCGCGTCCAGCCGCTACTTCATCACGGACAAATTCAGGGGTGATGATTTGAGGCGTATTGGCACCGAAGCTTTCGCCATCATGTTGACGCATATCGGTCAGTTCATGCTGCTTTTGCGTTTCGCGTATGGCGATATATTCCATCTCAGGCGTGATGATGCCACGGCGCGCGTAGTACATTTGCGTAACGTTCTGTCCTGCTTTGGCGCGACGTGGTTTGTCAATATGAGCAAATCTAAGGTTAGCAGTGCTGATATCGCGAGCACGTGCTTGTCCGTATGAGCTAGATAGGCCGCTTAATTGCTCGGTATCATTGCGTTCTGCGATCCAGTTCTCACGCAATTTTGGCAATCCACGTGTTAGGTCGATATCGACATTAGGGTCGGTATATACACCTGAGGTGTCATACACATAAAACGGCGGATTATGCTCACCGTCTTTATCTCCAGTACCGCCAACAGGCGTATCAGCCAAGCTGATTTCACGCATTGGTACTTGGATGTCAGGTCTTGAGCCTTCGATATAGACTTTTCTTGAGGCAGGTAAAATACGGTGTAAGTCGCGCGCATCTTCTTCGAAACGGGCATCGCTTGCGGCACGGTGAGCAGGGGTTTTTAATGCATCTGCTTTTTTATCTGCTTTGACGTTAGTCGTGTCAGCAGCATTTGAAGCAAACGTTGAGTTGTCGGCTGGGTTATGCGTTTGGGCTTTCGGTGCAATTGAGGTGGTGTCTGCAGTAGTCATATGCTGTCCTAGCGTGTTGGTTTTTAAATAAAATCAACACCGCCAGTATCTGCGGGGGTAGGCATCCATCATCTAGACAAATTTATATCATGAACCCACAACTTCGACCAAAAATATCGTCGCGCATGGTGCTCATCAAATATTGGACGCAGCTTTATATCCTCTCTTCTTATCTGGTTATGCATCACGCATATTAAGACAGTAGTGACGATAAAAATGTATTTCTACGCGCCCTTTGTCATAAATAACAAAGTGCTTAAGACTTCCCTGCGTCGGTACTAACCGCATCAGGTTCGGCGGGTGATCTCTCAGCGAATGTATTAAGGCGACTACTTTAATAAAGCAAGTTTAATAAAGTGAGCCAAAAATACACCGCACCCCGAGTCTGTCAGTGTTGTAAATCAGCCTTCATACTAACAAAATTCTGTACCAACGGCTAATAGTATTTGGATACAAATATTCTGTGTCAAACACACGGTTCAATATTTTCGTGAATAATTTTTTGAGTGTTAATAAATGAAGATACTTAGTATTACTAGGTTGTAGACAAATTATTCAAATATTATGTAAAGCGAATGAAGGATTCTAGAAGTTGTCATTAAACTGTCATAAAGATTTGGCAAGATAACACGCATATCACAAGCAATGCTTTTTTATACCGTTGTTAAACTTCAGGAGTCCTACATGCGTTATTCGTTATTAGCAGTGGCCGTCAGTTGTACATTAATGCTTACGGCGTGTAATAAGTCAACAGATACGGCGGAGCCAACTGCTGATACTAGCAGTAGCGCTGTGACAACAGCTGAAACAACCTCTCAGACAGCATCTTCTGCTACGTCAGATTTTAAATCTGCTGAAAATATCGCTATGAATATTACAGGTGCAGGTGCGTCGTTCCCGCAGCCTATCTATGCGAAATGGTCATATGACTACAATGCTGCGACCGGTGGCCAAGTCAATTATCAGTCGATTGGTTCATCTGGTGGTATCAAACAAATTCAATCAAAAACAGTAGATTTTGGTGCTTCTGATGCACCGATGACGCCTGAAGAGTTAGACGAAGCAGGTTTGATTCAGTTCCCAACAGTCATCGGTGGTGTTGTACCAATCGTCAATATTGATGGTGTCGAGCCTGGTGCATTGAAGCTAGACGGCACAACGTTGGCTGATATCTATTTGGGTAAAATCAGTAACTGGAATGACCCTGCGATTAAGGCGATGAACCCAGATTTGACCTTACCAGATGCAGCAATCACAACGGTATTCCGTTCAGATGGTTCAGGTACGACGTTTAACTTTACTGACTATCTTGCCAAGGTTTCACCAGACTGGAAAGACACTGTTGGCGTTGATAAAACTGTCAAGTGGCCGACTTCTGCTACTGGTGCAGGCGGTAAAGGTAACGAAGGCGTTTCAAGCTACGTAAATCGCATGAAAAACTCTATCGGCTATGTTGAGTATGCTTACGCTAAGCAAAATAAGATGTCACATACTGCGCTGAAAAACGCAGCTGGTAACATCGTACAGCCATCTGCTGAGACGTTTGCTGCGGCAGGTGATATCGATTGGTCACAACAAGAAGGCTTTTATAAGGTCATCACCAACTCTGAAACTGACCAAGCATGGCCTATCGCTGCTGCGACCTTTATCTTGGTACATAAGCAACCAGAAAATCCTCAGCAAGTCGCTGGCGTGTTGAACTTCTTTGACTGGGCTTATACCCAAGGTGATGACAGCGCCATGGAACTAGACTACGTACCATTCTCTGACACGGCAGTGGCCTTGTTCAAAGAGAAGTGGAACGAAGTGAAAGGTAGCGATGGACAGCCTGTCTACAAGCCAGCTCAGTAATTTGTTTTTGCTAAATACTATTTAGCAACTGACAAGTTATCCTCTCGAATAACTATTCTCCGGTAGTTGTTTGAGAGGTTTTAACACAGTAAATTTGATGAATACATCTCGATAGATATAGTTACTCATACCATTTAAGTTTGTTGTGTTAAGACCTGATATACATCTTTTTAATATTTCGATTCATCCCATTCAATGCTGAGACACTTATGACAGACTTAAGGTCCCAACTGGCTAAACAAAAACGTTACGACGCTTTATTTGTGAACTCTACCAAAGCGTTTGCCATACTCGTCCTCCTATCTTTAGGGGGCATTTTGGTGTCTCTAATTGTTGGAGCATGGCCGAGTATTCAAGAGTTTGGTTTGGGATTTTATACCAGCAATAACTGGGATACAGTCGCCAATGAATACGGGGCATTAGCGCCTATTTACGGTACCTTAGTCACCTCATTTATCGCTATTATTATCGCGGTTCCAGTCAGTTTCGGTATTGCGATATTTTTAACCGAGATGTGTCCTAAGTTCCTCAAAAAGCCACTTGGTATCGCCATTGAGTTGTTGGCTGGTATCCCATCTATCATTTATGGCATGTGGGGACTGTTCGTATTTGCGCCGTTCTTTGGTGATCATATTCAGCCATGGTTCATTGAGCACGTCGGTCCTTTGCCTATTATCGGTAAGCTGTTTGCAGGTGCACCTATGGGACTGGGTATGTTTACCGCTTCCCTAGTACTTGCCATTATGATCATACCGTTCATCGCTGCCACCATGCGCGATGTTTTCTCTGTCGTACCAGATTTACTGAAAGAGTCAGCATATGGCATGGGCGCGACGACTTGGGAAGTCATGTTCAAAATTATCCTGCCTTATACCAAAGCTGGTGTCGTTGGCGGCGTAATTTTGGGACTGGGTCGAGCATTGGGTGAGACGATGGCAGTTACTTTCTTGATTGGTAATGCGTTTAATATCAGTCCAAGCCTATTCACTTCTGGTGTGACAATTACCTCGGCCTTGGCCAATGAGTTTGCTGAAGCGTCTAGTGAGCTACATCTTGCGTCTCTACTACATCTAGGCTTAATCTTATTTGTTATCACCTTCATTGTGCTGTCTTTAGCAAAACTGATGCTCATGCGCATGGATCACAAAGCAGGTAATCGATAAGTCTGTTACCGATTTATTGAACCTTGATAGATATTGATAAAAGATATGGGAAATAAATATTATGCCTGCTAACAATGCGATCAATGCACCACTACCTACTAAGCCAAACGGCGCTACCCGCTACAACCAAAGTCTGTATAACAAGCGTCGTTTGACCAATAAACTAGGTTTAGGCTTTGCGATGTCAGCGATGGTTTTTGGCTTATTTTGGTTGTCATGGATTTTGGTGACTTTGTTTGTTGAAGGCTTCCAAGGCATGGTGCAGTTGCCAATCTTTACCGCTGATACACCGCCACCGATGAGTGCAGGCGGTTTACGCAATGCTATTGTTGGTTCGGTCATGTTGGCGTTTTCAGGCTTGTTTATCGGTGCACCTATTGGTCTTATGACAGGTATTTACTTATCTGAGTTTTCTAAAGGCAGTATGCTGGGCAAGGTCACTCGCTTCTTAAATGATATTCTATTGTCAGCACCATCGATTGTCATCGGTCTATTTATCTATGCACTGATGGTAAAAGGTCAAAGTTTCTCTGGTTGGGCGGGCGCGTTAGCATTGGCACTGATTGTTATTCCAGTGGTCGTGCGTACGACAGAAAACATGCTGAATCTGGTACCTAATAGTCTACGCGAAGCGGCCTATGCGCTAGGTACTCCTAAATGGAAACTGGTCACTCAGGTTACTGTGAAAGCTGCGCGCGCGGGACTGACCACAGGTGTGCTATTGGCTTTTGCTCGAATCACTGGTGAGACAGCACCGTTACTATTTACCGCACTTAACAATCAATACTTCAGTACAGATATGGGTCAGCCTATTGCTAACTTACCCAATACCATTTACCAGTTTGCGATGAGTCCTTATGACAACTGGCATACATTGGCTTGGGCGGCAGCACTACTTATCACCGCGTCTGTCCTAGTATTGAATATTTTGGCAAGATTTATCGGTGGTAGAGGTCAGCCCAAATAAGGGCTGAGAGCAGACCAGACTGTAGTACGCTGCACGCTAAGCATTTACTTAAACTTATATGAAATTAATTGAGCTAGGTTGAAATATTATGAATGATGTCCTAAGCAACGTCCGTACGAACACGACTGCTGACAACTTTAATACGGCAACAGGCAGCCTATTAAATAGACCCATGTCTACTAGCGCCCAAGCACAGCAACCAAACACTGCTGATTTTAATAAGCAAACGATTCAAGATATTCCCAAGAACATGCCTGCTGCAAAAATGGAAGTTCGAGATCTAAACTTCTATTACGATGATTTTCAGGCATTAAAAAACATCAATATCGATATCGCCGATAAAAAAGTGACCGCTTTTATTGGTCCTTCAGGTTGTGGTAAGTCTACGCTACTACGTACCTTTAACCGCATGTACGATCTATATCCAGGTATGCGCGCAGAGGGCAATATCAATTTAGATGGCAAAAATATCTTGGGTAAAGATATCGATGTGAACTTACTGCGTGCACAAGTTGGTATGGTTTTTCAGAAGCCAACGCCGTTCCCAATGTCAATCTATGACAATGTCGCCTTTGGCGTACGACTGTATGAAAAATTAAGCAAAGACGAGCTGGATCATCGCGTCGAGTGGGCACTGAAAAAATCAGCGCTATGGCCAGAAGTGAAAGACAAGCTAAAAGCATCAGGACTGTCGTTATCAGGTGGTCAGCAGCAGCGTCTGTGTATCGCACGTAGTGTAGCTACCAAGCCTGAAGTATTACTGCTTGATGAGCCGACATCAGCACTGGATCCTATCTCGACGGGTGCTATCGAAGATTTGATCGAAGATCTGAAAAACGACTACACGATCGCTATCGTCACTCACAATATGCAGCAAGCAGCACGCGTATCTGATTATACGGTCTATATGTATCTAGGCGATATGATTGAGATGGGTGAGACCGATCAAATATTTACCAAACCTACTCAAACCGCGACGGAAGACTATATTACAGGTCGTTATGGCTAACATTGATTGAGATTGAAATCGGTACAAGCAGACAAAGCTGATTAGCATGTCATAAGCCGACTTTCTAACTTCACAAGCACACCGCGCTATTAAAATATAGATTCTAGGGAATACCTCTCATGCAAAGTGATAAGCATATCTCCAAAAGTTTTGACCAAGATCTTGATGAAGCCATCCGTTTATTTTTATACATGGGTGATAGCGCGGCTAACCAAGTGGCCAAAGCCATCCATGCTCTTATCGATAAAGATGAAACACTGGCGCAAGAAGTCATCGATATGGATTTCGATATCAATCGAATGGAAGTCGAACTCGACGAGCACATTTTATTATTGGTCGCCAAACGCCAGCCAGCAGCCAGTGATTTGCGCTTAGTCATGTCAATCAGTAAAGGTGTGGTTGATTTGGAACGTATCGGCGATGAAGCGGTAAAAATTGCGCGAATGGCTAGCAAAATAGCGGCAGAAGGTAAATCAGCATACGGCTACGCTGAAGTTCAGCATCTGAGCAATCAAGTTCGTCTGATGCTAAACAACTCGCTAGAAGCTTTTAGTCAATCGAATGCGGAACAAGCGTTTGAAGTGATGCGTAATGACAGCGCGGTCAATACCGAATATCAGTCAGCCATTCGTGCTTTGATGACCTATATTATGGAAGACTCGCGCCATGTATCAAAAGTCATCAATATCATGTGGATATTGCGATCGCTAGAACGTATCGGTGACCATGCACAAAATGTCGCAGAGCTAGTGATTAACTATATCAGTGGACAAGACGTACGTCATTCAGACTATGCCATGGTCGAAAAAGCGGTACAAGAAGCCAATGATCGCTTAGCTGCTCGTCAAGTTAGTACATTGTCAGGCAATGAGCTTGAAACGTCAGATAGTGATGAAGGCTGATACGAAGAACTATGCTTTTTACCTTATAACAAAAAACGCGCTATAGTAAGCGCGTTTTTTTATAACTACTAAATGTAGCTAGTAGAAAGTGAGTAAATACTAGCTTTCTGGTGTCCAGCCTTGTGCGCGCTCATAGTCTTCGTTGTCTAAGAACTTATCACGCTGCTCTGTTAAAAACTTTTTAGCAGCAGGGTCCATCATGCTGAGATGATTCTCATTAATAAGCATCGTTTGATGCTCAAGCCATTCTTTCCACGCCTTTTCAGATACGGTCTCTTGCAGCTCTTGACCTTTTTTATTAGGGAAGGGTGGATGCGGCATCTTTGGTAAATCTTGCTTATATTTACGACAAAACACAGTATTTGCTTGAGGGTTAAAAGTCTCAGTCATAAGGCATTCCTTATTCATTATATTAAGTGGTTAAATCAAATATCATATGAGTCTATGATAACGGTCTTGGTAGATTTAGCAAAGGGTACTAATGTATACCGTCAAGCCTCTATCCATTTGTTATAAAGTCTCTGGTAGTTGGTCTATAACAAATATTGTCTACGTTTAATTTTTTTATTTAAGTTCTTAAAACTAGTGACATTTTGAAAATGACATTAGCTAAACCGGTAAAGGTCATAGGACAAATAAAAACACCCGCATAAGTAGCGGGTGTTAAATTTATATTAGCAGGTTAGCTTTTATTCAAAAGTACTGGTTAGGCAAAAGCTTTTAAGCGAGCACGGCCATTGACCACCGCTTGCTTGACTTGGTTTGGCGCAGTGCCACCCAAATGGTCACGAGCTGCTAATGAGCCTTCTAACGTTAGATAATCAAAGACATCCTCACCGATGGCATCGCTAAACTGCTGTAGCTGTGCCAATGACAAATCACTTAGATCAACACCCTCTTTAATGCCTAAAGCAACAGCGTTACCAACGACTTCATGAGCATCACGGAATGCCACGCCTTGACGTACTAGGTAATCTGCCAAGTCAGTCGCAGTCGCATAGCCTTTCATCGTCGCAGCACGCATGCTTTCTTTGTTTGGTGTGATGTTTGGTAGCATATCAGCAAACGCTAATAGCGAACCTGTTAAGGTATCGACACAGTCAAACAACGGCTCTTTGTCTTCTTGATTGTCTTTGTTGTAGGCGAGTGGCTGGCTTTTCATCAGGCTAAGCAAAGTCATCAACTGGCCAAAGACGCGTGCCGCTTTACCGCGTACCAACTCAGGTACGTCAGGATTTTTCTTTTGCGGCATGATCGATGAGCCCGTACAGAAGCGATCTGGTATCTGCACAAAATTAAATTGTGCTGACATCCAAAGAATAATCTCTTCGCTCATACGCGACATATGCATCATCAGGATAGATGCTGCTGAAGTAAACTCAATCGCAAAATCACGGTCTGAAACAGCATCGAGTGAGTTTTGGCAAATACCTTCAAAACCTAGCAATTCAGCAGTGATGGTACGATCGATTGGGAAAGTTGTACCAGCAAGCGCTGCACTACCAAGTGGCATCTGGTTGATACGGCGGCGTGCATCGACAAGACGCTCAGTATCGCGATACAACATCTCAAACCATGCCATCACGTGATGCCCAAAGCTAACAGGCTGTGCTGTTTGCAAATGAGTAAAGCCTGGCATGATAGTATCAGTATGTTGCTCAGCCAAATCAAGTAAACCACTTTGTAAACGTACTAATAACTCAATAATATTATCAGTCTCTTCGCGCAACCATAGGCGAATGTCTGTGGCTACCTGATCGTTACGGCTACGACCAGTGTGTAGCTTTTTACCAACGGCACCTATGATGTCAGTCAAACGTGACTCGACGTTCATATGCACGTCTTCAAGGGCGATCGACCAGTTAAACTCACCCGCTTCAATCTCGCGCAATACTTGCTGCAAGCCATCAATAATAGTGGCAACTTCATCAGCAGTTAAAATGTCACATTCTTTTAGCATCGTTGCATGCGCAATCGAGCCTTGAATATCGTGACGAGCAAAGCGTTGGTCAAAGCCCACAGAGGCAGTAAAGGCAGCAACGAAGCTATCTGTCGCCTCACTGAAGCGCCCGCCCCACATTTGTTGGCCTTGACCACTTGCAGCGCTGTTTTGTGTTGGGACGTTTGTTGTAGAACCATCTGTGCTAAAATCAGAGACAGATGAACTTTTACTTGATTCAGGATTACTAGGTTTTGAAGAATTGGCGTTCATATCGTTACAAGACAAGTCAAAAGAATAAGAACTCGAGTATAGCAAATGATGAGGTTGCCTTACTAGCTACACGCTTAGAGTTTTTTATTCCTAAACTCATGGAAATCATGAGGCCTTGGCAGTGGCTGACATATATCTTTTTTTGGTCCTTGTTCCTAACGGTAATGGAGCGCCATAGCTTAGCCACTTGGTCAGATTTCATGATTCAGTTTCTACGTAGTTTCATTCAAAACGCTCTGACAGTTATCCCCTCACTGTATTTAGTTGACTACCTACGCCCTGTATTCAAAAATGCCAGTATTCTTAGTGTAAGTATGCGGATTGTATTGTTACTAATGTTTGCTGCTGCAGTTTCGATGGCGTTAGTCACATTATCTATGATTAATTTCGGTTGGCTAACATATGATAGTCGCACGTTTGTATTGAATATTGTGCTCAATACAGTGTTGGCGGGCGGTTTTACCACTGTATTTTTATTATATTTTTTGCGTAGCTACCGTGAGCTTAATGCACTTAAGCTGTCCTTTGAATATAAATTGACTGCACAAAATGATCTAATAAAAGCACGTACGGCTCCGCATTTTTTCTTTAATACTATCAATACACTTGTCTCACTGATTGAATCGAACCCGCCCAAAGCCGCTGATTTATTACAGCACGTTTCTGCATTGTTCCGTGCTAGTTTTAGTGGTACACGTGAGATTAGCTTTGAAGAAGAGGTTGACCTTTGTGAGCATTATTTGGCAATCGAATCTAGTCGTTTAGCGGACAAGCTCGAAGTCAATTGGAAGTTGCCTGAAGAAGATATCATGTACGACATGGTTATCACTGCGCTAACGCTACAGAGCGTGCTAGAAAAAATACTCCTAAATGTGGTAGAGATGACCACGGAAACTATCTGTATTAATATCGAAGTCACGTGGGAACAACACCGAGTCAAAATCATGATTGATGTTGCGCTTCCCAAAAAGACACTAATTATCAACCATGATTTGCGCCAACATATGAATTTCTATATTCAAGCTGATCGTTTGCGCGCCCATTTTGGACAAAGTGCTGACATTCAAAGTTCGGTAGCCAGTACTCAAATTATCACCATCATCGACTATCCTCTACAAGACGTCGGTTTATAACCTACTGTTATTCATTAGCTTTCTCTCTTTTTCAACTCCTAAAAGCCTATATGGCATACTTATTGCATCACCATGTATAGACGTCATAATTTATGTTTGATAAATAATGAGTACGAATCAGTAATATCATAACTACCGTGAAACACAATTACACCATATAAAATCTACCGATAGCAGGAGTATATTGTCCGCTATAAAAATTGGTAGTTTTTGTCAAAATCTTATTAAATAATTTAGATTTTATATTCTAAGTGATTGATAATGAGTGCTAATATAGCCGTAATACTATTGAAAAAAATATTAAGTATGTCCTTGGATGGGAGTTTGCATGCGTATCGTAGTTTGTGATGATGAGCCCCTAGCGCGTGAGCGCTTGGTGAGAATTGTACAGGAGTCAGGCCATGAGGTAGTTGCTCAAGCCACAACAGGTGCAGAAGCCATCGTCGCTGTAAAAACCCAGCAGCCAGATATTATATTATTAGATATCCGAATGCCTGAAATGGACGGCGTGCGCTGTGCTCAAGAGCTTGCCAAACTTGAGCATCCACCAGCGATTATCTTTGTGACGGCATACGACCATTATGCGATCGCAGCGTTAAAAGCCAATGCAATTGGCTATTTGCTGAAACCTGCAAACAAAGATGAGATACTAGAGGCATTAAACAAAGCAAAGAACCTAAATGCTGCTCAACTAAATGAAATTCGCAAGCTTGAAGACCCGACAGCACGTCCGATACGTGAACATATCGCTGCTCGTACGCATCGCGGTGTTGAACTGATTAAGCTAAAGGATATCTACTATTTTGCAGCAGATCAAAAATACGTCAAAGTGCGTCACAAAGATGGCATGGTATTGATTGATGAAACGCTAAAAGAGTTAGAGCAAGAGTTTGATGATCGTCTGTTCCGAGTACATCGCAATGCCATCATCAACCTTAGTTATTTGGACTTTTTAGAAACTTTGGATGCAGGCCAGTATCAGATACGATTTAAAGGTATTGATGAGACGCTAGCGGTCAGTCGTCGTCACTTACCTGCCTTACGTGATAAAATCCAAAGCATGTAATAGGCTGTCCTGATAGCGACCAATCATTCCATATCATCAAACCCTTATTTATGCTTAAATAGGGGTATTTTTTTGCGTCAGCATCTACTATTAATCATTTGAGTCGCCTATGCTTTGGCAAACTTGCCCTATCGAGTAATATCGATATTACTCAGTATAAATATGAACAGTACTGACATTGGGACTATAGCCACTATAGTATTAGTATCGAACTTATTGAGGCCCTTTATGAGCAATCCGCAGCAACCTGTTTTGACTACTCTAAATATCGCTACACGTCAAAGTCCGCTAGCCTTATGGCAGGCTGAGCATATTCGTGATCGTTTATTAGCGCTGTATCCTAATCTGACGATTAATTTACTAAAAATTGTCACTAAGGGTGACAAGATTTTGGACACACCTTTGGCCAAAATCGGTGGTAAAGGACTGTTTGTAAAAGAGCTTGAACAAGCGCTGTATGATAAACAAGCTGATATTGCAGTGCACTCGCTAAAAGATGTGCCCATGCAGCTTCCCGAAGGCCTGACCTTAGGCGTCTACTGTAAACGCGCCTCACCAACAGATGCCTTTGTCTCAAACACTTATAATAGTATTGATGAGCTACCACAAGGTGCAGTCGTTGGGACATCGAGTTTACGTCGTCAATGCCAGATCAAAGCCTATCGCCCTGACCTGCAAATCAACACCTTGCGCGGCAATGTTGGCACTCGTTTGGGCAAGCTAGATGCTGGTGAATACGATGCCATTATTCTGGCAACGAGCGGCTTGCAACGTATTGAGCTGGACGAGAGAATACGTGGCGAACTTGATATTGCAGCTTGCTTACCTGCAGTTGGGCAAGGTGCTTTAGCAATCGAATGCCGTGAAGGTGATGAGGAAGTACTTAAATTACTTGCACCACTCAATGATGATAAAGCCCGTATTCGACTTATCGCTGAGCGTGCTCTGAACCGTCATTTAGAGGGCGGTTGTCAAGTACCGATCGCCGCTTATGCAGTTCTGCAGACAGCTGAAGAAACTAGTGTTAATAATGATAACAATGGTGATAACGGCAATAACGATAGTGGGAATGTGCTGTGGCTACGCGGTCGAGTGGGTCAAGCCGATGGTAGCGAATTGTTGAAGGCAGAGAAACGAGCTACGTTGGTTGGGACGCAAGCCGAGCAAGAAGCCCAAGCCAACCAATTGGGTATCGATGTCGCAGAAATGCTACTTGCTGATGGCGCAGGAGCTATTTTGTCAGCGATCTATCAGCCTGAGTAGTAAAAGTACAGTCGCTATAGGTTTAATTAACCGTAAGATAGGCTGATCTAAGCATTAGCCATTTTTGTAGACTTAAGCCTTTTTCATTCGTTTTTTGTCATGGTAGACCTATGTCATCAATGCCAATTCAATCTACATACATAACTTCTCATAAGAATTATGCTAATGAGAAGTCAAAAGTAATGCCGCAAGTTGTCATCAATACTCGCCCAGTAGAGCGAGCAGCACCATTGACTCAGCATTTGCAAGCGGCAGGATTGTTAGTGGTTGAGATGCCAATGTTGACGCTACGACCACGTCAAACAACTGATCTAGATATTGCATTAATGCATCAGTGGATGGCGGGGGAGTACAAAGCGCTTGTTATCGTAAGTCCAACTGCGGCAGCTTCAGGGCTAGTCGCTTGGCAATCACTTGAACATGAAAAGCGTAAATACAAAACGACAGACAGTAATGACAAGTATGTGCAGAGATTATCAGAAGGTTTGTTACTATCTAGTCCTCTAATTGCAGTTGGTGAAGCAACAGCGGCAGAGTTTAGTCAGGTGCGTATAGATACAACGAGCTATCAAATACTTCAGCCTGAGACTGCCAATAATGAGGGCATGCTAGCAATGCCTGAAATCGATAGCTTACAAGCAGGCGATAAATTACTGATATGGCGCGGGCTTGGTGGTCGACGATTATTGGTTGATACATTGCAGGCGCGCGGTGTACATATCGATAGTATTGCTTGGTACGAGCGTACGATGCCTATCGATGCATTGACTCAGTATCAGCAGTGGCAACAAGCATTTCTTACTCATAGTACTGCGTCAGATATTGCCCTACTGAAGCAGCCAAAGCCAATTGTCGTAATCAGCAGTGCGGCAGCTTTTGAGCACTGGTCAAGTATTGTCAATGATGAACAACCAAAGACAGCAGACAAAAAGCAAAATACGCATGCAGTGGCTAATACAACACAGCGTCTATCGCTTATGTTAAAAGATTTTTCCTACGTTGTGTTGGGTGAGCGTCTTGCCAATATGGTTGCCGCACAGCAGTTAAGCTACTGGCGAGTAGAGGATTTATCGCCAGATACGATTCTCTCAGCCATTCATTCTAAAATATAATACTTTAAACTTTCCATTTGCTTTAAACATGTTTATCTATACCAATAACGGTACTGCCTTATGTCAATGAATTCTGAGTCCTTATCTAAGGATCCTTCAACTGTTCAGCAGCGCCGGCAAGCAAATATTTTGCTGCTACGGATGCAATGGCTGGTTATCTTATTACTGATCGCTGCATTATTGTGGCTATATATTAGTCAGCAGCGCTTTCAGCATAGTGTCAACGATCGCTTGCAGAGCAATGAGCAAGTAATCAGTCGATTAAACGAAATGGACGATCGTCTATTTGCCATGAGTCAGCAGACGCTGCCAGAACCTAGAGTTAAAGCGAGTAGCCAAGCTCAGAATCAGTTGGACCTATTGCGTATCCAAATCAAAGCTGCTGATAGACTGTTGGCGGATAGTAATGACAGTGCCGCGATTGAGTTATTGCGAGGTCTACATTGGCAGTTATCGCAAAGCAGTAATGAGATTGCGCCTGCGCTCACTATCGTTATTAAGCAAAGTTTGCTAAAAGATATTGAGCGTCTGCAGGCACAAAGCTCGCAGCCAAGCCCGTGGCAAATACAAAATCTGGCGATTCAAAACATTCAGGAGTTTTTGCACAGTCATGAGCGTCTTGGCAGCTATGAAGGTACGGATTTACAGCGTCGAGAGCTGGTAGATGCAGCTATTGAAAATAAACAGCAGCCTAAAGCAACCAATGCCACTGATGCCCTAGCGGCTAGTGGTACAAACTTAACGCGTCGTCAGCTCACTATCCATGAAGTCATCATGACGTTGAATCTAGCAAGCCAAGCCAGCAATATGCGTAAGCAGGATCAACTGGTCAGCTATTTGGCGCAAGCACGTAAACAGTTAAAAACGTTGGTGCCTAAAGCTTCAACTAGCGACAATAAAAAGTCAGCACAAGCTGGCGCGATTGGTATTGTACAAGCCGATAAAAAACCAATCGATGGTCAAAGTAATCTTGAGACAATGAAAGCGCCGAGTGACATACCAGAAGTAATTGTATGGCTAAATCAATTGATTGCTCATGCACCAAAACCAACGCCATTATTGACGACAGAAATTTTAGATAAACCGCAACGTTAATGAGAGCTAGTCACAATAGTTAATACAGAAAATATAAAATGTAAGGTAAGCAATGACCCATTCTAATGAAAGCTCAACATCTATATCTGATACAGCAAACGAACACCGCCCTGAATTATTGGCTCATTATCCTGTTATTCATCATCAGCCGATACAGTGGGGAGAGATGGATGCCTTCAATCACCTGAATAATGTGGTTTACTATCGTTACGCTGAGTCAGCGCGTATTAGTTATTTGCATGCGCTAGGTATGTTTGATGGCAGTATGGTCACGGTCTTGGCACAATCGAGCTGCCAGTATTTACGCCCAGTCACCTATCCAGACACTTTATTATTAGGCGTCCGCTGCAAGCGTTTAGGCAATACCAGCATGGCGATGGAGTATAGTTACTATAGTACCGCGCAAGAAACAATCGTTGCTACGGCAGAGGCAGTCGTCGTACGTCTTGATAGGGATGGGAAAGGTAAATTGCCATGGACAACAGAGGAGCGTCAGCGACTACTAGCACTGGAAGCAAAATTTGGTCATACGCCTGAGTGTTAAGCTGATTTCTATATGAAGTGATTATCAGGTTTTTTAGAGAAACCCTTGTGTGTTGAAAGTCGATAGTTAAAAACAAAAAAGGCACGCTAATATTACGCTAGCGTGCCTTTTTTATCATTGATTTTTCACTCAATGGTGCAAACAGATATTAGTCTTGCTGCGGTGCATGAACAAAATCAACCACGTTTAGATCAAAACCTGACAATGCAAAAAACTTCATTGGCGATGACAATAAGCGCATATCACGGACACCTAAATGACGTAATATCTGTGCACCAACACCGATACTACGATATGGCTGTTGCGTAATGGTTGATTGAGACTCGTTGTCTGCGGCTTTGTCCAGCGCATCACCCAAATCAACTGGCTGATTGCTACCAATCCATACCAACACACCGCGATCTGAAGCACTGATTTCTTCTAGTGCTGACTGTACGCTCCAGCCACTACGGCCAGTCATATCGTTTTTAGCCGCAAACAAATCACGTAATGGGTGGAAACCGTGTACACGTACAGTGCTGACGCCTTCGCTGACATCACCTTTTACCAAGGCTAAATGTGTTTCTTCAGCGCCAAATTCACGGAAGCGATGTAGCGTAAAAGTACCATATTCAGTTTCAAAAGGATGTGACTCAATCTCTTCTACCGTTTGCTCATTAGCGATACGATAATTGATAAGGTCAGCAATCGTGCCTATCTTGATGTCATGCTCTTTTGCAAATATTTCAAGGTCGTCACGGCGCGCCATCGTACCATCTGCATTGATAATCTCTACAATCACCGCTGCAGGCTCTAGACCCGCTAAACGTGCTAAATCACAACCTGCTTCTGTATGTCCTGCACGGTGAAGAACACCGCCGTTTTGTGCCATAATTGGAAAAATATGTCCAGGCTGAACGATGTCTTCAGGCTTTGCTGATGAAGATACCGCTGCCTGAATAGTACGTGCACGATCACCAGCAGAAATACCCGTGGTGACGCCTTCAGCCGCTTCAATCGAGACAGTAAAGTTGGTGCTAAACTTCGCCTCGTTACGATCTGACATTAGTGGCAGTGCCAATTGCTGGCAACGCGCTTGTGATAAGGTCAAACAAACCAAGCCACGCGCGTGAGTAATCATAAAGTTAATATCTTCAGGGCGCACATGCGTCGCTGCCATGATGATATCACCTTCGTTTTCGCGGTCTTCATCATCCATCAAGATGACCATTTTTCCAGCACGAATGTCTTCGATAATCTCAGGGATTGCATTTAAACTCATAGTAAATCTCAATATTTTATTATTTATAAATAGGTGTCATTTAGAATATAAGGCTCTATCTGCTTATTGTAGCAGTAGATAATACAAAGCGCTGTTACGGTCAAGCAAAGCGCTACTACGGTCAAGTAAGTCGCGCTATAAGCAATATAATTTGATATAAAAGTGACTCGTTTAATTGCTTGCATATATCATTATGAGGTTATTTTAACGCTTTTCAGCGTCACGTGCTGCGCCATCTTCCCACTATATCGTTCAGTATGTCAAAAATAGTCATAAATATTATCAATGAGCATTAAAACTGGCTCAAAAATCTGTACGTTATATTTTTATTAATCTATATCACAGTTAGTCATTGCTCGCTGCTTGGCTTTTTAGCCAGTCCATAAATTGCTTACTGTGCTGCTCACGCTGATTATCTGCAAACTCGTAGAAACTGGTACCAACCAAATTATCTGGTAAGTAGCTTTGAGGATAGTAATGGTTAGGATAATCGTGCGGGTAAGCATAACCTTGACCATAGCCTTGACTACGCATCAGCTTGGTCACGCCATTGCGCAAGTGTAGCGGTACAGGAGAGGCATCTTTTTCAGCCAACGCCATCGCAGCATTGATCGCTTTATAAGTGCTATTGCTTTTGGCACTGGTCGCTAAATACACCACAACTTGACCTAAAATAATACGTGCTTCTGGCATACCGATAGATTGCACACTACGTAATGCCGCATCAGCTAGGAGTAAGGCATTAGGATTGGCATTACCGATATCTTCACTGGCCAAAATCACTAAGCGCCGCGCAATAAAATCTGCAGGCTCACCGCCTACCAGCATACGTGCCATCCAATACAATGCCGCATCCGGATCTGAGCCACGGACTGACTTTATCATCGCTGAGATAATATCGTAATGCTGCTCACCATCTTTGTCATATCTTACCAAAGCAGTCTGTGCCACTCGGCTGACCAATTCATCATCAACAATCACTGGCGACTGCTTGGCATCAGCGGTCTGAATGGCTAACTCTAATAAGTTTAGCGCTTTTCGAGCATCACCGTGAGCCAGCTGACTAATGGTATCTTTTGCTTGTAAATCGACGGTCAACCTTTTGAGTATATTGTCTTCCGAAAGGGCTCGTTGCAGCACGGCACTTATCTGCTCAGGTGTTAACGGCTCTAAACGATATACTTGGCAACGTGATAGTAGAGCGTTATTGACACTAAATGACGGGTTCTCCGTAGTGGCACCAATCAAAGTAATATCACCAGACTCTACTGCGCCCAAAAGTGCATCTTGCTGTGCTTTATTAAAGCGATGAATCTCATCAATGAAGACTACAGGTGATTCAAATACCAATGAATCTTTATTATCTAGGACGTCACGTAACTGTTTAACGCCAATATTTAACGCGGAAAGCGCATGAAAAGGTCGACTAACGGCATCGGCTAACAACATCGCAATGGTTGTTTTGCCAATACCTGCTTCACCGTGCAGGATAATAGATGGCAGGTGCCCTTGCTCTACCAAACGTCGTAACGGTGCACCAGCTGCTAGCAAGTGCTCTTGACCAATGATATCGGTAAGAGAAGTAGGGCGCATACGCTGAGCAAGTGGGGTATCGGCATGGAAGTTAGGTGGCATAAGACTCTCTATCGAAAAATGAAAAAACTATTTACTAGCTGCAAAAGTAGTAACGGTAAAGTCTCTATAGTTAAATCCAAATAACAGCATACTAGGCTAACTTCACCGTCCTCATAAGGTTTCAACACTCATATACGTTTGGCATGATTTTCGCAGCAATTTTATAATAGTAATGAGTATTAGACATGAGCAGTAGAAGTAAGCTAGTTTATAAGGACGGTACTTGTTATAAGTCATACGCGCTAGGTTAGCGCAAAAATATGTTAATGAAAGCTAACTAAGCGTATAGCTTGTGTCCGGAGCACTTTAGTTTTCATTATTCATCTATATTAACGGCTTTACTATTAACAGTTCTACCGTATCGATGGGACAATTCGGCCAATCACGACTATTAGCTATTAAGAATGGCTTATCAAATATAAGGTATTGCATTAACGATGTCTGAACCGACTCTTAAACGCTTATTCAATCGTTACTTGCGTAGTGATACAGGCAAGCAGTCACGTTATCTTACATCTGGCGAGATAGCGTTGGCGTATTCAGTATTTGGTAATAGTATCAAACTCGACGAAGTGCAGTTAAAGACAGCATGGTGGGTACTAAAACATTATGCAGTCAGTCCTAATGGCAATATTTATTTTAATGCAGCTGATTGGATTACGGATTTTAGCGAAGCTCCGCTGAGTAAACAGAGCTGGCTTATACATGAGCTAACGCACGTATGGCAGTTACAGCAAGGCTTAAAGGTTGTACGCGGAGCGATCATCAACCGAAAATACGACTACGTGTTAGAAACAGGCAAATCATTTTTTAAGTATGGTATTGAGCAGCAGGCTCGTATGGTACAAGACTATTTTGTACGTTGTCAGAGTGGTCAGAACTGCAAAGAGTGGGAAGCTTGTATTCCATTTTTGACAGAGCAGCCTATTAAGGCAAAAAATACTGATGATCCATCAGTCATCTAGTTTTCAAGATTAAGCTTGGCTGTGATAAGTCATAACCGAGCTATAGAACGATACATTAACTGAAACACAGGTCAGTTGGATAAATACTGGATAACTATATTGGACAATTTAACAGTCAGTTGTGTTGCTAAAAATCAAAGAATAATGAACCGCAATTGTAATTTACCCTTTAATAATTTTGCTTTACCAAAGGATATGCACTCTCATGTTTAAATTTTTGTCAGTAAAGCCTAATATTGATACCTGCTACCAACCGACTTTGCTTGTAGCCGCACTGTCAGGAGTGTTGTTTTTGACAGGCTGTCAGCAGTCTGACACATCGCCTGTAGCTGATGACAGTCAAACCAGTGAAAAAACAAGCGTAGAAGACAGTCAGCCTATGCCAAAAAGCGACTCAGCTGCTGCGCGCATAAAACAATTTCAGCCGATATATGTCGCACAGGCGCAGAGTTTACAGAGACGATTGCAAACAGAATATGAGTCATTGCAAGCGGCAGATGCGTCAGACAGTGAGGAGCTTTTATTACTGGATACTAATAATAGTGAAAATACAGATAGTAATAACGAAGTAGCGACCGATGGTACCGCTCCTATTGCAAATACTACTGCTACCAGTTCTGAAGAAGTGGTGTCATCGAATATCGATATCGCCCCGATAAACAGCAATCCAAATGTAGATGCAGAGGTTGACGTCAATACTAGCACTGAAGTTGGTGAGCGTGACTTAACGGTTTTAAAACGCATCAGTCTTGAGCCGCGCAAACCTGTTATGTTGACCGAGGATCAAATCATAGAACGCTATCAGCAAACCATGGATGCCTTATATCAACCGGTGACAACACCGCTGAGCGCAGAGGATTCTGATACATTAATCAATGTGGCAACCTTGGTTCCTCAGTTATTTGAGCATGCAGAGATTGCTGGTAGAGTAAGTGCAAAAAGTCCGGCACTTGCCCGTTTAATTATTCAGCATCAAGTATGGGAACAAATAGAAGCCCAACAAGTGGTTGATATGCAGCAAATGAAACAGAAGCAGCAACAAGAGTTTGAAGCTTTAATGGCTAAGTTTAATGAAACTATCGAAGGATACGATGAGCAGATTGCCAAATATGAGCAAACGTTAAAAGAGTTTCAGTAACTGACTATATTTTTATGAACTGATTGAATTAATCATTTCTCATAAAACAGTCAGTATCGAATAAAGAAAGTTAAAACAATAAAAAATCCCGCACGATGGCGGGATTTTTTATTGGGTAACGATTATTTTTGCTTACTTACGATCTTCAACTTTTACAAAATCACGGCGCGTTTCACCAGTGTATAACTGGCGTGGGCGACCGATTTTGAACGGAGCGCTGTGCATTTCTAACCAATGGCTGATCCAACCTGAAGTACGAGCCAATGCAAAGATTACGGTAAACATTGACGTTGGGATACCAATGGCTTTCAAGATGATACCAGAGTAGAAATCAACGTTTGGATATAGGTTACGCTCGATGAAGAACGGGTCTTCTAGCGCAATTTTCTCTAGTGCCATCGCCAATTCAAGCTTAGGATCGTTGATACCTAGTGCTTCTAGTACTTCATCACAAGTCTCTTTCATTACTTGAGCGCGTGGATCGAAGTTTTTGTAAACACGGTGACCAAAGCCCATTAGCTTCACTTCACGGCTCTTCACTTTTTCCATGAATTCAGGCACGTTCTCAACAGTACCGATTTCGTCTAACATCTCAAGAACAGCTTCGTTCGCGCCGCCATGTGATGGTCCCCAAAGGGCTGCGATACCAGCAGCGATACATGCATAAGGGTTTGCACCAGTAGAACCAGCTAAACGTACCGTTGACGTAGAAGCGTTTTGCTCATGGTCAGCATGTAAAGTAAAGATTTTGTCCATTGCGCGAGTGATAACGTCGTTTTTCTCGTAGTCTACGTCAGCAGGCGTTGCAAACATCATGTATAAGAAGTTTTCTGCGTAGTTAAAGTCGTTACGCGGATACATGAACGGTTCGCCTTGTGAGTATTTATAACTCATCGCAGCAAGCGTAGGCATTTTAGCAATCAGACGAATAGCTGTGATTTCGCGATGTTCTTCATTGCTCACGTCTAGGTCTTCATGATAGAACGCTGATAAGGCACCAACAACACCAACCATAATAGCCATTGGATGCGCGTCACGGCGGAAGCCTTCAAAGAACTTACGCAATTGATCATGAACAGGAGTATGCTCGCGGATTTTTTCAAAAAATTCTGCTTTTTGTTCAGCAGTAGGTAGATCACCATGTAGAAGTGCATAAGCAACTTCTAGGTATTCAGCATTGTTCGCTAGCTCGTCGATAGGGTAGCCGCGGTGTAATAACTCGCCTTTGCCACCATCGATATAAGTAATCTTTGATTCAACAGGAGCAGTTACTTTAAAACCAGGGTCATAAGACCAAAATCCTGATTCTTGTAAAGCAGCAATATCGATAACTGGGCGCCCTAAAGTACCTTTAATAATAGGAAGTTCGTATTCTTCACCATTCACGGTTAGTTTGGCATTAGTATCAGCCATAAATTGCTCTCCATTGGTTTGACTTGTTAGAATAAATTACTACAGACGCATACCCTCGCGTCATTGTCGGTTGAACGGTAAAAGTGCATTCAACTCATTTAGTACGCAGGGTATATTAGCAGCAATTCTTGATGATTTGAAAAAACTTTTATGGACCATGTGTCCAATTGGCGCGGTGTGGCGGTAGTTATTCGCTGTAATTTTTGTATCAAAATATGTCTGTCAGGTTATTTTGCTTAAAATCCCTCTGTTTTTGAGCAAGTTTATAGCAGCATTATTGAGCCAATATTTTGGGTTTCTAAATATATTTTAGAGACAAAACTCATAAATAATGACACCAAAAACTGGCAGACTATGCCTAGTAAGCGGATTAAAGTTTGTCATAATAATCATTGTTAAAACCAGTATTATTCTTATCCATTCATTTATTGATTAAATATGTATATATTCTTACTGAATGGATAAATTTGTAATTATTGCTCAGGCATTTTATAATTGTAGGAATTAACTGGCACTAGCTTTGCGCGAATTAATAAATGACCATGTTATAGTGTCGTTCAGAGCGTCTTCTATTCATGCTTATTTACGATTGTCTGGTGTTACGATAGACCAAACCGCATTCTATGGTTTGAACTTTCTTCTTAACCAATCTTTTTGATTTGTTTAGCACAAGATTTCAAGTGCCTAATATAAGGTCTGCTCTGATATAGAAGACATAGTAACGTTGTCTTACTATTCATACGACCTCTAAAATAGACTGGTTAGTCGATGTTACTCATGTTTATTCTCTTTGTTGTATAATAGATAGGTTGTTTGATAGGCCTGTCGATTCGACAAGCGACATTGAACAGTCTATCAATACCTTTATATACATGATCCTTTCTTCATATTTAGCGCAAACTAAACGAAGTCAGCTAGCTCTTCCTTACTTTATTCGTCTCGTGTGTTGCTCAATGCTCAATTGGCACTATTTATGTCAGGCGTTGATAGCAGATACAGGAGTATAACCGCAAAAGGATGCCCGCTGTGAAAAGCAACCGACCTATTGATCTGCCTTTAAGCCAAGTGATTAGCGTTAATCGCTCACCGATCGCGATCGCCTCTATCTTGCATCGTATCTCTGGCATTATTTTATTTTTATTGATTCCTGTCATGTTATGGATACTACAGAACTCATTGGCATCGCCTGAGAGTTTTGCGACCGTATTTGACAACGTACTCGTGCGCTTTTTGGCATGGATATTTGTTGCCGCCATTGCATATCATTTTGTAATGGGTATTAAACATTTATTTGCTGATATGGGTATGAACGAAGAGCTAAAATCTGGCCGCACTGCCTCTATGGTCAGTTTTGTGATTGCAGCGATTTTAGTTGTCGCGTCATTTGTATGGGTGATGTTCTAATGATAAAAAATGATTCAGGAATCAAAAGTGCTACTGGTCTGACAGGTTCAGGCTCACGTGATTGGATTATTCAGCGTATTAGTGCTGTTGTTTTAGCCGTTTATAGTGTGGTATTGCTAGGCTTCTTTTTGACCCATGGCGATGTCACTTTCGTTGAATGGTCATCATTTATGACCAGCCTACCGATGCGTCTATTCAGCTTGGTTGCAGTACTTGCACTAGCTGGTCATGCTTGGGTTGGGATGTGGACAGTATTTACTGACTATATTACAACAGGCAAACTGGGCTCAAGCGCAGCAGGTTTACGTTTAGTACTACAGTCATTGATGATTATCGCTATTTTAGTATTTCTATTTTGGGGCATCATGATTTTTTGGGGTAACGGTTTCGGTATCGCTGCCGTTTAACCATCTCATAAAAAGCTCTGATATCTATATATAACGACGGATGCATCCAACTGATATATTAGTTGGCAAAGTATTTTAGAGTCATCCGTTGATAGCCAAGAATAGTCATAGCATTGGACTAGCATTACTGATCAGCTAATCTGATTATAGTTGAGTAGGCTTATCCAGTATAACGATAGATATGCAAATTAAGTGGTTAACGACTATTAAGACTCTTTATTTTATAAGCGTAGAAATGGCCAAATAGTAAGCCTTTATAGCTGCAATAGAGATGTCTTAAACAGTCTTTGATTTACTTTTACGCATTAACAGGCATTAGGAAAACCGTAATGGCAACTAGACAAGACAATACCATTAGTAATATCAAGACCCTAAACTACGATGCAGTTATCGTTGGTGGCGGCGGCTCAGGTATGCGTGCTTCATTGCATTTAGCGGAAGCAGGCATGAAGGTTGCAGTCCTTACCAAAGTATTCCCAACGCGTTCGCACACGGTTGCCGCTCAGGGTGGTATCGGTGCAAGTTTGGGTAACATGAGCAATGACAACTGGCACTTTCACTTTTATGATACCGTTAAAGGATCAGATTGGTTAGGTGACCAAGACGCTATCGAATATATGTGCCGTGAAGCGCCAAAAGTAGTCTATGAGCTTGAGCACATGGGCATGCCGTTTGACCGTAACGAAGATGGTACGATTTATCAGCGTCCGTTCGGTGGTCATACGTCTAACTATGGCGAAAAAGCAGTACAACGTGCTTGTGCCGCTGCTGACCGTACAGGTCATGCACTATTACATACGCTATATCAGAAAAACCTAGAGCAGGGTACTGAATTCTTTATCGAGTGGATCGCGCTTGATTTGATCAAAGACGAAGCTGGTAACATCAACGGTGTCGTCGCGCTTGAGCAAGAAACGGGTACGATTGCTGTATTCCAATCACCAATTACTGTCCTAGCGACAGGTGGTGCTGGTCGTATCTTCGCAGCTTCTACCAATGCTTATATCAATACTGGTGACGGTATTGGCATGGCAGTACGTGCTGGTATTCCATTACAAGATATGGAGTTCTGGCAGTTCCACCCAACTGGTGTTCATGGTGCAGGTGTACTATTGACTGAAGGTTGCCGCGGTGAAGGTGCTATCTTGCGTAACAAGGATGGTGAAGCGTTCATGGAGCGTTATGCACCAACCGTGAAAGACTTGGCACCGCGTGATTTAGTATCACGCTCTATGGACCAAGAAATCAAAGAAGGCCGTGGTTGTGGTCCTAATGCTGATCATATCGTAATGGATATGACGCATCTAGGTGTTGAAACCATCATGAAGCGTCTACCATCAGTATTTGAGATCGGTAAAAACTTCGCCAACGTTGACATCACTAAAGAGCCAATTCCAGTAATCCCGACCATTCACTACATGATGGGCGGTATTCCGACCACTATTCATGGTCAAGTGATTGTACCGGATCTAGAAGCAGGTACTGATGAAGACGGCCTATATGCTAAAGGCAATGTGGTTAAAGGTCTTTATGCAATCGGCGAATGTGCTTGTGTAAGTGTACATGGTGCTAACCGTCTAGGTACGAACTCTCTACTAGATCTATTGGTATTTGGTCGTGCAGCTGGTAAGCATATCGTTGATGAATTCCATCATGCCGATCATAACTATAAGCCACTTGATCCACGTGTACTTGATTTTACAGTGAAGCGTTTAGACAAGTTGCAACAGTCTACTGAAGGCTACAACGCGCAAGACGTGGCTGATGAGATTCGTGCTACGATGCAAAAACACGCTAGTGTATTCCGTACGCAAGCGATGATGGACGAAGGTGTTGAGAAAATTTTAGCGCTAGGTGAAAAGATCGACAAGATTCATCTTGGCGATAAATCACAAGTGTTCAACACAGCACGTATTGAAGCATTCGAAGTTGCTAACTTGTATGAAGTAGCAAAAGCGACAATGATATCTGCAGCGAAGCGTCATGAAAGCCGCGGCGCGCACAGTGTATCCGATTATGATCGTCCAGAAGATGATGATTACGCACCTAACGGCCGTAATGACCACGATTGGATGAAGCATACTTTATGGTACTCTGAAGGCAATCGCATCATTTATAAGCCAGTACGTAAAGTGCCATTAACCGTTGATTATATCGAACCAAAAGTTCGCGTCTACTAATTCTAGACTGCATACTTTATATATAGTTGATAGATAACAGCAGTGTTAACGTTTTATCCCTTATTAATTTATTAAAAAGGTGACCGCTAGCTACATGCTCATGCCAGCGCTACTACGCTATTAATTAGTATCCGATATTGGTTATCAGTACTGATTAATAGCTAGCGCAAATATGTTGCAATCTTTGTATGCCCGCCATCACCTACGTGTGGAGTTTAGCATTATGAGCCGAGGTACTCGCACCATCGAAATCTATCGCTACGATCCAGATCTGGACGCAGCGCCACGCATGCAAACTTATACGATTGAGCTACTTGATTCAGATCGTATGTTGCTTGACGTACTATTACGCCTAAAGAAAGAAGACGAAACGCTTACTTTCCGTCGCTCTTGCCGTGAAGGTATTTGTGGCTCTGACGGCATGAACATCAATGGTAAGAACGGTTTGGCATGTCTAATCAACATGAACACGCTACCAGAAAAAGTAACGGTTCGTCCGCTACCTGGTTTGCCAGTGGTTCGTGATTTGGTTGTTGATATGAACCAGTTCTATGAGCAGTATGAAAAAGTACATCCATACTTAATCAACGATCAGCCAGCACCGCCAACTGAGCGTTTACAGTCACCTGAACAGCGTGAAAAACTGAACGGTCTATACGAATGTATTCTATGTGCTTGTTGTTCAACCAGCTGCCCATCTTTCTGGTGGAACCCTGATAAGTTCCTAGGTCCATCAGCATTACTGCATGCTTATCGCTTCGTTGCCGATAGCCGTGACGGTGATACTCAAGCACGTTTAGCTCGCTTAGACGATCCGTTTAGCTTGTTCCGTTGCCGCGGTATCATGAACTGTGTATCAGTTTGTCCAAAAGGCTTGAATCCAACCAAAGCGATCGGTCATTTACGTAATATGTTGATTGACCAAGCTGGTTAAGCATAAATAATTGACCTTTATAGTTACCATACGAAAAACACCACCTATTCATTAGGTGGTGTTTTTGTTAGTTAAAAAGCTGATATATAGGTTTACTACTTTTTACAGCTAACTTGTCATTTAAAAAAATATGATGAATTTAGCCTATTGAAAAATAGGTATTAAATGATTTATGAGTAAAACTGTATGGTCAATACGTTGGTCGTATGTAAGAAGAAATAATATATAGACAATCACCCTATATAATCAAATATAGACATAGTCGAATTTTGGTATAATTGTATTTGGTATTTAATGAGATGATCAAAGCGTCTTTTTGGCGCTTAATATGTGTCGTTTGAACACATTATGACATTATCGGGCTAAAATACTATGCGCACAATGATTATGCGTTTATAATTGATGATAGATATTCATTACATAAATACCTAGTATTGAACAAACAAACTATGTCGCAAAAAATGGGCATGATAATCTATACAGCAATGTATGTCTGTCTGAAAAGGCAGGGTTTATCAGCAAATTTAGGGTAATTCTGCATCAATAACCAGTTTATAGGCTAGCTGAAAATATAATTATCTATTAATAGCTTATCATTAATGGATTGGTTATGACTCAAAGAAGTATATATAAATTAATGTTGTGAAACGAGCTAGATAAGAAAACTGAGCGTTCACAAATAGTTTTATTTTTAGACGGGTATTGCAATAAGACTTGTTACCACTATTTAGCATCACTTGCTCTTGTAGACAATGACAGCAATATTCTATGGTGATGGCAATACTTAGGGATAAAAGTGTTTTATCGAATAGTATTTAACAGGATATGACACATTGTCTAACTACCTGAGCATACAACGACTGACACAATAATAAGCACGATTCCATTCATTTATCTATCAAATAGACGATTATTATGAATAGTATAACCAAAGAAAAATCTGGCCAAGTACATACTGAACTGGCTGCCGATAACGCCAACTATATAGAAGCTCTCTACGAGCAATACCTAACAGACCCTGATAGCGTTGATACTGACTGGCAAACGTACTTTGAACAGTATAAGTCGCAGAACGATGCTCAGCATAACGCTATCAAAGATCAGTTCTTACTACTTGCTCGTAATCAAACGGCAAATAAGAGTAGCAGTACTGATACCGACTCTAGCAGCTCTGCCAACTGTGATCCTAAGCAGATGGGCGTACAGCAATTAATCTCAGCATATCGTCGTCGCGGTCATCGCCGTGCCAAGCTTGATCCTTTAGATCTGCATCCACGTGCAGAAGTAGAAGATTTGACGCTTGCTTATCATAATTTGTCAGAAGCTGATCTCGATACCGTATTCCCGACCAATGATTTAGTTATTGGTAAAGATGAAGCGACATTGCGCGAAATCATCGAAATTATGGAACGTGTTTACTGTGGCCATATCGGTGTCGAGTATATGCACGTTACCACCAGTACAGAAAAACGCTGGATGGAAGAATACCTAGAGACTAATCTAGGTTATATCAAATTCGACAAAGAAAAACGTTTATCTATTCTTGAGCGCTTAACGGCTGCTGAAGGTCTAGAAAAATACCTTGCTCGTAAATATACAGGTGTTAAGCGTTTTGGTTTGGAAGGTGGTGAGAGCTTTATTCCTGCGATCAATGAAATCATTCAACGTGCTGGTGGTTATGGCACCAAAGAAATGGTCATTGGTATGGCTCACCGTGGCCGCTTAAACCTACTAGTCAACATCTTAGGTAAAAACCCTGCAGACTTATTTGATGAGTTTGATGGTAAAGTACAGCCAGAAAAAGGCTCAGGTGACGTTAAATACCACAATGGTTTCTCATCTAATGTGATGACACCAGGTGGCGAAGCGCATTTGGCTTTAGCATTTAACCCATCGCATCTTGAAATTGTCGCGCCAGTACTACAAGGCTCAGTACGTGCTCGTCAAGTACGCCGTAACGATCAGCCACTACTAGACAATACTGGTGGTAATTCAGTATTACCTATCGTGATTCATGGTGATGCTGCTTTTGCGGGTCAAGGTGTGGTTCAAGAAACTTTCCAAATGTCACAGACCCGTGCTTATACCACTGGCGGTACTGTGCATATCGTGATTAATAACCAAGTTGGCTTTACTACTAGTCGTCAAGAAGATGTTCGTTCAACTGAATATTGTACTGATGTCGCTAAAATGGTTCATGCTCCTATCTTACATGTGAACGGTGATGATCCTGAAGCAGTCGTATTTGCTGCTCAGTTAGCATTAGATTATCGTCATAAGTTTGACAAAGACATCATCATTGATTTGTTCTGCTATCGCCGTAATGGCCATAATGAGGCAGATGAGCCATCTGCAACTCAGCCATTGATGTATGCTGTTATTAAGAAGCTTCCGACTACTCGTACTCTGTATGCGCAAAAACTTATTGCAGAAGGTATCTTGAATGCCGAAGAAGAGAAACAGTACGAAGATGATTATCGTGAGTCGTTAGACCGTGGTGATTATGTTGTTAGCTCATTGGTTCAAGAGCCTAACGAGCAGTTATTTGTAGATTGGAAACCTTATCTAGGTCATGACTTGGTTGATGACTGGGATACCAGCGTTGATATCGAAAAGCTTAAAGGTTATGGACGCCGTATGGCCGAAATGCCAGAAGGCTATAAGCTACAACGTCAGGTTCAAAAAGTTGTTGAGCAGCGTTTAGCGATGCAAACGGGCGAAGAGCCTCTTAACTGGGGTGCAGCTGAGACATTGGCTTATGCATCATTGGTTGATAATGACGGCGTACTAGTACGTATTACTGGTGAAGATGTTGGCCGTGGTACTTTCTCACATCGCCACAGTGAAATATACAATGTTAATGATGGTAGCATGTATGTACCGTTGTCTCATCTGAGCGAAAATCAAGCACGCTTTGCTACTTACAACTCATTGTTGTCAGAAGAAGCGGTACTAGCCTTTGAATATGGTTATGCGACCACCGTACCGAACGCATTGATCGTTTGGGAAGCACAGTTTGGTGATTTCGTTAACGGTGCTCAGGTTGTGATTGACCAGTTCATCTCAAGCGGCGAGACCAAATGGCAGCGTGTTTGTGGTTTGACGATGTTGCTACCACATGGTTTCGAAGGTCAAGGCCCTGAGCATTCATCTGCACGTCTAGAGCGTTTCTTACAGCTATGTGCTGAAGACAACATGCAGGTCATTACCCCAACGACTCCTGCGCAAATTTATCATGCATTACGTCGTCAGGCAGTACGTCCTATCCGTAAGCCGTTGATCGTTATGTCACCAAAGAGCTTATTACGTCATAAGCTAGCGACTTCTAATCTAGAAGAGCTTGCTAATGGTAAGTTTGAGACGGTATTGCCAGAGATGGACGATCACAACGCAGATAAAGTGACTCGTATGGTTCTGTGTGGTGGTAAGGTTTATTATGATTTGTTAGAGCAGCGCCGTGCATTAGGTCTTGATCATGTGGCTATCGTTCGTATTGAGCAATTGTATCCATTGCCAGAGACTCGCTTAATCGCTGAAATCGAAAAATACAGCAACCTAACTGAAATCGTATGGACGCAAGAAGAGCCATTGAACCAAGGCGCTTGGTACTATTTAGCACCGCACATGTTCCGTATTGTCGTACCGCATCCAACTAAAGCAAAAGTCATGGAGCCAGTAGCGCGTCCTCCTAGTGCAGCCCCTGCAACAGGATCACCGAAACTGCATGCTCAACAACAGCAAGCACTTATTGCTGGTGGCCTTGGCATAAGTGTTGATGAATTAGCTCAGTAACACCTTGTCTAATCAAAAGATTATAGAAGATAAATGAATCAGGCGATGACAGTCAGTGTTTTTTAATAAAATATAAGCAAAGTTATTAGAAGATTACTGACTGCCTATCACGACTTAATAATAAGTATGAATATCCAAATCTAAGGAGTATATCGATGGCTGACATCAAAGCCCCCGTTTTTCCAGAATCGGTTGCCGATGGCACAATCGTTGAGTGGCACGTCACTGAAGGTCAACAAGTTAATCGTGATGACCTATTGGCTGAAATTGAAACTGATAAAGTTGTATTAGAAGTTGTGGCACCTGATGATGGTGTATTGACCAAAATCGTAAAGCAAGTTGACGATACTGTATTGTCTGATGAGCTTATCGCTCAGTTTGAAGCCGGTGCAAGTGCTGGTGCTAGCGCAGAAGAAGCGCCAGCAGTAAATCCAGATCAACCAGCTGCGCCAGTTCAAGCAAAGCAAGCTGCTGGTGGTGGCGAGCCTGTTCAAGCAACAGATAAGAAAGGCGAAGCTGATCATAAAGATCAAAGCCCAGCAGTTCGTAAAGCAGCAAAAGAGTCAGGCGTAGATCCTAAAGAAGTTGAAGGTAGTGGCCGCGGTGGTCGTGTAACCAAAACTGATATGGCTAACCCAACATTGAAATCAGACAGCAGCATCAAGTCTGATAGCGGCCGTCCTGTTGCTGAATCAATGGGTGAGCGTACTGAAAAACGTGTTCCAATGACTCGTCTTCGTAAGCGTGTTGCTGAGCGTCTATTATCAGCATCACAAGATACTGCGATGTTGACGACGTTTAACGAAGTGAACATGAAGCCATTGATGGACATGCGCGCTAAGTACAAAGAGAAGTTTGAAAAACGTCATGGCGTACGTTTAGGCTTTATGTCGTTATTCGTAAAAGCAGCGACAGAAGCGCTAAAACGCTTCCCAGCAGTAAACGCTTCACTAGATGGCGATGACATTGTTTATCATGGTTTCTATGATATCGGTGTAGCAGTATCTTCAGATCGCGGTTTGGTTGTGCCAGTACTACGTGATACTGATCGCATGAGCATGGCTGACGTTGAAAGCACAATCCGTGAGTTTGGCGGTAAAGCACAACAAGGTAAGCTTGGTCTAGAAGACATGACTGGCGGTACGTTCACTATCTCTAACGGTGGTGTATTTGGTTCATTGATGTCAACACCTATCTTGAACCCACCACAAACTGCTATCCTAGGTATGCATGCGATCAACGACCGCCCAATGGCTGTCGACGGCAAAGTTGAAATCTTACCAATGATGTACTTAGCATTATCTTATGACCATCGTATGATCGATGGTAAAGAAGCAGTACAGTTCTTGGTAACTATCAAAGAGTTGGTCGAAGACCCTGCAATGCTACTACTAGACCTGTAAGCTTTTAAGCTTGTATTGGCAACCGCTGATACAAGCTTTTTAACTTTGGTATAGATAATGATTTTTATTAATCAGTGATCACTTGATGCGCTGATAACTGTATTTAAATGAATTTAATAATGGTGACTTGCTATTGATAAGTGAGTCTATCTCATTGATATAGTGTATTAACTATCCAGTGTAGATAACGCTGATCTATCAGCGAGATAACAACCAGTTTAAATGACACATACAATTAAAAATAGGAACGTACTATGAAAGACAATTATGATTTAGTCGTCATCGGCGGCGGTCCTGGTGGTTACGAAGCAGCTATTCGTGCAGGCCAGCTCGGTATGAGTGTTGCTTGTATCGAAAAGCGCGTTTACAAAGGCGAGCCAGCACTTGGCGGTACTTGCTTAAACGTTGGTTGTATCCCATCAAAAGCCCTACTTGACAGCTCACATCGTTACGAAGCTACTAAGCATGACCTTGACGAGCACGGTATCAGTACTGGTGACGTTGCTATCAATATCGAAAAAATGATAGAGCGTAAAGAAGGTATTGTTAAGCAGTTGACTGGTGGTGTTGCCGCGTTGCTAAAAGGCAATGGTGTTGACTGGTTACAAGGCTGGGGTACATTGGTCGACGGCACGGGCACTGACAAAAAAGTCAAATTTACTGCTCTAGAAGACGAAAGCGAAACAACGATCACTGCTAAGAATGTGATTCTTGCGGCAGGTTCTGTGCCTATCGAGATTCCTGTTGCCAAAACTGACGGCGACCGTATTGTTGATTCAACTGGCGCACTTGATTTCACCTCAGTACCTAAGCGTTTAGGCGTTATTGGTGCTGGTGTTATCGGTCTTGAGCTTGGTTCAGTATGGCGTCGTCTAGGTGCAGAAGTAGTCGTATATGAAGCACTTCCTAGTTTCTTAGCTGCTGCTGACAAAGACATCTCAAAAGAAGCTGGCAAAATGCTGAAGAAGCAAGGTCTTGATATCCGTGTCGATACCAAAGTAACCAATGCTGAAGTTCAAGGTGACCAAGTTGTCGTCACTAGCGAAAGCAAAGGCGAATCGAGCGAGGAGAGCTTCGACAAGCTAATCGTCTGTGTTGGTCGTCGTGCTTATTCTGAAAAGCTGCTTGGCGATGACAGCGGTATCACGTTGACTGAACGTGGCCTTATCGATGTTAATGACCAATGCAAAACCAATCTTGATGGCGTTTATGCTATCGGTGATTTGGTCCGTGGTCCTATGCTTGCGCATAAAGCTATGGAAGAGGGCATGATGGCTGTTGAGCGTATTCATGGTGAAAAACCTCAAGTTAACTATGACACTATCATCAATGTCATTTATACTCACCCAGAAATCGCATGGGTAGGTTTGACTGAGCAAGAAGCTGAAGAAGCTGGCTATGAAGTTAAAACAGGTTCTTTCAACTTAGCTGCTAACGGTCGTGCATTAGCGCAAAGTGAAGCGCAAGGTTCTGTGAAAGTAGTTGCTGATGCAAAAACAGATCGTTTATTAGGTATGCATGCTATCGCTGCTGGTGCTGGTGATATCGTCCATCAAGGTATGATCGCGATGGAGTTTGTGTCTAGCATCGAAGACTTACAGTTGATGACATTTGCTCATCCAACTATTTCAGAAGCAGTGCATGAAGCTGCTCTATCTGCAGATGGCCGTGCTATCCACGCTATCCAGCGCAAAAAACGTAAGAAATAAGTAGTTGCTCGTTTAGTTATTATCGATTTACAACCTGATTGGGGTATCGCTATTTTGGTGATGCCACAATCATGAGTGCGTCAGACGTATGATTAATATGTGTATGTGCGCACTTGATTTCACTTTTTATTAATTGTAAAAAATAAAGGATACAATCAATGAATTTACATGAGTATCAAGCAAAAGAGCTATTAAAAAGCTACGGTTTGCCAATTCAAGAAGGCATCATCGCTCATAACGGCGAAGAAGCTGCTGCAGCTTTTGATAAAACCCCAACTGACATTGCGGTAATTAAAGCGCAAGTACATGCTGGTGGTCGCGGTAAAGCGGGTGGTGTAAAACTGGTTAAAACTCGTGAAGAAGCTAAGCAAGTTGCTGAAGAGCTGATCGGTACTAACCTAGTAACGTTCCAAACTGATGCTGATGGTCAGCCAGTAAACTTCGTATTGGTTGCAGAAGATATGTATCCAGTACAAACTGAGCTATATCTTGGCGCAGTCGTTGACCGTGCAACTCGTCGTGTAACTTTCATGGCATCTACCGAAGGTGGTGTAGATATCGAAGAAGTAGCACACAGCACTCCAGAAAAAATCTTCAAAGTAAATGTTGATCCTTTAGTTGGCTTGATGCCTTTCCAAGCGCGCGACGTTGCGTTCAAACTTGGTCTAGAAGGCAAGCAAATCAATCAATTCGTTAAATTGATGACTGGCGCTTATAAAGCATTCGTTGAAAACGACTTTGCTCTAATGGAAATCAACCCATTAGCTGTTCGTGAAAATGGCGAAATCGTTTGTGTTGATGGCAAAATCGGTATCGACTCAAACGCACTATATCGTCTGCCAAAAATCGCAGCACTACAAGACAAGACTCAAGAAAATGAGCGTGAGCTTAAAGCCGCTGAATTTGACCTAAACTATGTTGCTCTAGAAGGCAACATCGGTTGTATGGTTAACGGTGCTGGTCTTGCAATGGCGACCATGGACATCATCAAATTGTATGGCGGCAAGCCTGCTAACTTCTTGGACGTTGGCGGCGGCGCAACTAAAGATCGCGTTGTTGAAGCGTTCAAAATCATCTTAGAAGACAGCAGTGTTGAAGGCGTTCTAATTAACATCTTCGGCGGTATCGTACGTTGTGACATGATTGCAGAAGCTATTATCGCTGCTATCAAAGAAGTTGACGTACAAGTACCAGTTGTTGTTCGTTTAGAAGGTAACAACGCTGAGCTAGGCGCACAAATTCTAGAAGAGTCTGGTCTGAAATTGATTTCAGCTCAAGGTTTATCTGACGCGGCTCAAAAAATTGTCGATGCTGTTAAAGCGTAAGTCTTTAAATATAAGTGTTTAGAGATAGACGCTTAAGCATAGTAGTCAAATCGTAGTAGTGGTTTTTATAATAAAAATTGGTTATCAAAATCCGATAACAATAGCTTTAAAGACCACTATTACAAGACAACCGAATACAAGGAAAATATAATGAGTGTATTAATCGATAAAGATACCAAAGTATTGGTACAAGGTTTTACTGGTAAAAATGGTACGTTCCATTCTGAACAAGCCATCGAATATGGTACAAAAGTAGTTGGTGGTGTGACTCCAGGTAAAGGTGGTCAAACGCACCTAGGCCTACCAGTATTTAACACCATGGCGGAAGCAATGGAAGCGACTCAAGCTGACGCTTCTGTTATCTACGTACCAGCACCATTTGTACTAGACTCTATCGTTGAAGCAATCGATGCTGGCGTTAAGTTGATCGTTGTGATCACTGAAGGCGTACCGACTATCGATATGCTAAAAGCAAAACGCTATCTTGAAGAAGCTGGCGACGTACGTTTGGTTGGTCCTAACTGCCCAGGCGTTATCACTCCAGGTCAATGCAAAATCGGCATCATGCCGGGCCATATCCATCAGCCAGGTAAAGTGGGTATCATCTCACGCTCTGGTACGTTGACTTACGAAGCTGTAGCTCAAACTACTAAGCTTGGTTTTGGTCAGTCAACTTGTATCGGTATCGGTGGTGATCCTATCCCTGGTATGAACCAGATTGACGCATTGAAGCTATTTGAAGCTGATCCTCAAACTGAAGCTATCATCCTAATCGGTGAGATCGGTGGTACTGCTGAAGAAGAAGCTGCTGCTTATATCAAAGACCATGTGACTAAGCCAGTTGTTGGCTATATCGCTGGTGTTACTGCTCCAGAAGGTAAGCGTATGGGCCATGCTGGCGCTATCATCTCTGGCGGTCAAGGTACTGCTGAAGAGAAGTTTAAAGCGTTTGAGGATGCTGGTATCGCGTACACACGTGACCCGTCTAAACTTGGCGATAAGCTAAAAGAAGTTACTGGTTGGTAAAATAGGCAAAAGCCCGCTAACTACCAAAACTCTATTGAATTACTGATAAGACACCCCTACAATGGGGTGTCTTTTTTATGCCTGAAAATTTTATGAAGAATAAAATACTAGTCACGGGTGGTGCAGGCTATATTGGTACGCATACCTGTATAGCATTGCATGACGCAGGCTATGATATTGTTGTATACGATAACTTGTCTAACAGTAGTCGAGAAGCGATTAGTCGTGTCTCTATACTGATCGATCAGCCGATTGAGTTTATTGAAGGGGATATCCGTGATACTGAGAAACTCAAACAAGTCTTTGCCGAACATGACTTTTTCGGTGTTATTCATTTCGCTGGACTAAAAGCAGTTGGGGAGTCAGTAGCAAAGCCATTACTGTATTACAATAACAATGTCAGCGGTACCATTACCTTATTAGAAGTTATGGCAGAATATAACGTGAAGAATTTAGTTTTTTCATCATCTGCCACTGTATATGGTGATCCTGAATACTTACCCATCGATGAGAGCTTTAAGCGCTCTTGTACCAACCCTTATGGTCAGAGCAAGCTGACAGTTGAACATATCTTGGAAGATTTAGCTGTGTCTGATGGCAGTTGGAACCTGATTGCTCTCAGATATTTTAATCCAGTAGGCGCGCATACATCAGGACAGATTGGCGAAGACCCTAATGACATTCCTAACAATTTGATGCCTTATATTTCTCAAGTGGCCGTCGGCAAACTTGATAAGCTCAGTATCTTTGGTAATGACTATCCTACTGTCGATGGAACAGGTGTCCGTGACTTTATTCATGTTACTGATTTGGCTCAAGGTCATGTGGCTGCACTAAATTATCTAGATAAAAAAATCAGTCTAAATGAAGATAGCACGATGCAAAACTCAGTAGGTTTTTTACCTATTAACTTAGGTACTGGCAAAGGTACGTCTGTATTAGAATTGGTATCTGCATTTTCTGACGTATCTGGCCAGACTATTCCTTATCAGTTTATAGATCGTCGAGCAGGTGATATCGCGAGTTGTTATGCCCGTGCCGATAAAGCGAAAACGTTGTTAGGGTGGCAAGCTGAATTATCGATTGCTGATATGTGTCAAGATACATGGCGTTGGCAGAGTATGAACCCGAATGGCTACGATGTCTCTTAAATCGTATGGCGTTACAACTGCCTAATAATGCGTTATGATTGACTCATTTTCACCCACCTTCTTAATATAGCTAACATACTATGAAAAAAATAACTCACGCCGTTATTCCTGTCGCAGGCTTTGGTACTCGTATGTTGCCATTGTCGAAATCTGTACCAAAAGAGTTGTTACCGCTTGGCAATCGTCCTGCCATCCATTACGTGGTCGAAGAGGCCATCGCTGCGGGTATCAAGCATATTGTCTTGGTCAGTCATGCGCAAAAGAGCGCGATTGAAAATTATTTTGATATCAATGCGGAATTGGACAATCAATTACGTCATAAAGGTAAAGATGAGCTAGCTGATAACTTAAATTGGTTGCCAGCGGATGTGACGGTATCGATGATACGCCAAGGTAAGGCGTTAGGTTTGGGACATGCAGTACTGACAGCGCGACCAGTCATTGGTGAGCATGACTTTGCCGTATTGTTGCCTGATGTCGTGCTTGATCCATTTACCACTGATATGTCAGCTGATAATTTGGCCTTTATGCTAGATGCCTTTGCTACAGATGGTCACTCACAGATATTGGTCGATCAAGTAGCGGATGAAGACGTACATAAGTATGGTATCGCTCAACTAGATGAAAAGCTCAGTGTTACTAATGACATTGGTGAAGAAATAAATACTAATACTAGCTTTAAAGTGGCTGGTTTTGTAGAAAAGCCCAATTTAGATGATGCTCCTTCAAATCTGGCTGTGGTAGGACGCTATGTATTTAGTAACCATATCTTTGATTACTTAGCCAATACTAAAGCATCTGTCGGTGGTGAGATTCAGCTGACAGATGCGATTGATGCGCTCATTAGTGAATATGGTGTCCATGTCACAACTATGCGCGGCAATAGCTACGATGCAGGCGATATGCGCTCGTATATGCAGGCGTTCATCTACTTTGCCGAACAGCAATTAGCAGATGGTGAATAGCTGATGAAAGAAATAAAGGGCGACAAGGCATATAGTAGTGCTCGACATTCTAAATACTGGCAGCAACTACAAACGCTTGCAAAGCATCCATGGTCGCTTGCACAGCTATTCTCGCAAGATGATAAGCGTGCCAAGCATTTTAGCGTGCAGGCTGGTGCGCTGTATATGGATTTTAGTAAGCAACGTATTGATCAGACAGTATTGTCTAATTTGCTAAGTTTGGCCGATAGTTGTGAGCTGGATGCTCGTATTGATTCATTACTGCAAGGGGTGATGGTAAATACCAGCGAGCAGCGTGCTGCGTTGCATACGGCGCTACGTTTGCCAGAGACAGCGATATTACAAGTCGATGGACAAAATATCGTCGCTGATGTACATCATAGTTTGGCACAAGTAGCACGCCTATCTGAGCGAGTTCGTAGTGGTACATGGCGTGGTTTTTCAGGTAAGGCTATCACAGATGTTGTCAATATCGGGGTTGGTGGTTCTGATCTTGGCCCACTCATGGCGACTACAGCGCTCGACGAATGGGCAGATACCAGTATTGAAGTGCATTTTGTCTCCAATATGGACGGTACGCAGCTTGATAATCTACTCAAGCATTTAAATCCTGAGACCACGCTATTTATTATCTCTTCCAAATCCTTTGGTACGGTTGATACTTTATCAAATGCTAAGACAGCATTATCTTGGCTACTTGCAACAGCAAAGCTCCGTGCAGGTACAGAGGATAGTGTATTACGTCGACACTTTATCGGCATCTCAGCCAATAGTGAAAAAATGAGTGCTTGGGGAATTCATCCTGAGCATCAGTTGCAGCTTTGGGAATGGGTCGGCGGTCGCTTTTCTCTATGGTCGGCGATTGGCCTTGCCATTGCTATTCGTATCGGTATGAATGGCTTTAAGGCTTTATTAAGCGGTGCTCATAGTATGGATGAGCATTTTGCACAAGCTGACTTTGCCGATAATTTACCCGTACTGCTAGGCTTGCTAGCTGTTTGGAACAGTACTTTTCTACAAGTAAATGCGCATACCGTATTGCCTTATGATGGTCGATTGGGATATTTACCGAGTTATCTTACCCAGCTAGAAATGGAGAGTAATGGTAAGTCCGTTACTCGAAATGGGGATCATATTGACTATGATACGTGTCCAATTCTATGGGGTGAAATTGGCTCAAATGCACAGCATGCATTCTATCAGCTGCTACATCAAGGTACACAGCAGGTTTCCTGTGACTTTATCGCTTGCGTACGTCGCTATAGTGATGAAGCACAAAACTCTTCATTGCAACAACAGCACGAATTGTCTTTAGCAAATTGTTTGGCGCAAAGTCGAGTATTGGCATTTGGCAATGCTGCTGTGACAGATCTGGTCGATCCACAGACAGTTTCCGAAGCAGACAAATATAAGTACTACCGTGGGAATCAACCGTCAACCACATTACTGATTGATGAGCTGACACCGCATAGCTTAGGCGCATTGATAGCGCTCTACGAGCATAAGGTCTATGTCATGGCCAGTATCTGGGATATCAATCCGTTTGATCAATGGGGCGTCGAGATGGGCAAGCAAATGGCAGACTCCGTACACCATGCCATGCAGCATATCCAGCAAGATTCTCAAGGTCTATTCGATACGTCTACTGACCAATTACTACAGCGTATCAAACAGCTGTCTTAGCGATAGTGGTGTGTCAATAATATAGGAAAGCACGCTCATGGAGACGGCTTTAGATGGTAGCCATATGAATAAATATAACAACAAATCTGAACCAAACCAATTAACTGATTCTACAGTTTGTGTACTTATTGGTCACAGCATAGAGGCAATTACCAGCGCAGTGGTGCTGGCAAGTCTCGGTCAGTGTGTGCATCTTTACGCAGACAAAGCGCTACTGACGCAGCAGATACAACAGTATGGTTTTGAGCATCATCTGCAAGCGCTGTGGCAAATGTATGAGCAGCAGCAGGTCATTATCAGTAAGGAATTACCAGCTAGTGCTGACATGCTAATAAGAGGCTATGAAGCAGCAGGTCATAATGAAACTGATGTTCAAAGTACGGTGACGCTTTACTGGTTGTTTTTAGACAGTATTAAGCCTGTATGGACAGAAGAGAGTTGGATTACTGCTTTTAATCGAAGCCATCAGCAGGCGTTACCTGTAATTATGAGTGGCATTGAGCAATTAGGCCATGTAGCTGGTTTGGCTCAGCGTTTACAGCGTGCTTGGGTCTATTATGTGCCATTTGTATTCTTACAAGACGGCGATGCTTATAGCTCGATGTTGAATCCTTCATTATGGCTACTGGGCGAAAAGACAGCAAGTAGCAGCCAGCAATTAGATGTGTTGAAGCCTTTGATGCAGCATGCATGCGCTACTCATCATGCTGATATCGCAACGATAGAGTTTGCTCGCAGTAGTATCATGGCAATGCTAGCGACTAGAGTGAGCTTTATGAATGAGATGTCACGTTTGGCTGATAGTCAAAATGTCGATATCAGTCAAGTCAGTCGCATTATGGGATTGGATGAGCGGGTAGGCAGCAGTTATTTAAAAGCAGGGTGGGGATTCGGTGGTAATACTTTGCCCACTGAGCTGGCTAAATTGCAACAATCAAGCCTTACACACAGTTTGGATATGCCTTTATTACAATCTATTTTGCATATTAATGAAGATCAAAAAGAGCTGATATTCCGTAAATTTTGGCAATATTTTGATGGTTTTATCGATAATAAAACAGTCATGATTTGGGGCGGTAGTTATAAATCAGGCTCAGGACGTACTGCTGGCTCAGCTATCCATCCGTTATTAGCATTACTGTGGTCTTATAATATTCGCACACTGGTTTATAGTGACAAGGCACAGCACGAGCTTGCCGAGCTTTATCAGCAACAACCATTGCTTGAGCTGATTACTAGTCCCTATCAACAGCTTTGCGATACCCATGCTATTTTTATTGTTAGTTGGTCACCACGAGATCAATTGGATATTGGCAAAATCAATCAACAAGCCATGCCAGTATTTGATGCGCAAAATGCACTGACACGCTCGCAAATTAATAGCTTAGTAGGTGACTATATGGGTATTGGTCGAACTAAATAGTTTGATTTAAGGTTTTCTGTGTATAGAAAAAAGGCTCGCTAATCCTCATTAGCGAGCCTTTTTCGACTGACAATTAGAATTATTTTACTGGGGTAATCACTTTATGCTGGTACGGCACCTTGAGTTGCTAGACACTGCTCTATCTCTTGGGTTTTAGCAGCTAGTAACGGTTGGTCGCCGCGACTTTCGATATTCAATCTGATAAGTGGCTCGGTATTCGAGGCTCGCAAATTAAAGCGCCAGTCACCGAAATTCAGACTTAAACCATCAAGTGTTGATTTAATTGGTTGCTCGTTGCTGAATTTAGCTTCAATTGCGCTAATAATCGTTGGTGCATCATGAGTTGTGAGACGAAAGTTTAATTCGCCTGAGCTAGGATAGGCGGAAATATAGCCTGTGACCAATTCGGATAGTGTTTTACCGGTGATAGACAACAGCTCAATGGTCAATAACCATGGAATCATGCCACTATCGCAATAGAAGAAGTCGCGGAAATAGTGATGGGCAGACATTTCACCGCCATATACAGCACCTGAGTTCCGCATGATTTGCTTGATAAATGAGTGCCCAGATTTACTAATGACAGCCTTACCGTTGTGTTCCTCTATTACTGCTTCGGTATTGTAAATTACTCGTGGATCATAGACGATTGACTCGCTTGGGTATTTATTTAAAAAGGCTTGAGCAAGCATACCGACGATGTAGCTACCATCGATAAATTCGCCACGTTCATCGAATAGGAAGCAGCGATCGAAGTCACCGTCAAAAGCGATGCCAAGATCCGCGTTGTTTTCTAAAACGGCTTGCTGGGTAGCCACTCTATTGGCTTCAATCATTGGGTTGGGGATGCCGTTAGGAAAGCTACCATCTGGTGTATGATGCAATTTAATGACTTTAATCGGTGCATCTGCTTGTGCTAATTTATCAACTAATAAATCGACCACAGGACCTGCACTACCATTGCCTGAATTAACGACCAGTTTGAGAGGTTTTAGTTTATCAGTATCGATAAAAGTCACGACATGATCGATGTACGCGCTTTTATCCGTCAATAACTGCAATTTGCCCGTTTGGTTGTCCGTAGTGAATTGCCCAGATTCTGCCAGTGCTTGAATCTCTGCCAAACCATCATCAGCGCTGATTGGTTTTGAATGTTCTTTAACCAGTTTTAGGCCATTATAATTGATAGGGTTATGACTGGCAGTCACTTCGATACCACCTAACGCCTGATAGTGACTGGTAGCAAAATATACTTCTTCAGTACCACTCATGCCCAAATCAATCACATCAACGCCTGCATCAGCGATGCCTTTGATAGCGGCTTGTTTCAATTGCTCACTAGAGTGGCGAATATCACTACCGATAACGATAGCTAGTTTTAGAGTTGCTACATCATCGGCTTGGGTTTGAGCTGCTGCCTGATAACGCTGATATAAAATCTGTGCGAACGCGCGCCCGATACGGTAGGAAATCTCTTCATCGAGATTGACCCCAAGCTCACCCCGAATGTCATAGGCTTTGAATGAGCTGATAGTAATAGGGTCGAATGTCGCAGCTGGTTGATAGTTGGTGGTCGCAGAAGTGGGCATAATGATAAAATTCCTCTCGCATGAGCAGTGGTAAAATGAAGTCGTCAGTAGCACAATTATAAGCCAAGCTGTGTTCAATGATACACTAACTATTAGACGAATCAGCAAACAACACATAAAACGATAAGAGCCATCCTTATGAGTATTTCAGACAATAAAATTACCGTGCCCAAGCCCGTGCAAGGAACTCCAGACGCTACTGGCCAGCTTGATGATTTGTTAGCGTTGATGGCACGACTAAGGGCAGACTGTCCGTGGGACAAAAAGCAAACCAACCATAGCCTTATTCCGTATGCCATTGAAGAGGCTTACGAGCTAGGCGAAGCGGTACAAAGCGAAGATGATGAAGACATCAAAGGTGAGCTTGGCGATGTGCTGCTGCAAGTGGTGTTTCATTGTCAGATGTATGCGGAGCAAGGGCGCTTTGATATGAGCGATGTTATTACGACCTTACAAGAGAAGCTGGTTCGCCGTCATCCACATGTGTTTGAAGCCGAAACGCTCAAAGACGATGCGGCAGTAAAAGTACGCTGGGACGAAATCAAGCTTGAGGAGCAGCAGGCAAGCGAAGCACGTGGTAAATCAAAGCGTCGCTTAGATCAAGTCAAAGCGGGTAGCGCATTGATGCAGGCGCAAGATGTACAAAAGCAAGCGTCAAAGTTAGGTTTTGATTGGGAAGGTATTGCAGGTGCCGTAGATAAGTTAGACGAAGAGATTGCTGAGCTAAAACATGAGCTGACAGATAAGTCTACAGCTGAGGTAAAAGCTAACATCAGAGAGGTCGAAAAAGAATTAGGCGACTGTATGTTTGCACTCGTAAATGTTGCACGTAAACTAAACCTTGATGCAGAAGTGGCTACCTTAACCTGCGTGCACAAGTTTAAATCTCGCTTTGGTTATATTGAAACGCAATTGGCTGCTACTGGCAAGCGTATTGAAGACAGCGATATAACAGAAATGGATGCACTGTGGGAAGCAGCGAAACAACATGAACGCTCATCGTAAATTTTCATTTGCCAGCTTACTGACGACCACCGCTTTTAGTCTCCTATTGTCTGTGGTCGCACTCAGTAATGCGAATGCAGATCCTTGTTTTGACGACCCTCAGCGTGCCTATGAGTATTTAATCGCAAGAGAAAAAGCTATCACACAAGCGCGTGAGCAAAAAGTCATCAATATCAATCGAGCTAATGAAGGCGAGTTGGTTTCGTTAGACGGTATCGGCAGTAGTAAAGCGCAGGCGATAATTTTATATCGTGATATGTTTGGCGATTTTAAGACAGTGGGCGAGTTAGCAAAGGTGAAAGGTATCGGTGCAAAAACTGTCGAGAAAAACCAAAGACGTTTAAGCGTGCGCGATTAATGACGGTGTTTTGCATTAATTAACCCCAATATTGACAAAATAGCATGTAAGTAAATGTCATAACACCCCCAGTAGGTCCAAAATTTGTTAAACTAGCGGGTACATCCGCCTGATAAACGCTGTGTTATTCAGGGGTAGTTAAAGAATACCGGCGAGGAGTAGATGCATGGCCGAGCGTGCCGCCAAGCAGTTAGAACTGAACAAATCTGAATTACCCAACTCCATTACTGAAGTGATTGCCACATTGACCCGTGCTGGGTTTGATGCGTATATCGTCGGTGGTGGGGTGCGCGATACTTTATTAGGTCTGCGCCCGAAAGACTTTGATGCCGTCACTGATGCCAAGCCACATGAGATTAAAGATGTCTTTGGTAAGCGCTGCCGCATTATCGGTCGCCGCTTCCAGTTGGCACATGTGTATTCAGGTCGCGAGTTGATTGAAGTTGCTACTTTCCGTGGACCACCAACCAGTGATGCCAATACCAATCAAGACGGTATGATTCTGCGCGACAATGTTTGGGGCGATATTCAACAAGATTTCTCCCGTCGCGACTTCTCTATTAATGCGCTTTATTATCAACCGCTCAAAGGCATCGTTCATGATTTCTGCGGTGCGCTTGATGATATTGATAACAGAATCATTCGTCTATTGGGCAATGCGCCAGTACGTATCGAAGAAGATCCTGTGCGCTTGCTCCGTGCCTTACGTTTCAAAGCCAAGTTAGGTTTTGATTTTGATGAAGCATTGTCCGCGCAATTTAATGACGGAAACTGGGCGCTGCTTGAGCAAATATCACCGCATCGTCTCTATGATGAAACGCAAAAAATGTTTACTGGTGGCTATTTAGTACCCCTATTGCCATTATTGTTTGAATCAGGTGCGATTGATAGTCTCATTATCTATCCACCGTCTGAGCCAAGTGCTTTAGTCAATCAGGTAGCTATCAATACCGATAAGCGTATTGCGGCGGGCAAGAGTATCAACCCTGCGTTCTTCTATGCTGCCTTACTGTGGGAAAATTACCTACATCAATTGGCAAAAGCTAAGAAGCGCAATATGCCCTTTGCCGAAGCGCAAATGCATGCGGCTGGTAAAGTCATCGACCGTCAGCGTATCAAAACCGCTATTCCGAAATTTGCTGAGCAATTTATCCGTGATATCTGGATATTGCAGCCAAAACTTGCAGCCCCGCGTAGCAAGCAAATCGTTCAGCTATCTGAGCATCCACGTTTCCGTGCTGGCTTTGACTTTTTATTATTACGTGAGCAGTGCGGCGATGCAGAGCATCCGCTATCAGAGTCAACCAACGATATGGGTGACTGGTGGCAGACGTATCAAACCTTGTCTGAACAAGAGCAACAGCAGGCGATTGATGAGTTTGATGAAAATATTCGCCGAGGTGCTTATAAAAAAGGGCAACGTGGTCGCGGACGTAATCGTCAAGAATCAAAAACACAGACTACTGATAACGCAACACCTAATCAGAACAGTACAAAGCAAGATAAAGCCGATGACCGTGCTGAAAAAGGTAGAAATGATCAAACAATGGTAAATGATTCGTCAAATATTCCAGCCCGTCGCCGCCGCGCTGCCAGCCAGTCTAAAGCTGGCCGTAATGACAGTAGCAGACACAACGTGCAGCAAGTAGAGCAAGACAATAACGAGCTTGCTCAGCTACAGCAGTTGTCTCTTGCTAGTAACAAGCAATCGGCAGGTCAACAGGCAAAGCCTAAGCCGTTATTTGTTATCGAGCACGAGAACGTTGTGCCACCATTGCAGAAGCAACTGTCAGCTGATAATACGTCGAAGCGCAGCAAAGCACCTGTAAGAAAGTCACCATCAACCAATCAAGATGCACCAAAGCAAGCGGTTAAGTCTGAACGCTCAAATAACGTTCAGCCGTCTAATACTGACCAGCCAGAAGCTCAAGCGTCAGCTAGACCAGCTCGCTCGATCGCAAGATCACCTGCGCTAGTCAGTATGAATAACGAGCCGATCCCGCACAAGCGTCGCCGTCGTCAACCTACTGTAGATAGTGCGAGCAATATCGAAGTACAAGGCAGTAATAATTCGAAGGGCAGTAATGGCAAAGCACAGCCAGCAGCGAAGTATGCGAAAAAAGCGCCTAAACCTGCAGTTGAATCGACTGATAAAAGCGATACTAAAAATGTAAAGGAAGTAGGTAGCAAGGCAGTAGATAGCAAAGACGCTACAAAAACCGCTGCACCTGCGAGAGCCAAGAAATCGGTGAAAGCAACTACTACAAAGGCTACTAAAGCGAAGCAAGATACGAGCGATCAGATACCTGCTATAAAAGTAACTGATAACAAAGGCCCTGTACCATCGAAGCGCCGCCGCCGTCAGCCTAGTACTGAAAGCGCATAATATGGATAACAGTACAGATAATAGTAACTGGGTTACCTGTTATGTGGGTTTGGGTAGCAACCTCGCTAATGAGCTGGGTTCGCCTACCGATCATTTGCAGCAGGCGCTTGCAATGATGCGAGCACATGAGCAGGTACGTGAAGTAAGTGTCTCTTCTTTTTATGCTTCAGCACCGATGGGTCCGCAAGATCAGCCAGATTTTATCAATGCAGTAGCTGGTTTTGAGACAACGTTTGCCCCTTATGAATTGCTTGCTTTTTGTCAGCAGTTAGAGAGCATGGCCAAGCGGGCACGTTTGCGCCGTTGGGGTGAACGTAGTCTGGACGTTGATATTTTGCTATACGGCGAGAAACAGATTACCGATCCAACACTGACAGTACCGCATGCTGGCTTAAGTGAGCGTAATTTTGTCTTAATACCACTGCGAGAGTTGGCACCAAATTTAACCATCGCAGGTAAGTTGATAAGTGATTATTCACAAAGTCGCGATTGGACAGGTTTAACATTATTATCAAGCGATTGATTATAAGTAACTGATGCTAAGTGATAGACATTAAATGTTTGAAAGATTCGTCTAACGTATTTCAAGCATAGCTCTTATAGTAGCAATATTGATAATCAAAGGCATTGCAGATTAATTGAGGGTCATATGACGACATTATCTACTCTAAATAAGTTTAAAAAAGACGGTACCAAGTTCACTTGCTTGACCTGTTATGACTCGATGTTTGCACGAATGATGGAAAAAGCCGAAATTGACACGATTTTAATTGGGGATAGCTTGGGCATGGTTGTACAAGGCCATGACTCGACACTACCTGTAACAGTCAATGATATGGCTTATCACACTGCCAATATTGCCCGTAGTAATAAACACGCGTTGATATTGGCTGATCTACCGTTTATGAGTTATGTGACACTACCAGAAGCCGTTGCTAATAGCCGCACGCTGATGCAAGCAGGGGCGCATGTCATAAAAATCGAAGGTGGTAGTGAGCTTTGTGAATTGGTAACGACCTTGGCGCAAGCAGGCACACCAACTTGTGTACATCTTGGTTTGACCCCGCAGTCTGTGAACGTGTTTGGCGGTTATAAAATTCAAGGTCGCGGTGATGAGGCGGCTGATAAACTGCTTGCTGATGCCAAAGCAGTCGTCGATGCTGGTGCCGCACTGCTAGTATTAGAATGTGTTCCAGCCGCGCTTGCAAAAGCCGTTACTGAAGCTGTTGCCGTGCCAGTTATTGGTATTGGTGCTGGAGCCGATACTGATGGTCAGGTATTGGTTATGCATGACATGCTAGGTATGGCGCATGGCCGAGTGCCACGTTTTATTCATGACTTTTTAACAGATGAGCGTAATAGCGCACACAGTATCGAAGGTGCTTTTGCGCTCTATCAGCAGTCAGTACGCGAAGGTAGTTTCCCGACTGAGCAGCACCAATTTAGCTGATTTTGAAGTTATTAAAGTTATTTACGCTATTGAACAACAGAACGTTTGAATAGAAGAAAAGTAATCATGTCTCCAATTATTTATCATGATATCTCGTCACTACGTGAAGCGCTGCAGCCTTATCGTGGTCAGCAAAATAACAAACAAGGCCGTCAGCAGCGTATTGCGTTAGTACCAACGATGGGTAATCTGCATGACGGTCATCTTGAGCTGGTAAGGATTGCCAAACAGCATGCGGATGTAGTGGTGGTCAGTATCTTTGTTAACCCTACTCAGTTTGGCGTTGGGGAAGATTTTGATAGCTATCCCCGTACGCTAGATGCCGATGTGGCTAAGCTTGCGACAGTTGATGCAGATTACGTGTTTGCACCTAGTATTGATACGATGTATCCAGTATTACCACCACCTACTGCTGTATTAGCTGGTGCTATTGCCAATCAGTTATGTGGACAATCACGTACTGGACACTTCGATGGTGTTGGTATTGTGGTTTCTAAACTGTTCAACATTGTGCAACCAGATGTGGCAGTATTTGGACAAAAAGACTATCAGCAGCTTGCTATCATTAAGCAGTTGGTACGTGACTTGAGTTATCCAATTAATATCATTGGTGCGCCTATTGTTCGTGCTGATGATGGCTTAGCGCTATCATCGCGTAATCAATACTTAAGTGCAAATGAGCGTCAAGCTGCCCCTGTATTACATCAAGCATTGCAAGAATTAGCGCAGAGTTTGAAAAGTACGGCTCTTAGTCAGCAAGCATTTGATAAGCTATTAGTAGAGACGCGGACACGTATTAGTGACGCAGGTTTTATTATTGATTATCTGGAAATAAAGACTGAGGAGTTAGGTTCTGTCGTAAGTGACTCTAAAACCTTTAATACAGAAAACAAAAATATCGTTATTTTAGTCGCAGCATGGCTAGGACGAGCGCGTTTGTTGGACAATCAATTGGTAGTGGTAAATTAGCTTCTATGACATAGCAGTAGACTAGATACAATAGACTTGGATGAGTAGATCATGGGTGTAAGTCAGGATCAAAATAGTAATGCGGCAGCAACGATAGCGGATCAGACGTCTACGAATAAGCTCAGTATATTGGTGGTCTCAGGGCGTTCAGGATCTGGTAAAACCTCAGTATTGAATATCTTAGAAGATCTAGGCTATTACTCTATTGATAATTTGCCGCTGTCTTTATTACCTAATGCTGCTCATAAATTAGTCAATGAAAGCGGTATTCATCGTATTGCGCTGGGTGTCGATATTCGAACGCCACGTGCGGATTTATCTAACTTTGCAGTGACGTATGCCTCTCTTAAGGAAACCTATGGGTCGCATGCGGTACAGATTTTATATGTGACTGCACAAGAGAGTACGCTGATAGCTCGTTTCAATGCGACGCGACGCGTACATCCGCTAATGTCACAAGATATCGATAGTGATAACGCTAAGCATATTGCCTTTAATTTACCTGCTGCTATCAAAAAAGAAGTTGAGCTGTTAGAGCCAATTGCTGGTCATGCTGATATTAGGATTGATACCAGTAGCCTAAATATCCATCAGTTAAAAGACAGTTTGCGTGAACACATAGGCATGGACAATCAGATTGTCATCAATCTACTGTCTTTTGGTTTTAAATACGGTAGCCCTATCGATGCTGACTTTGTATTCGATGTTAGAATTTTACCGAATCCGCATTGGAACCCTGAGTTACGTGACTCGACAGGTCTGGATACTGAGGTAGGCGCATTCTTCTCAGATTATCCAGAAGTAGCAGAAATGATGGGTGATATTGATAAGTTTTTGACCCGTTGGCTACCAGAGTTTTTGCACAATAATCGTCATACGGTCACGGTTGCCATAGGCTGTACGGGCGGCAAACATCGCTCTGTTTTTATCACTGATCATCTACAACGCCGCCTTGCTGAGGCCATGCCTAAAGGCGTGAAGGTATTGGCAAAACACCGTGAAAAAAGTCGTTGGTAATGATATCAGACACTATTTAATTTATTAATTATTATTTTGGAAAGCTTTTATGATCGACTGGAAAGAACAGGACATGCGCGTTTCGCGCACAGAACTCAAAAAAGCCCATGAGCGCTTGCAGCAGTTATCTATACCGCTTGCTAGCTTATCGAAAAAACAGTTAAAAGCTTTACCTGCCAGTGATTATTTTATGGCGGAGCTAATGGCATTGGCTGATATTACTAGCGCCAATGCTCGCAACCGTCAGACCAAACGTGTTGGCAAGCTGATGATTGAAGAAAATCGCCATGAGCTGATAAAGGCACTATTTGATGCCTTTTTTCCTAAAGAGCAAGTCTCAAAAATAGAGAGCTGGTACGAGCGTCTGAATATCAATGATGAAGGTACGCTCAAGCAATTTGTGAAGCAATATAAAGCTTCTGAGCACCACAGTATGTATCAGTTATTATTGTGGATAGAGTATGCCAAACATATGCAAGATGATGAATTGCTAGCAGAATCTAAAGCAGATTTGGCAAGTTATATTCGTGAAGTGGCTATTTTATCGCAGCTGAAGAAATAACATTTATAACCAAGCTAGAAATCTATTAATTAGAATTTTATTAGTTGAAAGATTAGTAGTTAAAAAATGAGTAATTAAAAGACGTATAGCTAAAAGGTTAAGATGCAAAAAAGCCAATCAATTTATGATTGGCTTTTTTGTGCACGACATAGATATGCTGTACGTCATGTGAGTTATTCAAGTATTCATGGCTCGAATTATTTCTTTTCAGCGCGAGTCTTGTCAACTAAATAGTCAACAACTTTAGCGACTTTAGCGTTTTCACCAGTTACCACATATTTGCCTTGTACCACGACAGATGGAACACCAGTGATTTGATAACGCTTGGCGCCTTCTTGAGAGCGACCAATTTTTGTACCAACGGCAAATGAGTTATATAGGCTGTTAAATTTCTTTTCATCAACGCCTTTTGATGCATACCATTTGCTTAGTGACGCTTGATCAAACAGTTTTTTACCATCTTTATGGATAGCGTCAAATAATGCGTCATGAGTTTTGCTTTCAAAGCCTAAAAGCTGAGCCGCATAGAAACCGCGAGCATTGGCTTCCCAAACAGGGTTAAGTGCTGCTGGTGTCTTGAAGAAGGCAACATCTTTGTCTTTGGTTTTTGCCCATTTTTCCATGTGAGGGTTAAGCGCATTACAATGTGGGCAGCCATACCAAAAGAATTCACGAACAATGATAGCATCACCGCTGATTTTCTCTGGGTTGTCTAGCACACGGTAATCTTTTCCAGCGACATAATCTGCAGCTTGTGCGCCCATAGAGGCAAGTCCAATGGCCATGGCTAGACCAGTCAGTGTGATGACACGTTTCATACTTTATCCTTGAGGTGTGGAGACTTAGAATGGGTTAAGAGGTTGGTGTCTATATGGTTGTTAAACATGTGACACTTTAAAATATATAGTTTTTAAAGGGTCTAAACCAGACAGTGTCGAGTATAATCGAACAATAACAAAGTATCGACTATGATAACGTAAAATGTATGTACTTGTGAATCGCATTCTTAACCGATAGTTGTAAAGCTGTTAGCTATTATTTAAGGTATATTGCTTGTTACTTTTTGAACCTATTGTTTCTTAAACGTCTGCTTTATTTCTATGTAAGATTCAAGACATTTAAAAGGATCAGAATGCGATATTGTCACAAGGATACGTATCTTTTCTATATCAAGATACTGCCCAAAAAACAGGGTAAAGTTTAAGCCTATTCACAATCGGTGACGATGTGCTTACGACAAAACTGCTACTCTCATGCTAGTATTAAGCACATAATCGTGCACTGTAAACGATAATAATGATAGTGACAATCAAGGAACATACCATGAGCTCAGCTTTAAATTCTTCATCAACTTCGAGTGATCAAAATAACAATAGCACTTTCAATAGTACAGAGTCTAACACCATCAACGTAGATCCTAGCGAAGTCGAAAAATTTAATAACTTGGCGAGTGAATGGTGGAGCAATACAGGTGCCTTTGCAACGCTACACGAGATCAATCCATTACGTTTAAACTGGATAGAAGAAAACGTCAAACGTGGCTATCAAAATGCTGCTAATAAAACCACTGAGCAAGGACTTGCTGGCAAAAAAGTACTCGATGTAGGGTGCGGCGGTGGAATATTGTCAGAATCTATGGCACGCCGCGGTGCTGATGTAACAGGGATTGATTTAGGTACAGAGAACCTAAAAGCTGCTGCGTTACATGCAGAGCAAAGCCAGTTAGAGAATACGCTTCGTTACCAGCATATACCCGTTGAAGAGTTGGCAAAAACGCAGGCTGGTCAGTTTGATGTGGTGACGTGCATGGAGATGCTAGAGCACGTGCCAGATCCTAGCTCGATTGTGCAGGCTTGTTATGAGTTGCTAGCTCCTGGCGGCGTCTGTGTGTTATCAACGATTAATCGCAATCCTAAGTCTTATCTGTTTGCCATCGTTGGTGCAGAGTATGTGCTGCGATTGCTTGATCGTGGTACCCATGACTATGCCAAATTTATTACGCCAGCAGAATTAGACAAAATGGCACTTAATACTGGATTTGTTCGTCAGGATATTATCGGTTTGCATTATAATCCGCTGACTAAACGCTACTGGCTTGCCCAAAACGTCGATGTTAATTATATGATAGCCGTACATAAGCCACTGGCTTGATGCTGCACGCAGCCATTTATCTGCCATACTTTCACTAAACACGTCATCAATCTCAAGAGCATTCACTATGACCCAATTTGTAAAAGCTGTTTTATTTGACCTTGATGGGACATTAATCGATACTGCTGCTGATTTTGTTCGTATCATTGGCAAAATGAGTCTCGAAAACGATTGGCAGACACCGCCTGAAGCAGAAATCCGTGAGCAAGTCTCTGCGGGTGCCTCAGCTATGGTGCAATTGATGCTAAGACATAACGATCAACTCGAAGTCAGCGAGGAAGCGTTGCTTGAGTTTCGTCAGCAATTCTTAGATGATTATGAAGCAGATATCTGTGTCGATAGCTGCGTGTTTCAGGCGCTTGAAGCGGTGCTGACTGAGCTTGAAGCAAAAGGTGTGCCTTGGGGTATCGTTACCAACAAGCCACGTTATTTAGCCGAAAAGCTATTAAGTGAGATGCAACTAGATCAACGCTGTGCGGTTTTGGTTTGTCCAGATGATGTATCTCGCACCAAACCAGACCCAGAGCCAATGTATATGGCGCTAGAAAAACTGGGTATTCCACGAGGAGCGGCAGGCTGCGTGCTCTATGTCGGTGACCATGTACGTGATATTGAAGCTGGCAATGCCGCTGGCATGCCAACGATTTTGGCCGCTTATGGATATATTCCACCTGAAGATCAAAAGTCTTTAAAAAAATGGGGCGCCGACTATATTACGGATACGCCTGAGCAGCTGAATAAATTGCTGTTATCGTCTGGTAAGTTTGAGTATTTATAGACTGCTATATATCATCAGATTTACAACCATAAGCACATATCCTCAACGATTTAATGATAAGTAGTGAGCAATGCCATGAGTGACAATAATAACCAATCAGTCGTTCCACAAGACAATAAACAAACTGTTCAAAGTCCTATTCAGCCTTTGACTCATGATGATATTCGTAGCTTTGTACCGTCCAGTAATTGCCTAGATGGTAAGACTATTTTAGTGACTGGAGCTGGGGATGGTATTGGTCGTGTTGCGGCATTGACCTATGCTCGTTATGGCGCCACTGTCTTATTGTTAGGACGCACTAGTAGCAAGCTTGAATACGTCTACGATGAGATTGAAAGTCTTGGTGGTAAGCAGCCTGCTATGTTGCCGATGAATCTAGAAGGGGCAACTTACTCTGAAATGCAGCAGCTCGAAGGGCTAATTAATAAAGAAGTTGGCCAGTTAGATGGCATATTGCATAATGCTGGTGTATTAGGACAACTGACGCCGCTTGAGATGTATGACGTTGATACTTTCGCCCAAGTGATGAAAGTCAATTTCACAGCGACTTTTATGCTGACTCAAGCGCTATTGCCGTTACTAAAAGATGCTGATCATGGCTCTGTTGTCTTTACCTCTAGCACTGTAGGTACACATCCTCGCGCATTTTGGGGTGCTTATGCACTCTCAAAACAAGCAGTAGAAGGTATGAGTGATATCTTTACTCAAGAGACTCAGAACACTACCAATTTGCGTTTTAACTGTGTTAACCCAGGTGGCACTCGTACCAATATGCGTGCGCATGCGTATCCAGGTGAAAACCCTATGAGCTTAAAAACACCTGAAGATATCATGGCAGGCTATGTCTGTTTGATGAGTGATGAGAGCATTGGCGTACGCGGTCAAGTGATTGAGCTACAACCTAAAGATTAGTAGCAAAGTTTGTAAATCGATTACGTCATTCTTTATGGATGGTTTTATACACTATCGCAGGTTGTAATTAATCATAGCTAGCCCCATCTATTTGTTATTAAAGACATTTGTATTGTCTAATTATAATGAATAAAAAATAGGATAAGATTATGGCAGGTGGCTGGTCAAGAGATGGTGCTGAGCATGAACAGATGGATGCAACGGTAAATGATGCGTTGGAGCGAGCGCGACGTTCGTTACCGACAGGTGTGAGTGCTGAGCTGTGTGATGAATGTGGTAAGCCTATTCCAGAGGCAAGGCGACTGGCAGTGCCCGGTATTCAGCATTGTGTTAGCTGCCAGACGGAGCTTGAACAAGAAGCAAAAGCGGCTGAGCTGTTTAATCGTCGTGGTAGTAAAGACAGTCAATTGCGTTAAAAAATAGTTAGGGCGTGTCATCAATTCAATTGATAGTCATCTAAATGGGTTAAAAATGGCTAAATCTTGCCAAATGGCGTCAAATAACTGACTAATATCTCGATATTATCTGCGCTATTTTCCTTGTTTGACTGCGATTTATCTCATTTTTATCACCATTTTTAAAATGAGGACACGCCCTAGTTGCGTTGAAAAAAGAAAGGGCGGACATTGCTAGATAAAATAGCAGTGTCCGCCCTTTTTTTGTCTATTGCTATATAACCAGTGCCATCAGTTCGCGATCGCACTTTTCCCAATCTAACAATACTGATAATGCTTTGGCACCATTCACAGTTTCTGATTTTTCTGTAGCTTTATCGACAGCATTTGTATCAACAGTATTGCCTAATTGCAAAATAACTTCCAATCGACTATCAGTCTGTGGGTCGATGGTTCTGGTAGTTAGACTACCAGGGTTAAAATTGATCTGCATCCAGCCATCAGAAGTATGCACCACACCTTTAATGCGTTGCCAGTTTGGCAATGCTAACAACCAATTCTGTAAATCGTCAGCGTTTAGTATGTAGTGTGCGGGTAGTCGCCATCCTGCCAATTGAAAATCTTGCTGCGCTTCATGATAGCGATAGGGCAGATCAATATCAGCATTGACCTGAGGATTGGCCTGAGCCTCGCTCTCATCGGTAGATGAACTCGATGATGGCACAGTTGCTAAAGAATTGGCTGGAGACTGTAAACCAATCATCGATTTTGTAGGATCAGAGATAATGACTTTTCGTTGATTCGAGATAATATAGCTGGGCTTATTCAGTTGGTCGTTTAAAGTAGACGAGTATGCATCTGCTACAAGTTTATTTGCTACAAACTTATCTGATGAATGAACATCTGATGAGTCAATTGCCCCAGATGCCTCAGATACCGTTAATTCAGAAGCGTCCCAAATGATTTTTACTTGTGAATTTAGCTTGGCTATCCATTCTACCAAGGCTTGTTTTTCGCTAGTATCTAATTGGATATAACGATTAATTATCAGCACATCGGCATCACGGACATGCGCTTGAAAACCATCATGATCACGATACTTAATCTGTTGCCACTGCTCGCCACTCAGTACGGTTATGACAGCATTCATTTTTAGGGCGGTTTGCCAGTGCGGCGCACTAAGTTGTAGTATCAGCTCACGTGGATGTGCCAATCCTGTCGGCTCGATTAACAATCGCTGTGGATGATGCTCACTGAGCAGACGACTGATTGCAATTTGTAAGGGTAGCTGACTGGTGCAGCAAATACAGCCACCACTGACCTCACGAATGGCGATATTCTTTTGCTCAAGATCGTTATCTTGGGAGCTTGCCAGGAGTGCGCCATCAATACCGATACGGCCAAACTCATTGATTAATAGAGCCCAGCGTTCGTCATCAGGTTTTGTGGCCAGTAACTGATTAATTACGGTGGTTTTGCCAGAACCTAAAAACCCTGTCACTAACGTGCAGGGTATGTTTTGAAACATAATTGGGTTTTTCACAAATAGGCTCATCATATTGGCGCGTGTTTGTGAGTAATCAAACACGGCCTATATTAAAAGAAATTAGATCAGTCAAAAGTTATTCACTCTTGATGGTTTCTACCTCAGCTTCATCAGGAACGAACACATAACCAACGCCCCAGACGGTCTGGATATAACGCGCCTGTGAAGGGTTGTCTTCAATCAGACGACGTAGACGTGATACTTGGACGTCGATAGAACGCTCCATCGCACCCCATTCACGACCACGAGCAAGGTTCATCAACTTATCACGAGTCAATGGCTCACGTGGATGCTGTACGAGCGCTTTTAGTACTGAAAACTCACCTGTCGTCAAAGTGACTACGTTACCATCACGTTTGAGCGTACGAGTCGATAGATCTAGTGTCCATGGACCAAACTCGACCACTTCCATTTGATGACTTGGCGCACCTGGCAATTCACGGTTTTGACGACGTAATACAGCTTTGATACGAGCCAATAGCTCTTTTGGATTAAAAGGCTTAGGCAGATAATCATCTGCACCCGCTTCTAGACCTGCGATACGGTCTGCATCGCCACCTTTGGCAGTCAGCATAATGATAGGAATATCTGCATTGTCTTCACGCAGACGCTTACAGATACTGATACCGTCTTCGCCTGGCAGCATCAAATCGAGTACGACCAAAGAGAAAAGCTCACGTTGCATGAGTTTGTCCATCTGACTGCCATCATGAGCGGTACGAACGACAAAACCGTCGTCTTCTAGGAAGCGTTGCAACAAAGAGCGCAGACGAGCATCGTCATCGACGACTAAAATACGCTGAGTCAACGTGTCAGGGCTGTTGTTATCAGTCATACAGGCATCCTTTTATAAAAATTATTGTTATCAGAAACTACAAGTAAATAGCTATGAGCAAAAACACTGCCACTAATTATCATTATTTAATTATTGGTTACGAATAAGTACTTCATAAAATTAAAAACTATTGTTCAATATGTCAGCACATATCAATATTTGTGTTATTGATACTTTAGTGTATAAGATTGCACCGAGAATTGCATCACCCATGATAATAAATGCTGTATGCGTTTGTTTAACAAGTCCATAGGATGTGTGATATAGAACGATTCGCGTCCTAAAATGCGCAATAAATAACGAAAAGATAAAAAGGATTTTTATTCATGCAGCTTTTGCTATAATGCAAAGCTACATTTCTCAACGATTGATACGTATATGAGTAGCACTGATACCTTAACGTCATCTCAAACCTCGACAAATGCACAGGTTTTAGATGCAACCACACACGCGAATATTCACGACAAGCTTGCTCGCGCGCTTGGCATTAAGACTGCTCAAGTCAATGCGTTTGTCAAACTTTATGATGAAGGCGCGACGGTTCCTTTTATTGCGCGTTACCGCAAAGAAAAGACTCAGAATCTTGATGATGCGCAGTTGCGTGCTTTAGAGAAGTCTCTTAATTATGAGCGTGACATGGCAACACGTCGCCTAAAAATTACTGAGCTGCTAAGCACACAAGGCAATCTGACCGATGAGCTACAGACGCGTATCGATAATGCGACGTCTAAGCTTGAGCTTGAAGACATCTATCTGCCATATCGTCCGCGTCGTCGTTCACCTGCTGCTAAAGCTCGTGCCGCTGGTCTTGATACTGCTGCCCAAGCGGTCTTGACCCAAGAAATCACCCCGACGGATGCCTTGGCTGATTATCAGATCCAGTCAAGTATCACTGATGACAGTGGTAATGAAATCGAGGTTGACTTTAGCGATATCGAAAAACAACTCGCAGGCGTACAAGCGATTATCGTTGATGAATGGACACAAGCATTGGGCTTGTTGGACAACTTACGTAGTGGTTTTGCCAAAACTGCCAGTATCGTATCGAGCGTTGCGAGCGAAGAAAAGCGCGAAGTTGGCGAAAAATTCAAAGACTACTTTGAGCATAGCGAAAGCCTTGCTCGACTGCCAAATCATCGCCTATTAGCAATGTTGCGCGGTCGTCAAGAAAACGTCTTGGGTCTAAAAATTGAAGGCGAAGACGCACCGTTTATCGAAAAAATTATCAATCATTTCGATGTCGATGCTAAAGCCCCAGCAGCACGCCGTGAGTTTTTGGCAGAGGCAGCCAGTAGCTTGTGGAAAGACAAATGGCGTCCGCATATCGAGCACCGCTTGTTAACTGAAAAGCGCCTAGCCGCAGAAGCGGATGCGATTGATGTGTTCGCTAGCAACTTACAGCATTTGCTAATGTCTGCACCTGCAGGTCCTAAAGTAATCTTGGGTGTCGATCCTGGTATCCGTCATGGCGTAAAAATGGCTATCGTCGATGCGCAAGGTCATGTGATGTCAGATAGCGAAGAGAAGCCTGTTATAGCGACAGTGTATCCGTTTGCACCTGATAATAAGATGGATGAAGCCAAGAAAGTCATCGATGCGCTATTAAGTACTTATAACGTTGATTTGGTCGCTATCGGTAATGGTACGGCAAGTCGCGAAACAGATGCGATGATTAAAGAGATTTTGGCCGCGAATGATGCATTAAAAGCCAAAGCTGTTATCGTTAATGAGTCGGGTGCGTCTGTTTATTCAGCGAGTGAACTTGCTAGTGATGAGCTGGCCAATCTAGACGTTTCTGTACGCGGAGCGGTTTCTATCGCGCGTCGCTTGCAGGATCCATTGTCAGAGCTTGTTAAAGTTGATCCAAAAGCCATTGGCGTGGGTCAATATCAGCATGACGTCAATCAAAACCAGCTTGCAGACAGTCTTGATAAAGTAACTCAAGATAGCGTGAATGCCGTGGGTGTGGATGTAAACACAGCCAGTCCAGCTATCTTAGCTCACATCGCAGGTCTTAACCGCAATGTGGCGCAGCAAATCGTCACTTATCGCAAAGAGCATGGTGCATTTGAGAGCCGTGAAGCGCTCAAAAACGTCCCACGTCTAGGTGCTAAGACATTTGAGCAAGCAGCTGGTTTCTTGCGTATTCATAATGGTAGCAATCCATTAGATGCCACTGGTGTGCATCCAGAGAGTTATGCATTGGTCGATAGCTTACTCGCACAAGCGGGCAAGCCGTTGTCAGAAGTTATTGGTAACGACGGTGTGCTAAATACTATCGATACGACTACATTGGCTGCTAACGATGATAATGTCAGCGTAAAAGCGATTATCGAAGAGCTAGCTAAACCTGCTCGCGATCCTCGTCCTGAGTTTAAAACAGCTAATTTCCGTGATGACGTCAATAGCATCAAAGATTTGAGCGAAGGCATGACGTTAGAAGGGGTAGTCACCAATGTAACTGCCTTTGGTTGTTTCGTTGACGTCGGTGTGCATCAGGATGGTCTGGTACATATCTCACAGATGGCAAATGACTTTGTCGCAGATCCTATGAACCGTGTCAAACCTGGCGATATCGTATCGGTACGAGTTATCTCTATCGATGAGAAACGTGGTCGTATTGGCTTTAGCATGAAACCTGAATCTGAAAAACCTGTCCGTACGGCTGCCAAGTCTACGACAGCTAGTACAGATGGTGAGAAAACCAGTCGTCCACGCAATAATAATGCAAATAGTGACCGTCCAAATAATAGCCGTCCAGCTGCTGACAAACGTCCATCTAAGTCACGTGGCAAGCGTCAGGATAAAGACAACGCGAGCAACCGTAGTAAGCCGGTGAAAAATGATAAAGCTGAAGCCCCAAGTAAAATGGGTACACTCGGTGCTTTATTACAAGAAGCTGGCGTGACTAAAACTAAGAAATAAATACTACTAAAAATAGCTAAAATTGATAGTTTGATATAAAAAAAAGGCAGCCATATGGCTGCCTTTTTATATAAGTAATACGCTTACAAACTAATCAAACCAACTACCTATCTGCTTAGCGTGATACAGCGATACGACGGTTTTCTTTAAACTGTACGTTTGCTGGCTGAGTAGCTAATAACTCACCACGTTTGTCTTTTTTCTTTTCTTGTAATGTACTAGCAGCATCTGCAACTCTATTCTCAGTAGCCGCTTCACCAGCGATTAAAGGCTGATAGTCTGGATTGCTGTGTTGCATGTTAGGCGCTTGAGTGTTCTGTACAGGAGCCTGAGCAGTTGTAGCATTAGTCATTGCTGCCGCATTGGCTGTTGCTTGAGCGTTGTTCATCAAAGCTGCGTTATCATCTCTTGCTGCATCATCCATATCGTCAGCTTCGTCATTCATTTCATCTGCTTCATTACCCATGTCCATATCGACATCAGCAGTGTTTGACTCTTCGACATCTACAGCGCCAGGTTGGGTCGCTAGCAACTCACCATCAGGACCTTCTATTTCAGCCTGTAAAGTGCTCTCGACAGGAGCATTACGCATATCTTCTGGCATTAGATCGCTATTGTTAACGGGTGCCGCCATTGCCATAGTTGGCAATACAAGGCTGGCGCCGACGATTAGTGATAAGACATTCTTTTTCATTATAAAACTCCATGATACATAATTAGCAATAGTTAAAAACGATAACTCATATTCAATGATGAGCTGTTTTTATTTAAAGGTGTCTGTAAATACTGTATGCAAATTATCAACGATGTAGTTTATATTTCAGTAGCAAACTCATTAAGGTTCTAACAGTTTAATGTTTTCTTGTGACGTTATGAAACTGCCATACCTAAAGTCTAGCTAATATTTTAACTTCTAGATTCCCCAAAACTCATTAGTAGCAAAGGTTGATTGTGTTATTACAACTGTTAGTAAGTGAGTCTGCTAATAATAAATATCTATCGACGTCTCTAGTATTAAAAATATGAATGTTTGATTACTTATAGTTGTTATTTGAACTTAGCTTATTGTTATTAATGGTTTTTTTAGGGCTATCTATCAGTGTTATAGAGACTTCTTTTAAAAATTTTTATTTATGATTTAAAGCTAGTGTTTAGATAATTCTTAAATTCTATTATATAAACTCTTTGATAACATATACTTCATTAAACTAATGTTTGCATATGATTTTTCTACAATATCTATAAAATGATAGTAGTAATACTACATTAGTGATTAGTATCATAAAGTATTAAATAATCGGAAAACAGAAACATTGTTCACCAAAAAAATACGTTGTTCTCAATTTAATTCTTGTCTAAATTTTTAGAGTAGACAATAAAAAAACCGTATCTCGAAACCAAGATACGGTCATAAAAACATTCAGCCTTTATCATAACTCGATATATTAACTATCAATTACTTTAAAGCTAAGACCAGAATGCGCTTCTAAGCGTGTTATTAGCTTATCTCCCATCGCAGATGCTGGTGTCCAGAACCCACCGCCAACGTCCTCTTTGCTGATATCTTGTGCGAGACATAATGCCGCCTGCGAAATCATGCGAGAAGTACTGCCGTAACCAGGATCTCTATCACCTGTTACTTTAACGGTAATAGTGTCATTTTTGGCCGTTTGTCCAAAGTGACGAATATCAAAGTAGCCGTTTTCTTGCTCGTCTTTAGAAGGGCCTGAGCCAGCTTTTGGTAAAACGTGCTTGGATAGTAACTCGCGACTTGGTTTAATCATCATTGCAGTAGCAAAGCCCAACAAACCTGCACTCATGGCATAGCTAGACAGTTTTCCTTTGACGCCATCTTTCATCCACATTGCTTCGTCATATTTGAAATCGCGACCGTACTCATAGCTGAGCAATTGGTTAGTGCGATGGACGATACGCGTATTGATGGTCGCCATGACGAACGGTGCTAACCAGCGCTTATGGTTACTGTCATATACTGGTTTGCTGACATTATCCTGACGTACGTTTGGTGCATCAGTATCATCGTTTAACAGATATGGATTGGCCACTTGTTTTCGACGTGATTTATCTTCGCCAGCTTCTTCAAATATTGATGCCATCGATGCGATAGTACCGCCTGAGATACCACCTTTCGCTGCTTTGACACGCATATGGATGACATTACAGGTCTCGCCGAACTTTTCTTCTGCCTTAGCTTGGGTAAAGTACGCGCCCAAATCTGAAGGTATAGAATCAAAACCACAAGAGTTGACGATACGGGCACCACTTTGCTTGGCAGTATCTTGGTACTTGTCCATCATATCTTTGATGAAAATGGCCTCACCAGTAAGATCGACATAATCCGTACCGTTTTCGGCACAGGATTTAATCAGTGGCTCACCATATTTTAGATAAGGACCGACAGTAGAGATGATGACTTGAGTCTGTTTAGTCATCTTATCAAGGCTGGCAGCATCGTTACTATTGGCAATGATAATGTCTACCTTGCTCTCAAGTTTGGCCTTTAGCTTATTGAGCTTGTCTTCATCGCGACCTGCGATTGCCCATGATAGGTTTGAGCCATCTTCGTTCTTATTATTTGATAAAAAATTGGTTAAATAGTGGGCAGTGATCTGACCGACGAAGCTTGTCGCACCATATAGAACAACTGCATAAGGGCGTGTGTCGCCGCTGGTTTTTTGTGTAGGGTTTTCAGTATCCGTATTGGTATCCATATGTATTGTCCTTAATAGATTTGAGAATAAGTGGATAGTAAACTATAAACCAAGTCGTTTGATTAGGTTAGGGGTTTGTGAGGTCGCTACAGTTTATAGTTTGCAGCATACCTCACATACAACATCACATATAACGTGAGGAATTTAAAATAGTTCTGCATATAGTTAAAAGAATAGCGTTCAGTAAAAGAGTATTCAATAAAAGCACATTCAGGTAAAAAGCGCTTAGTTTAAGAACTCTCAGTTAAATAACGTTGCATTCAGAAATATAGTTCTATTTTGAAAATATCATCTATTAAAGAAAAAGAGGTATGAGACATTAACAGTTACTACAAACTTTACATAACCTACCGATATTATTACTAAAATGAACGTTTTTTAGAGACAAACATTGCTAATCTATAAGCGTAAACAGTAATAACTAGCATTAAATAAAAACAAGTTAAATGGATGCTATATAAATTCTAATATCTGTTTTTTACCATTATTTGAGGAGAAGATTATGTTTCGTTGGGCTATTATTTTTGCAGTGATCGCATTATTAGCGAGTTTCCTAGGTTTTGGCGGTGTCGCAGGATTGTCTGCTAATTTGGCATACATTTTCTTAGCAGTCGCTGTGATTTTGTTTATCGTTGCCTTTGTCAGTCGTAAAATGTAGACACGGCTTATCGTTGTAAATACCTACTATAAAAAATACCCTCAATTGAGGGTCTTTTTTTGTCTGCTTCAACTGGGGCAATCAATAGAGAACTAGGATAATTTGCGTAAAGGCATACGTTGTAGACTTGCTACTACAACCGTTTGGGCTGAATAATATGCTCCATGCGTTTGGCTAAACGAATATCTAGGCTAGATATACCGCCTGTATCATGATTGGTTAAACGGACCTCTACTATATTGTAGGTATTGCGCCATTCTGGATGGTGCTCAAGCGCTTCAGCATGAAATGCTGCTTGGTTCATAAAGCTCATCGCTTCGATAAAGTCGCTGAAGTGATAGGTCTTGACGATACTATTGCCATCACGCTGCCAACCGGCAAGCTCTTCTAGCTGTAGATTTATTTGTTTGTCAGATAAACTACTCATATTAATAACCTTTATTGTTATGTCGAATTGGTTTATTAAAAGTGGTGCTGGGGTATGTCTCCTATGTTAAATAAATATCTACATATTTTTCTGCTTTGACCGATATCACTTAACTGAGTCTCGTTAACGAATTAATTGAACCTAACTACGTAGCCAATTAAATTAAATCTTGATACTCAGGATGTTTGCTAATGTATGACGCGACAAATGAGCATTGTGGTATCACTTTCTTGTCTTGCTCACGCGCATAATCTAGCGCGTGTTTAACCAGTGCTGAACCAACGCCTTGACCGCCTAATTGCTGCGGTACGATAGTATGATCGTAGACCAATTTGTCAGCACTTTCCTGATAGCTAATATAACCTGTCTGACCATCGATAGAGGTCTCAAAGCGGTTCGCTGCTTGATTATGAACAATGTCTAGATTTGGTTTAGAGGTTTGGTTACTCATTAATATACTCCATTTCTTATTATCGAATTTTTATTAGTAATTAAATATTTTGTTAATTTAATAGTGCCAGTTTAGTATGTAGTTTTGACGCTCAATTATCTAGACACTTACCGTAATGGTAGATAGGACGACTGTTAATGTCATCTATGTCTCTTGTCCTACCTTATCATGCCCGTATCTAGTTGCAAATCTGAATATGTCACCATGCATAGGATATGGCTTTACGAACGACTGGAGGCAAAAAGCGAGTGAAACCACCAGTATTCTCTATCGCCAACTTATCTTCTAAATCGGCCGCTGACCTATCATCTTTATGAGTAGTACTATCTGCATTTTTCGTTGACTGTACATAGGCTTGCCATTCTTTTTCACTAGGTTTGCTAAAGTGATAAATACGTCCCAGTACTTGCTTGAGTTGTGTGCCAAAGCGGCCAGTGTTGTAGGTTAAACCATACTTACGGCATATGGCCTGTACCTGCGGTGCAATCTTTGCATAGTGGCCAGCTGGCATATCAGGAAATATATGATGCTCAATTTGATGAGACAAGTTACCTGTCAAAAGATGGAACCATTTGCTGCCTTTGATATTGCTAGAGCCAAGGATTTGGCGTACATACCAGTCGCCTTTACTTTCATTGGCATCGAGATGGGTATAGATATGCGCTTGCTCAGTGAAATGCCCGCAAAAAATCACTGCCCACGTCCATAGATTTCGGACAGTGTTGGCAGTCATGTTGCCGCTCAGCGTACTAAAGGCGCTACGACGACCTAGCGCCATCGCTACCACAGACGGCAGTGCAATATAGTCTTTGCCTATTTGTCGTCCAATTTTGGCAAATAACGCGCGAGACTTTTGCTGCATGATTTTGTGCAGATCAGGGGAGTCAGCGTATTCATCTGCACTGATTTGGATGTCATGAAAGGCTACCGCCCATTCAAATCCAAATGCCAGTACCGCTGTACTAAACATATTGTAGCGATCTTCTGGCGTCCAAGGCTGCTCATCAGTCACTCGAATCAAGTGATAGCCTACGTCATGATCACGGCCTACAATATTGGTAAAAGTATGATGTAGATAATTATGTGAGTGTTGCCATAATGGAGCAGGGCAGACAATATCCCAGTCGAATTTTTGACTATTAAGGTGCGGGTGTTGCATCCAGTCATATTGACCATGCATAACGTTATGACCCAGCTCCATATTGTTCAATATTTTGCTAAAGCTAAGTAAAGACGTACCTAGTAGCCAAGTAGCGACCAGACTGCGTTTCGATGGTATACGCCCAGCCGCTGCAAGTAGACCACGGGCAATAACTTCACTATATACCACGGTGGCATATATCCGCTGTATGTAGCGTGCATCCTTACTGCCTAGCGAGTCCATGACGCTTTTATACAGGGCATTGAGCTCTACGGCTAAAGCATCACTTTGAGGCTTTGATAGAGGGGCATCAGTTACTGTTGGGTAGCGAGTCCGTGTTGACGTGTCTGACTGATCGCTATCATTGATTGGTTCATCATTAAGCTGCGAGTACGGCGTTTTCGGCGTCAAAGGCAGAGGCGCGTTTTTTGCTAGTTGTGCATCGGACAGTGGCGTCAGGATGAGCACAGCAGATTGTGTTGTAGTAACGGGTGGTAATAAGCGCATAAATAAATCCTTAACCGAAACGGCATGAATAAGCAGCACTGCATCCGGTTTGATAAGTTATCTGAGTTTTAGCCTATAAAGTGAAGTTTGTCTTTTATTTCTTATAGGTTGTTTGGTATATGCTTTCTATTGAGCCAGTCGTTCTATTAAACCATTCATTAAACATCGAGTACTACATCAGTCAGGGCAATGTTGATGCAAGTCTGAATAGACTCGTAACCATCACCACTCACATTCCCTGTCTGGACGTTTTTGACCACGCCGCTGACTTTATTACAGCGGCACAATTGGCAAATACCTTGCCGGCAACCATGTGCTAGCCGTACATCTGCATTCTCAGCAGCAACCAGTATGATCGTGTCACTGCTAAACTGTCGCTGCCGTGACCGCAAATAGACAGTGTGTTCTTCTACAGGTATCGTCTTATCGAATGTTTGATTACTACTATTATCGACATTAGTTAGGGTATTACCAAAGTTCTCTACTATGATGTTATCGTGCAGCTGTTTGTCTGTAGCTAAAGTTATCTCTGCGGCAGCTTTATATAAGTCAGTTAACAACGCTTGTGAACCGCAGGCAAATATCTGCGTATCTGCTAGAGGTAAGTTTAGTGATAGCAGGCTCTCTGCACTTAAATATCGTGTGCCAGCCAAATAGGTAGTCGGATCTTCAGTATGGATTAGATGATAAGTGAAGTCTAGATATGCATCGTTCAGCTGTTGCCACTGATGTTGCAGCTTGGATGAAACAGTCCGGCTGTAATGTAATAGCCTCACCTGATGTCCACTACTCAGGGCTTGAGTGATAAGTCCGAGCATAGGCGTGATACCGCTACCACCAGCAATAAATAGCAAAGGAATAGGTTTGTCATTCTCTGATATCTGCTGCCTTAGTATTGAGGTTTGTTCCAAAGTAAATTGACCAAGTGGCAGGCTTGTATCAACGACGCTAGCCAGTGGCATTTGCTTGGTTAGATAGTCAGATATCAATCCTTGCGGTTTAATCGCGATAGTTACCGTATGACGTTGGTCTGCCGTATAGCTCTCGGTAGTATCGTCGAGCCACCAGAGTGGTTGATGCGCCAAGCCTACTATTGAGTAACTACGCTGATAATAAACTCCATCAATACAAACGCGCAAATCAAGATATTGACCGCCTTGCCAACCACCCATCATCTCAGAAGTCTGCTGTTTAAAGGCTCTATTGCTCTCAAATCGAAGTGCTATCAAATCATCACTTAACGTATAGCGTGCGATCAGGCGTAACTTAGGAGTCGTCAATGACCAAAACGGATGTAAGCGCGCTCCGATAAAATCGACAAACGCACGTTGAATAATTTCAGGGCGATAGCCGTTGGTCATATTATCAGTACCTGTATGATTGCTATGAAAGTGAGTAATGTAACGCGTACAAATTCAGCTTATAGTTCATTTTGACAATCGAACACAAAATTGAGCCAATAGACCTTGTTAAGCCACACTAACATGCTAACGGCTATTGATTAAATTTGCGAAAGTTTTGATGCTATTTTTTGTGGTCTTTATAAAACGCTAATGAATCAAAATGTTAAGTTAGTTCATTAAGATAAGACTCCTTGAGTTACTTTTCCAACGCGTGTTTTATAGCTAAAGGCCATAGCCTGCTGCCAAAAACAGTAAAACAACTGGTAAAACAACCTGTCAGCTTGCAGGGTATGCGCCACAATGCGATAATGACCTATAATTTGTAACCCTGATTTTGAGGTACGGCACGCTTGGCATCATCGCTGAGTTGCATTTGCTGTTCTCTTCTATGCAGTCTATCGGAGTGTTAATGGCTCAATATATTTACACGATGAACAACGTGTCAAAACTTGTTCCCCCTAAGCGTGAAATCCTAAAAAATATCAACCTATCGTTTTTCCCTGGTGCCAAAATTGGTGTTTTGGGTATCAACGGTTCAGGTAAATCAACCTTGCTACGTATCATGGCAGGCGTGGATACTGAGTTTAGTGGTGAAGCACGCGCGCAGGCAGGTACCAAAGTTGGCTATCTGCCACAGGAACCACAGCTAGATGACAGCAAAGACGTTCGTGGTAATGTCGAAGACGGTATGCGCGAAGCACTAGATGCGCTAGCACGTCTAGATGCTATCTATGCTGAATACGCAGAGCCTGATGCTGATTTTGATAAGCTTGCTGAAGAGCAAGGCAAGATGGAAGATATCATCCAGTCTTGGGATGCGCACAACTTAAACAACCAGCTAGAAAAAGCAGCCGATGCGCTACGTCTGCCACCATGGGATGCGGACGTTAGCAAACTGTCAGGTGGTGAGAAACGCCGTGTGGCACTATGCCGTCTGCTATTGTCGCGCCCTGACATGCTATTACTCGACGAACCGACCAACCATTTGGACGCCGAGTCTGTTGCATGGCTAGAGCAGTTTTTGCAGAACTATAGCGGTACTATCGTTGCTATTACCCATGATCGCTATTTCTTGGATAATGTTGCTCAGTGGATCTTGGAGCTTGACCGTGGCCATGGTTATCCGTACGAAGGCAACTATACTGAGTGGCTAGAGCAAAAGAACACGCGTCTAGAGCAGCAGAACAAGCAAGAAGAGTCATTTGCCAAAGCGCTGAAAAAAGAGCTTGAGTGGATTCGTAAGAACCAAAAAGGCCAACAGGCCAAGTCAAAATCTCGTGTACAGCGTTTTGAAGAGTTGAACTCGACTGAGTTCCAAAAACGTAATGAGACCTCTGAGATTTATATTCCACCTGGTCCACGTTTGGGTAACAAGGTTATTGAGATCAATGACATCTCTAAATCATTCGGCGATCGTCTGCTGTATGAAAACCTAAGCTTTAACGTACCAGCTGGTGGTATCGTTGGTATTATCGGTCCCAATGGTGCGGGTAAAACCACGCTGTTTAACATGATTACTGAGCGCGATACGCCAGATACAGGTTCAGTCGATTTGGGTGAAAGTGTTAAAGTTGCCTATGTCGGTCAGGTACGTGATCATCTAGATGATAACAAAACTGTATGGGAAGAAGTTTCTGACGGCCTTGATATCATTACTGTTGGCGACTATACCACGCCAAGCCGTGCCTATATCGGACGTTTTAACTTCAAAGGCTCAGATCAGCAAAAACACGTCGGTCAATTATCAGGTGGTGAGCGTAACCGTCTGCAGTTAGCGAAGACGCTAAAGCAAGGCGCAAACGTATTGCTCCTTGATGAACCATCAAACGATTTGGATATCGAGACCTTACGTGCACTGGAGGATGCGATTCAAGTATTCCCAGGTACAGTAATGGTCGTATCGCATGATCGCTGGTTCCTTGATCGTATCGCGACTCATATCTTGGCATTCGAAGAAGAGGGCCCAGTCTGGTTCGACGGTAACTACACTGAGTTTGAAGCGTATCGTAAAAAGACAATGGGTGATGATGCCAGTCCTAAGCGTGCCAAGTATAAGAAAATTACCAACTAATACGGCTGTTTAGTATAGTCCAATCCTAAAAAAAGACCGCTAATCGTTAGCGGTCTTTTTTTGTTTAGCGTAAAATTTCAAAGGGTGTGGGTAGTTGTTAAAATTAACGCTTACGCCCAAACTTACGCTGTTTTTTATTACTAATCTCAGTAATGGCGTGAGTGATTTCTTCTTCATCCAAACTAGCGACTTGCTGCAAGATTTGCATCATATCAGGCGTTAGTACGTACTTAGCATGATGAGCGATGTCATTAATACGATGATCGAAAGTCAATATGCCTGTTTCATCGTCTTTTTGTAGATAGTCAAGACGAGTCAATGCACTGATAAAGCTAGTGAACAGGGCACGGTCAAAGAAGTCAGGAATATCATCTGCATAGAGCACAGACAAACGTTGCCCGAGCAGGTGACATAGGTCAACAACTTCATTTTCAGTTAAATTACCAGAGCCTTGCTGAGCAAGTAGGGCAAGCGTCATAAAGTAACGCTCAAGGCTTTGTCCAACTGGAGTCGCCAGTACTTGTAGCTGCTGATAGTGCTTACTATTAGACTCAGGAACGCTGAGCGTATCATCACCTAAGTCAACGATGAGCCCATGAGATAGTAGATTATCAACTTTCTTATTGAGCGTATCAGCCAAGCCATGTGCTGGATAATATAAGAATAGCTCACTTTGTAAGAACGGATATAGCTGTTCAGCGATACTATCGAGACGGCTGCGTTTGATACGTCCATTGCGTGCGACTAGCGCAGACAGGAACGACAGCAGGATAAAGACATGCAAAATGTTGTTACGGAAGTAGCTGAGTAATGCTGCTTGCTTACCTGCGACCTGAATGATATCGCCCAAGATATGCGGCGTACGCTCAATAAGTTTTAACTTGATACCATAATCAATGATTTGCTGCGGCGTCATATCAGTGATAACTGTATCCTCTGAGTAGACCAGCTGCTGAGCCAGACCTTGATACAAAGCGATTTGCTCACGGCAGATGTTTTCATCCAATGCAGCTTTCGGTGCCGATAGTAAAACTAATGACAATAGCGATACAGGGGTGACGACTGCAGCTTTATTGATATGCTGCATGACTTTCACACCGATGTTATCAACCATGGCGCTGGTCTTTTCATCGAGCGGCGAGTCAGTACGATCAGATGGCAAACTATTAGCTGGCACATCGAACTTTGTCCTAAAATCGCTAAGGTGCAATGGCGTACCAAAGCTCAAGTGCACATTACCAAAGATACGCTCGATTTTACGACCAACTTTGAGCAGCCCGATTAAAGACTCTGACTCTTTTGGCTTACCCTTTAGCTCGCCGACATACGTGCCGCCTTCCATAATGCGCTCATAACCAATATAAGTTGGAATAAATACCACAGGCTTATTGGTTTGGCGTAATTGGCTATGCACAGTCATCGCTAGCATACCCATTTTCGGCGGTAGCAGGCGACCTGAACGTGAGCGACCACCTTCGATGAAGTATTCAATCGGGGTGTTACGCGTGATAAGGGTATGCATATATTCGCGTAGTACAGCGGTATATAGCGCGTTACCACGGAAGCTACGACGAATATAAAAAGCAACGGCACCGCGTAATAGTGGGCCTAATACAGGTACATCTAAGTTATCACCTGCTGCCACATAAGGGATACTCAGGCCACGTTTGTAGATGACATAAGATAGTAATAGATAGTCGACATGGCTGCGATGACAAGGCACATAAATCAGCTCATAATCGGTCGCAAGGTCACGTACTCGCTCGAAGTGATGGACTTCTACGCCGTCATATAACTGCGTCCACAACCATGTTAGGAATTTATAAAAACCACGGATGATAGAATGAGAGTAGTCATTGACCATCTCATTAGCATAGCCTCTGGCCTGACTGCGAGCTTCTCGAACGCTGGTCCCTTTTTCGGCCGCTTCCATTTCAATCGCATGTTTGATAGCTGGCGAGTACACCAGTTTGTCTACCAAGTTGCGTCTATCTGATAGATCTGGGCCAAGCATACTGGCGCGCTGTTTATCTAAATAAAGCGACAATTGCTGCTGTAACATACGAACCAGTTCACGATTACTATCAGCCGATGCGACTAGCGCATAGCTTGGTGTCTGCTCAGCGTCAGCTGCGGTATCATTGTTAGTGGCCGTTGACTCTATATCGAGTGAATCCGTCGCGGTTAAATCTGCTTTCAGAGCATCTGTAGCGACTGAGTCAAAGGTAGCAGGTCCTTCCACATCGCCTTTGAGATTGTCATTGATAATGGTACGTAAGTCTTGCGGTGGGTGAAACTGTACGAAAGTATCGCGGCCCATTACTCCAATATTAAATAGTTGCTTGGTGATACTAGGATCTTGCCAGTTGTCAGCAGTCAGTAGCTTAAATAACGAATCTTCTTTTTCAGGTGCGCGTCCCCACAGAATCGATACGGGCACTAGACGTACCTTTAGCTCCGGATATTGCAATATAGCAGATACTAAGCGAGAAAGGCGAGGAGACAATTGGCTGTCTTTGGCACTTGGGTGATTCAAAAATATGATGGCCGCATTTTCTTTAATATTATGAGCGGCATCATTTACCCCAACCAGTGCTGGTGGCAAGTTGTGCTCTTGCGTTTGCAAGTCAATCAGAATACTGTTTGAACGAGAATAGTCCTGTAGTACATAAAACCGTAGCGTCTGATCATCATTGTCGAACTCAGGTAGCTCGCCTAATAGCTTAGGTTTTACGGCGATATCGAGCATCTGACCTGACAGCTTACGATACAGCTGATTGATCGGTGCATTAGAATAAGGCTTAGTAGCGATTGCATTGCCATCAGTTTCGGCAGTGCTATAAGTCGCGACGCCATCAGTTTTAGCAGTGCCATCAGTCGCGACCGGCGCTTTAAAAATCCGTTTTTTTAGGAACTTCGGTATCATAATCAGTATCAAAAATAGTCAAATATGTTGCGCTTATGATGCCATAAAAGCCACCAAAGCGATATATAGTGTCTGTATATACTACCAATATTAATACGGTTTGGTTACGCTGTAGTGAGTGACCAATTATACAAAATGCTCAAACATTTGAAAGTTCATATATTTAGCGTAATAATATATTTTTATCACCGATGACTCATAAATATAGCGTCTATTTCTCTATCTCATTTTACTAAGCTTAAAACTTATGACTCCAGCTATCGATCTTGCCAAAAAACGTAACCTTGATTACCAAGTACACGAATACACTCACGACAGCAATGCCGCATCGTTTGGCTTAGAAGCCGCAGAAAAACTCGGCGTAGCGGTGACACAAGTGTTCAAAACTTTAGTAGTGACTACCGATACTGGTGTGCTCGCTGTGGCGATATTACCAGTCAACAAAACGCTTAATTTTAAAAAAATGGCAAAGGCGCTATCTTCTAATAAATTGCTATCCTGCAAGAAAGTACAGATGGCTGACCCCAAACAAGTAGAGCGCAGCACGGGCTATGTGTTGGGCGGTGTTAGTCCACTGGGTCAAAAAAAACGACTAAAAACCGTGATAGATAGCACAGCTCAAGATCAGGCCACTGTCTATGTGAGTGGGGGTCGCCGCGGTCTTGAGATTGAATTGCCGCCTGCACAGTTGGCCGCGATGCTTGATGCTTGCTTTAGTGATATCACTGATGAATAAAAGATCCTACGGTGGCTATAATCTGCCTATTATAAATTCGCCATATCGATAATTTCGCTAGGCATATTTATGAGTAATCTATACTGGGTTCGCTTGTATTGAAGATATTTTGGCGCAAGATTGTTGTAGATTGACCATAGCGATAAGGCGTAGACTTGTACGCCAGCTTATCTATTATTTTTATCTACATTTAAGGACATGCTCATGCCACATTTAACCATTCAAGTGACACCCAACGTCAGTATCGCTCATGAAGAATCATTGCTCAAATCGCTAAACAAAGCATTGTGGGATAGTGGCCAGTTCAAGCAACCTGCTGATATCAAAGCCCGCATTGTACCTATTGATTCATTTCTAGTAGGTGTTGAAGATGATGAACAGGCCAATGGGTTTATTTATGCTCACCTAAAGCTGATGAGTGGGCGTGATATGGCCACTCGTGACCAGTTGGCTGAACTGTTGGTCGCTACTATCGAGGAAAAAATAGGCGCAGAGCAGTCAGGGCGTGCGGCATTGCAGATATGTGTAGAAGTTGAAGAGATAAGTGCGGTGTATCATAAGAAAATGCTTGGTAGTTAATAGCGCCTACCTTTTTAAAAACTGTCTTTTAAAAAGCTGTTTGGTTGAAAAAGCGACTGCTTAAAAAGGTGACTGCTCGTAGGCTAAAGTTACCAACCTTAAATGATTACAATCATTTGCATAAAGGCTGACTGGCATACGTTGGTAGTATCATTAGTTCAACATTGTAGCCCGCAATTTTGCCTTCGGTAGCCATAAGATTGCGGGCGATACGCAATCGATATGTGCCCGTCGCAGGTAAGCAGCCTTGATAGACGATACCACCTTTACCGCCATCTTGTATACCGTTCGGCATATGTAATACGCCGACATTGGCAGTCTCAGATGTTCCCGCAAATGGGGTAATATTTATCACGGCATACTGTCCATTTGTAGCGTCAAAACGATACCAGCGTTCATTGTCATTGGGATTTAATTTACCAGTGATGACGCTACTAATAGCACCTTTTGAAAAATGAAGAGGGATGTCGTTATTTTTAGCAGTCGCACTATTTGCAGCGATACTTGCTAGTACAGTGCTAATTACCAATGTTTGCATACAGCGTGTGGCTACAGAAGTGGATTTATAATCAATCAGTCGCATAGCTTGCTCCTAAATCTGCTAGTTGCTGTGGATTCTGTATAAGCAGATTTCCAGTTAAGCACAAAAAAGCGCCTAAATGATAGGCGCTTTTTTATTGATTATCGATGCAGTTTTAGTCAATTTTAATCTAAGAAAGCAAAGTGATCGATTTCCATCGATGTCATGCTTTCGCTTGGTGCAACCATCGCTTCTGCGTGACCAGAAGTACGCGGTAGCAACTTATCAAAGTAGAATTCCGCAGTCTGAATTTTTGCTTTGTAGAATTCTGGTGCTTCTGTGCCGCCATTTTCTAGCTTTTCATAAGCGACCGCTGCCATGCGAGCCCAATGATAACCCATCATTACGTAGCCTGAGTACATTAGGAAGTCCTCTGACGCTGCTGAGATGATTTCACGATCTTTACGTGCCATCAGCATCAAGCGTACCGTCAAGGTATTCCACTCAGCACATAGTTTGGTCAGTGCCCAAACGAATTTACGCATTTCTTTATCGAGTGCGTACTCGCCACACCATTTCATGATGCTAGAGGTATAGTCACGGATAATCTTACCTTTAGACTGTAAGATAACCTTACGACCTAGTAGATCAAGTGCTTGTACGCCAGTAGTCCCTTCGTACATCGTCGCAATACGAGCATCACGAGCGATCATCTCCATGCCCCATTCTTTGATGTAGCCGTGACCACCATAGACTTGCTGACCATGCTTGGCAGCTTCGATACCTAGCTCAGTTAAGAAGCCTTTTAGAATTGGCGTATAGAAGCCCAATTTGTCATCCCATTTTTCGAACTCTTCATCATCGCCATTGACAATACCTTGTGCCATTTTGTCGGCATAACGTGCTGAATGATAAATCATTGAGCGACCGCCTTCAGCAAAGGCTTTTTGCGTCAGTAGCATACGGCGTACGTCGGCATGATGGATAATAGCATCAGCTACTTTTTCAGGATCTTTAGTACCAGATAGCGTACGCATAGAACGACGCTCTTTGGCATATGGCAGTGCATTTTGGAAAGACAACTCAGTATGCGCCAGACCTTGGATACCAGTACCGATACGAGCCGTGTTCATGAATGTGAACATGGCTTTTAGGCCTTTATGCGGTTCGCCAATCAAGTAGCCGACTGCGCCGTCAAAGTTCAATACACATGTCGAAGATGCGCTGATGCCCATTTTGTGCTCAATTGAACCACAAACTACGGCATTGCGCTCGCCAGCTTCACCTTCAGCATTCGGCGTGAATTTTGGTACGATAAATAGTGATATACCGCGCGTGCCTTCTGGTGCATTTGGTAGGCGTGCTAGGACGATATGGACGATGTTATCTGTTAAGTCATGCTCACCGCTTGAGATAAAGATTTTGGTACCGCTGATTTTATAGGTACCGTCATCTTGTGGAATGGCTTTCGATTTAACTTGACCCAAATCCGTACCACACTGTGGCTCAGTCAGACACATGGTACCTGCCCATGAGCCTTCGACCAACTTAGGTAAATACAGTGCTTTTTGCTCGTCAGTACCGTACTGAAGCAATGTGTTGATACAACCTGTTGATAGACCAGGATACATCGACCATGACCAGTTAGCAGTACCGATCATCTCAGCTTTAATAAGGTTGATTGACGTTGGTAGATTCATACCACCGAATTCTTCAGGGTATGAGATACCTTGCCAGCCGCCTTCTACAAACTGGTCATAAGCCTCTTTGAAGCCCTTTGGCGTGGTCACGACGCCATCTTCAAAATGACAGCCTTCTTCACCACCTGATTGATAGAGCGGGGCAATGACGTTTTCAGCAAAATCAGCCATACCTTGTAGAATCATATCTACAGTTTCAGGATCAGCGTTTTCGCCGTTGTCTAAGCTTTTATAATGCGTCTGATAGTCAAATACATCATTAATCAAAAATTTGATATCACGTAAGGGGGCTTTGTAAGTTAACATAATCGCTCTCTTTGGTTAGTTCGCTATCATAGACTTATGGCGCAATATTTGAGTCACAACTTATGTAAGCGATATTTACTTATTTTAGATGAGCTAGACGTTATATTAGTCATCAAGTGAATTATTAGTGGACAGCTTTCTAGTGTATTAGTTATTAGAACGTCTTTAGTAGCAGACAGCTGTTATAGCGTTGATATGATTATAAATCTTCTACAGCGACAAATATACAACTAATAACTATTATTCATGATTAATTATGTTATTAATTCATTTTAGTTTGTATAGGTAAATTGTATCTTCGCTTGAAATTATTCTATAAAGGGCTATGTAGACTCATCTAAATTCAAAGACAAATGGACTTATCAAATAGGAGAAGCCATTTATGAGCACCTCAAAAAAGCAACAGCGAGCCTCTTGGTTGAGCACATTGTTAACTCGTATTAAGGGGTTAATCGATGGTGAGCTGAATCATTTACTCACAGTCAATCGTAGCCATCGACCATGGCATATGCCAGTCATCGCGGCGATTGCGATTAGCTTTCCAGTGTTTGTAGGGGCTTATTTTGGTGACTTGTCTTCAGGTATCAAAGCATCGCTAGGCTCAATGATTATTTTAAACCTACCATTTGCAGGCGGGCTACCACATCGGCTAGTGACAGTTATGGCTTGGGGGTTTGCGATGATACTGAGCTTTGCACTGGGTCTGATCGCGCAGCTATTACCAGTACTTCGGCTGCCTGTGTTTATGCTGATTGGTATTAGCGTAGTGATGCTAGGTCGTTACTATCGGCAACCACCACCCGCAGGATTGTTTGTGTTGATGGCGGGTGCGATTGCATTGTTTATCCCTGTACCGATTGATCAAGTGCTCTCAGCGATAGGGCTTGTGATATTGGGTAGTGGCTCCTCGATGTTGCTGGCGCTACTCTATAGTTTGTTCTTATTGGCGACGCGTCCTGTTGCTTCTGTACCTGTCTATGACTATCAGCCTGATATGATTAGCGATAGTCTTATCGTGGTAAGTTTCGTCAGTTTGGCGTTGGTCGTTGCCGTTCTGTTAGAGCTGCCTTATCCATACTGGGCAGCGATGAGCTGCTTTATTATCATCCAAGGTATGCAGCTACGAACCATGTGGATCAAACAGTTGCATCGATTATTAGGTACATTGGCTGGCATGGGCGTGGCAGGTTGGATGCTGTCTTGGGGACTATCAGGATGGGGCATCGCTATCGCGATATTATGTATGATGTTTTTGATTGAGTCATTTGTGGATCGGCATTATGGACTGGCGGTGATATTTATCACGCCGCTGACGATATTTATCGCTGAGTATGGTAGTACGATGTCAGTGCCACCAGTCGCTGGAGACGTTATCCAAGCGCGTATGATTGATACGGCGCTCGGCTGCGTGATTGGATTGAGCGGTGGTCTGGCGATACACTCTACGCGATTGCGTGTACCGCTACGCCGTTTTGAAAATTGGCTGTTACTACGTTTTAGTTAATAGGGTAGAGCTTTACAAAGATTTCTCTTTGATCAACTGTCTTTATTTAGCGCTGTTGTCGCTTGTGCGACATCGATAGTATGCCTAGTCCAACGCTCAAAGCTTAAAGCGGCTTGACCGATAAGCATACCGTAGCCTTCAGAGGTCTGTGCGCCGCGAGCGGCAAAATGCTGTAAAAATGGTAGCGGACGACCATACATAATGTCGTAAGCGTACTGACAGTTTAGAGTATCATCCAGCGGCAACGTATCACCTGACAAGCCAATCGAGGTGGCATTAATGATAATGTCAAAAGAGCCACTGAGTTCATTGGTCGCGCAAACCTCGATGTTTTGGTTATCGATTATTGAGCTGGCCGCGCTTAGCTCATTTACCAAATCGGCTGCCTTAGACACGGTGCGATTGGCAATCGTGAGAGAGCCAATACCCGCTTCAAATAATGGCAATATTACGCCACGAGCGGCACCGCCTGCACCTATTAGCGCCACACGAGCATCGGTCAGTGGCCAGTCCATACTCATAATGTGATTGATAAGTCCTTGTCCATCCGTGTTATCACCATAGAGTGCTTCGGTGATTGGTACGCCGCTTTCTAATAGTGCTTTGTTCAACAGTAATGTATTGACCGCGCCTGCCGTCTTGGCATGTTCTGATAAGCCACCACGCGCCGCACAGCAATCATAAGCAACTTGTTTAAAAGGAACTGTCACGTTAGCTCCCACACCGCCACCACAAAAAAATGCCTCAACGACAGCTGTAAAACTGGCGGCATCATCAGGGCAGTACTGACGCTGATAGCTAATATCAATCCCTGCTTGGATAGCAAACTGCTCATGAATCTCAGGAGATTTACTATGGGCAATTGGATTGCCAATAACGATAAAGTGTTGGGTCATAAATAATCCGCTGGCTAAAAAATAAAAATACTATCAAAGAAGCAATAAGTGGCGCTCAATCATCATAAGGGATAACGCTATGATTGACAAACCAAGAGGCTATTACCAATCGGTTATTAAAAAGTGACAGCGTTAGTCAGAGGCTGCCTTATCGCTTTTGAAAATAAATTCTGACATTGAGGCAAGCATATACAAAACACGCGCAAGTAGTTTTGTACTTTCTATCAAAGAAAAGACTGTTTTGGTACGTTATATATTTAACAAATCTGTACTCTCGGGGAGTGCTCCGCGTAACGTAAAAGGTAGTCAAGTGCTGAGCAGTTGGGTAAACTATAAAATATGGAAACCTATATCAATATGCTGTAATGACTGCTAGATTATAATGTTTGTGAAATATGCTCTTTATTGAAAACTATTCGTTATCAGCGGCGTTCCTGCCAGCTCGTTAATACTATTTCGAGATCAATCTAAAAGTGTGAGTAAATTATCCATGTGGAATCCTAACCTACAGACCCTTCTAGTCGGTATGATAATGGCAGTTAGTGTGACGCTCAGTGGCTGTGACAGCACCAAAGAAGATGCTCCAAATCCAGATGCTGAAACCACTGAGCAGGTAACAACGAATGAGCCAGTACAGGACAGCGCAAACAATCCTGACCTAGACGGTGCCACTGCTCAGCAAGGCACGCCAGTGAGATATGATGTCGCAGCATGGGGTACGGATAAGGTTGAGTCGCTCGCTGTAGATGAGTTAGATAGTATACAATCGGTGTTTGGCGAAGTGATGAGTACTGACGAAAACAGCCTAGACTATGCCAGTAATCCAGCGGCAAAATATCGCTTTATGAAAACGGACGCGCCATATCTAGATATCATCGACTCTGAAAAATATCTAGAGCTTGGCTGGTACTATGCCAATCCTACTGACACAGACAAAGAAAAAGAGCTGAGCCAAAACCACGCCAAAAAAGCCTATCAACTATCACGTCAATTGATGGGTGATGATGGCGGAAAAATGGTTGCTGATATGCTCAATAGTCAAATCATCAAAAACAGAATCGTCGGTGGACAAAAGATAGAGCTAGCAAAATGTGAGTTCTACAGTTGCATGCTAGTTATAAATAAAGCCGCTGCTCAAACAGAAAATAGCTAAATCATGACCGATATGACGTCAGTGCCAAACGGTTGGGTGTGTCTGTATCCACAAGTCAGCAGTGTGACCGAAGATGATAGGGCAACCAGCCAAACGGTAACCATGTCTCTAGATAATCGCGGACTGGCATACGCTGATGGCTTCTTTACTACCATGGGCGTCATTGATGGGTTGATACTATGGTCAGATTATCATTATCAGCGGCTTGTCTCTCATGCTGAAGCCTTGCAGCTAAACATAAATAGCGAAGAGCTATTAGCAGTACTGCAGCTGTATGCCCAGCAGTTAGAGCAAGGTATGCTCAAGCTAGTAGTTACTCGCGCTGCGCAGAATGTACGCGGTTATGGCTATGCACCTAGTGCAGATGGTAGCGACTGTGAAATATGGTTAAAGGCTACCGCAATGCGAGTTTCTACGGCGCTGCAATTGTCTTTGCCTAATGGAAACTTGGTACCCATCCAACCTAATGCTTCGGCAATATGTTTGTCTTCTCAGATTGCTTGCTTACCGCCACCGCTGGCAGGTCTCAAGAGCCTTAATCGTTTAGACAATGTCCTCGCTAGTGGTGAGCTACAACGTATAAAATCTGAGCCATTGGCATCAAAGCTTGCTTCAACACTTGGTGAAGGTCTGCTACGCGATATGAGTGGGCAGTGGGTTGAGGGTACGATGAGTAATGTATTCTATCAATTGGCAGAAGCACCACTATCAGAATCCAAAACTGCCTCTAGTATTCATAAAGATAATGAAAACTACCTAACCACTGGCCAGTGGTATACCCCTTCTATGGCTCAATCAGGCGTCGCTGGTGTCATGCGTCAGGTAATTATAGATGCACTATCCACGACGCAATATCCAGTCATAATCAGGTCGCTACAAGATGAAGATTTGCCTAAATTAACGCAGTTATTCTTTTGCAATGCACTGCGCGGTATCATGCCAATGAGCAGTCTGACGTTATTGTCAGGTGATGGTGTGGATTTTGAATCCGTTTAGTTGTTATTGAAAAACAATAAATTTGGTATCAATGAAGTCATCAGGATATAAAACCACTTGCTCATTTCTATACATTTCTTGCGCTTTCAAAAGCGCACTTTGCTCATCTTCAGCATTTACTTCCACGATAGTGCTTAGTGTTTCGACAATTTCAACTTGAAAGGTTTGTGCTGCCTTTTTATCTTTTCTTATTATATTCACACTCGATTCTCATATATCACTTCAGTCATTTATACCAAGTAGATTAGCAAAAGCCCTCAAAAGAAGTGATCGTCTTTTGTTACGTGGTCTTGTGTCTTAAAGCAAATCGATCAATGCTGCTTATCTAATAAGGAGATAAGCCAATGTACGAAGTTTATGAAGATGAAAGTATCCCGCTACAAATCCGTCGTTTGATGGTTTTTGATGAAATCTGTAAATTAGCGAAGAAAGAACCTGATGAAATTATTCATTTATCAAAATTTACTCAGTTATCACTTGGAGTTATGTATCTAAAGGATTTCAAGAAATTTATAGCCTTTGGTGGTGTGTTTGAGTATGCACAAACACCCGAAGAAGTTATTGAGCAACGTATTCGCATTTTTCCTAACGACGAGCCAGTAAAATGTGCGCTGACTGTTAATCTAAAGCAGTTTACTCGCCCAGCTAGTACACCTATACAATTAGTGTGGTATTGGAATAAATATGTAAAGAATAGAATGCATGCTTATGTTGACTATCGTGAAGAAGTTTTTTTTCGGATAAATGATGAAATTGATTCGGATTACCCACCGCATAAGTTTCATGACCGTCTAGTTGCGACAGCTCGTCTGCCACTATGGGATGATAGAGATGAGTTAATTGCAGATGTATACCGTGACAATCAAGGCGAACCTAGACCTGAACGTTATAATGAAAGGCGTCTGTTATAATTCGAAATAATTACTATGTTATACGAAACTCATAATTAAGTTACTACTTATAGTTATAGCTGCTAATAAATTTTAGCGGCTGTATATTATGATCTTGATACTGTGTTTATATGACGTATCAGCCTTCTTACATAAATCACCACTCGCCTTTGAGGCTCCGACAATCGAAGTTAATGCACTGGTATTTTCGCAAGAAGTCTATTGAGTGATGCATATCTCCAATAACGTTCTTCATAATTGATCGTCTTTTGTTAATGAGTATTGCGTACTGATGTTAATCGATCAATGATTGCATTCTATCCAATACTATCTAACAGGGGATAATAAATGCGTACTACATATGAAGATCAACGAATTCCACTACAAGTTCGTAGATTGATGATATTTAATAAAGTTTGCTGTGCAGCGAAAAGAGACCCTGATGAAATAATTCACTTACCTTGTTATTCACAGATAGCATTTAGTATTGTTTATTCTAAGAAAGATAAAAAATACACAGCATTTGGGAGTGTGTTTAAGTATGCGCATACCCGTCAAGAAGTCATTGAACAAGGTTTAGATAAGCAGTTTCATGAAGATACTGTGATGTGTGCAATCACAACCGAAAGACAAGCTTTTACTAAAGCTTCTCGCACTCCGTTAGGGCTGCTAATGAGCTGGAATAAACAGGTAAAAAATCGAGCTTATACCTGTCTCGATGGCAATGTGAAACACTTTTTCAAAGTAAATGATGAGCTAGAGCTAGATTACCCTCCTCATAAGTTTTACGGTCGTTTGGTTGCTGCCAAAGATTTACCATTATGGGATGATAAGTGTTCTTAGTATAATTTTCGATAGTGACCACGGCTCACAAATTCAATGATGCCTTTACCTCGTAATACTTGTAACTGTTGGCGAATTTTATCTTTTACGTGGTTGTTTTCAGGATGTTTGAGCTGTAACTCGTCAGCAAAAGCATAAACTTGATTGAGAGAAAAACTGACATCGAGACGGTCGATACATTGCCAGACATCGAGTGTCCAACCGCGTGAAGCCATAGATTGCTTGCGTAAAAACAAAGTCTTTTGGAACTGTTGGGTGACATTTTCACGCGGTATAACTTGTTGGTCTTTGACCAAAAACACTTTGCCCGATTCGGGTACGTGGCGTAAGTCAATATTGCAACCAACCCAACCTGCTCGTTTGGCATTCACTGATAAGGGTTTACGCTTAACAATAATATCGGGCGTAAAGAAATGCTTGGGAATAATTAGAAAATTATTAACGGTGTATTCTTTTGAGTAGGTCAAAAAGAAGAAGCTGGGATTATTCTTACTATTGATACGCTCAATCATCGTCTGATAGGCACCATCATTGACAACATTGCTTAACTTGGTTTTTTTACTTTTTAGCTCATATTGCTCATTACAATTTTCGCAATAAAAATCAGCAACAGGTTTGTTATTAGCAAACTCAGCTAGCGATTGGGCGCTACAATTGGTGCAGTAACTATTTTCTTTTACCCATGATTCACTGAGTACACGAACTTTTTGAGGTTCAGAGTGATAGTTTTTAGCAAGACTTTGGTTAAAATGTAGGTTCATAAGATATTTTCATTATTAATAGATAAGCTGAGAATACTGAAAAAAACGCCTAAGTATTAAGCTATATAAACGGCCATCAATAGCAAGATAATTCATAAGCTAAGCAAATACCATTGAAAATCGCACGGTTCAGTGCTAAATTCTAGCAAACATCTGCCTCGCGAGTTGCCATGAGCAAGCCTACACCCAATATACCACCTGAACGTCCCAATGAGTCGCCGTCAAACAAGCAAGATGGCACAGTCGAGGAGCGTGTCGATACCACGCTGCCGGACGCGCAACCAGTGGTAGATGAGGTGGAAGACACATCAGCAACGCCAGCAACCAACGTCTCGCTTATCAGTGGTAACAGTAAACCGCGTCAATATAAAGTCAATAACCCATCGTTTTTTATGCAACGTGGCTATCAAGTGCTGCTAGTGTTGGGGCTGATTGCTGCATTTTTCTTGGTCATGGTTTATCAGACGTTGTTTGGTCGTATCGAGCAGCCGCAGCAAATGGTCACGATTGAACCAGGTCAGACGTATTACGGTCTACTACCGCAGTGGCAGCAGCAGATTCCGCTGTTCTCAGCAGGCGTGGCCAAGCTATATATCAAATCACAAGTCGATGCGCCGTTGCATGCTGGTACGTATCAATTACCCGAAAACCCGACTATCGCTGAGGTGCTACAAATACTAGGTCAAGGCGCAAAAGCGGCTATGGTCAAGGTACAGATTATCGAAGGCAAGACATCTAAAGACCTTTACCAAGCGCTTCGTGATAATGACAAAATCGAAAAAGAAGTACTGACCGCAGATAGTGACAATGCGAGTATTGCCCAAGCACTAGATTTGACGGGTGTACTGCCAGATAGTGTGGCTAATAGCAGTGACCCGATTGTTAACTATAATCTTGAAGGTTGGTTCGCGCCTGATACCTATTATTATGGTGAAGGAACCAGCGATAAAAAAGTATTGACTGACTTGTATAAGCGTCAGCAGCAGGTACTGACTGATGCGTGGGAAAATCGTGCGCCGAATCTGCCTTATAAGAGTCCTTATGAAGCGTTAGTGATGGCGTCTATTATCGAAAAAGAGACCAGCGTTGCTGATGAACGTCCTTTAGTCTCTGCCGTATTTAGAAACCGTTTGAACAAAAGCATGCGTATGCAGACGGACCCGACTATTATCTATGGTATGGGTAGTCGTTATGATGGCAATATCCGCCGCAAAGACATCAATGAAAAAACGTCTTACAACACCTACCAAATTGATGGTTTACCGCCAACGCCAATTGCGCTACCATCAGCGGCCTCTATCGAAGCGACTTTACATCCTGCCGATAGTGAAGCGTTGTATTTTGTGGCAACGGGCAATGGTGGGCACAAATTTACCAATAGCTTGGCTGAGCACAATCAGGCGGTAAAGGACTATCTGAGTGTCATGCGTGAGAAAAAGTCTCAAACGCCGCCGCAGTAATATTCCTTCTTAATCTTCTTAAAAAACTTATCGTTTATTGAGTGCTACAAAGTAGAGGTAGCGCTCATCAATGACATAAGGTCATATCATGTCAGTATCTATGCACACCAGCGCAACACCGTCACATAGCAGCACATCATCATCGAATCTACCTGAATCAAGTGCTTCAAATACAGCACCTACTTTAGGCCGCTTTATTAGTTTTGAAGGGACCGAAGGCGTGGGCAAAACCACCGCGATTGAACAGCTGTGTTTGCGCTTAGAAGCTAATGGCATCTCGTATCTGCGTACTCGTGAGCCGGGTGGTAGCCCATTTGCCGAGCAATTGCGTGAGATATTATTGGACCCAGCGACTGATATCGAAGACGATACTGAGTTGCTGCTATTGTTTGCGGCGCGCTGTGATCACATGCAGCAGGTCATCTTACCAGCGCTTCAAAATGGTACTTGGGTAATATGTGATAGGTTTACCGACTCTACTATTGCGTATCAGGGCTTTGGACGTGCGTATGGCGACGAGCTGGTACGCGGCAAAATAGATATGCTTATCAAACAATTTGTGACGCAGCTTCCTGAGCTGACATTGTGGTTGGATTTGCCAGTAGCAGAGGGTATGAAACGTGCCAATAAGCGCAGTGCGGCCGATCGTTTTGAGCAGCAGGCTACCGAGTTTTTTACTTGGGTGCATACTGGTTTTAGCCAGCTAGCGAGCGAATACCCTGAGCGGATACAGCGTATTGATGCATCGGGCAGTACGGATGATGTGAGTGCACGTATATGGCAGACAGTTATGGACAGATTTGATATTAAATAACTAAATTTTGCCAAGTAGGTTTATATGGCAGTTAGATGTATCGATAGTCAGCTAGTCAGCTAGTCAGCTAGTCAGCTAGTCAGTCAGTTAGCACCAATAAAAAGCCCCAGCATATTGTTGGGGCTTTTTATTAAGGTAAATCTTTCATCTTTAGGTCAATAAAGCAGATAACTATGCACGTTATTTGTCATCTATTTTATCTACTTTTACATCCTCAGTAGTAGCGATAGAGGCATCGCTATCCTGAGCAGAGTCAGGTAGACGATTTGGGTCAAGCGCCCTTTTTTTGTTTTTGGGCGCACTACCATTGCCATTACTGTTCGTAGAGGTTTTGGTCTTCGAAGTCGCTGTCGAATTTGCAGACATGACGCCTTTATTATCCATATTAGTAGCAGACGTTTTTGGCTCTTCTACTGGCTCACTTTTCTCTACAGTAGTGCTAGAAGGTGACTTAGTCTCGGTGTTACTGCTTTGGGTGGCTGATGACGGATTAGCAGTGTTTTGTTCATCATTTTTGTCACTATCTACCAAAGACTCTGGCGCTGCTGTTTGACTGTCATCAGGGCTAGGCTCCTGCTCTTTGCGCTTTTCAGGAGCTTTTGAGTTGGACTCAAAGTTAGCATCAGCTGCCATGCGAGCCTGCTCTTGCTTAGGCGTTACATCGACTGGCTTTGGCTGTACTTCATCGTCTACCACTAGCGATATAAGCTTACGGTCACGAGGGACAGTACCGTCAAATTTATCGGTGATGACGTGCAGCTTGCCTTCTTTGTCGACGGTATATAGCGGTACGAATTGCTTATTATCCGCTTTATACTGCTCAAAGCTGTAGCTATCCGTAATATTGGTAATCTTAATTCGAGCTTTTTTGGACAGCATACTGGCAAGCTTTGTATAGGTCACATCTTTGCCAAACAACCACTGTGAATGGAAGTTAGACTGCTTGTCATCACGCTCGCTTTTAACCTTTTCGTCACTGAATTTGAGACGGTATAGCTTACGCTCACCAAACTCATGACGATAATGAATCTCGGACAACGTATTCATTTCTTTGTCCATACTCATTGCAAACAAACGACCAATACCGATTAGATCCAGATGATGATCTGCGTGATCAGAGATAGGGTTGCCAAAGTAAGTACGCAGACCGCTCATGCGTGCGCGAGCAATATTGGTGTAGTTATTGTGCGCAACGATGACGTCAAAGCCTTGGTCTTTGAGAGAGGTAGCAATCAATAACGCAATTGGGTTTGAGCCAACGATAAGGATACCGTTGGTCTCAGGCTCACGTACGCCTAGTAGATTACCGACGACTTTTGCACCTAGACCCTGAATCATGACCGTACCGATAATGACCATAAATACGAGAGGTACAAGCAGCTCTACGCCCTGAATATCATACTCTTGCAAACGAATGGCAAACAGGGATGAGATTGCAGCGGCGACGATACCACGTGGGCCAATCCAGCTAATCATCAGCTTTTCATTGGTCTTAAGGTTCGAGCCGATAGCCGATGCCCAGACTGATAGTGGACGTGCAACAAACATCACGATAGCGAGCAGTACTAGCCCGGCAAAACCAACGCTGAGCAAGCTTGCCAATTCTACGCGCGCCGCCAGAATAATAAATAGCACTGAAATCAGCAAAATGGTCAAAGATTCATTGAACTCTAAAATCGTTTCACGTGGGAATTTTGGCCAGTTTGCCAATGCTACGCCCAATACTGTGACGGTCAATAGACCTGATTCATGCTCTAGATGATTTGATATTGAAAATAACACCAGTACAAATGCTAGGGTAAAAACATTACGCAAGAACTCAGGAATCATATGACGACGCATGAGGAATGCAAGTAGCCAAGCGCCTGCCATACCCATTGCCGTTGCCAATACGACAATCTTAGCAAACAATAGAATACTACTGGCTTCGCCGCCTGAGATAATGTACTCATAGACCAATACCACAGCGATAGCGCCGATTGGGTCAATGATAATACCTTCCCATTTTAGGATGTTGGAAATGGTTTTGTTGGGGCGTACACTACGCAGCAGCGGCATAATGACCGTTGGACCAGTCACACAGACTAGTGCACCGAAGAGTAGAGCAATCAATGGGTCGACATCGAATAGTAAATAGGTCGATAGTGCCACGATAGCAATGGTAATCAGTACACCGACCGATACCAGCATCTGTACCACGGTACCATGTTGCTTAATCTCATCGAACTCTAGCGTTAGCGAGCCCTCAAATAGGATAATCGCTACGCCCAAAGAGATGAAAGGAAACATCAGCTCGCCCAACACCAAGTCTGGGTCAAATACACCTAGCACTGGGCCGACGATAATACCAATCAGTAATAAAAATAAAATGGATGGTTGCTTTAAATACCAAGCCAACCATTGGGCGGCAATGCCAATCCCAACCACGCCGGATAGCAAAAGGGCGGTATCCATAAATTAATCCTTTTATAATCTTGTCATATTTTATATCTATCGATAGCTGTTATAAGATAGTCGCTACCGTTTATTTAACAATAAGTTGTTATCCGTTTCTGTTGTAGCTAAGCCATCGCACTGATAGCCATCATGAATCACAACATAAGCTAGATATGATATAACTACTATAAAGTAGCAAAGACAAAAGCGCTTCTAGATAAATCACAATACGCTAGAAATGCAAAAGATGGAAAACAAGAGTGATGATAGCCAGTTCATAAGCCTGCAATAAACAGCCCTATATACAAGCTAACTTTTGTTTGTTTAGTAAAATATTTGGTTTGACATCATACCATGATTTTATTTCAAGCTGATGTAAGCCGTACCTGCTAAAAAGCTATGTTACGGCCATAAAAGTATACGAAGTCCGTATGAAATAACGCTGCCTTAGGTTATCCTGCACTATGCAAAAGGCATCAGCACAATACTTCAAGTTTTTATTTATCATACAGTAGCTACGTGGGGCATGCACGTCGCGCACAGGATAATAGTGTTAGCGCCATGAAATGTCATATACTGATTGCTGACATGGTTTATTTTTATAAGACACTATTAATCATGTTCTACACTATTAACCATGTCCTAAAGACGAGCGCTCTATAAGTATTCAAATAATGAGTAGTGATAAAAATAAGTGTAAAGTAACGGCTAAAAAGCTATGACAATAAGTTCGAATAAAAGTGCTGCGCCGCATAAATAGACAAGATAAATAGATAAGAGAATATAATTTCACCAAATAGTAACGAATAGGGGCATGCCGCTTGGTGTAGTCGCTATCGCTGACAATCATAACGTGGCTGTTAATAACAGCGATTACTCATATGGAGGACACAAAATGCCTATCGATATGTTCAAAGGACAGACCACTGCCAATATGCAGCGCTGGTTACAACGTAGTGCGCTGGCACTCGCTATTAGTACCGCGATGTTCACTAGTATTAATGTCACGACGATAAACAGTGCTCAGGCTGCAGTCACTACGGCTGATTTCTCTGGTTTGGTGCAACAAGTCACGCCAGCAGTGGCACGCGTCAATGTTACCAAAACGATTAGTGAGGCCGAGCTCGCTAAGGCTCAGACTGCTGAAGTGTTGCGTCAGTTCTTTGGTGATCGTCTACGTATTCCTGATCGAGTCGCGACGCCAGCGATTGAACATGCTTATGGTACGGCCTTTTTTATTACCTCCAATGGATATATGCTGACCAATCATCATGTCATCGCAGGTGCGGACAAAATTACTGTGACGCTCAATGATAGAACCGAGCTTGATGCAACTTTAGTTGGTAGTGACGAGCGCTCAGATGTCGCCGTGCTAAAAGTTGAAGGTAATCAATTTCCGGCCTTGCCTATTGGCGACTCAAGTGGTCTCAAAGTAGGGGAGCCAGTATTGGCAATTGGTTCGCCATTTGGTTTTGACTACTCAGCCTCTGCTGGTATTGTCAGTGCCAAGTCGCGTAGCTTCTCGCGTGAGACCAGTGTGCCATTTATCCAAACGGATGTAGCACTAAACCCGGGTAACTCTGGCGGACCACTATTTAACCAGCGCGGCGAAGTGATTGGTATCAATTCGCGCATTTTTAGTGGTACTGGCGGTTATATGGGTCTGTCATTCTCTATCCCTATTGACGCTGCCATGGACATTTATGAGCAGCTAAAAAATGATGGTGAAGTGGCGCGTGCTTATTTAGGAATCTATCCACAAGATATCGATCGCAATCTGGCCGAGGCTTACAATTTAGAGCGCCCTCAAGGTGCCTTACTGACTCGTGTATCACCAGATTCACCAGCACAAAAATCAGGCCTAAAACCCGGTGACATCATTTTGCAATACAATGACGTACAAATCATGGAGGCATCAGATTTGCTGAACTTGCTCAACCGAGCGCGTCCAAGCGACCCCTTCCGTGCACGGATTCAGAGAAACGGTAAGCAGATGGTGATTAACGGCAAGCTCGCTTATGCGCCTAATGATGTAAGAGCACAGAGCGGTGATGAGCAAAATGATGATGTACAGTTGGGCTTGCGTTTACGCGATTTGACGGCAGATGAACAAGCAGAAATCGCTGTCGATAATAAAACGGGCATATTGGTTACCACAGTGGATCCTACTGGATTGGCCGCACGCTCAGGTATTCTGGCAGGCGATGTCATTACTAACTTTCATCAAAAGCCGATCGAAACAGTGGCAGACTTTTCAGGTGCTATCTCATCTCTTCCTAAAAAAGGCGTAGTCACTATAGAAGTTATACGCCAAGGCATTCCTGCTATTATTGGTCTACGTATTGAATAGGTGTCATGATTAAAGCTTGACTGTGAATGTCATTGTTAATGTGACTAATAATGTAACTCAGATTACGGTGCAGAGTATAAAGGCAGCGCGCACGTCAATAATTGTGCTTGTCTATCATGGAGGTCGACCTCTATAATGTTTGGTTTTTTATCAAACAGCTAAGAGTAAGACCTCAACAGCAATCCATTCGTTAAGTGAGTTATTGATCAATCAATACGCTCTAAGGTGGGCCGAGTCGCTTAGTAGGCTCGTACCATTATGCAACCGCTAGGTAATTATGACTGACCCCGCTCTACATACGCTTATTACGACAACGTCAGCAGCACTGCTAGCGTACATTGCACTGTGGTCAGGGCTACAAACGTTTAATGCCAATCCTACCAAGCGCTTTATGCGTATTTGGGTGAAGCTAGCATTATATTATGCTGCTTATACGATGCCTGTTTGGGCAGTATTGCTTATCATGGTTTGGTCACAGAACCTGATACCGATGTTAGCGCAGCTATCATTACCTGCCGTACTGATGGCAATATTGATGATGGGCTTATACTTTTATACTGTCATTGTACAACCCAATCGCTTACGATTAGAGCATCATTCTATTGACTTAGATTTGTCTACACCGCTCAAAGTCGCCGTATTGGCAGATTTGCGTATAGGGATATACGGTGGTAAGCCGCGTCATATTCGCAAGTTGGTCTCTACTATTAATGCCTTGTCAGCAGACGCCGTACTGATTACTGGCGACTGGCTATATTATCCAAGTGCGGATCTAGTGGGTCAGTTAATGCTGTTTAAAGGGGTGAATAAACCTGTTTATACGGTCATGAGCACCTCGGACTTGCGTTATCAATCTATGAATACGACCAAACAAGGTCAGCCATTATTAGAAGATACATTGGCCAGTACTTTTGATGTACTCGATATTAACTATATCGGTCAGCAATGTACGTCACTACCACTCAAATGTGCAAGAGCAACAAATGAGCAGGCAGTCGTCAATCAGTCGACTAATCAAACTAATAATCAAGACAGTGTTGAGCAAGAAAACCCGAATACAAATTCATTAGTAGCGGTGCTTTGTGGCTGGCAAGATGTGCCCAAACAATCTACAGATATTGAAACGTCAGAAGCGACTGATAAAATAATGCTTGGATCGGAGATTGCCAATGCCACCAGTCCAGTGATTATCTTGGCATCACGATTTGATAGTATCAGTGATCTGCCGAAATCTTTACAACCACGCCCTTTGTTGATAACAGGCGCTGCAAAGGCTATTCAAAAAAATATCCTACTTGCTCAAAAACAAAACGATATTCGACGCAGTAGTGAGCAATCAGCATTGCTATATAACAGTCGTATGGGTAAGCAGCGCGGCCTATATCAACATGCAAGCGCACAGATATTTGTTAGTAGCGGCATCGGTACGAGAGGGTTGCCTTTTCGATTCTATCGACCTACTATCGATGTGTTGACGATTCGTTAATATTACATAAGAGACTTATCAGCGTACATTGATTGCGCTAAACTGCTCCTTTAATGATGTAACTATTCATCTACAAGATTTTAAGCCAAGCTTTATATATTTAAGCAAAAAATAATTCCCGTTTTTTGGTACTAAAATTATGTGCTGACTGCCAATTGATTGATAGCGGTCAAATCAAAATATGCTACACTAACGAGCACTCTTATTATTATATTTCTGTCGGTTAGTAAGCAGGCCTTTACTCTTGGTAAATTGCCATCACGATACTGATATCGTAGATATAATTATCTATGGTACAAACGCTATTATAGTAAGTAGATACGCAGCATTAACATCAAGTAAGTTACGCCATCAGCGTTTATCAACGCACATAAAGTAATGGCCACTTGCAAACGACCTATCATGTGACAGCTTTAATAAAAGCTAGGATAATACAGTAAGGCACGGTTATGAGCACAGCATACGACGAGATCAAAACCCGACTACAAGGCTCAATGGTAGCTTTGGTAACGCCCATGCACCCTGACGGTAAGGTCGATTATAAACGTCTCGCAGATCTCATAGATTGGCAGATCGAGCAGGGCACACACTGCCTTGTGGCTGTTGGTACTACTGGCGAATCAGCGACCCTATCTATGCAAGAGCATAGCGATGTCATTCGCTATTTTGTCCAGCATGTCAAAGGTCGTGTACCGGTCATCGCGGGTACTGGTGCCAACAACACGATGGAAGCCATCAAGCTGACTCAGGATGCTGCCGATGCAGGTGCGGACTGCGCGTTGCTAGTTGCTCCTTACTACAATAAGCCGCCACAAGAAGGCTTATTCCAGCATTATCAAGCCATTGCCAAAGCCGTAAATATACCGCAAATGCTGTATAACGTACCTGGCCGTACAGTGGTTGATATTGCTCAAGACACGGTCGAGCGTTTGTGTGACATCGATAATATCGTTGCTATCAAAGATGCGACAGGATCTGTCGGTCGCGGTGAGCAATTGATAAAAGCCGTTGGTGACAGAATGGTTGTACTATCTGGTGATGACGGCACTGCACTTGATCTAATGAAAGTAGGCGGTAAAGGCAATATCTCAGTCACTGCTAACGTAGCGCCAAAAGCCATGAGTGAGACTTTTTCTGCGGGTTTGCGTGGTGATTTTGAAGCGGCTGGTAAAATCCATGACGTGGTCAAGCATCTGCACCGTGACCTATTTATCGAATCAAGCCCTATCCCAGCGAAGTACGCCTTGCATAAAATGGGCATTATCGATAAAGGTATTCGTCTGCCATTGGTTTGGCTCGCGGAGCAGCATCATGCGACTATCGATGAAGCATTGGTTCGAGCAAACATACGATAAATTGATATTTAGCCAATTGATATTCAGCGATTTTAGATTTGTTGCTAGTTGGATAATTGATATTCGAGCTAGCAGCAAGTCACCTTATCACGATAAGTCAATCGCCTACATGAGCAATAACTGCTAACTCAGAGAGACAACATGATGACAGTAACATCAAAGACAGCATCATCAACGACAAAATTATTTCCAGCAATGCTGACCTTGGTTTTGGGTAGCACTTTGGTATTGAGCGGCTGTCAAGCGACCAAAAACCTGCTTGGTAAACGTGATAACGGCAGCTTAGACTATCAACAAAGCAAAAAGCTTGCACCGATAGAGCTACCTGCCGCCCAAGAAACGGCACCTTTTGTCCCTTTATATTCAACACCTAATGCTGGGGTAAACACGCTCCAACTAAAAAATGAGTCAGGCAATCAGTATCAGCTGCCAAAACCTCAGCGTGCTGTTAGCAACACTTCGAACTAAACTTATTCCCTTATCTATATCGCTGACTGTTGCGTTTTTATCATAGCCGCAAACCATGTATCTTACATCAGTCAGCGGTAGCTGCGCGTTTTTACCACATAAGCTTGAACGAACAGGAACCCCCATAATGCAAAAGCAACAACTGCTGTATAAAGGTAAAGCTAAATCTGTCTATGAAACAGAGGATAACGATCTTCTGATTTTGCACTTCCGTGATGATACCTCAGCGCTTGATGGTAAGCGTATCGAACAATTAGCACGTAAAGGTGTGGTTAATAACCGCTTTAATGCTTTTATCATGCAAAAATTGTCTGATGCTGGTATCGAAACACATTTCGAGAAGCAATTATCTGATGACGAAGTGTTGGTTAAACGCTTGGACATGATTCCTGTAGAGTGCGTGGTGCGTAACTTTGCAGCTGGTAGTTTGGTACGTCGTTTAGGCTTAGAAGAAGGTCAGGCATTGACGCCGCCAACGTATGAGCTGTTTTATAAAGATGATGCGCTAGGTGATCCAATGGTTAACGAGTCACTTTCTGTGTCTCTTGGTTGGGCGACCAAAGAGCAATTGGCTAAGATGGAAGAGCTAACCTATCAAGTCAACGATGTATTAAAGGCATTGTTTGATGCGGGTGATTTGATTCTAGTTGATTTTAAACTAGAGTTTGGCGTATTCCATGACCGTATCGTGTTAGGTGACGAGTTCTCACCAGATGGCTGCCGTATCTGGGATAAGAACACTAAGAAGAAACTTGATAAAGACCGTTTCCGTCAGTCATTAGGCGATGTAATCGAAGCTTATGAAGAAGTCGCTGACCGTATTGGTGTACCATTAAAATAAGTATCTGATACTTAGCATACAATAAAAAACTGAGCCATATGCTCAGTTTTTTTATGGCATTATATTTATGATGGTACCCTAGTGAGGATTCGAATGTTTGGCTATGGGCTAATGGTATCAATGTTTTAAAACATTGGAATACTCACAGTGTACTTCATGGTGTACTTACCATATATATTCTACTCGTGATTAGTGCGCCATACCGGCATCGATCTGCTAGTGTTATATGTGAACTTAATTACTATAAAACCCACAGCATAGGATTATCGAGCTGTATGATTAGAATCTTCCAAGTTAATTTCTATGGGATTGACGGCAGGGGTCACTTATTAGTTGACCTAAATTAGTATCAAATGTATCGAAGGACTTTCTTCATTTCGAATCGACTTAGCATTAACATATTTAATAGCAAGAAAAAAAATATTTATAATTATGTCGTTCTCGTAAGGAAAGTTTTTAATCGTTAGATTTAACACTTCATTTTCTCCTATAGTAACCTCCGACATGCCGTATTCTGGATAGCGTATGTCACCTAAGCAATCCATTAAGGCATGAATATTAGCACCATAAAAATCTGGAAAACCAAAAGCATGCTTTAATTTTGTGTGCATCTTGTCTGCTGTATCAACACCTTTAAAATCTATAACCATTTCCATATATTATCACCATTTTTTTAAGTGTAGTCTGACCTAACCGAGATACCTCATGAAGATAGAGCATCTAGTATACAAAGGAATTTACAAATTAACTCTACTTATTTTTATGGCAAGTACATCTATGTCTATTTTGGCATGCAGCTCTATAACTACTAAAACGTCAGTCGAACGGGAAAACATAGAAGCTCAAAATAATCTCGGCTCATTATATGAGTATGGTCAGGGCGTCCCGCAAAGCTATGATGAGGCTTTCAAGTTATATCAGGGAGCTGCTGAAAAAGGGTTAGCCTCTGCTCAATATAACCTAGCTGAGCTTTACTATGATGGCTTGGGCGTCAATCAAGATTATACAAAGGCGCTAAATTGGTATCAGAAGGCGGCTGATCAGGGAATGGCAGAAGCACAATTTATAGTTGGACTAATGCATCACCATGGACGAGGCGTAGCGCAAGATTATAGTAAAGCCCTTGAATGGTATCTAAGAGCCAGCGATCAAGAGTATTCTAGAGCACAAAATAATATTGGAGATATGTATGAGAATGGGGTGGGAGTCAGCCAAAATTATGAAAGAGCATTCGAATGGTACTTCAAATCAGCAAACCAGAAACAAGATAATTCTTTATCTCAGAATAGCTTAGGTATTATGTATGAAGAGGGTAGAGGTGTTCGAAGAGATTTATCTAAGGCAAAAGAGTGGTTTAATAAAGCTTGTAGTAACGGTATTGAGTCTAGTTGCGCTGACTATGATCGCTTAACAAAGTATAATTGAGTTTAGATATTTGAAACTGACAAACTTGTTTTATAACTGCGGCAAAAAGGGTATACCCCATCGGAACCAACCAAACAGACCTCTAAAACAATGAATAGACCACCCAAAACAGACCGCTATAATAGAACCACTTAAAACGGACTGCAATTCCTATCCATTTATCAATCAGTAACACCCTTTATGCACAGGCTTGTAGTTAGCTCGTATAAAAAACCAAACATAGCGGCAACACTGTCCTCGATACCTTATCTTACTTTTATGCTAATTTGTTAGTACTTACTCATATCAATATAGACTATAAAAATAAAAAAGGTTTCGCTAATGTCTACTGTCTCATCAACTGTTTTGGAGCCTGACTGGTTCACTCGTCCGACCTGTGTAGTCGCTGCTGATCTGATTGGTAAAGTCTTATGTCGACAGCTAACCGATAGCGATGGACAGCAAAAAACGCTACGTATGCGTATCTCTGAGACCGAAGCCTATATTGGTCAAGATGATCCCGCTTGCCACTCACATGCAGGTACTCGAACGGCGCGCACAGAAATTATGTATGAGCAAGGCGGTGTGTTCTATGTCTATTTGACCTATGGCGTGCATCATATGCTAAATTTGATTAGCGGCTCTGTAGAGTCACCTGAATCGGTATTGATCCGCGCTGGGTTTTTGACCGATGATAGTGACCGTCTGATTGAAGAGCAACAACTCAGCCCAGATAAGCAATTTACACATTCTAAGCAGTTCGCAGGCCCTGGCAAATTGACCAAACGCTTGCAAATTGATCGCGATTTATATGGCAAACCTATTTCGCCGGCATCAGAAGTTTGGATAGAAGATGATAATTGTCAGCCACCTGTATCACTACGCCCACGTATTGGTATCGATTATGCAGGCGATGCCAAAGACTGGCTGCTACGTTATATATGGACCGATCATCCTTCCTTATCTAAGAACTAGCAAATTGAGATTCAAAACCATTCTATGAGGTAAGCCTATGTATAAGTTGACCGTTTTTATTCCTGATGCAGCGTTAGACCAAGTGAAGTCTGCTCTGTTTACTGCTGGCGCTGGGAAGATTGGAAACTATGAGCAATGCTGTTGGCAGGTACGAGGGGTCGGTCAGTTTATGCCACTATCAGGCAGTGAGCCGCACATTGGTACACAGGATAGTTTAGAAATGGTCGATGAGTGGCGAATGGAAATGGTGGTGGATGAAGCCTTTATCGATGCTACCATTGCCGCGTTAAAAGAAGCGCATCCCTATGAAACGCCAGCTTATGATGTGATAAAAGTCTTGGATTTTTAGTTTTATATAGAAAAATACCAGATTCTTGAGTGTAAGATTTTTCATAAAAAAACCAAATAAATCATTTGATGACTTATTTGGTCATAGAGTTTTTGTTGTTTCAACTGAGTATCAACAGCGAATATCAGACCCTGACAACTGATTAATCTTTTTTAAGTTTAATCACGTTGTAGCTTGGATAGCCTAGCTCGATTTTATAATCGTCGCGTCCACGTTCAGCCTTTATCTTAATCTTACGATCACCGTTTTTATACTTAACGTCTTTGACACGATATCCCATGCTACGGACTTTACTAGCAGCTCGTTGCTCGACAACGGAGACATAGCTGTTTTTATCGTTCTTTTTGTCTTTGTGTTTTTTATGGCCTTTATTGTCCTTATGAGTATGCTCGTATAGGTCGTCATAGCCATTGTAGCCATTCGGCGCAGTCACACAGCCTGTGGTCACTGCCAATAAAGCTGCGACTATGCTGCCAGTCGCTACCGTTTTTAATGTTGAAAATGATAGGGTTTTCATAATGATCTCCTAATAATATATTGTTGCTCAATATGGGTAAGAGTTAAACGTACCTAGGTAATTAGCTAAAAATGCTAAAAGTAATCAATCTTTTCTGACTTTGATCACATCTAAATTTGGATAACTTAATAGTATTTCGTACTTCTGTGAACCGCGTTTGGCCTCAATTTCAAAGACGCCTCGCTTGTTTTTCTCTTCAAGCTCGATATCTTCAACACGGTAGCCCATAGCCCTTACTTTGTTGATAGCACGGCGTTTGATAGTTGGGTAACGTGCTTCTCTTTTAATAGTGTCTTCAACATCGCCTTTTTTATAGCGCTGACCATTTTGATAATTACCTTGATGCTTGTTTTCTTTATAGCGGTCATTATTCTTTTGCGACTTATTACCCCAGTTATCTGGCCATGCTCTTTTGCTTGAGCTGATGAGTCTTAGGGTAGGGTAAGTATATTTTAGCTCGTAGGCTTGGTTGTTCTTTTTAGCATAAGCCGTAAGAGCTCGATCACCGCGGTAACTATCAGCTCTGATATCTATAACCTGATAGCCTTTGCGACGCAAGTCTTGTCGAAGCTGCTGACTTACGCGATTAAAATTATTGTTCTGGCTATTATTATCACCACGATAGACAGGCTGATTGTCATATCCTGGACCTACAACCGCACAACCCACTGTCGTACCCAATAATGCAACGACAAGACCAGTAGACAAAGTGGCCTTAATAGAGAAAGGTTTTATTGTTTTCATGAGGCAATATCCTATGATGGTATTAATTAGGCAGTGTAGATTAGAAATATCTATACCTGATATAACTATAAGATTTTAAAGGTATTTTGGTTCGTCAAGTTAGCTAGCAGTTAGCAGGTGTCTCTGGTAGTTTATTTTACGAAATATTTCCTTACATTATCTATAATAGAGTACAAAACTTTGCGGTAGGTGTCATTTGCGTTAATAAGTTGTAATAATTGTGGTAAGTAAAATAGATTGTTGTAAGCATATGCTTACACGCAATGACGTTTACGCGACTTAACATACGAGTGAGAGTTAGGCATTATAGTCACACGGCATTAGGGAATATGACTCAAGGATTGAGTTGACCGCATTAAGGATAATGATTCGATAACTAGCGTCAGGATGACAATAGCGATTGAAGTAAGGACATATACCCTTTGCTGATAGCAGCAAGTAATACTGAAGCTGTAGTGTAGTAAAAAGGGCAGGATGCCCAGTATCACAATATACTGAATATTTGTGCAAGGATGCATGAAAAGCAGTCGTGATAGGTAACATGGATAGTTAACAATAAAACCGCATAACAATTGATTGCTATGCGGTTTTATCGTGTCTGGAGGACGGTGATTTATTTTTCCGACAGCTTATCTATACAGTATAAATCTGCCACAAAAAACCGCATATATTTCTATGCGGTTTTTCGGTTTATTCAGTACAGTAGTTATGAACTAAATATATTAATATTTATTTTCTACACGCCAGTCATCTACTTCACGCTCTGCATCTTCTTTGGCATGACCGTAACGCTCTTGTACGCGGCCTACTAGCTTGTCACGGCTACCTTCGATATGGGTAAGATCGTCGTCTGTTAGCTCAGCCCATTTTTGTTTAACTGAACCTTTCATTTGGTTCCATTCGCCTTTTAGAGTATGTTCGTTCATTGTATTATTCCTTTTATTGAACTTATTGTGTTTGATTTATTTCTTGATAACTATTGTGGTTTTTATTTCACGATTTCGATTACTGATAATACTATTTAATTTTTATTCTAATTGTATTGCACAAGGATAAGTGATTGGTCCCAAATATCTTGTGAGGTTAAATATAGGACTTTTCAATTCAGCTGTCTGTATATGCTATGTTTATAGTGTTACTTAATTATAGTGGGCGTTTACTAAGTGTTATCTACAGGGCTGCTGTAGTAGTGCCACGTAAATTGCGTCTACTATGCGTGAGAATAATTTATTGTATGAACTTGTTTTTTATATGAATATTAAAAAAATAGGGGCTGTAGTAGATAAGCACTATGCTAGACTACTTTTATGAAGATAACCCGTTG
>NZ_JASDCS010000008.1 GCF_030407815.1 Psychrobacter sp. APC 3281
GAAATAAGTTTAAACAAGGTTACTGATGACTATAAGGCGACCTTTTGTCTAGTTTAGTGGCTGTTTTACAGTTTTATTCAAACTTAATTAGAAAAGGGAGGCCAGATACATTTAAGTATCTGGCCTCCCTTTTCACCTATAAAATTTAGGTTCAAGCTATTCTTATTAAATGCAGGATAGAATGATAATTACATTTGCCAATCAAACGGCATTTGGTGATGACCACGTAGCGCCATCATCAATGTTTGCTGCATTTGCGCCAATACTTCTTTAGTATATGGCACAGCTGGCACACCCCATACTGGGTTTGGCCATTGCATATCATTTTGATAACGGACAATGTGATGAAAATGAAGTTGTGGTACTTGATTACCAAGAGCGGCTACATTCATTTTATCGGCTTGAAAGGTTTTGGCTAACTGGCTCGACAACCAGCTGGACTCTCGTAAAAACTGTGTTTGATCTGCCTCAGACAGCTCATATAACTCTTTGATACCTGAGACACGTGGCACTAATATCAGCCAAGGAAATTGGCAGTCATTGATTAAACGACAAGTGGATAATGGAAAATCCCCCACTAAAAAACTATCAGCAGCAAGTTTATGATGAAGTTGGAACATAATGACGGTTCTCTTGTTGTTTAATGCAAATAAAATACAGAGGGTTAAAAAGTTAGTTTGGCTATTTTATCAGTTATCGGGTTGATAAAATAGCACCATAATTTATTGCCTTAGTATGACTACCTAGCCTACTTGATATCCAGCTATGTACTAAGCAGGCTCTGTCACCATGTGCTCGCTAAAATAGCGCAGCAGCTCTTGTATGACCGTCACACGCTGTTGCGGTGTGGCTAATTTATCGCTATTTTGGTAACGAATACCAGATGCGCCATTCATACGATAATGCTGACCATTTGATTGGATCAATTTAATAATCGCTAATGCATCAACTGGAGTATCTGGCGCAAATTCCAGCGTCATACTACTACTATTAGCATCAATTTTGTTAATCTTAAGCGGCTCTGCTTGTAAACGTAATCCATGAATGGCGAATAATTGCTTGGTTTGATCTGGCAGTGCCCCGAAGCGATCTATCATTTCCGTGCGAATATCAGTCAATGCTTCTTTATCATCGGTATTGCTAATACGCTTGTAAAACAATAAGCGCTGATGCACGTCATGTAGATACTCCTCTGGAATGAGAGCTGAGCTATGTAGATTAATCTCACTGGTTAGCGACAATGGTGTATTTAAATCAGGTTCCTTGCCAGCTTTAATGGCTTTAGTCGCCCGCTCAAGCATATCCATGTACAAGCTAAAACCAATCGCCTGCATATTGCCACTTTGCTGCTTACCCAATATCTCCCCTGCACCGCGAATCTCTAAATCCTCACTTGCCAGCATAAAGCCTGCGCCTAATGTGTTGGCGCGCTCAATCGCATGCAAACGGCGCTTGGCATCACCTTTGAGGCCTTTCAGAGAAGGCACTAGTAAGTAGCAATACGCTTGATGATGACTACGTCCTACTCGGCCTCTCAGCTGATGCAATTGCGCAAGACCAAACTTATCTGCACGCTCAATGATGATCGTATTGGCATTGGGCACATCAATGCCCGTTTCGATAATGGTAGAGCAAACCAACACATTGAATTTTTTATGATAAAACTGCTGCATGATCTGCTCAAGTTGGCGCTCTTGCATTTGTCCATGTGCCACCCCTACTCGCGCTTCTGGCACTAGATCACGAATAGTCTCTGCCATACGCTCGATACTGGCAACATCATTATGTAGTAGATAGACCTGCCCACCACGCAGAAGCTCACGCAATATGGCTTCTTTCATCAGGGCTTCTGTCTTTTGCATTACAAAAGTTTTAATGGCAAGACGACGGGCAGGCGGTGTGGCGATAATCGACATATCGCGCATACCTGAGAGCGCCATATTTAGCGTTCTAGGGATCGGAGTTGCCGTCATAGACATACTATCGACATCTGTCTGAATGGCCTTGATACGCTCTTTATGACGCACTCCAAAGCGATGCTCTTCATCAACAATCATCAGGCCAAGGTTGGCAAATTTCACATCTGGTTGTAGCAGTTTATGAGTACCAATGACAATGTCCACTTTACCAGCAGCCAAATCAGCCAATACCATTTCTTGATGTTTTTTGCCACCAAAGCGCGATAAGCTCTCGATACGGACTGGCCAATCGGCAAAACGATCGCGGAAGTTGTCTTCATGCTGACCGGCAAGCAATGTGGTAGGCACCAGTACGGCAACCTGATAGCCAGCACTAACGGCAATAAACGCGGCTCGCATCGCGACTTCTGTTTTACCAAAACCAACATCGCCGCAAATAAGACGATCCATCGGCTGGTTTTGTCTCATGTCTTCCATTACTGCATGAATAGCATTGGCTTGGTCGGCGGTTTCTTCAAAGGCAAACTGGCTAGCGAATAGCTCATACTGTGATGGGTCTATTTTGAAATGAATGCCAACTTTGGCCTCACGTCTTGCCTGCATATTGAGCAATTCAGCAGCAACGTCATGAATTTGCTCTAATGCTTTTTGCTTGGCTCGGTCCCATTTACCACTACCAATCTTATGTAGCGGTGCTAACGCTGGATCACCGCCACTATAGCGACTAATCATTTGCAAATTAGCAACTGGCACATAGATACTAGCGTCATCAGAATATTTTAAATGAATAAATTCTTGCTCACCATCGCCCACATCTAAGGTAATCAAGCCATTATAACGACCGATACCATGCTCGATATGCACCACTGGACTGCCATCTGTTATCTCAGTAACGCTCTTGACTAAGAATTCTTCTGACACACCGCTTTGGCGACGACGGCGTGTCTGTAAGACTTGACGACCAAACAGCTGTGTTTCGCTAATCAGTACCAAACGCTCAGGCACGTAGACACCGCGCTCAATTGGCGCTACGGTCAGACCGACATGCGGTAGATGATTGTTATTAATAGCGCTGGTTTTATCTGCGGCTAAAAATGCCTCAAAGCTATCATACGCTTTGATATCAATCTTGCCTTTGAACAGTTCAATGAGAATCTCGCGACGGCCTGCGGTTTCTGCAACGATTAGTACGGGTGTCGAAGTCTTTGATTGCGTATCCAAGAAGTCGAGCAATTCGGATAATGGTTCAGATTTTTGATGATTGACTGCTAATTGTGGCGGTTCTTGAGCACTTAATGTCACCAGTCCTTGTTGTTTAGTGACACTCAATGGCAATGGTATTTGTGAGGCATCTATACTTTCTGGCACTCCCACATCATTCATCGTAGCCAGTTCATCACGAGCACTTAATATTACTCTTGGATACTGGTTTAGCTGTTCGTTAAGCGCGTTAGATAATAGATACAGCATTGCTGGCTCTACGATAGGCTTATCAATGTCATGGCGACGCTCTTCGTAGCGGCGCTGGATTTGTGACCAGTAATCGGCTTGTTTTTCATTGATTAATTCATCGGTGATAAACAACGCATCGCTTGGTAAATAGGAAAATAAACTACTCTCCGCCTCCCAGTCTTTTAAGTCAAAAAATAGCGGTTGATAATACTCTAATCCGCTACTAGCAATTCCTGCCATTACGTCTTTGTGCAGCTCAGACTTTCGGCTGCTGGTATTAGGGAACAGCGCAGCAAAGTTCGTGCGGAAGGTCTCACGCCCTTCATCGAGCGGAAACTCTTTGGCAGGCAAGATTTGAAATTGTTCGATAGGTTTAGAGATATCTGGCATTTTGTGCAGTAGTGACAATGACTCTTTTGCCATACTGGTATCGTTGCCCGTTAACATCGCCTTCAAATCATCGGCAGTCAATGTACGCTGGGTTTGAGGATGAAAAAAGCGAATCGTTTCGATTTCATCATCGAACAAGTCTAAACGCAGCGGAAAAGGCTGACCCATGGCAAAAATATCAATAATACTGCCACGCACTGCAAACTCACCTGGTTCAAAGACATTTTCAACAGCGCGGTAGCCTGCCTTTGCCAACAGCCCACGTTGCGTATTGATATCAAACTGATCACCGACACTCAAATCAAAATGCTGACCAATCAGCCAACTTGGCGGTGCAACGCGATGCATCAGCGCCTGTACGGAGATAAGCAGCACACCTGATCTTGGCATATCCGTCAGCAGGTTGATGCGCTCACTAACGATGTCTTGATGCGGAGACAGCTCATCATAAGTCAATGTTTCCCAGTCAGGGAACACATAAGCATCGACTCCGCAAAATGCCAGCTCGGTCTCTATTTGATTGAGTTGGTTTTGGTCACGTGCCACCACGACCTTTAATCGCTCGGCAACATTCCACATAGGTGTTTGAACCAAGCTTGCCAGCCACAAACTGCTGACCGCACCATGGACAGGCGCTAGCCAACGCCGCTCGGCATTTTGGATAGGGAACAACTGCTGGTTAATAGGGTCAAACGCGTCAGTCAGAGCAGTAATAGGCATAAAGAATAGGATCAAAGTTAAGGAGTCAGAAAGCTATTATACGAATATTTGAGCAATTACCAAAACTTATGCCGTAACGGTTTGTCACTTAAGAGTTTACTCATTAATAATTGAGGGTTAACAACGATTATTGCGCTTTAACTGTCGTTACATAACAAAAAACCCCAACTTATCAGCTGAGGTTTTTGTTTTTACTAATCAAGCCAGGCCTAAAGCTTCAGCTGATAAGGGGTTTATCGCTAGCGATGATGCCATTGTTATCAGCATAAACAAACATACCCGAATTCAACGTCAAATCACCAAAACTAATTTCGATATCCGTTTGACCTTCATCACGACGAGTTGATTTGCGCGGGATACAACCAAGCGCCATCACGCCAAGATCCATCTCTGCCATGTCATCAACATCGCGAACACAGCCATATACAATAACCCCAGCCCAGCCGTTGTCGATAGCTGATTGTGCAATCATATCGCCTAGTAATGCACAGCGCATAGAGCCGCCACCATCGACGATCAACACTTTCCCATTGCCTTCTTTGTCTTTACCATCGCTATTCAATAGTGACTTAACACGACTATTGTCTTCAAAGCACTTAACCGTCACGATTTCACCGCAGAATTTGTCTTTTGTACCAAACTGACGGAATGACTTGCCTTCGATATTTGGCAAGCATACTTGAGACTCAGGATTGGCATCCAATAGATCACAAGTGACAAAACTTTCTCTATCCATTTGTATCGATTCTGACATTGCTCCTGCTCCTTATTTTAGTGATTCAACTAACTGTTATTCAAATACTTATTGATACTTTGATAATAGTTATTGTATTTTTTACTCTTGTGTTCTTGTTCTAATGCAATCTTGTTCTGACGCAATTAAAAATCGATATCTATAGATTTCCGTTTTTGAGACTGAGTCTGTCACTAGAAAAAATGTACTTTATTTTTTGACACGAGTCATCGCTAGCATCTGTTTGTTTTCGATAATGTCGATATGCTTAATTTGAGGTTCAGTACGATATTTACTACGATGATAGATATCATGAGCACTCATGGCCATAGCACTGGCAACGCGTTTAGCAGAAATAGGATGTAACGATAGCGACTCTGACACGAGCGGCGAGATGAGTTTAAAGGCTTTTTGACCAATGCTCTCAAGCGGACGACCTTTATGCTTACCAAGTAATAATGACGGACGGAAGACGACCAATTGGCCAAAATCTAATGCCATAACAGCCTGCTCTGTTTCAGCCTTAACTCGATTGTATAAAAAACGACTATCAATATCCGCATTCATTGAGGAGAGTAAAAAGAAATTCTCTACCCCTTTGTCACGACATAACTTGGCAAAGTTTACATTATAGTCTCGATCTACTTTGCGAAACGCCTCATCACTACCAGCCTGCTTTTTTGTCGTACCCAAACAACTAAAAGCATCCGTGGTTCGATCGGCACCGACACTTGCAAACACTTCAGAGAGATTATCAAAATCATTGATTTGATAAAAACGCATGCTGGCATTAATGTAGCGTGGCGGGCGACGAGCAATCACAATCAATGTGTCATAAAGCTCACTCAGTTGCTTTACCAAATGCTGCCCTACTAACCCCGTTGCGCCAATCACAATTGCTTTTCGCTGCATATCCTATCCACTTATATAACATTAGATGAACTATATTGATGAGAAAATACCTATATCAAGGTCTATCGTTAGAATATCATACCTAAATTCCTCAATAACTGACGCTATTATATAGGATATATTGTAAGAGATTTTATCAACCCTCTACGTCTATCAACGCTTACTATTGATTTAGTTACTAGAATGACCCAAATTCGATGATATTACGTAACTTCTTTGAGCATTAATCATCAAATATATTGTCCTTAGTTCAATAATTTGCTAAGATAATCGGCTTTACACGTCAACGCTGTTTAATTATTCCAAACAGCTCTGGCGCTTACGATGATCTATTCATATTAGATACTTTAATATCAGACATCGACATCATATTTGACGAGACGGCTGCTCGTCACCGATGATTGTTAAACCCATTATTGCAATCAACATTCATATTTTTATCTATCTTTATCAAGGAGATACGCGTGGCTAATACTGCACAAGCTCGTAAACGCGCCCGTCAAAACACCAAACGTCGTCAGAACTCTGCGTCACAACGCTCTATGGTTCGTACTTACTTAAAACGTGTTGATGCGGCTATCGCAGCTAAAGATTATGACGCGGCTACCGAAGCTTACAAAAAAGCGGTACCAGTTCTTGATCGTATGGCTGACAAAGGTATTATTCATAAGAATAAAGCTGCTCGTCGTAAGAGCCGCCTAAACAAAACAATCAAAGGCCTACAAGCTTAAGATTTGTATTGGTTAGACCGCATTTCGCTTTTATAGCGTAATGACTAAAACCTTGTTACTGGTTCTAATACCGTGGCAAGGTTTTTTTATGCCTATTCAAAACGTATTCAATGAATAGTTACTATATCAACTCATTCAATGTTTGAACAAAACATCAATTCCACTGCACTTCTGGCGGCAATAGCAACTTGCTAGGATGGTAGCCAGCTGCACGATAACCGTCTAACAATGAACTAATCGGCCGAGTATATACCTGACCCCGCCAAATAAAATGGGCGCTCGCTTGATCAAATGGCTTATCATCGAACCATAAGAACACGCCTTCCATCATCTTTGGCCAATCATTCCAATCAATCTCTACCACATCGAACATGACGGCTAAGAATGCAGATAGCAACGTGTCATGACTCACAGCGAGCATCAGATGGCCATGCTGCGGCTGATTCTGGTAAAAAAGTGACAGAATATCCAAACCGCCTTGATAGGTATTTTTAGTCCCTTCCAAATTGCCTTGCAAAAAGCGATTGATAAAGTTCAACACGCCAATTTCTTTGAACACAGGGTTGGCTATTTCAGGTTCAGTGACGAGGCTACCAGGCTCAACTAACAATGATTGATGCGTAATATTACGCCGTAGTCCTGCCCCCTCTTGCATCAGCTGCGCGGTATCGATACAACGTCCAATGGGGCTGGAGATACTATCGACGTCGAGCGAATATGGTAGATGACCTGATAACCAACGACCCCAAGACTTTGCCAGTATACGGCCTTTAGGAGTCAACGGTAACTGATAGCTGGCAAAACCATTACCATCAGATCGCTCTCGTAAAGAGTGCCTGGTAAATAGTATCAGCCGCTTATTTTCAGGCAATAGGCTGACAGAGGAGATCATACTATCTGGTAGGTGCGAAGGTGCAGGCGCGCTTGGTGTGTGACTCGCAAGCTTGTCAGCAGATATTTTTGACAGGGTGTTATTCAGATATTTACTCATGACAGCAAGCCTAGCAGATTTCTTATCAGGAATGAACCACAGACAAATCTAGTTGCAATATATCTTATAAATACTCTGCACTCTTTCAAAAAAGTGCTTTATTCAAAAGAGTCTATGTCTAGAATAAATGAAGATTTGCCAGATATTTATACACGGTCCTAGCCAACATCAATGACTTTGTCCCACGCGAACTCTAATGCGGTACTACTGACCTCATTAGGATAGGCTCGTGGATTGACGATCACTCGTGTATTACCAATTTTATAATCAAATGCTTCATGAGTATGTCCATGTACCCATAGCATCGGTGCCCAATCCTCGTGCATCCATCCTGACAAGTCACTGACGAAAGCCGCATTACTTGGTAGATTGGCATATTTTTCAGATACCGATAACGCACTGACGCTGTGATGACTCATGACTACTGTTTTTTTACCCAGTTTATGAGATTCAATCAAAGCTTGCTGTAGCCACTGACGATGCTCCGCATGAATCTGCATAGATACTTCAGGTGAAAACAGTTCATTGCCTGCATAGATTTGCTTATAGTCACGCATAAAATGCCTAGCAGCGGCCATGGTGTCTTCGTTAGCATGATACTGATAGTCTGTCCAAAGCGTACAACCTAAAAGGCGTATATCACCGATATCGATATGCTGACATTGTAAGACGCGAACCCCTTTTTTAGACGCAGTATCATAGTTATCCCAAGTTGCCAGTTTATGGTCAAATTTCAAGACATCTTCATCAAAGTATTCATGATTACCAGCGATAGTAATCAGGGGAACTTCTAAGCGCGCTGCTTGTTCTTGCAACCACGGCATACCTTTGTCGCTATTAGCAGTATCTCCTGCTACTAATACTAAATCTGCATCAGTTTTAGGAATATGCCCAATGGGGTGCGATTGACGTGCATAACTATCAATATGTAAGTCACTCAATATCTGTAATTTCATATTATCCAACATCATCTAGTGGCGTTATTATTAAAAATCTAATTAGCGATAAACGCTCATAGCAGTACTACTGATATTTAGCTACATGAGCATTTTTAATATAGTTATTATATTTTAGAAAGTTTGTAAGAATAAATTTAAGTAGTGTAGCAGCTTTTCCTTGACCATCAAAAAGTAAAAAGACAGCCATTTAGGCTGTCTCTTTTTCTTAACGTCTATTCAAACTTAAATACTTTGAAGTATCGTCTGTAGTTTAGCAGCAGGGTCTGAGGCTTGAGTGATCGAACGACCAATGACTAAATAATCAGAACCGTCTATTAGCGCCTGACTTGGTGTACAGATACGTTTTTGATCATCTGCGTTGTCTTCAGCTAAGCGAATACCAGGCGTCACCAGTTTAAAATCCTGACCACATAATGCTTTAAGTGCTTTTGCTTCTTGAGCCGAGCACACCACACCATCAAGACCAGCTTGCTTAGTCAGTTGTGCTAGTCGGCTGACTTGGGTATCTAAGCTATCAGTGATGCCTGTTTGCATCAACGCTTCACTATCCATAGAGGTCAATACGGTGACTGCAATGAGCAAGGTATCGAGATCTCTATCTAGCAAGCGCTGTTTTGCCAATGACATGGCTTCTAGACCTGCGCTAGCATGGACATTCACCATCCATACACCGAGCTCAGCGGCAGCCAATACTGCTTGAGCAGTGGTATTCGGAATATCATGGAATTTTAAGTCTAAGAACACTTCAAAATCACGTTGATGCAGTGCCTTGATGATATCAGGGCCACAACGCGTAAATAGCTCTTTACCGACTTTCAATCGACATTGGGATGGATCTAACTGATCAGCTAGCGCTAGAGACGCCTCTACCGTCATATTGTCTAGAGCGACGACAACTGGAGAGTTAATTACATTATTCATGGTTTTACCATATATTTTGAAATTATCAAAGTATTGTATTTGAGGTCAGTACTGCGATCGTTAAGCTATCACCTAGCAGATCACATAAAAAATCACTTAACGACTTAATCTCGTCTACGCTTAGACAGAGTAGAGCCTTCAGTTAGGCTAGTTGCGTCACTACTTTGTACATTGGCAGCAGAAGCACCATAAACAGCTTCATCTACTGTTGGCGCGCTTGCTTGACGATCGATAACTGTATTGGCTTGAGTCAATTGCTCTTGCAAGTTTGCGTTTGCTTTTTGCAGACGTGAGATTTCCCACTTATTTTGCAGCACACGAAAGATAAGCAATGCCAGTAAAATACCAATAACAATACCTAGCATCAAACACAAAATAAGTAGCAACCCTAGATTCATCGTAGGTGCTTGTGAAAACAGTAGGTTGACTCCGACCTCAGTATTATTTGCCAATACCAAACCAAGTGAATAGGCAAAGCTCAAAAACAGCAATACAAATAGTAGGAAGCGCATGAGACAGTTACCTCAGTTTGGAGTGATAAATTTTGACGGTTTGATAGCCAGTGCTGGTTTAACTAACCGTTTGCTACCGTATCGTTTACTGCTTCGCGTAAGGCCTTGCCTGGCTTAAAATGTGGAATCGCTTTAGCCGGTACAGGTACGCTTTCACCTGTCTTAGGATTACGTCCCATACGGGCACGGCGATGATGTAGACAAAAACTACCGAATCCGCGAACTTCGACTCGGCCATCATTGGCTAAAGTATGGGTCATCAAGTTTAAGATTTCACGCACTGCGTCATCAACCACGGTATCTGCCATGTTGTCACAGTTTGCACTCAAATTACTGATAAATTCGGATTTGTTAATCGCTTGCTGCATTATTACGCTTGCCTTGTTGATTGATGGATAAGCTGATGATAAGTCAACGCTCTATAGTACGTAAATGCGTTTGTATAACTAAACTATATATACTGAATCTTTGAAAACTAACATTCAGAATCATATTATGACTATAAAAAGCTTATAACTATCATCTCGTTACTCAATGGTGCAAATGATAGCGGATATTAGCGTAAATGGGAATAAGAGTTTGCCCATTTGGCTAAAAACCTCTATTACTAACTGTGTTAATAAAATCTAATCATAAAAAAAAGCGACCGAAGTCGCTTTTTTTATATTACTTTTATATCAATAGTTTGCAGCTTACTGCATTTGCTCTTTGATCAAATCACCAATAGTTTTTGGCTGTGCATCAGAACCTGGCGCAGCAGTAGTGTTCGTGCTACCAAGATCTTTAATCGCTTGACGCTCTTCAGCTTCGTCTTTCGCTTTGATAGACAAGTTGATGTTGCGTGTTTTACGATCAACACTGATGATTTTCGCTTCAACGTCATCACCAACAGTCAGATGCTTAGTTGCATCTTCAACGCGGTCACGTTGGATTTCAGAAGCACGTAGATAAGCTTCAACTTCGTCAGCAAGTTCGATAGTAGCACCTTTAGCGTCTACTTCTTTCACTTTACCATTAACGATAGCACCACGGTCATTGTTGACTAGGTATTCGTTGAATGGATCAGAGCTTAACTGCTTCACGCCTAGGCTGATACGGTTAGCTTCTGCATCTACAGACAATACCATTGCTTCAACGGTGTCACCTTTGTTGTAGTTACGGATAGCATCTTCGCCAGTTTCGTTCCAAGAGATATCAGATAGATGAACAAGACCATCAATACCACCGTCTAGACCGATAAAGATACCGAAGTCAGTGATTGATTTGATAGTACCAGTGATTTTATCACCGCGCTCATGCTTCTTATCAAACTCATCCCATGGATTAGCTAGAGTTTGTTTGATACCTAGGCTAATACGACGACGTTCTTCATCGATATCAAGAATCATTACTTCAACTTCATCGCCCACTTGAACTACTTTAGATGGGTGGATGTTTTTGTTGGTATGATCCATTTCTGATACGTGTACTAGACCTTCAATACCTTCAGAAATCTCAGCGAAACAACCATAGTCAGTCAAGTTGGTTACGCGAGCTTTTACAACACTACCTACTGGGTAAGTGCCGCCAACGTTATCCCAAGGATCAGTACCAAGTTGTTTTAGACCTAGGCTAACGCGGTTGCGTTCACGGTCAAACTTCAATACTTTAACTTTTAGGTCTTGGCCAACTTCAACAACTTCAGATGGATGCTTGATACGGCGCCATGCCATGTCAGTGATGTGCAATAGACCATCGATACCACCTAGATCAACGAACGCGCCGTAATCAGTAAGGTTCTTAACGATACCTTCGATCTCGATGCCTTCTTCAAGCTTGTTCAATAGCTCTTCGCGCTCAGCTGAGTTTTCAGCTTCCATAACTGCACGACGGCTAACAACAACGTTGTTGCGTTTCTGGTCAAGTTTGATGACTTTGAATTCTAGCTCTTTGCCTTCAAGATGCGTTGTATCACGGATAGGACGTACATCTACCAATGAACCTGGTAAGAACGCGCGTACTGAACCGATATCTACAGTGAAACCGCCTTTAACTTTGCTTGAAATGATACCTTTAACGATTTCATCGTTATCAGCGATTTTTTCAAGGAAGTTCCAAGTTTCAACACGTTTAGCTTTCTCACGTGACAGCAAGGTTTGACCCATGCCGTTATCAACCGCTTCAACTACGACATCAACGCTATCGCCAACTTCAACTTCAAGTTCGCCTTCTTCGCTTAAAAACTCTTCACGAGCGACGATACCTTCAGATTTAAGACCAGTATCTACTGTGATCCAATCGCTATCGATGGCCACAACAGCACCTGTAATAACCGAGCCACGCTCGATATCTAGGCCCTGCTCTTCAATGCTCGCTTCAAATAGTTCAGCAAATGATTCCATTATGTCTACCTTTGTATAGCCGTATCCTGTCCAGCACAGTACGGATCAAATTTATGATTGTATAGAACGAAATACTGGTTTTATATCCCATGCAATCATATAAAAAAACGTTTGTTGATAGCGAGCTCATCGTAATTAAAACTGACTAACAACAACTGTCTTATATCGACTGCAATATCTTGAATAAACTAAATTTTTCTTACTGCTTCAATAAAATTTAACTTAACCGTATTATTTTATACTAAAACAATGATTAATAGGAAACTTTTTAGTACTTAATATGTTGTTTTTACTAGCTATTAAATGACTAACTAGTGAAAAATATACCTTTATCTTGGCAATGTTTTTTGACCTGCTCATATACTGCATCAGCATTCAATGCTGAACTATCAAGTAATAATGCATCTGCCGCAGGCTTCGATGGCGCTGTACTGCGATTTTCATCACGATCATCACGCTCTTTTATCGTCGCTAAAATTGCCTCAAAATCTGCTGTTTGACCAGCGTTCAACAACTGAGTCACACGGCGTTCTGCACGCGCTTCAGCACTGGCCGTCAAAAATACCTTAACATCAGCATCTGGGAAAACAACCGTACCCATATCGCGACCATCAGCAACCAAACCTGAACGAGTGGCCATATCTTGTTGTAACTTGAGCAATGCTTGGCGAACCTGTGGAAAGACAGCTATCTGTGATGCATAGCCTCCTATCGTTTCATTGCGTACTTGCTCACCTACTGCTTGCCCATTAACAATGATGTCTACACGTCCTGAATCATTGTTTGGTACAAACGCTATCTCTAAGCTTTCAGTCAATGCTAATACAGCATCTTCATCGATTGGTTGGCTGGCATTTGCGCTAATCAAACCCGCTTCAAAGGCTTTTAGACCAACAATTCTATAAAGCGCACCAGAGTCTAACAACTGATAGCCTAACACTTGTGCTAGACGCCATGTAACAGTGCCTTTACCAGCGCCACTAGGACCATCGATACAAATAACAGGATAGCGCACTGATGAGTTGTGGCTATTCTCTGTATTGAGTAAAACATTATCAGGTGTAGAACTAGTCATAATACTTACTCAATAATATGCGTTACTTATATCGCTTATCGTATGTCATTAATAAAACAATATTTATTCGTATGTTAAGTCTTTAATAGCCCATTAAGATGGGTGCTATCAAATAGGGCAATATTATAGCAAAAAATCATCGTGACCACTAGCACCAAGACTGATATCTTGTTTATTAGTATTTCTAGTTTACATAGTGGCTTTATTCTTTTTTGCTGCTTGCCTACGCTCACGAAAAAATGTCTTTAGTATTTGGCTACTATGCTCGCTGCATAACCCACTATAGGCTTGGATACTATGGTTGTAGAAAGGTTGTAATGATAAGTCCATTTGACTACCAACCATCCCAGCACGCGGTTCACTCGCTGCGTACACCAGCTTGTTTACACGCGCATGAATTAATGCACCAATACACATCGTACAAGGCTCTAGAGTGACATATAAAGTAGTCTGTAGCGGCAATCGATAGTTTTCTAAACGCGTACAAGCGTCTCTTAATGCAACTATCTCTGCATGAGCAGTAGCATCATGGCTACTAATAGGTTGATTAAACCCTTGGCCGATAATCTGCTGATCATGTACCAATACCGCACCTACCGGTACCTCTCCTCGCTCAGCACCTTGCTTAGCAAGTTCGATTGCTTGTTGCATCCATTTAATATCTTCAGCTAACCAAAAGGTGTTGGACTGAATATTTAAAGATTGATATGGCATTAAGCTTATATTCTGTATATTTTGCATTTATTGTGGTAATTGCCAGTCAATTGGAGTTTGGCCGTACTGTACCAAGTAGTCATTTGTTTTAGAAAAAGGTTTAGTGCCAAAGAAGCCACCACGGTTTGCTGCAAGTGGTGATGGATGTACCGCTGTCAGAATCAAATGCTTATCCGTGTCGATATACTTACCTTTCTTTTGGGCTTTACTACCCCACAAAATAAATACGGTATGCTTTGTCTGTTCATTAACGGCATCGATGACAGCATCAGTAAACTGCTCCCAGCCTTTATTTTGATGACTGTTTGGCTCGCCTTCTCGTACAGTCAGTGAGCTATTAAGCAGTAGAACGCCTTGCTGCGCCCAGTATGTCAAATCGCCATGCGCTGAAGGCCGAATGCCAATGTCATCTGCCATTTCTTTAAGCAAGTTATTTAATGATGGTGGCTTTGGAATGGCTTTAGGAACAGAAAATGATAACCCCATAGCCTGACCTGGACGATGATAAGGATCTTGGCCCAAGATTACCACTTTGACTTGTGATAACGGTGTGAGATTAAGCGCATTGAACATCAATGGCGCAGGAGGATAAATACTATCGTCCGACTGATACGCCTCTTTTAAGAACGCGCGTAGATTGTCCATATTCTCAGACGTTAGTTCATCTGCTAACGCTGTTTTCCAATCTTCTGGTAAACGGACATTGTCTAAAATTGCTTGTTTTTGTTCTGGAGTCTTGGTTGTCGGTTCATCAAATAGTTCCATAGTGTGTCCTTTTTATACTTGTTATCTTGTTATAAGTTCCATAGCTTTGTTAAAGCTAGCTTACTGCAAATAATCATACTAACAAAAAATGGTGTTTGCTTTGTTGATGAATTATAGCAATAAAAAAACGGCTACCGCAGTAGTACGGTAGCCGTTTTTGTGACATCAACATTAAACAACTTAACTGGCTAAAGACTCAGAGTCAGGTTGTGGTTCATGAGTTTCAACAACTGTCAGAATAATACGACTATCAGCTGAGCCTTTGTCTGATACCTTATCAAGCTTCATTGTATCATTCTCTTGGGAATCATCGACTTTAGGCTCTAAGGTCAGGTGTACGACACCGCCATTGACCAAATCACCAAACAAAATCATACTTGCCAATGGTTTTTTGATTTCATCTTGAATCAGACGCTGCATTGGACGTGCACCCATTAAACGGTCATAGCCTTTATCTGCTAGGTAATCACGTACATCGTCATCAATCTCTAATGTCACTTGCTTATCATCAAGTTGTACTTGTAATTCAACTAAGAACTTATCGACAACTGATACGACAACTGACGTATCTAGAGGGTTGAACTGAATAATGGCGTCTAAGCGATTACGGAACTCTGGCGTGAAGACACGTTTCAGTGATTCTGTATTATCACGACTATGGTCTTGTTGAGTGAAGCCCATTGACGAGCGACTGATACTGTCAGCACCAACGTTCGTTGTCATAATAACGATGACCTGTTTAAAGATTGCCACACGACCATTGTTGTCAGTCAACGTACCATGATCCATGACTTGTAGTAACAAGTTAAAGACATCTGGATGCGCCTTTTCAATCTCATCAAGCAACAACACACAATGTGGGTGCTGATTAATTTTTTCAGTAAGTAAGCCGCCTTGATCATAGCCAACATAACCTGGAGGCGCACCGATCAAGCGTGATGCCGTGTGCGCTTCCATATACTCTGACATATCAAAGCGTACTAACTCTACACCTAACAGATTGGCTAGCTGACGTGATACTTCTGTTTTACCCACACCAGTTGGACCTGCAAACATAAATGAACCGATTGGCTTATCTGGCGCTTTTAATCCTGCACGTGATAGCTTGATAGCATCGGCCAACGTAGCAATCGCCTCATCTTGACCAAATACCAAGTGCTTCAGATCTCGATCTAAGTGCTCAAGGATACTCTTGTCATCACTCGATACAGATTTGGGTGGAATACGTGCCAGTTTAGCAATAATAGCTTCAATATCAGCCACATCGATTTTCATCGGTGGCTTTTGACCTTTTGATAATTTCACACCATCTGCTGATTTAGCACTATCGCTTGCTTTCGCAGTCGCTGCTTCATCCTGCATTTCATTATCTGTATCACCATCGATATCAGCATCAATCTGCGCATCAAAATCTTGCTCTAAATCAGCAATGAAACTTTCTTCCGCTTCGATATCATCGACATCAGGCACCACACCTAAGCGCTTATATGCACCTGCTTCGTCAATCACATCAATAGCTTTGTCAGGTAAAAAACGCTCATGAATATGTTTGGCTGATAACTGTACCGCTGTGACCAACGCTTCATCCGTATACTCAACATTATGGAATTCTTCATAACGAGGTTTCAGACCGCGTAGGATATCGATGGTGTCATCCACACTAGGTTCTTTAACATCGATTTTTTGGAAACGACGCGACAATGCATGATCTTTTTCAAATACTTGGCGATACTCAGTAAAGGTCGTTGAACCAATACAACGCAGCTCACCGTTAGCAAGCGCTGGCTTGATAAGATTCGATACATCCATATTGCTGCTCATTGATGAACCAGCACCAATAATCATATGAATTTCATCGATAAAAAGAATAGCATTTGGTTTTTTCTTTAACGCATCAAGCAATGACTTCATGCGTTTTTCAAAGTCACCGCGATACTTAGTTCCCGCAATCAATGAACCGATATCAAGGCTATAAATCACGCAACCATTAAGTGGCTTCGGTGCTTTGTCGTTGATGATTAACCATGCCAAACCTTCAGCGATAGAGGTTTTACCGACACCAGGCTCACCTACTAGCAATGGGTTATTTTTACGACGACGACACAGTACTTGGGCAGCACGTTCAATCTCAGAAGCACGGCCAATCAAAGGATCTGTTTTACCTTCAGCGGCTCGCTGGTTTAGATTGGTCGCAAATTCAACCAATGGATCTTTACTGGTCTTTTCAGAGGCACTACGGCGCTCAGTGCCTGCAGAACCACGTGATTCAGATGGCTCTTCTTTATCTTGACCATGTGACAAATACTGGGTTAACTCAAGGCGACTGATACCTTGTTTTTTAAGCAGGTAGACAGCATAGGTATCATGCTCTGAAAACATAGAGACCAAAATATCAGAGCCTTCTACCAATCGACCACCTCCGATCGACTGCACGTGAAAAATAGCACGTTGCAAAATACGATCAAAGCTTTGAGTCGGCTGCGGTGACTGTTCTGTATCAGCATCGATAGTTGGCGTGTGTTTATTAATATAAATCTCAAGCTCAGTACGCAACGCCGAGACATTAGCATTACAAGCAGTCAACGTATTGGCAGCATGAGTGTTTTCTAATAAGGCCAAAAGCAGGTGTTCAACAGTGAGATACTCATGCGATTTTTGGCGCGCAAGCGTCATTGCTAAACGTAGAGAAACTTCAAGATGACGACTTAACATAACAACTTCCTACGGTTATATCTATCTTTATAATTGATAGTTTTATGAATGAGTTAGTAAGTAAATCAGGGCGGTAGATGAATTGTTCAAGGGCTATATTCGTATTATTAGAAGTCATGAATAAATGAGGTGAGCGGTAGACTATTTACTAAATACTATAATCTCGCTATCAGCCAACAGTAATCATAACTATCAATGGCCGCTTTTCTTTATATCAACACGATACTTCAACGGAGTCAATCTATTAACACAGACTAAAATGTATCAAAGCGTGCTACAAGCTAGTAGCGACAACCTTAATAACGAATATTAAATGTTGAAAAACTGATTAGATAGAAAGAGATATTGATATTTTAGAAGCTAGAAATGACGTGGTTTTAGCAAGTTCAACGGAGATGCTTAATCTAAAACTATTGGACAGGCTGTTTAATAGATAGGGTTATTCGCTATAGAAATCAATACTATATGAATAATAAAAATATTTTAAAAGGCAAAGTTCATTTATAAGAGAAGTTACTGAAAAGTCGAAAAAGCTCACTATAAAGGTGAGCTTTAATATGGATTGCTTAGAAGGAGAGAACTGTAGGTAAAGCTTTAATAGAGCCATATATCAGTATAAGAAATTAATAAATTGCTCTACTCGCCTTGATGCGGTTCGATTTGGGTCAATAACGGATAACCTTCACGATGTGCCAGACTATTTACTTTTTTGGCCTTAGTCTCGGCGATATCTTTGGGATAAATACCAGCAATACCTTTGCTGCTATTATGAATAGTCAGCATAATCTCGACCGCAGAATCCATACTATGACGAAATTCTGACTGCAATATATATACAACAAACTCCATCGGCGTGTAGTTGTCATTATACATAACAACCGCATACATAGGCGGTTTGGCTACTTCAGGCTCTGCGACCAATACATCTGCTTGCGGTGACGTTTCACCATCGGTATCACCGTCTTGTGCACGATGAGCAGGCATATTGGGGAAGTGCCAATCAGCAACCGTTGGCGTGGCTTGTGATATCATTTTTTTCATCATAATCAAAATATAATTATAAGGTAAGTTTAAGATAGAGAATGTTAAGGCAGGCGATAAGGCATGGTATAAAGCACAACCACTAATTAGGGCTATTGTGCTTTGATTTCAACCACAGCATCGTCACTGAGTATTCCATTAAGACATGAGGTAGTTAAGGTACGATAGGACTTTCATCAACTTCTGGTAAATCTAGGAGCGATGGTAGCATGTTATCCACACTATCACCGAGCTTCCAGTCATACAATTGCTCTACTTTCTGACCACCAGCTTGCAAAGTCAGTTTGGCTTGCAATGGTCTAAAGCCTGATGGCATTACAAAGCGACCACGTATCCGAACGATACCTTCGATCATATGGTATGCAGGGTCAAGTGGTACTTCTACAAGGTCATCATTATTAAGTAGCGTCAATACAGGCCTCAAGCGTTTGGCTTGACCATCGCTGCTGAGCATCCCAATATCAAAACCATACTCAAAAGCATTTTCAGGTAATGGCGAAATTTTGGCACCTAATACCTGTAAAGGCATACCACCTTTCTTACGGATGACATCTGAATACAGCTCATTGAGCTGTGATACTTGCTTATTTTCTACTGTTAGTTCTTGCTGGCTTTCACGCAACTCTTTTAAATTAGCCAAACTGATGGCCAGTTCTTGTTTGGCAGTTGCCGCTTGGTTAGTGGCTATCTTATTGCTAAGGCGCAAGTCTTCTAGTGCTTGTGTCGCTTCAGTGCTATCGATGATTGCTTGCTTGGCTTCTGTTTCCATCGAATGAAGACCACGTTGGTAGCCAAGCTTATGACCGAATACCAGCCCAACCACCGCTGTCACTAATACGGCTACAACAAACAGTGCCAATACCAATGTAGAAGCGCCGCGTTGTGAGCTAGCAATACCACTTATCGGGACATTATTATTTCTAAAGGAATGCTGTTTGCGCTCCAAGCTAGGTATAACTGAGTCTTTGCACGATAGACGTGCTGGCTGTGAGCAAAAGCGTAGTACGAGCTGAACACGCATTTAGACAGTATCTCTTAAGGGTAAGGGCAAGTCATTATAGCCGAATTTATAATCAATACCTAGCACCGTAAATGTGAATGATTGGAATATGAAGTCGTTGATATTAAGGAACAATCGGTGCAAAGTTCAGCCCCATTGACTCATCAAAACCGAACATCACATTCATGTTTTGCACAGCCTGCCCAGCAGCACCTTTGACTAAGTTATCTTGAACGACGATAACTGTTAGCTCAGCGCGCTCATTGTCCTGATGTACGGCAATGCGTAGACGGTTACTAGCACGAACACTGCGCGTATCGGGATAAAGCCCCTTTGGCATGACATCAACAAACAATTCTGACGCATAGCTATTTTCAAACGCTTGCTGCCAATCGATAGCAGCGCCAGCATCGGTCAGCTCCATATGAATAGAGCTTAGCATGCCACGAATCATCGGTACTAAATGCGGCAAAAAACGAATACGGTGCGCGAACTGACTGTCTAATAACTGTGCGACACCCTGCTCAATCTCTGGTAAATGGCGATGACCTTCGACGCTATAAGCCTTAAAGCTATCCGTTGTCTCAGCATAGTTAAGCGCAAGTGATGCTTGACGGCCTGCACCAGACACGCCAGATTTTGCATCGATAACAATACGAGACTCAATCAAACGCTCTTCTTGCTTATTCTGGGCTGCGATAATTGGTTTTAGACCCAAAATCGCAGTGGTTGGATAACAGCCTGGGTTGCCTACTAGTAACGCATTCGCAAGCTTGTCACGATTGATTTCTGGTAGGCCGTAGACTGCTGTTTTCAACAGTTCAGGACAAGCATGTGACTGCTTGTACCAGTGCTCAAAGTCAGTCAATGACTGCAAACGAAAATCAGCAGCCAAATCGATGACCTTGACGCCAGCTTGAGTAAGCGCTTCAGCTTGCTTCATTGCTACACCATGCGGAGTCGCAAAAAACACAACATCACATTTTTGCAATGCAGCAAGCGTATTATCACCCAAGTCGCTAAAAACGATGTCAGACACACCGCGTAAGCTTGGAAAGATTTCATCAGCACGAGTGCCAGCTTCGCTACGAGAAGTTAATAAATCAATAGAAACCTCAGGATGAGCAGATAATAAGCGAATGAGCTCAATACCCGTATAGCCTGTACCACCGACAATCGCTGCTGAAATCATAAAACACCCTTTTCTTGGTAAATACTAAATATGCACTGATAGATTCTATATTTTCCTGTAATGCGTGTAGTTCTACAAATCATGCAATTCTACAAATACAGAACAAAGACAGAGTCACTCTCTAAATATTCTGACTCTTAAATTTTATAGTCGTGTACTGCATCCACAAACACTTTGGCATTGTCAGGATTGACCCACTGAGTGATACCATGACCTAAGTTTGCTATGTAACCAGTCTTTTCACCATCAGCATAAGCACGGTCAAGCATCGCATTTACTTCCGAACGGATAGTTGCAGGCGAGCCATATAATGTCGCTGGATCTAAGTTACCTTGGATAGCTTTGCTACTTTGCAGTTTTTTATGCTTTTTGGTCAATTGACGCTGACTCTCAGTCAATACTTGACGCGCACGATCAATCGGCATCGTCCAGTCTAGACCTAGCACATCTGCTTCGCTGTCAGCCTGAATATCAAGCCATAACCCACCACCTTTAGTGAATAGCACTACAGGTACTTGTGGATGACGTTCCTTTAATTCGGCGACAATACGTTTATTATAAATGTGTGAAAATTCGATAAATTGACGATGGCCTAACGCCCCGCCCCAACTATCAAATATCTGAACGATTTGAGCACCAGCGACGATTTGGGCATCTAAATAGTCAATAACTGACGTCGCCAGCTTATCTAATAACTGATGTAAAAAATCAGGGTTACTATACAAGAAGCCTTTGGTATAACGATAATCCTTCGAGCTACCGCCCTCTATCATATAAGTAGCCAATGTCCACGGACTACCAGAAAAACCAAATAATGGAACTTGACCATTCAATGCTTTACGAATGCTAGTTACAGCACGCATGACATAGTCTAGAGAGTCGTTTGGCTCAAGCACTGGCAATCTATCAAGATCAGCCTGCTCACGGATAGGATGTTTGAACTTAGGGCCTTCACCCGTTTCAAAATATAGGCCCAGTCCCATTGCATCAGGGATAGTTAGAATATCACTAAATAAAATAGCAGCATCCAAGTCATAGCGACGCAATGGCTGTAGAGTCACTTCAGTAGCGCGGTCTGTATCTTTACACAGACTCATAAAGTCACCCGCTTCAGCGCGAGTGGCCTTATACTCTGGTAAATAACGACCAGCTTGGCGCATCATCCATACCGGTGTGGTATCAATGGGCTCAAAACGTAATGCACGTAGCAATCTATCATTTTTTAAAGGTGCAAACTGTTGCTGAACCGAGTTACTACCGTCTGAAGCACTCATGTACAAATCTCCAAAACAGCGTAATATCCATATTTATAAATGGATATTATGCTGGATAAAATAAGTTGAATAAAAAAGGTTATATGAAAGCACTATACAGTCAATGCAAGATTGTCGCGGTGTACCATGACGACACGTTCTTCGCTACTGCCAAAGATCTTATCGAACTGTTCGGTACGCTCACGAGCAACGCGGCGCGCATCATTCGATGAGAAGTTTACCTGCCCAACGGCTATGCGTTCGCCAGTATCTTGGTGGATGATTTCTACCACATCACCTTCATCAAATCCGCCCTGCACTTCTACAACACCCACTGGCAATAAACTTCTATTGTGCTCAGTCAATGCCCTTGCAGCACCTGCATCGACGACCAAGCTACCTGACATACGTAGATGCGCAGCTAGCCACTGTTTACGCGCGATGATTTTATCTTCGTCATTAGTCGTTAGCAATGTACCTACGGCTTCGCCTGATACCACACGGGTAATAACGTCATCGATAGCACCACTGACGATAACGGTAGGACAGCCACCCATTGCAGCAAGGCGTCCAGCACGGATTTTGGTCAACATACCACCGCGTCCAAGCTTACCGCCATCTCCTGCAATATCAAACAAGTAATCCGCCATCGCACGCTCTTGGCGAATCATCTTGGCATCAGGGTTATCACGTGGGTTATCAGTGAAGACACCTTCTTGGTCGGTTAAGATAATGTACAAATCAGCATTCACCATCGCGGCTGCCATCGCACCCAAGGTATCGTTATCACCAAATTTAATCTCATCAATCGTGATGGTATCGTTTTCGTTGATAACCGGTAGTACGCGCCATTCTAATAACTGTGTCAGCGCACCCGTCGTATTGAGATAACGACTACGATTAGATAAATCATCATGAGTTAGGAGTAGCTGCGAGCTTTGAATGCCATGCTGAATCAAAGCTGACCACCATGTTTCAATCAATCCCATTTGACCAATAGAAGCACAGGCTTGTAGTGCGGCTAGTTTCTTGGGACGTTCCTCAAGGTTCATACGTACCACACCTTCAGCAACAGCACCTGATGATACCAGCAGTACCTCAACGCCTTTTTTGTGTAGCTTAGCAATTTGCTTTGCCCACTCATATATGGCAGTACGATCCAGCCCTCGACCGTTATTGGTTAATAATGATGAACCAATTTTGACAATAACGCGCTGAATATCAAAGTTGCGAGTTTGCTTAACAAATCTTGCTTCTTCCATCGTGTTTGCTATGTCATCTGCCATATAAACTCCTTTTTTTCATATTAATTGATTGTAGGGATTAAATTCACAATTCAAGTATAACTGCTCAAGCATACTAGCTTAAGGAACGTACATTACCTCAACGCCATCCTCATCATCGTCGTCAAAATCAGACGCATCCAAGCCTTCACGTGCTGCTTTACGAGCCGCACGATATGCTTCACGCTGTGCTTCAGTGTTCAGACGTACTTCAGCTTCCAAACGCTCAAAACGCTCTTTTTGTGCTTCAGCGAAGATAGGATCTTCTATTTCACGCTCACGCTCAAGTTCGATATCATTCATTAGATGATATTTGACCGCATCAACGCCTTCACCAGTTAGCGTTGCCGTACGGAAGACCATACCAGTCCAACCAAGCTCTGCGACGATATGAGTACAAAGCGCATTCAAATCTTCATCATTAACCTGATCGATTTTGTTTAATACCAAAATCTGCGGTAAGTTGGCCAATTCAGGAGAAAAACGTTCAAGCTCGTTTAAGATAACACGAGCGTTCTCGACTGGATCGCTACCATCAACAGGCTTGACATCAACTAAGTGTAGCAGACGACGTGTACGCGCAACATGCTTCAAGAAGCGAATACCAAGTCCGGCGCCTTCTGATGCACCTTCGATAAGACCAGGAATATCTGCCATCACAAATGAGCGATGACGACCAATATCGACCACACCCAAGTTTGGTACTAGGGTGGTAAACGGATAATCAGCCACTTTTGGTCTAGCAGCAGAGACTTGACGGATAAAGGTCGATTTACCAGCATTAGGCAAACCAATCAAACCAACATCAGCCACTACTTTTAGCTCAAACTTAAGAACTTTTAGCTCGCCTTCAAAACCTGACGTCGCTTTACGCGGTGCTTGGTTGGTCGAGCTTTTGAAATGGGTATTACCCAGACCACCATCGCCACCTTTGGCAATCAGTAGTGTCTGGCCAATCTCAATCAAATCGCCCAATACTTCGTCTGTCTCGGTATCAACTACCGTGGTACCAACTGGTACTGGCAAATAAAGATCATCAGACCCTTTACCTGAACAGTTTCTACTATGGCCGTTCTCAGCACGCATGGCGTCATGACGACGCGTATAACGATAGTCAACTAGGGTGTTGGTGTTGTCTTCTGCAATGACATATACATCTCCGCCCTTGCCGCCATCACCACCATCAGGTCCACCACGTGGGACATACTTTTCTCGGCGAAAACTGGCGATTCCGTTACCACCGTCACCTGCTTTTACCGTTACGACGGCTTCATCAATAAATCGCATCTTACGTTCCTTAATTCACAATCCAGTCTATAAACTGGTTACAACCAACGGTTGTATTTTGGGGTTTTGCTATGTTGTTGCGTCAAAATAAACACTGTATAAAGTCTACTTTTACTTCGTGCCCATGATGACAATAACACCCGATAATCAATCGGACTATCGGGTGTTTAAGTATGACAGTTAAAGTCCTACCAAGCTATTCAAAGTAGTATCTGCTACAGCGCCATTTTTATGACACGATAGCGCTACTATACTTGGTATGACGTTATTGCTCTACTGTATTTAGTAATCTATGCTGGAATCTGAGCGTAGCTTATTCCGGCCATTTGCGTCGCCAAACGCAATACCTGAGTACTATAACCTACTTCGTTGTCATACCAAACATATACGATGGCTTGGTTGTCAGTCAAAATAGTCGCTTGAGCATCGATAATACCAACATGAGTCGTACCAACGAAATCCGTTGATACCGCTTCTGTAGAATCCGTATATGCAATCTGCGACTGCCAAGTGCTGCTGTTAGACATTTTACGCAAGAACTCATTCAACGCATCAGCGCTTGCTGGAGCAGTTTTCAGATTCACGTTCAAGATTGCTAGACTGACGTTTGGTGTTGGTACACGAATAGCGTTACCCGTTAGCTTACCGTTTAGTTCTGGCAATGCTTTACCAACGGCTTTTGCGGCACCAGTACTGGTGATAACCATATTCATCACAGCACTACGACCACGGCGGTCTGCTTTATGATAGTTATCAACCAAGTTCTGATCATTGGTAAATGAGTGAATAGTCTCTACATGACCATTTACAATACCGTACTCATCATTCAATACATTCAGCGTTGGCGTAATCGCATTGGTCGTACAGCTAGCAGCACTAACGATCGTATCGTCACCAACGGTGTCATTGTTCACACCATAAACGACGTTTTTAATATTGCCGCCAGCAGGTGCGGTTAGCAACACTTTTTTCACGCCAGTAGACTGTAAGTGCTTACCAAGGCCTGCTTCGTCTTTCCAAATACCTGTGTTATCAATAACAAGAGCGTTGTCGATACCATAAGCAGTATAGTCGATTTCGCTTGGGTCTTTGGCATAGATAACTTGTACAAAACGACCATTAACGATCATGCCGTTATTATCATCGTCGATGCTGATGCCGCCTAAGAATCTACCATGGATTGAGTCACGCTCAAGCAATGAGATACGCTTAGCCAAGTCACCAGCAGCGGCTGGACGTACAACGATCGCTTTTAATTGTAAACCTTTTGCGCTTGACGGTTGTGACAATAGCAGACGAGTCAAGATACGACCGATACGGCCAAAACCATACAGTACAACATCCGTCGCGCCGTTTACAGCACCAGCGTTGTTGATAGACTGTAGAGCGGTTTGTAAATCAGTATCATTAGCAATCAATTGACCAACATCAATACGAGTAGCTTGGATATCAGTATTTTCTGAGATAACTTTTACCATCGCTAGAGTATCAGCGATATCGATAGCTTTGGCGCCATGATCGCGTAATGCTACTTTTTGATGTAAAGCAAGTATTTGACCAACTGAGGTAGAGTCTAGCGTTTCGCCAAACAAAGTCACTTGTACGTCTTGCTGGTTATAGAGCTTGTTTAGTAGCCCCATAAGCTCAATCGCTTGTTGCTCTTGATTGTTGTAGTTGTTCAAGTGGTCTTGATGTAATTGGCGTAAGGTATCAGCGTTGCTCACGAGAAACATCCTTATGGTCAGTAATGTATGATCAATAAAATATGAAGAAGTGTAAAATAGATAGGTCGTGTATGCTCTAAATGGCGACTCTAATATGATAATCAACCACTATCAATATGGGTTATTGACGCTAGAGTATTTGAATCGCCTAGATTTTAGCCTAAAACGCCTCATTTTGCCAGTAGTAACCGATTAGCTAGCGTGCATAATAGGTTTTACTCTCGTATATAGCTCTTATATATAATTCTCATATACAGCTAGTAATAAAAGTAAAGGCAGCTTTATATGCTGCCTTATCGAGACGTAATGAAATAACAATTGCTATAAGACTTAATCAAAGCAGTAATTCCAGCTACATCTATTATGGTGCTAGATTCACTGTTTGGTTGCTCTGCGACGTCAAGGTAAACTCTTTTAAGTCATAACCTTGCTGCTGAGCAATTTGACGATATTTGGTATACGTTTCCTGACTGATGTCTGGCGAGCGTGCTAATAGCCATAAGTATTTTTTATCAGGTGTCCCTACTAATGCGGTTTTATACTCTGCATCACGTGCTAGCACCCAATAATCAGCACGGCCGACTGGAATCCAACGAATCCACTTCGGTAAGAACGTCACTTTTAGTTTGCTGCCGCTTTCATCGACTGGCTTAGCCAAACCTTCTGCGACGATACCTGACCCATCTTCAGCCACACACTTATTAGTAACCGTGATTCCTGAGCCGTCATCTTTTTGTGCATAGTTGGCGGTCACATCACCAGCACATTTACGCTGAAAATACATCGGCAAACGGCCAATCTCATACCAAGTACCTGCATAAGTGTTCAGATCTACGCTATCTACGGTAGTTGGCGTGCTTGCAGATTTATGAATAATATCACTTGGCTTAACCGATAGTACATCAGTCGTGGTCTTCTCACTCATCGCATCATCAGACATTCCATTAGTTGCCGAGTTATTAGTCCCCATGTTCACTGGCGGCGTGGCCGCATAGGCTGAGAACGCTGCTAACGGTATAATAATCGCTAAAGCAATGCCTGTATGTTTTATCAGTCCATTCATAAATATGCGCTCCGGTATTTCTTTGTAGGATGAATTATTTGTTGATGCATCACTCATTTGCTCAGCGTCGATGGCGTGTTCAGAACTACTGTTTAGATTATCTATTTGATCCTCTAACAGTCCCGACATTAATGGCTCATCTTCGTTCAGCTTTTGTGGGTGCTTATTTTGCGCTGATTTATAGCCAGATGATTTGTAGCCACTAGCCACGTCATGATTGTCCTCATTGCTATTTTTTAGATCTTTGCTTATCTCATTGTCACTCATAGCTGACTCTTTTGCCCTAGGGCTTTTGTCGGCGCTTTTGTATCCAAAATAGCTGTCTTGCGAAGACGTGTCTTTTGCCAGATGGTGCGAATATTCGCCATTCGAGCTGTCGTGATTATAGCTAGCATCGTTACTAGCTTGGTTTGTCTGTTGCGTATCATCGCCATATTCATTGTCATTGAGCGATTGCTTAGGCTGCTGAAGTTGAGAACCAGCTGCCTGTGAATCAGTCCATGCTGACTCAGGTAACTTATTGGTTTTCATAGGAGTACCATTCTTAAATAGTGATTGTTAAAAACGCTTTATGTACGGCATCTATTTGGTCTCGTTTTCTAAAAGCCATTTGCTTTGGTATAAATTATTCGTGCAAAACTTGACTCTACAAAAGCTTTTTTATTATTATATTTTGAACATCACTTTTGATCAGTCACTCGTCTATAGAAATAAGATCAACGTATCGTAGATATGCAATATATATTAAGGACAACTGGACTATTAAAACAGTAGTGCAATGTAGGAAAACGCAACGGTTTGTAAGTAACTATGGGGTTTGAGTATTGTTTGAACACATCATAACCACACAGTTACTTGCTGGATAACTAAGTTAAAAATCAGTTATTTGAACTTACTAAGCTTAATACGCACGTCTAATACGAGTCACATTCAGGCACATGACACCGTAGATTGCCTATAGCTTTCTTGAGTCATGCGGATTATATGAACTGACGAATACCTGCCACACTGATACCGCCATACTGCAATGCTTGGTTGAGCATAGCAGGTTCTAGCCCGCCTAACCCAATGACAGGCATATCAGCTAACTCTGCTAACTCTGACCATGCTTCCCAGCCAAGCGGTGCGTCATCAGGATGCGTTTGGGTGGCGAGCACAGGTGATACGAAAGCACCAATCACTGGTGGTAATGCATTCTGTATACGCATGCTGGCAAGTTGATTGGCTGCCGTTATGCTCGCAATGTCATGGCAGCTGACGATAAGCTGATAGTCTTTAGATAACGACTGCGTGAGAGCTGTAGAACTGCCTACCTCATTGAAACACTGCATCAGTGTCGAGTGTGTTAAATGCTTAGCAATTATCCGCTGGCCAGTTTCTGTCTTCTTAGCAGTTAGTGAGCCCTCAATATCTAAAGGTTGTTCTTTGTCATTAGGTAAAATCGCTAGAATATCTGGGCGTGATGTTATCAATTGCTCAGCAAGATGCTTAGAATTTGCGTCCTTCAAGCGGATATATACCCATGATTCTGATGCTAGGTTTTCTTGGTGATACTGTAGCCATGCCGCTGCTGCATCAGTGTGTGTGCCAAAATGTGCCAGAGGATAAGTAATCACTATCTTCGATGGGAGTTTCAACCATTCAAGGATTGTCTTATTAGCAGCGGGCAAATGATACTCTCCTGCCAAAAGCTGCGATTTGCTTACCCAAGTTAATGCCTGCCCTTCTAAACCCTGCTCACGGTGTTTATGCTGCTCGTACTGCTCTTCTGTCAGCTCAATCTTATAAACCTGTAAGCTGACTTGCTTGTCGCCATAATCATGATGCAAACGCCCAAGCTTAACGATAGTATTATTATCAAGCAGGATACCTGTCTCTTCAGCTACCTCTCTTATCAACGCCTGCGCTGCTGACTCATCTGCTTCTATCTTTCCGCCAACGAACTCGTAACGATTTCCTTGATGCTGAGTAGCATCTCGAAACCCAAGCAAATACTGATCTTTATAATGAATGACAGCCACTGCAACATTTACGATGCTGGGTTTGTCAGTTTTAGTCTTACTGTCTGTCTTACTTTCTGGCTTCGTCTCTGATTGTTGATTTGACTCGTTCAACATACTTATATCCTTTATTTCGGTATTTACTCTGATTATTCTTGATAATTTAATAGTTCTTATAGACTAGATGATTTATTTGGATTTGCCACCTAACTTATTAATTTATATAGATAAAAAATTCATTTGAGATGATTTATAACAGTAAACTTAGATAAGTTTACATAATAACTGCATTTTATTTTATCAATTACCTTGCAAATTCATTAAATCTAAATGATAATTATTATCGTTAAAAACAATTACGCTATGGTTAGCTAATTTTTTAAGCCACTTCTTCTCAAAAGGAATTTACTATGAGCATGGTCATCTCTCGTTATCTAAACTGTCGTGAAAACCGTCTGCCTACTTTGCAATCACAACATCTATTTGCACTGACTAAAGAGGTACGTATCGAGCATGAAGGCGAAGAGTATCGACTACGCCTAACTCGCAACAATCGCTTGATTCTAACCAAATAACGTCTATTTCAGTGATACCTTTTTCAATACTTCTATAAAAAAACGCCTTCATTATGAGGCGTTTTTTTGCATGCTATAAAACTTAAAAATAATGGGGCTGTAGTAGATAAGCACTATGCTAGACTACTTTTATGAAGATAACCCGTTGTAAACTAAGTAAAAAAGCACAGCGAAGGCTGTTAGAGTTTTTTACGGCTGAAGTGACTGCTAGAACAGCCGCAGATTTGCTTGATATTCAGCCTAATACTGCTGCACTTTTTTATCATAAAATAAGACTTGTGATAGATTACCATCTCTCATTAGAAGCTGATGAGCTTTTTGATGGTGAGGTCGAATTAGATGAAAGTTACTTTGGCGGTGTACGCAAAGGCAAAAGAGGTCGCGGGGCAGCTGGTAAAACCGCTGTATTTGGTATTCTAAAACGAAACGGTAAGGTTTATACCATTGTCGTAGCAGACACCAAACAGACTACCCTAATGCCTGTTATTAAGCGTAAAATCAAGCCTGACAGCTTTGTTTATACGGATAGCTATCGAAGTTACAATGCATTAGATGTGAGTGAGTTTAAACATTTCAGAGTCAATCACTCTATAGAGTTCATTTGCGGTAAGAACAATCACATCAATGGCATTGAGAACTTCTGGAATCAGTCCAAACGAACACTCAGAAAGTATAATGGGATTAATAAGAAGAACTTCCATTTGTTTTTAAAAGAGTGCGAGTTTAGATTCAACTATGGCTCACCATCTAATCAGCTGAAAACCTTGAGAAAATGGTGTGATATTTAATCCTTATCTACTACAGCCCCAAAATAATTTCAAAAGCGCTCTCAGCTGACATCAATTAGAAAGCAGTCGTCTTACTAGGGCGTGTCCTCATTTTAAAAATGGTGATAAAAATGAGATAAATCGCAGTCAAACAAGGAAAATAGCGCAGATAATATCGAGATATTAGTCAGCTATTTGACGCCATTTGGCAAGATTTAGCCATTTTTAACCCATTTAGATAACTATCGATTGAATTGAGGACATGCCCTAATAAACAATTTAGAACTGCCAACTATAGACCACATCTACTGCATTCTCCGCTGCTGAGCTTGCTTCTACATAGATGCGGCGCGTCAATTGATAACGAACAGAAAGGCTATTTTGCGCATTGAAAACACCCACACCATAGCGAATGTATAAATCAGGGGTCACGTAACCTGTGACGTTGACATTGGTATCTTCGCTACTACCTGAAGCATCGACTGTCAGGCTCTGCAAGCCGAACGCTTGCCCGATTTGATTGGTCAGGCTACGAGTGCCACTCAGACCAAAGCTCAGTCCAGCGGCAGCCAGATTATTGGTCACTTGCGATTTAAACCCTTGCTCACTAATTTGCGTCGCGCTCTTATTATCGATGCGGCCTGTCACCAACGCGTTCATAGCTTGTTGCTGGGTCAGTCCTGCATTGTTAAAGACGATAATATTGGGGCTTTCGGTCGTTCCTTTGACACGCAGACCAACTGTTTTGCCATTAATTGTTTTGGCCGCTTCAATACTCAAGCTCGGCTTCATCACATCACCATTGAAACGAACTTGACCATAATTTAGCTCTAGGCTTTGTCCAAAGGCATTGATATTGGTACGGCGTGAGACCTGTACAACACCTCTGGCACGCATGATACCTGTGCCATTCTGAGTCACATTAATCGCACCTGCCAATGGAATGACTGCGCCAAAACCACGGAAGTTGATATCATCGCCCAAATCAACACCAATATCAGCATTGATTGACCAAGGTTTTGAGATAGCCAGTACTTCATCGATATTACCAATCAAACGACGATCTAGTACGACTGCATCTTCAGTTTGAGTGATGATATCTTCGCTGGCTTCAGGCGGACGAATGGTCGCAGACGGCACACTGATCGCCCCTTTTATATCGACATAACGATCGCCTGGACGCACGATAATATCGATATCAGGATCAATTTCAGCAACCAGTAGTGGCGGCTGAGTAATGACTAGGCCTTCACCGACGATACTCAACTTGGCTTGCAGTTTTTGTTGCCAGTTGACTGTCCCTGATAGTTCGCCTTCACCTGTACCACTATTGAACGTGCCATCAATAGTCGCTTGTGTGCCGCGGATTTTAGCTGCCGCATTTACTTTGGACAGATTCACTGGCAAATCAAGCATGGCTATACGGCCATCAGAGAGCTTTACGTCGCCATAGAACTGCGGTTTGGTTAAAGTGCCGCCTAGGCCACCAGCCATTGTAACGTTACCTCTTAGGACGCGCATACCGGGGAAGAAAGGCTTAAATATTGCAAGATCAAGCTCGTTCAGCACCAGTGCACCGGAGATTGGTTTAGGGTCTTTATAAGGATCGACGATCACCTCAGCATAGCCACGCGCCCCGCGTCCAGTATTGATATCGGTACGCAGCTTGATGCCCTCAGGCACAGACAGAGCAATAAGAGAGACACGCTTGTATGGCAAGGTCATTGATGTGCTTTCGCCGTCTTGAACGAGGCCTATCTTGCCATTGTCTGAGTATAGCGTGGTATTGATAGTTGGAGGACGACCACGTTGCCATCCGACGATTGCTTTACCATTAATCTTGCCATTCCAGTCAATATCTTCTGGCAAGAACACTGAGAATAACGACGTATCTAAATTTTGCAACGCTACATTGACTTCACCTTGGTCTGGTGATGCCACTAATTTTTCACGTAGACAAAGCTTGCCGGTTTGATCCGTGGCCTGCCAACAGTGAGCGGCAAGCTGTACTTTTAAATCACGGTTCTCACCACCCTGATTGTAAGGTAAATTCACAATCAGCTGTGCAGGTTGCAATTGATTCAAAGTCGCATATTTAGATTTAATGCGGCCTTTTCCAATGACACCTGACCAGCTTAGTCTGTCTCGATCAAAACCCCCTTTTAACCTAGCACCGACATCGAGTTGCTTATTGGCCACATTTAGATCGACCACATGAGATTTTTCGGTACCATTAAAAGACGCTTTAACACTATCGAAACTTTGACCAGCAGCATCTAGGCCTTCAGCCGTTACGATTAGCTGACTTGGACTATTTGCTAAGTTGACTAGCTTGCCGCGTACACGGCCTTGACGCAATATAAAGCCAGGTAGCGCGAGTCGCTCACCGACCAAATCAATATAAATAGTAGGCAGTGCTTGACCAACTGGTTGAGACAGCGTAGCGCCGCCCGTGACTTTACCAGCTAATTGGCTAGACAGCTGATCTAGACTGGTGATATTAATTTTGGTTTGTAGCTGTTTGGCATTGCCGTTAGCCGTGACATAGTTATCACCCCAACGCAGCACCAGATTATTAGCGTTTAAGCTATCAATCAAAGCATTCACTTGCTTATATTGTGCTTGGGCATCTTGGGTCTGAAGTTGTTTGAAGTAACTTGCTAAATCTTTAGGCAAACGCATTTTCGCTGATAGGCTGCCTTTGGCACTCAGTTGCTGCCCTTTTAGCATGCCATTCAGATTGACTTGTTTAATATTGACAATCTGCTGCGTGTCACTCCAGCGGCCATCTGTATCAATCGTACCAGTAATAAGGCTTGGGGTATCTTTTAGGAAGTAGCCAATGTTAAAACGATCCATCACTGCGTTGATATCCCACGCAACGCCTTGACGCACATCAACGGTACCGCTGGCATCGATGCTACCTGCCGCACCCACATGACGGAAACGATTGATACGGATTAGCTGACTGTCACCACTGGCTTCTATATTCAGCTTACCTGCTGGCAATTGCTCGGCATCCAATATACCGTTAAAATTTACGGCAAAGCGCTGCAAAGTACCTGCAGTATTTTTACTGTTCTTTGGTGCATTTTGCCATTCGCCACTGGTTTTTAGATCGCCTGTGATTATCGCTGGATTGTTGGGTAAAAAATAACCCAAATTGAACTGATCAAAACGACCATCTATATTCCAGCCGATATTTTTACGTAAGTCGATAACCCCTTTAGCATCAACTGCGCCCGCTTCACCCTTATAGTTCAGCTTACGAATACTAATCAGCTTTGGCGTACCCGCAGCATCGATAGACAGACGACCTTGCGGTACATCTGCTGTATCAATCCGACCATCAAAACGCGCATCAAAGACTGACAGCTCACCACCTACGATATCGACACTGGCATCACCAGCACCAGTAATACCGATAGCACGATCTGCTTGCGACGCATCGAGCTGCGCTTGCATATTAGTGTTGTTTAAAGTAATCACGTGACGTTGACCGCTGACACCATTTTTGGTGATGTTTAGCAATCGACCACGCGCACTTATACTACCTGTTAGGCGCTCAAGCGGTAAATCGCTACGATATTTCTTAGGGAGTAAACCTTTGGTACTGGCATCAATCTGCCATGTCAGTGGACGCTGTTTGCTCGCTAACTGAATCTGCCCTGTACCGGATAAGTCACCTACTATGCCGTTATAATTAAGACGATTGATATCTATAACATCACCAGCCTTACGTATACGTAAATCATAGTTGCCCTTGGGGGCAGCATTTAGCTCATTGATAACGGCATTGGCATCGACTGATAGGGTCGAACCACGAACGATGACGTCTGCCTGCCCACTAGGACTGTCGATATTGCCAATATTGGGTACGTTACGGCGGGTTAAGTTTTTCCAGTTAGCATCAATATACCAAGGCGCGACTTGCTTAGATTTAACAGAAGTTTTACCACGAACCATATTGGCATTGATGTGCTCACCATCGCGCTGACGCAAATCTGCATCAATCTGCGTGTTACCAGTAGAATTCTGCTGCTGATAACGCAGTGACAGCCTACCGTTAAGGGTTTGCGGTGCATAAGCTTTGAAGTCAGTATATTCAGCCGGAATAGCTTGACGAATATCAAAGTTGCTACCCGTCGTACGCACCGTGGCCTCAAAGCTGTCTTTCCAATCTAAAATACCTTGCAACGCCAAACGTCCCGCTGGCACGTCAGCATCTAGGCGATCTATACGTAGCTGACTGTTGGCAATAACGGCGCGGCCTTGGTAATGACCTGATGGAATGTCTTTGGCCGTCAATTCAGTATTGATACGCAATCGTATCTCAGAGATGACACCAGAAGCTGTGGCTGTACCGCTTTGTAGGCGAATGTTTTGGCTATCAGCATAAGGGATAAGAATATTATCCCACTGTAGTTTTGCATCAAACGGCGCACCTGCATCTAGCCCCTGTACTACAAAGTCGCCTTTCACATCGCTATCGTTATAACGACTACGTACTTTACCGACAGTACGTTTAAGCGTTCCCGTTGCAGAGATATTTAACGGGTCGATATAGGCTTTTTCAAGGGCGCTGACTTCCGCAATCGCACTCAAATCTAGTGGATAGTCGCCCTGTAGGTCGATCTCTCCTTGTAAGGCACTGACTTTTACGATATCAGCGTACTGCAGGTCACCACGGCCAACGGTCACCGTACTACCTACCCACGTCAGGTCACGCGCCGTAATATCTTGAATAACGATAGGATCTTTGGTTACTTGCTTATAGGTGATTTTCTTAATTTTTGCTTGGTCAAAACGCAAATTCACTGGCAACTTTAAAGTTTTATAATCAAACGGTTCACCAGTAGGCGGTTTTTTATTGATAATCTCTATGGTCTGGATATCTGCATCGCTTAAATGCACTTCTTTTGCAAATACTGCGCGCCAGCCTATTTTGACGTAGGCCTTATCTACTAATATCTCAAGATCTTCAGTCGCTTCAATATCGATATCAGTGACCCAAATACCATCGCGCAAGTTACCGCGTCCGTATTTGAAATCAATACCTGTCTCAACACTAATTTTTTCTAATATAAACTTCGTACCGGTATCAGTCCCTGCTGCATAAAAGAATATAGCAAACATAATGGCTAGTACGATAAGTACCAATACCAGCAGTTTGAGCAGAAATGACAAAGGATACCAACGCCTAACGGCACGGGCATCACGCTGTGCTGGATCTTCATCTGGAGCATTATTAGGCGGGGTATTTTCTGTCAGCATGACACTCAACTACGTTAAAAAATGAAGACCAGCAATCGGTACGATAAATGATAATTAGAACATTTGGAACTACTACATTGAGCGATTATAACGGTGAACCAATAAAGAAGTGTAGTCGTACTGGAATACTTTCCTCAGTCACGCCAGCTGCCACATCGACGCGCACCATTCCTACAGGCGATGCCCAGCGGATACCGACACCGACACCGACTTTTGTCTCAGTGTCAAAATCTTTGTCGTAGGCATTACCGACATCAGTAAAGAATGCGCCACGGAAACCTGGTTTAAATTCATAGTTATACTCAGCACTACCGACCGCTAGAACCTGTCCACCCGTTAGATAGCCTTTGTCTAATGGTGACAAGCTCTCATAGTCATAACCGCGGATACTCTGATCGCCACCTGCAAAGAAACGCAACTTATAAGGCACATCGTAAAAATCATCCGCCCAGATATAACCGGCATTGGCACTACCTAATACTTGATGCTTTTTGTCTTCGCCAAAGCTATAGATACCACTAACGCCTGCGCGAATAATCGCCATATCGGTATCACTGAATGCGCTATCAGTGCCAGCCTCGATTGAGTAGTACTGGCGCATGCCTTGCGTTGGATTGGTAGCGTTGTCGGTATCTGTTTTATTCATACCATAGCCAAATAGCAGCGCGCGCTGTTTCGGACTTGAAGAGGTAAAGCGGATAGGCAGATCATCTAGCGCTGCTCCATCAACCCCTGTCTCAAGCTCATCTAAGCGGTAACGCACAGAGTAGCTACGGTTCCAGCCAGTGTCACTACGGATATTACGTGCCAAAGCCGCTTTTAGCGTTGTGGTCGACAGGTCGAAGTTGCCTTCGCCTTGGTCAATCACTTCCTCTTCATAAGTAAGACGCCCATCTAACTTATCATCGAGCGGATGATTCCATGGTCGACTGGCATAAACAGCCACGTTTTTGCTGATTCTCGATACTTCTGTTTCTGCACCCGCTTGATAGCCTTGGCGATTGAGCAAGTTGTAGTCTATTTTTGCGGTAGCGCGAACGCCTGTATCTGTTCCATAACCAAGACCAACTTGAGCATCACGTGGTTTATCCGCGTATACAAACACATATAAAGGTACTTTTTTGCTTTCTGCAACGTCTTGCGGCGTTTTACGTCCTGCTAGCGTTGGCGGTACAAAGTTTTCATCAGCGATCAGACTCTTTTCATCAGGGAATATCTTTTGTGCGACATTACTGATTGAGTCACTGATTTTGCCCAATAGATTGTCAGCTTCCTGATCTTTTTCATCAAGCACCCGATCATTCGGCAAGCGGCTTAGTCGCTCTGCTTTTTGTCTGATGGCTTGCAGCTTATCAAGGGTGGCTTCATCAGCTTCAAAATCAATCGCAGCGATATCCGCTTCATTGACTGTCTCGCCACTGTTAGCACTCAGAGCATTATCGCTCTCTACACCTATATCGCTATTATCATTAACCGTATCTTCTTTGCTAGCAGTGACATTTGAAACAGCTGCGCCATCATTGCTATTCAGACCTGTGACGCCATCATTATCTACATTGTTAATATCGTCATCTAATGTGTCGTTACCCTCGGTAGCAGCATTGTCAAACGCTAAGGTACCAGCTTCACTACTATCAGTTGGTGGTAGTATCGACTCGACGTTGACCGTATTAAAGTAACGAGTTGCCGATAAGTCATTACTGAACTTAGTAACTGCTGGACGATAAAACGGCTCGCCCGGCGTAAAGCCATAGAGCTGTTGTAACAACGAAAGCTCTACTGGTAGCTTGTCAGGGTCTTGGGTCAGCGTATTGGTTTCTTTGTCATAGGTAAAAAACACCACATCGTCAAACTCGTAACGATCACCCGTGTTATAAACCAACGAGACATCTGCCTTGTTATCAGGCAAGATGATATCAACGGATTTGTTCAGCCAATACTGGTCAAAATAGCCGTAGGTATTGCTCAAGGACTCTAAAGCCGCTTTACTGCTCTTATAGACACGGTGATTAAAAATATCGCCTTCTTGCGGCGGCAAGTCTGCCTCAAGCGATGCAAACTCTTCTTGCTCACTGCCCTCACCGCGAATCTCAATAATACGGCTGTCTACCAGTACCGGCTCGCCTAGCTCTTCAATCACAACATTGACTGTGTCACGATCAGGTTGGGTCAAACGCAGCTCAACCTCATAGTAACCAACCGCTTTAGCAGCATTCTGTGCCGTCTCACGCAAACGTGGCAATGCCGCAGTAAAGTCTATAACCGACTGAACGGAAGTATCATCAAGTGCTGCTTTGATGTTTTTCATTGGCTGAATGTCGTTGTCAGCTTCAATCAACTGAGCCTTACCGTTAGGAGAGTCTTCAGCGGATACTTGCTCTAGATAAATAGTGGTTTCTACATTTGGCAAAGCCACCACGCCACCGTCGTTAAAAAAGCGATTGTACAGACGCGTCACGATATTACCTCTATTGCGCGCGCGTGGCCGTGGTCTATTGGCTTGTTCGATACTTTGATCGACGGCCTGAGTATCATTCTGATAATCTGGTAGATAGTCATTAGGGTTGATAATATCTGTTGTCGTACCTTCTACATTGGCAGGTACATTCGTACCAGCTATCAGCTCATCACTACTATCATCAGTCGTCAGGCCACTTTCATTCTTAACAAAAGCTTCATTCCTAGCGACATCTTCATTGCTAACAGCGCCACTTACCTCAATCGGACGTGACATCCCTTCAGCTGTGCTCGCCTGTTCTTGCGTTGTTTCATTTCTACCCAACGTATCAAGATTGCTAGGCGCGGGCAAGTTTGTCGCATCTAGCTCTACATCGAGACCAATTGGTGATGTTGTGTCATCTAACGTAGCGATTGGCGCATCAAAGCCACTGTCATTATTGCTAATATTGATACTATCAATGTCTTGAGCATTCTGCGCATCCATTGCCGCTAGCTCACGATCGATCTGCTCAGGGGTCATCATTTGATAACCCTGCTGCTGAATCTCGGTTGCTTGTTGCAACAGGTCATCATTAGAAGCGATTGATTGAGCGTTATTGGGATTATATGAGTTGCTTGGACTATCAGTGAAAGTTTCTAGATTTTGAGTGTTGTTGTTTTGAGCATTGGCATTTTGCGTCGTCGAGTTTTTAGATCCTGACTTTGTCGAGTTGGGTTTTTTAATTCCCAAGCTCTGTTCGCTATAGTCGTCCAATACTGACTGATCAATGATGCCTTGTTCTACTGCTTTTTTTAGACGTAGCGCATCTAGAGCCATATCTAGCTGAGTATCGTCATCTGACAATGTAGCTGATTGCTTGATAGATGCTTGATCATTCGCACTTTGACTATTGTTAGTCTGGTTACTAGCCATTTGACTGCTATCAGTTTGGTCAGCAGCAGATGAGTTGGTGATAGCCGTATCGTTTATATTATTAATGGTATCTGCCATTGCCGCAGGTGCTATACCGAAGAAACTGGTCGCAAGCGCAGTGCACAGTGCAGAGCGTCTGAAATTTTTACGCGGCTCTGCTGGATATGTACCTGGATTATTACTATCGTTTTGGATTATGGCTGTGTCACGCTGCATCATGAGACCCTTGCATGCTCGAGTTGAAGGCTGCTTTATCATCTTTACGTCCTATCAGCTCACGCGGCACAATCTTATTAACGATAACGATCGTCAAGTCTGACCGGTGAATAAACTTATAGCAGTTATCTGCAATTAATGGTTTACTACTTTAATTTTATGACTGGTTATCTATAGTGTCGGCTTTAGCACTGTATGTCTACTGCCTTATAAGGCTACTAGCTTAGAGAAGACTACTAGTTTATAGATAGCGTTGATGGGTAGCAGCCTTTGTTTTCACTACTATTTATACCCTAAAACGCAATCACATAAAATTTATAAATCATAACTTAGTTAAATATCGAATCATAGCATTGACTGCATGTATTTTCACCGAAGCCTTGCTATTATACGGCTTAATATTGATAAAACCTATGCTATATCTTGATATAGTTTTTAATAAAATTTACGATTATTATCATAAAAAAATTGTCGTTCAGCGCCGCGCTTTTCTTTATTAGTCGCGATTTATCTGTAGGAATGTCCATGTCCAACCAGTTTCAGTTATTCAAGCGTCGTCGTTTTAGCGCTATGTTTTTCACCCAGTTTTTGGGCGCATTCAATGACAATATTTTTAAGCAGGCGCTCATACTCGTGCTGACTTATACTGCCGCCAGTAAATTGGGCGTAGAGGTCAGCATCCTTAATAACTTGGCCGCCATGTTATTTATCCTGCCCTACTTTTTGTTTTCTGCTTTGGCAGGACAGATTGCTGATAAGTATGAAAAGTCAAAGCTTACGCAGTTTATTAAACTCCTTGAGCTAGTCATTATGGCAGTTGCCGCGGTGGGTTTTGTCTTTGAATGGTATGCACTGCTATTTGTCGCGTTGTTTTTGATGGGTACACATTCGACTTTCTTTGGACCGATCAAATACGCTTATCTGCCGCAAGCGATGAAAGAAGATGAACTGGTCGGCGCCAACGGCCTTTTTCAGATGGGTACTTCGCTGGCTATTTTAGTCGGTATGATTGTCGCTGGTATTTTGACTCAGCTATCACAATCCCTATATTGGATTAGTGCCACGGTGTTGGTTGTCGCTGTTTTAGGATATTTAGCCGCACGCTATATCCCTAATATGCCAGCGATGCAGCCTGACCTGAAGATTAACTGGAATATTATTACAACCAGCTTAGCCACTGTACGTTACTTATACTCTTTGCCTTTTTTGTTCTTTATCATTCTTGGCAACAGCTGGTTTTGGTTTTATGGGGCGACGTTTTTGACCCAAGTGCCAGAATTCAGCAAGGTAATTTTGCTTGGTGATGAGTCAGTCGTTATTTTCTTACTCACATTGTTTTCTGTTGGCGTGTCGATCGGTTCGGTACTTTGCAAAACCTTGACCAAAAACAAAGTCAGCTTGCGTCTATTGCCCTTTGGTATTGCTGGATTAAGTATCTTTGCTATTGATTTGTATTTTTCACTTTCAGGTTTAGATATAAATGTGAATAATGACACATTACTTAGCATTGGTGATTTGTTTAATATAAGTGGTAGCTGGCGTGTCTTCGCGGATTTATTCTTATTAGGGTTCAGCGGTGGTTTGTATATCGTACCGCTATATGCTTCTATGCAAGCCTACGCACCTAAGAGTCATCGAGCACGTATTGTTGGCGCGAATAATATTTTTAATGCGATATTTATGGTTACCTCAGCGATTTTTGCGATTGTTATCTTAAACGTCTTAGGGTTTACGCTACCGCAGCTATTTTTGGTGACAGGGCTATTGAATATTGTGTTTGGCGCATTTTTATACATCAAACTCAATAAGCATATTAAGTATGCCGTTATCCAAACCAACGATGGTATAGCGCCTTAAATAAGTTTGGCTCCATAGATATAGTCTAATGTTGGGCTGATGACTTCGTCATTATGATAGCTATAGCAGTCTACCAACCATCTATAGATTATTTATGGGCTACCTAGACAGTAATATTCGAGCCGATAATTTGGATTGTTTGTTATAGTAATACGCATTATGCCGTTGCTTTTAGACGGTAACACACTTTATTTTATTGACAGTTTTTAACACCATCAGGAGTGAGTTATGACCCTGCGTCCTTTATCTAAAATAGACCAGTTGTTACTTGGGGTCGATAAGGCATTACGAGCTATCGTGCCACATTCTAATCCAAGCACGCGTCCGCTGCCCGTCAGTAGCGATGAGATTCCTGAGCTGACCATTACAGAGGCGCGGCACGTCTCAGGTCTTATGCGTATCAATCATACAGGTGAAGTATGTGCGCAAGGTCTATACCATGGCCAAGCGTTTGCCGCAAAAGATAGTGGTGTCAAACAAGCCATGCAACAATCGGCCGAAGAAGAAGTCGATCATTTGGTCTGGTGCGAGACTCGTCTAAGCGAACTTGGTAGCCATGCCAGCGTATTTACGCCGCTTTGGTACGGTATGTCTTTTGGACTCGGTGCGGTAGCAGGCGCGATCTCAAACGAGTTTAGTCTAGGGTTTGTAGCGGAGACAGAAGCGCAGGTCAGCGAGCATCTACAGGATCATATCAAGCAGTTACCTGAACATGATCAGCGCTCAAAAGAAATACTGGCACAAATGGATAAAGAGGAGCTGCATCATCGTGAGCTAGCACTTGCAAGTGGCGGCGCTGCTTTATCTCCTCCAGTACGTCGAACCATGCGATGGATGGCAAATCGTATGAAAGATACCGCTTATCACTTATAGCTTATGGTTACAGGTACTGTTGTTAGTTGCTGTCATAATATTCTTGCTAATCAGTGGCTGCACAGATTTACGTAGGTTTGCTTAATTCTAGCGATTAACAATCCTACCACAGATAGCGTGAAGCTTAATTTGCTACGGTATTAAAAATTTGTACGATTTTGCAGCAATGCGCTATTTATATTACCGTCCAATCAATGAATAACAACCAAATAAATTAAACAAGGTAACGATTTCTATGAAAGCGATTCTCTCTAGTAGCCACTCTATTAAGTCACCGAAGTTTGCAACGTTGACCGTTATGGCTGCAACCTGTGCCATGCTGTTATCTGCACCCGTGAATGCAGCAGAAACTGATGCCACTGCAACAGCTGTACCTAGTGCGATGGACTCAAGCAAACGTGTGATTCGTCTTGCTCGTCCTAATGCAGCCATTAGTCCTGCTCAAGCCAATGCCGCTCAAACAAGCTTGCCAGCAACACCTGCGAGCAACAGCCAGCCGACTAATGCGCAAACAACTAACATGCAACTAAGCGGCACTCTGCAAAACAATGCATCTGTTAGCACTGCTCAACTTCAAACACCGCAAATGATGTCGCCTGCTGCTGCACCTGTCATGAACGGCACTACTCGTGTCTATGAGCCTGGTCCAATGACAGCTACCGGTATCGACTTGCGTAGCGGACAACTTCCGAATATTCCTACACCGCAAGTACAGCTCTCAGACATGAGCTTTGTTAAAACTGTACTGATTCCACAACAAAAAGGGTTAGGTACTGATAAGCTTGATGTCAGCTTATTAGACGATTTCATCGCTGACGTATCCCCTAATGCGCGCCACTATCCACCAAACTTCCCTAACCGCACACAGCGTCATTACACTCGTGAAAAAATCAAAGTATTAGCGGATTGGATCGAACCTTATGCTAAGTCGCCAAATGCTTCTTATGATGTGTTGCTTCGTGCTGCTAAGCTAAACGGCATGGGTCGTAATCTAGATTTGGGTTCAGACTACACGGTACGTGGTGGTCAGTATGTCGATCGCGCTATCAAGCTGCAACCTGATAGTGGTGAGGCTAACTTCCTATACGGCATGATGCTATCAGAAGGTGGCGGTTTCAAAGAAGGTCAAAAGTATCTAGACCGAGCTGTCGCTTTAGGGTACACCGAAGCAGAACAAAGCTTAGCACAGTCAGATTTACTTAGTGACCGCCGTGCTAATGCGTTAGAGCGCCTACGTCGTCTTGAAGGGCAATACCCTAACAATACTGTTATTCCTCAACAAATCAAACTCGTTGAAGAAGGTAAGTTCTACATTTGGGATATTCCTGCCCCTGACATCAGTGTAAAACCAGGTGCTTAGAAATTTTGTACTTTTTGAGATTAGCTATTGAGGGTTTGATTCAAAAGATATTTGTTTCATAAGACTTTCACTAGGTCAAATCTCTAATAAATAATCTAAGCTTCAAATACCAAGCGCTTTTGTTTTATATCTATAAGACAAAAGCGCTTTTTTTCGACTAGCAGAAACCCATTCGTTTTAAAACATGCTTTTGTAGAACTGCAAATGAATAGTCTAACGCCAAAAGTTGCGCTACACTCATTATCAATTGCTACTTTCATTATTGATACTATCATAACCACCGTTTATTGGACTGACTTATGACTTTCGCTGGCTTTAGCAAACGGACAGTAATGCATATTAATAAAAAAACCCTGCCCATTACGTCACTTATGCTTTTGGCGGCAGCAGTATTGCTACCAGCGTGTAGTACGGTGACGGTAGATAAACAAGCCTCGGCCAAGACTATCTCAGCGCAGCGTGGCAATATCGTCACTGACAATGCGCTAAGCAGCGATACAGCATCTGCTTTGTTATCAGCAGGACTGAATGAGCAAGCCTGTATGCAGCAATTTGATTTATGCTTGACTCAGCTCTCTGACAGTATGCTTAACAAGCACTATCGCCCTGCTTTGGCTATTTTTGCAGAACTACACTATGCAAAAGCGCGTCAACTATCTGACTCAAAAAACTGTCGTAATGCACTTGCACGCCCGCCACTTGATCCATATTACGCTAATGCACCCTTAAGTGATGAGGATTCAAAAACACAACAAAAACAAACCGACCTGTGTTTAACCGATTATCAAGCAAGGTTGTTTGATGCCGTCAAATACAGCTATACCTATCTGTTTTATGACAGTTTGACCCATGACTTTGAAGGTGCAGAGCAAAACAGTAATAGCCATCGTGCGCAAAACCGTATTCCAAATGACAATGACATCCAAACCCAAGACATTTATAACGCTGCTAGTAACGACGTTATTACTCAAATCTACCAATCGACTGAAAACGCCAATAAATTGATGGGTGATACAACAGTAGAATATCTGCCGATAACTTCTACCAAACGTGACAATACTGATGAAGCAGCGATTGCCAATCGACCACCGCTAAAGGGCAAAGCAACAGACCAAGTCAAAGTCATGAAAGTTACCGTAGATGACTATAACCTCGACATTTATTTGCCCAACGAAAACAACTATCTGCAAAATGCTCATAAACAAACTTCCGCTTTGGCAGACTTATCATCCACTTATGAGCTGCGACTCTCCGGTCTCAATTCCGTGAGTAAGCGTCCCGGTTTAGGCATCAGCTTGGTAGCATCGTTGGATGATCGCTACACCACCACAATCCGTCAGTTGTTGGTTGCCTCCTTATCTGGTCGACTGACAAATGAAGATAAAAATACGGACGACAGTGAGCCAAGCTCTCGTATTTATCCCACTGGACATCTGCTATTGACTGGGCTGATTAAGCCAGATGGCGATAGCGTATTAGATGCGCTGAGCAGTCGTAAGCTTGATATTCATTTATATAATCCGTACCAAACCGAATCCGTCAATATTCTCAATGATGACTACCCACTGGCAGCCAACTTTTCGGCGGGATATGGATTATGGCTATCAGAGAACCAGTTAGATGGCGTAGGCTATTTAAACTTGATTACGCGCCAACCAGATGCTCAGCTGCCCAAACTCTTTATGCTTGAGCCTTATGATCCTGATAAACGCGTGTTGATTATGTTGCACGGGCTGGCTTCTAGTCCAGCCACATGGGTAAATCTGACCAACGATATTCTTAATGATGACAAGCTGCGTGACAATTACCAAGTTTGGCAAATATTCTATCCAACCAATCTGCCTATTTTAGAAAATCGTTATCAGATTCAGCAGTTAATCAACAGCACCTACCAGCAGACTGATCCTGACGGAAAAAATCGTGCCAGTCAAAACAGTGTGATTATCAGTCATAGTATGGGTGCCATTATTGCTCGCATGATGCTGTCTGATGAAAATTTAGTCGATGATTTAGATAAACTCAATGACAAAGACATCCTCTCTAGCAATGAGAAACAGCAAATCCGTAACGCGCTCAAGACTTCTTTTGGCGAAGATGAGTTAAAGGAACGATTTGAGCTACAGGCCCTACCACAAGTAGACACCGCTGTTTTTCTATCTGCACCTTTCCGTGGTACCGATTATGCAGATCGTTGGTTTACCCGTGCGCTACGCCGCATCGTTTACTTACCTGTAGGTTTGGTCAAAACGTTCACTGATAACTTAGCGACCATTGCCACACAAGGCGATTTGGCACAAAACCCACTAGGCGCATTGTATTTGCAGAACGGTGCCAGCCAGTTAAGTGACAAGTCTTCTTTTATAGAGTTAACCAAAGACATCACTATGAATGAGCGGATCACTTACCATTCAATCATTGCCAATAACGATGCCGATATCACTAAAGGACTGGCACAGACGCAACCAAACGGTGCCAAGATTGATTTGTCTCAAGCGGTAGAAGACAATTCTGGAAATGAAACAGCGAGCGCTGATGTTAGCGATAATACTGAGACATCACAGCTACCACCCGAGCCGCTTGTTGCTGCTGTGACGGTCAATGATGATATCAGTCAAGCACTGACCGAGCGTTTGTCAGATGGTATCGTTCCTTATAACAGTGCCCATCTCGATGGCGCCGCGTCTGAGACAATTATCAATGGCGGTCATAGTATCCAGACCAATCCGCAGACCATTTTAACGTTGCGAAGAATTTTGCATAAGCAGCTACAAGAATGATGTAGATTTTTGTTATTTCACGAGGTTTTTGATGTGCAAATCGTAACCTTTAAACATCAGTTATAGGTTTCGGATAAGCAGTATGTTCACGCATACTGCTTTGTTTTTAATAATATTAATTTTATTTTTCAATGTTTGAATTATGTTATTTTGATGACTGTTAGGTCTGCAACAGACAGACTGGGTTGCTTGCGTGTATATCTAGGTGAGCGCATAATATATCTATAGCACATGACAGTAATATGTAAATTTATAAGGACATAAATTATTCAATTCAGCTAAACAGTGAGTCGCAAACTTAGCCACAATTTATGTCTAATGGAGCTAAGTCCACGTCACTGAGCTATTGCCCGTAATGCTTGCCACTTTGATCGATGGATAGTTACGGACAGTTACTTGAGCGTTGTATGGAAGTCAGCGCTATTCAGCTAACAGATGAGAGTAACCGTTTATGTTCGCTACATTTATGATTGACCAGCTCGATGCGCTGCTGCTTGCACGTATCCAATTCGCTTTTGTTATCTCGTTCCATATCGTCTTTCCCGCCTTTTCTATCGGTCTAGCCAGCTGGCTTGCGGTGCTTGAATTCCGCTGGTTAAGAACTGGTGAACCTATCTATGCTGAAGTCTACAAGCATTGGGTCAAAATATTTGCCGTCGTCTTTGGTTTAGGCGTGGTATCGGGCGTGGTGATGTCCTACCAATTCGGTACCAACTGGGCAGTGTTCTCTGATAAAGCCGGTAACGTTTTAGGCCCATTACTCGCCTATGAGGTACTGACAGCGTTCTTCTTAGAAGCGTCCTTCTTAGGGATTATGCTATTTGGGTGGGGCCGCGTGAGCAAACGCATGCATTTCGCTTCAACCGCGATCGTTGCTATTGGTACCTTGATTTCAGGTTTTTGGATATTGGCCGCCAACAGCTTTATGCAAACCCCTCAAGGTTTTATGATGGGCGCAGATGGCCTGCTCTATCCTACTGACTGGCTTGAAATTATTTTCAACCCTTCATTCCCTTACCGTTATGCTCATATGATGACCGCAGCCTTTCTGACCACTGCCTTTGTCATCGGTGGTATCGGCGCATACTATATTCAATCCAAAAAGCATGTCGAGCACCGCGCGCATGGTCGTGTAATGCTAGGTATGGCAATGATTATGGCCATCTTTGTTGCGCCGGTGCAGGTATTGATTGGTGATGAACATGGTCTGAATACCCTTGAACATCAACCTGCTAAAGTTGCTGCGATGGAAGGACTTTGGGAAGATGAGCGCGGTGCCGCACTACGTCTCTTTGCAATTCCTGACCAAGAAAACCAGACCAATAAGTACGAAGTAAAAATTCCTTATGTGACCGGTTTGATTCTTACCCACTCATTAGATGGTGAAGTTAAAGGGCTCAAAAACTGGGCACCTGAAGATCAACCACCCGTCATTATCGTGTTTTGGGCGTTTCGTATCATGGTTGGTATTGGCATGCTTATGGTACTGGTCGGCCTATTCAGTCTATACAAATACTTCAAAAAACAGCAGTTCAATACTGACAGTGTGTGGTTCCACCGTGCTTGGATGATGATGACTCCGCTTGGTTTTATCGCCTTACTATCAGGTTGGTTCGTAACCGAGACAGGACGTCAACCTTGGACAGTTTATGGCGTCATTCGTACTGCTGAAAGTATGTCACCGCTTGCAGCACAGCAAGTAGCGACGACATTGATTGGCTTTATCGTTCTGTACATATTTGTCTTTGGTGCAGGTAGTTTTTATATCTTACGCTTGATTGCTCAAGGGCCGAAACCTTATACAGATCCTGCAGAAGATAACTTCTACGAGCATTCAGTGACTGAGAGCCAAGGCCGCGCGTTAAGTGGTGATAGTAATCCTGCCAAAGGTACTGAAGAAGGCTTAGATGAGCCTGCAAACGATGTCGATGATGGAGGGTTACGCTAATGTTTAACTTCGGTGATGTATTAGATTTACCTCTTATTTGGGGCGGTTTGATTGCTTTGTCTGTCTTTGTCTATGTACTGCTTGATGGCTTTGATTTGGGCTGCGGTATTTTGTTCCCTTTTGCAGGCTCAGATAAAAACCGTAGCCGCATGATGAACTCTATCGCGCCATTTTGGGACGGTAACGAGACGTGGCTAGTGCTAGGCGGTGGTGGTTTATTCGCAGCATTCCCTGTTGCTTATGGCATTATCATGACAGGCTTATATTTACCCGTGACTGCCATGCTGTTCGGTCTTATCATGCGCGGTGTGGCGTTTGAGTTTCGATTTAAGTCCTCTTCGCGTCGGCATGTATGGGATACCTTTTTCTTTGTCGGTTCAGTCGTTGCCACTTTCTCTCAAGGCATTATGCTTGGGGCGTTAGTGCAAGGTTTAGAAGCCAGTAATCGTCTATATACTGGTGGCCCATTTGATTGGCTCACACCCTTCTCGATTGTGTGCGGATTTGCCATGATTATCGGCTATGCCTTACTTGGTTCAACGTGGCTTATCATAAAAACAGAACACACATTACAAGTATGGGCGCGCCAAGTTTCTAGATGGATGCTTACTGCGTTACTAGTAGCAATGGTTGTGGTCACAGCATTTATGTATTTCTCAGACATCGATGCGTTAGAGGGATGGTTTAGTTTCCCAGATTTATTATACCTCGCTCCTATGCCTATCATTGTCATGCTTTTATTCTTTATCATGCGTAAAGACTTAAAAACTGAACGTGAGTATCGTCCATTTTTGCTAACGGTAGCTCTATTCTTAATGGGTTATATCGGGGTTTGTTTTGCCCTATTCCCTTATATCGTGCCGTATCAAATGACGATTTATGAGGCTGCTGCTGCCGATACCTCATTATCATTTATGCTGATTGGCGCCTGTATCATGTTACCAATTATCTTGAGCTATACAGCATTTGCTTACTATACCTTCAAAGGTAAATCTGATCACAATCCGATGTACTAGTCGCTAATCGCGGCGGGTAACGGATCAGCTAAAAAGGATGGCTATCATTGTTTGTAGATGGTAGTCACACTTCAAACGCTAATCAGGAGATCTCTATGAAAAAGTTCAGTAAAAAACAATCACAATGGGCATGGTTCGTGGGTCTATATTTGGCAGGATTTTTAGTGGTGTTTACCATTGCTCAGCTAATTAAACTGGCCATGGGTGTTTAGCATCATTACCTAATCATACGATTGAATGCCAGTTAGCTAATGAATCGCTTGATAGATGCTAAATTTGCATTTTTGTCTTGCTAATATCCTCTTTAAATATGTCGTAAAAAATATCTCTATATGTATAAAAAAAGCAGCGTTGAGTAATCGACGCTGCTTTTTATTTATCTTAAATTTATCAGCTTGGCTTACCTGCATGCTCGATATCATTCTGTTCGATAAACTCATTAACCTGTGTCAGACGCTCTGGTGTCCCCACATCTATCCAATTATCTGTCGTCACTTCAGCGGTAATCTGAAACTTTATCATTGCTTGCTTTAGTAGTGGTGCTAATGCAGCAGGCTGTCCTGATACCAACCCTTCTACCAATTTGGGTGACATTACGCTAATACCCGCAAAGGTATACTTATCTGCATCGCCCACCGGCTGCTCACTAGCAAGACCGTTATTGATGGCGAAATCACCACCATTATTGTGCTCTGGATTATCAATCAATAACAAATGCGCGCGCTGATCCGCTCCCAATGTATAGTCTGTTAGTTGAGAAAAATCATAGGTAGTCCAGACGTCAGAATTGACCAGAATAAACGGCTCATCCTTTAGCTTACCTGATTGTAATGCCTGAAAAATGCCGCCTGCAGTTTCAAGTGGTTCATCGTCTTCTACTGACCAATGCAGCTTTACGCCATACTGTGAACCGTCGCCTAAGGTGTCCATTAGCTTATCTGCCAACCATGATGCATTGACCGTGATATCAGTAATGCCTGCTGCTTGTAGTGCTTTAATATGCCATACAATAAGCGGTTGACCTGCGACTTCAACCAAAGGCTTAGGTGTCTCAAGTGTTAATGGACGTAGGCGTGTGCCCTTGCCCGCTGCCAAAATCATGGCTTGTGTAATCGTAGAGGTAGACATCTGCGCTCCTATCTTTATTATTTAAATTAATTTAGCTGAGCGTCATCTACGCTGAAGCAAACTTCTCTTTATAAGCAGGTAGCACTGCCTCTTGTAGCCATTGATTAAACGGTATAACTGATTGCTTTAGTTCATCGTTGCCATGTTCGGCAAGCCAGTTTAATTCAATAATCAAATCACGCATGACTTTAGGAATATCCGCCAAATAGCGGTCTTTGCCATCGCGTTCAGACAAACGAATAAAAATCCCTAATACCTTTAGATGACGTTGTACGCCTATGACATTCACATCGTTTTCAAACTGCACCGCGCTATCAGCAGTGGCTAGTGATTTTTGTTTTTGTAGCTGCCAAAAGTCATCAATCCATGCAGATATTTGGCTCTCTGACCACTCAACATAAGCATCGCGGACTAACGACACTAAATCATAAGCATACGAACCAATGACGGCATCTTGAAAATCAATCACGCCCAGCTTTGATTGATCTGCTTGATCTTGCATAAGGTTGCGGCTGTGATAATCACGATGGACCACCACTTGTGGCTGTCGCAAAATCTCATTCATTAACGCTGTTTTTAGGTTTCCCCAAACCTGCTCATTTAGCGCGACACCAATATAAGGCATAAACCATTCGCTAAATAAATCCATCTCACGGTCTAATAGTGCTGTGTCATAATCTGGCAGCTGGTGTTGCGACTTTGCTGTTTCTACTGGTACCGTTTGTAGCGCCACTAATGTCTGCATTGCTAGCTGATAGTAGTCATTGATTTGGTCTATGGTTGCATCGACAAGCAAATGGGCAAACTCTACTGTGCCAAAATCTTGTAATACCAAAAATCCTTTTTCTACATTTTGTGCAGTCAGAGTCGGCACGTTGACAGCAGGCGCCATCAGCTTAGCGACATTGATAAACTGCAGCATCGCATCTTGCTCGTCAGCGGAGTCCATGACGATATAATGCTTGTTGGCGCTATTGTCTGTCTCTGATAGTTCGATACGATGATATCGGCGGGCACTAGCGTCACCAGGTAAGCTGTCTAGACTAAAGGTTTGATCTAAAAATACTTGCTGTAACCATTGTTCTAATTGCTGTTGGCGGTTGTTGTTTTCATCGATCATATCAGTCTCTAAAGTCGTTTTGTCAGTCATATTGGGCATCGCTGGTTAAATATAAGTCATAAATAATTAAAGTAGTGATAAGTCTGACAAATACTTGCTAAAATAGCGATATGTGTCGGTGCTATACAAGCTGCCACAGACGTATTGCTATATCATTCAATACTTGATGTCGGATAGAATCGCTATCGCTACTTAAAAATCAGCATGGCTATATTATAAATTTTGGTAAATAGTGTAGCTGATTTGGTTTTTTTTGACTATGATTAGTCGTCATTATATGTAAAACATCCGAATTTTTGAGAATACATTAGTCATATTTTAGTCGCTTGTTCATCGCTTTATGTCGTTCGGTGATACCGTTACTAAACTCAGTCATGCAATCCAATAAGCTCTGCAATCATAGGTGTGCCCTTGTTATATTCTCCGCTTTACCAAAGCATCCGCTTGATCTTATTTGGTGCCTTAGGCTTATCTAGCCTAACTGTCAGTGCTGCCATTGGTGATGCCAATACGCAAAAAACTGAACCACTCACTACGGATAGTACAGGCAGCTATGCGTCTAATAGTGTGGCGACTGACGCCAATAATATTAGTCGTACTCAAAATAATGATGGCTATCAAGAAGCAGATATTCTAAATGACAGCTATCAAGACAATGCTAATTCTGCTAATACGAATAACGCTACTTTATCGAATGATACTGCGTTAGATAGCAGGTTCTCTGAGAACAACGACCTAGATATTACGGATATTAATGAAGCTGCTGACCCTGAAGCTTTTAGCAATGAAGTTTCTAATGATACTAATCTAAATACAGAAACTAGCAACCAACCAAGCAGTGATACACCAGATAGCAGTGCCTTTGTCCCTAAAGCGATAACAACGGAAAATGGCAAGTTAGATCTTAATGATGAGAGTATTCAAGCCAGCTTAATGCGCTTAGCAGAGTTTTATGAGCTAACACCAGATACCGATGCTTCAACATTAAATAATGACGATATCAGCACTGAAGCAAACAATACTCATAATAACGCTATGCCTGCCGCACAGACGATTCCAAAGGTCGGTAGAGATTTACGTCTACTGCCGAATGCCGTGGACAGTGCCCAGCGCTGTGAAGGTCAATGGGTATATCCGCAGAGTAACCCCAATTATCAACGCGCTGTCAATGAAGCTGGTACGGCAAACGGACAACCAGCACCAAATGTGGCTAGCGTCCCGAACAATCAAGCCCCTTTATTTACCGAGTCAGATTACGGTTATTACAACAATATTAATTATGCCGAGCTATCTGGCAATGTAAAAATTGATCAAGGCACTCAGCATATTGAAGCAGAAAAAGTCATGATTGACTTGAGCAATGGCGTTGCGGCTGCTCAAGGCAAAGTCATGTTTACAGATAATGCGACTGGACAGCGTACAAGCAATAGCTCTACAAACAATGCCGCTACAAATAACGGCCAAGCTAGCTTTAATGATAGAGCGACACAAGGTGGCCTAATTGGCGTTGCAGATAGCTTGAATTACAATACTGAGACTGGTCAATCAACGGCCAATGATGTGGCGTTTGCTAGTGTTGGTCTACAAGCGCACGGCTATGCCAAACGCTTAAACAAACCGAATGAGAGTGAATACGAGCTGGATCAGGTTATGTTTAGTACCTGTCCACCTACCAACCGTAAATGGCAATTTGAAGCGAAAAGTATCGATCTAAATACCGATACAGGGCGCGGCGAAGCGTATAACACCACTTTCCGTGTGGCTGATATACCCGTATTTTATCTCCCCTACTTTAACTTCCCGATAGACAGTCGCCGTAGTAGTGGGTTTTTATTACCAAGTGCCAGTGTCAGTAGTGAAAGCGGTCTTGAAGTTGATATTCCTTATTATTTCAACTTGGCACCTAACTATGATGCCACCCTTAACACGCATATTTATACTGACCGTAACCCTATGCTATCAGGTGAGTTCCGTTATCTGACTGAGAGTTATGGAGAAGGTATTTTAAACGGTTCATACTTACCAAACGATAAAGAGTATGACGACGAAGATCGTACCAGCTTATTTTATGACCACACTTGGTCGTCGAAAAGTATTCCACGATTAAGCGCTGATGCCGAATACAACTATGTGTCGGATGCCGATTACCTTAATGATTTTGATACGTTGGGCTTGTCAGACAGCACCATAAACTTACCACGTCGTGCCCGCGTCAATTATTACAATGATTATGTCGATGGTGAACTGAAGGTAGAAACTTTCCAGACTCTAGATGCTTTCACTGATAGTGGTGAAGCGTTAGAGGACAAAGACAAGCCGTACTCACGTTTGCCACAGCTCAAATTAAATTATCGCCTGCCTTGGGCTGAGCGCTTCGATATCACTGGTATTCATGATTCTGCATACTTCAAAAAATCTATTGATGATGGCTCTGAAAACGAAAAAAGTGGCGCACGTATTTACAATAAACTGAGCGCCGCCTATCCGATGGAAACCTCTTGGGGTTATATCAAACCTAAGCTGAGCTTGCAGCATCTATATACGTCATATGATGAAGATAGCTTAGAAGATAATCAGCTGAGTGAAGAAGATGGCAGTCAGTCGGTTTTTGTTCCGCAAGCCAGTATCGATGCAGGTCTACACTTCTATCAAGCGGGCTCACCATTTGGTGCATTTGACGATACGATGGGTGGCTATCGTTTACTTAGCCCACGCGTAAAATATACGTATTCACCGTATAAGAACCAAAACGACATTCCTAACTTTAATACGCGTATTGCCTCTATTAACTATGAGCAGCTATTTTCGGACAGTTGGTTTTTAGGTCATGATCGTTTGCAGGATTTGCACTCTATTACGCCTGGCGTCAATTATCGTTACATCGATGCAACGGGTGTGACACGTTTTGATGGTAGCATTGCAGAACAGTTCTATCTAGATGATGGACGTGTAACACTTGATGACGATCAGCCAGTTTTTACCTCGTCTTCTTCGGGTATGGTATGGGAAACTAGCACTCAGCCTTATAATAACTTTTGGGTAGATGTTAGTGGTGCCCTAACCAGTAATTATGATTTGAACTACGTTACGACTGAACTGCGCTATCAGCCATCAAATAATAGTTTATTTAATGTGGGCTATGTCAAACGTCAGCGTGATGACAATACCGAGCAGTTGCCACTATCCGCGTTTACAGCATCTGCCATTTTTCCTATTAATAACAGCTGGCGAATATTGGCTCAAGGTCAATATGACCTGAACAGCGACAGAATGCTCGATTCATTAGTCGGCGTTGATTACGAAGATTGCTGTTTCGGCTTTGCTGTTTATGGTCGCCGCTATTACAATGACCTAAACGTAAAAGACGAACCAACACAAGCTATTATGGCAGAAGTTAGATTAAACGGTCTTGGCAGTGGTAGTAGCCGCTTGACACGATTGCTTGCTGATAAAATCTTGGGCTTTGAACCTGTACAGACGGCATGGAAAGACTAACCAGTTTTTTGCTAGATTAGAGTTATTTACGTAAATATTTATAAGACACTATTTGAACCCTTATTATGGGAAACGCTGTCGAATATTTTATTATTAAGGGTATCGGATAGAGTTGACCAACTACCATCCGATGCAATGACATTGATGAGGAGCATCATGAGATTTTTTTCTTTACGTCAGACTAGCAGAGCAGTATTGCTATCTATGGCAGGCCTTACGCTTACGTTAAGTGCCAACGCTGCTACTGTCAAACCTGCAGCAGCTCAAGCTTCTACTTCTGCTGCGCAAAGCTCAGTTGATCGCTTGACGCCAGCCAACAGCACAGACGGTATTATTGCTTTAGTCAATGAAAATGCTATCTTAAAAAGCGAGCTGGTTGATGCTATCGAGCAAACTCAAGCACGTGCAAAAGCTGCTGGAGAGCCTATCGCAAACTCAGCACAACTACAGTCTGAAGTGTTAAACGCGCTTATTTTGCGTGAACTACAACTGTCTATGGTCAAACGTGCTGGACTGTCTGCTGATGAATCAGAGATCAATCAACGTCTTGGTCAAATCGCTCAAGCTGAAGGCCTTAAGAGCATCGCAGCATTGCAGCAACGTCTAGATGCATCGCAACCTGGTAGTTATGCCAATCTACGCGCCAAACTGATCGAAGAGGCTTCTATCCAAGCGCTACAGCAGCGTCAAATTACTCGCCGAGTACGTATTAGCGAGCAAGACATTGATGCATTTTTGGCCTCACCTGAAGCCAAACGTCTGAATCAAAGCGAATATCAAACCATTCACGTACGTGTGCCTTATATAGATGACTATAGTCGCCTATCGCCCGCTCAACGTGAAGAAGCATTAAAAGTTGCGCAAGCATTACGTACGCGTTTGCTTGAGCCAAATGTCAATGTCGCTGAAGCTGTTGCTGCTAGCCAAGGTAGCTATCCGATTCCATTGCAAGGTGGAGATATGGGCTTTCACAAGGCAGCCTCGTTACCGACAGAGCTGTCTAGCAAAATTACCAAGTTAGACGTTGGTACCGTAAGCGATCCATTATTGACTCCTGAAGGTATTGATATAATCAAACTTGCTGATAAAAAAGCTAGTGATACGATGCTGATACCACAGTGGCATACTCGCCATATCTTAGTTAAAGTCGATAATCTACAGACTGACGCGCTTGCTGAACAAAAAATCAATGATCTATACGAGCAGCTTCGTGGCGGCGCTGACTTTGCTAGCTTAGCCTCAACGTATTCAGACGATCCAGGTTCTGCCGGACGTGGCGGTGACCTTGACTGGGTTAGCGAAGAAGATATGGTAGGTCCATTTGAAGCCACAATGAAAAATACGGCTGTTGGTGATTACTCTGCGCCATTTAAGACACAGTTTGGTTGGCATATCCTAAAAGTTGATGGTAAGCGCGATCAAGATATTAGCGAGCAATATCGTCGCAATATGGCACGTCAAGCATTGTATCAACGCCTAGCTCCACAAGCTCAAGAAGACTGGTTACAAGAGCTACGTGCTGGCGCTTATATTCAGATACTTGGCTAATAGGTTGCAATAAGCTAATAGTATTAAGTTAGCGAAAGTACTGAATCGATTTAAATAAAGAAGGGTATATGCAATGGCATATACCCTTCTTTGGTTTGCGCAGTTAAATATTTAATTGAAAGCTTTGATGGGAAAATCCCAAAGTTAAATAGTTTAAATCTTGCTAAACCAAAATCTATACACAAAGAAAAACCCCGAACCTAGGGCGATTGGTTCAGGGTTTCAATACTTCATGTTATTGTTATTATCTCTCTTCCGTGCTGACTCATCCTAAGTCATTTAACAGTATTATATAAGACAGCGGGCTGACCTGTGCTTTTATTGATACTGTCTCAACACTACATCCATGCGTATCCTTGTGTTGATGGATGTATTATAGGCCAATGAATTTGGTGCCGATAGAAGCTAAAGACTCTATTTTGCGTAAGCATATGCTTACATTATCTCTATGTATTACCGTTAATAAACAGCCTCTTTTATCAACCAAAACTGCGCTGCTCTTGTCTGTGCTCTTCTGACACTTTTTCGCCTTCTTTCTTACCTTCCTCGATTTTGTTGTCAGTTTCTTGGATATCTTCTGCTTGTGCAGTAGGCGCATTGCCTTCTTGCTTGCTTGCTTCTTCTGGCTCATATTGCAAGGTAGTCATCACAGGGAAATGATCAGATCCTACGGACGGCATACGCTGAATATCAACTACCGTAAAGCAGGCACTATGGAAAATATGGTCTAGAGCCCAACGCAGAAACGGGTATTTAACATGAAAGGTATTAATAAAATGTCGACCAATGCGAGGATCTAGCAAGCCAGAAATACGCTGAAAGCGACGAGTAGTTTTTGACCATGCGACATCATTGAGATCACCTGCCAGTATCGCCGTTTGGTCGTTTTCTTTTATATGTTTACCTACCATGAGCAGCTCAGCATCACGCGTAGTGGACTTATCAGCTTCAGTTGGACTAGGCGGCATGGGATGCAAGCAATATAACCAAATGACGCGGCCTCCTTGCAAACGCAGTTGTGTATGAATAGATGGTATATCATCTATCATCAAATACTTAACTTCAGGATCGATAAGCTCAAGCTTAGAATACAAGTGCATACCATATAAATTATCTAGTGGCACTTTTACAGTATAGGGATAGTCAGACTCAACTTGGTGTAAGGCTTGCTCCCATTTCTTATCACTTTCTAATGTAATTAAGATATCAGGCTGCTTTTGCTTAACTAAATCGACCAGCTTTTGCGTTTCGTCATTGGGCGTCAATACGTTTGATACCATGATTTTTATTTGATGCGCTTGCCCTTCTGGCTTGTCTTTTGCCTTTTGAACTTCTTTTTTCCACAGCTTAGTATATGGCAGTACCATTCTCAGCTGAAATGCTAACGTACCGCTCAGTACAACAAACAATATCCACTGCCATAATTCCCACTCTGAGAAAAACACTATCATGCCAACCCAAGCGATAATACCAAGCACCATTATTTGGATGCGTGGAAACTCAACACCACGCACCCACCAGTTATCTAGCGGCAGCCAGCCCCAGATTGTGACAAAGGCGATGAATCCTGCTAGACCTTGTAAGGCGTAATATAATAGTGAGAGATCCATAAGTAGGTACTAACCGTTGATTGAAATGTTGATAGAGCCGATGATGTATATTGGTTAAGCTTTTGTTTGATAAGAAATATCGTGTTTGTAACCCGCCTGACATCAAATAACTAACGTCGAGTAATTAGATTTGAGACTTACTTTAGCATTTCAGAAGATTCTCGCCTACTGGTGAGTCTCAATTATGCGACAACTATCATAAAACGTTACAATATTGGCTCATTCAATATAATGAGTGCTTTATTAAACATTATATTTTCGAGGTCGTCAGATAGCCAAGTATCTCTTCAATAGTAATAACTTAAAGTTATAGTCGACATAGTTAATAGTGTATGGAAAACGACCAAATAATAGCCAAAACGCCTTGCTTTTTCGCGCCATTCACGGCATTGTTATCGGTTGACGATGCAACAAATAATTGTAAATAGGATTGAACTTCATGAGTGATTTAACAGTAGGTTTGGTAGGCTGGCGCGGTATGGTAGGGTCAGTATTAATACAACGTATGCAGGAAGAAAATGACTTCAACGGTATTACACCGGTGTTTTTTTCAACCAGTAATGCTGGTGGTGATGCACCAAAATTCGATGGTATTGAAACCGGCCAACTAAAAGATGCTCATGATATTGAAGCACTTACTGCTTGTGATGTCGTTATTACTTGCCAAGGTGGTGACTATACGTCAAAAGTCCATCAACCATTGCGTGATAGTGGTTGGAATGGCTATTGGGTTGATGCGGCAAGTACGCTGCGAATGAAAGATGACAGCATCATCATTCTTGATCCAGTCAACCGTAACGTTATTGATAGTGCCCTAGCCAATGGTAAAAAAGACTTTATCGGTGGTAACTGTACCGTATCATTGATGCTGATGGCTATCGGTGAGTTGTTTAATAAAGGTTGGGTCGAATGGGTCAGCGCGATGACATATCAGGCTGCTAGTGGCTCTGGCGCAAACAACATGCGCGAGCTTATCAACGGTATGGGTGTGTTACGTGATGCCGTTCAAGACGAATTGGCTGACCCTGCTAGTGCGATTCTTGAGATTGATAAAAAAATTGCTCAGACTCAGCGCTCAGCAGACTTCCCTACACAATACTTCGGTGTACCACTGGCAGGTAGCTTGATTCCTTATATCGATGCTCAGCTAGAAAACAAACAGTCGAAAGAGGAATGGAAAGGCGGCGTCGAGACCAATAAGATCTTGGGTAATGATGATACCAGTACGATTCCTATTGATGGGATGTGTGTACGCGTCGGCGCTATGCGTTGCCATGCGCAAGGCCTAACGATCAAGCTGAAAAAAGATATTCCGCTAGAAGAAATCGAAGCTGCACTCAGAAACAGTGGCAACGAGTGGTTGGACTTGGTCGAAGATGACAAAGAAGCTACCATGAATCGCCTAACTCCAGTGGCAGTGACTGGCACCTTAACTGTTGCTCTAGGGCGCTTGCGTAAGTTGAATATGGGCCCTGAGTATCTGGGCGCATTTACCGTTGGTGATCAATTGTTATGGGGCGCAGCAGAACCATTACGTCGTATGCTTAATATCATCCGTGAGCAAAACGTCTAACTCAGATACCTTAAATAAAGCACAAAAAAGACAGCGATTGCTGTCTTTTTTTATGGATCGATTACTAGTTAGATTGATACGCAATCATCACCTCATTACGACGTAAAAATGGTAGCGTCCAAGGCGGGTTATAACGTGCCAATTCAGGCTCGCCTGTAGGCGTCAAATTCTGGTCTTGCATCCATGTTTGCAGCGCTTCGGTTTTTTCCGCTACTTTATCTTCTCCTGCGAGCCAAGAGAACTTAATCACACCGTACGTCTGTGCAGGCACCTCGATAATCTCAACGTTTGGATTATTTGGTTTAGGCAACGTTTGCATTGTATATTTACTAGGCATCGTAAATTGCACGCGCCACTTACCATCATCTTGTTGCATACTGACTGGTGCTGTCATGGCAATTTTCTGTGACTCATTATCACTTTCTTTGTTATCAGCTTGCATCGTGACAGGTGCCGTCATACTGATTTTACTACTGTCTCCACTTGGTGCGGTGTTATTACCAAAAATATAGTCCGCTAAAACCTTAAACCCTTCACGACTTGCTGCGTCTTGATCACCACTCACCCATGTTTGCGCTACTAGCTGCTCATCATAGCGACGCAACTCAAAGTCATCTACTTGGGTCAATACTGTGTATTTCGGCTCTTCAGTAGCCATAGCCCCTCCTGATATCAATAATGAACCACTCAACAATAAGTAAGCTGTCTTTTTCATATAATGTCTCCAGCATCTAAAAGCATGATGTGGCAATGATTATCACCTCACCTGTATAACCTCTACTGTATCAACAGACCTTTAGCACTGTCTGTGTCTTTTGGCGTGCTATCTGTGTTTTTTAGTTATGGCAAAATGCCATTAAATAAAGTCGCCAAAGAATACATTGACCACATATCGATAGCACTAAATATCCATGTCCAAAAAAATCACTAACAATGCTATAATTAGCGCCATTTTCATAGCTTAAATAGCGGTTATCATATGCAATTTGTCTTACATAAAACGGCCAGCGGTGCAACGCGTGCACGCCGTGGTACGGTTCATCTCAATCATGGCGACGTGCAAACGCCTGCTTTTATGCCTGTTGGTACTTATGGTACGGTCAAAGGCATGCTGCCACGTGATATCGAAGCCATCGGTGCTGATATTATTTTGGGCAATACCTTTCATCTATGGTTACGTCCGGGAACCGAAGTCATTGATAAATTTGGTGGCTTGCATAAGTTCATGCATTGGGACAAACCTATCTTGACCGATTCGGGCGGTTTCCAAGTATTTAGCCTCGGCGCAATGCGTAAAATCACCGAAGAAGGCGTCAATTTTAAATCTCCTATCGATGGCGCTAAGGTATTTCTATCACCAGAAAAATCTATGCAAATTCAGTACAGCTTGAACTCAGACATCGTTATGCAGTTCGATGAGTGTACGCCGTATCCAGCCACTCATGATGAAGCGAAAAAGTCGTTAGAGCTATCATTACGTTGGGGACAGCGCTGTATTGATGAGCACAACAGACTGGGCAGTACCAACGCATTGTTTGGTATCGTACAAGGCAGTATGTATCCTGATTTGCGTCAGCAATCACTTGAAGGTCTATTAGAGATCGGCTTCGATGGTTATGCTATTGGCGGTCTATCAGTTGGCGAACCTAAAGAAGAGATGATAGACGTCCTAGACTACCTGCCTGATGATATGCCAGCAGATAAGCCGCGCTATCTTATGGGTGTTGGTAAGCCTGAGGATTTAGTTGAAGGCGTACGCCGCGGCGTGGATATGTTCGACTGTGTGATGCCAACACGTAACGCGCGTAACGGCCATTACTTTGTGACGGGCGATGCAGACAATGCTGGCGTGGTACGTATTCGTAATAGCCAATATCGCAATGATGAAGGCCCACTAGATCCTGAATGCGACTGCTATACTTGCCAAAACTTTAGCCGTGCTTATCTGTACCATCTTAACAAGTGTAAAGAGATGCTAGGTGCTCAGTTAGCGACTATTCATAATTTACGCTATTACCAACGTTTGATGCAGGGTATTAGAGATGCTATCGAGCAAGATAAATTTGATGAGTTTGTCAGCGAGTTTTATGCCAAACGCGGTCAAACGGTTCCTGAGTTAAACTTGCGTTAATCCTGTTTAATATTTACTACTTGTTATCTAAATCTGTTGAAATAAAAAAGGGCTTAAGAATAATCTTAAGCCCTTTTTCTGTGCTGCTCTTATCATTTAATGATTCGAATAGTGTCCTTTGACTACTATCCCATCAATGACGTCACAAATACTACAATAACAGCGATTGGCGCGATGAATTTTGCAACGATTTGCCACAGCTGCCATGTACCATTGGATAAACCAAGCTCTTGCTGAATGTTACGTTGATCCATTTTCCAACCAACAAATACAATTGCAGCCAGACCTGTTAGAGGCAATAGGAACTTACTAGTAAGCTTATCTAATGCATCAAAGATACCATTACCCATGATAGTGAAGTCAGACCATAGGTTGAACGATAGCAATGCTGCAATACCTAACAACCAGATTACTGTACTTGCCACGATGGTCGATACAGTACGACTCATCGACGTACGCTCTTCTAACAGCTCAACGGTTGGCTCAAGTAACGAGATAGATGAAGTAATAGCGGCAAAGGTAATAAGCAAGAAGAACAATGCACCAATGATAGTACCCGCACCCATGCTACCGAAAGCAATTGGCAAGCTTACAAAGATAAGACCAGGACCTGATGCAGGATCTAGACCATTGCTAAAGATGATTGGGAAGATGGCAAGACCAGCAGCCAACGCAATAACCGTATCCAAAATAACAACGGTACGTGCTGTTTTTAGCAAGTTTACTTCACGGCCCAAGTAAGAGCCATAAGCGACCATGATACCCATACCAATTGATAGGGTGAAGAATGCATGGCCTAATGCTGCAAGCATAACATCAGCCGTTAGTTTGCTAAGATCTGGCGTAAATAGGTAAGCAACTGCTTCACCGAATCCACCGTTCATTACGTTGTAACCAACGATAACGAACAGAATCACACCCAATAATGGCATTAAAATCTTAGCTGTTTTTTCGATACCACTTGTCACACCAATACCAACGATGACAGCGGTTAAAATCATAAATACCGTATGCCAGATCGTCAATGTACCAGCTGATGCAAGCATAGCATCAAAGGTTGCAGCAACAGAATCACTGTCTTGACCAGCAAAGCTACCTGTTGCAACTTTAGTGATATAGTTAAGCGCCCAACCACCGATCACACTATAGAACGATAGAATTAAGAAGCCACCCAAAACACCAGTAGCACCAATAATACCCCAACTACGCGACTTACCTTCATTCGCTGCTACGTCTGAAAAAGTATTGACTGGGTTTTTTTGACCACGTCGACCAATTAACCATTCAGCAACTAATATCGGAAAACCGACCAGCGCGATACAGAACAAATAAGCAATAACGAAAGCCGAACCACCGCTTTCGCCAACCATGTATGGAAATTTCCATATGTTTCCTAAACCAACTGCTGAGCCTACTGCTGCCAATACGAAGCCAAAGCTTGAGCTCCATTGGGCATGTTCTTGTTTATTGATAGCCATTTTTTCCGTCCTCGTGCTTCAATTAACGTTACTGATAATCTTCCTTGATCAACATAAATAGTCAGCTTTACCATTGAGCTATTTAGTAAACGCTTCGATGTGAAGCGCCCAGCAACATTAAGAAAGAATTGATTACAATATCGTAAACGCTCAGTTTCTGCTAAGCGACCAAAAAAGTCAAGTGCTCATAAATATAAAAAGCCATAACAAATAGTTATGGCTTCTACGTAATTCGCCTTCATTCCATAAGAATTTAGCTTATTAAAAGTATCAAACTCATCATTAATCGATTTTTATTTTTTTAGCGCACAACACCACGACTGCTATTTTGTAATGAATCAATAAGCAGCTGAATTTTTGGCTCTTTAGCCAATAGCTCACTATGTAAGACTTCCAACGCTTGTGCAGTGGTCAAACCTGATCTAAAAATCGTACGATACGCTTGACGTAATACATTAATAGTTTCTTTTGACCAACCTTTACGGCGCATACCTTCGATATTGAGTCCATGAGCCTTTGCTGGATTACCAGATACCATCGTAAATGCAGCCACATCTTTTAGAATGAGGCTTGCTCCGCCAATCAAGCTATAATCATCTACTGTACAAAACTGATGTATGCCTGAGTTACCACCGATGATGGTATGGTCGCCAATAGTCACATGCCCTGCCACACCAACATTGTTAGCCAGTACGTTATGATCGCCGATAACACAATCGTGTGCGACATGGGTGTTTACCATCAGCAAATTATGACTGCCGATTTTAGTAAGCTCGCCGTCTTGCGCTGTACCACGGTGTAAGCTACAGGCTTCACGAATCGTATTGTGATCGCCGATTTCAAGCCAAGTGCGCTCACCTGCATATTTCAAGTCTTGAGGATCTTCACCAATACTCGCAAATTGATAAAACTCATTGTGTTGGCCAATACGAGTCAGTTTAGTCACAACCACATGTCTATGCAAAACCGTATGCGCACCAATGGATACTTCATCACCAACGATACAATAGGGCCCGATGATAGCAGTTTCGTCAATCTGCGCGGACGGTGAGATGAGTGCTGTAGGATGAATCTGACTCATAAGATGGGCCCTTGTATCATTTGATGCGAGTAAATAATAAAAAAGTATCGCTATTTCAGTCTTGCTAACGAAGCTAATACCAGTTGCGTTGTTGAGTTTACATATAGCTGTTTATTGTAGTTATAGTGAGCGAATTGATATCACTCTTTATACAGTATGGCTTATTAAAAACTTAAGCACCCTTCGTGTTCGCAGGTTTTTGCTGTTCCTGACGTGCAATCATGATTTGGGCACTAGCAGCCAGTTCATCTTCGACATGGACAGTACAATCAAATTTGTAGATACCATGTCTTTGCATCACGGTTTTTGCACGAATGATAAGCTGATCACCAGGAATCACACGGCGTTTAAAACGGACCTTATCCACACCTGCAAATAGATAGAGGTAACCGTCTTCTGCTGTCAGTCCTGCACTGATAAAACCAAGTACTCCTGACACCTGCGCCATCGACTCCACCATCAATACCCCTGGCATAATTGGCTCATCAGGAAAGTGACCGTTAAAAAACTCTTCATTAATAGTCACGTTTTTGATACCAGTAATACACTCGCCTGGCGTACAAGCTACAATACGATCTACCAGCATAAAAGGATAACGATGCGGTAAATAATGCTTAATCGTATGATACGTCAATGGTAGCGTAAGACCTTGCTCAGCCAAGCTTTTAACGTCTTCATCAGTTGGGATATCTATATTGTTATTGCTCATAATGACGCTTCCTTGCTGTGTTTTGAATATCTATTATTTGTTTGTGTTTGCATTAGTTATTGCCTAGCTGACGAAAACGTACAGCCGCACGTCGCCAATTAGCAGTCGGCATTGCAGCAGTACCAGATGAATATGAGCCAGCGGTTTTAATGGATTTGGTTACCATGGTCATGCCGGACAAAACAACATCGTCTGTAATCTCGATATGCCCTGTGATACCGACAGCGCCGCCTATTATACAGCGCTTCCCTATCGTAGTACTACCCGCAATGCCAGTTTGAGCAGCAATAGCAGTACCATCACCAATACGGACGTTATGGGCAACTTGTACCAAATTATCAATAATCACGTGATTACCAATAACAGTATCATCAATAGCGCCACGATCGATACACGTCTGGCTACCAACTCGTACATAATCACCAATAATGACACGGCCTAACTGGGCAATGCGCTCCCAACCTGTGTTACTAGGATCTTTAGTAGGCGCAAAACCGAACCCTTCAGATCCGATACTGACCCCTGCATGCAATCTAACGTGATTGCCAATGACACACTCAGGCCCGACAACAACTTGCGACTTAATGACACAATCGGTACCGATACTAGTATTGGCCTCAACCACGACATGAGCATCGAGTGAGCTACGCGCCCCTATTTGCACATTGTCACTAATCACACAAAAAGGGCCGATATTGACTTGCTCGCCAATAACAGCACTGTCTGCAATCACAGCACTAGGATGAATCCCATTAGATAAAGAATGACGTGCAAACAGCTGACTGGCACTGGCATAAGCCAGATATGGATTTGAGACGACTAGCGCTATCGCTGAGGTAGGCACTTGATCACGATATGCTTCCGTTACCAACACCGCACCTGCGTCACTGCTAGCCAAGCTAGAGATATAGTGAGGATCTGCCAAAAAGCTTAACTGCTGCTGACTGGCTGTCGTCAAACTACCGACGCTACTGAATGGTTGACACAATTGCTCAGTATCAATCTCAGCCTTATTAATAATAGGCTGACGCTGCTCAATTCGAGTAATGAGTTGCTCAATCGTTATCATAATGACTATTAATAAAATATGGTTATAAATGAAACGGTCGCCAAAATAACAATGCGTTTTGACGACCTACTAAGCTCTAATGATATTTCTGTCTATTTGAGACAATCTTTAAAACTGCTCAAATAGATGAGAATGATGTCATTAATTTAGAATGTATTACCAATCTGGAACTGGACTTTTTCAGTCTCATCGCCTTCTTTGTCACCAAATGGTACCGCGTAACTAAGTGAGATTGGACCAATTGGTGTATACCAAGTGACACCAGCACCAGCACTGTAGCGGAAGTCATTATCTTGAGTGATCAAAGTATAATCGGTTTCTCTGAAAGTCTCGTCTTCTTTCCCAGTCGTGTCAAATACTTGACCACCTTCAGCAAACAATACTGGACGTACTTGATCTGCCCAATCACCTTTAAATGGCATTGGTAGAATCAATTCAGCACCAAACGTTGCCAATGCGTTACCACCGACTTCTTCATCTAAGTTCCCAGCAATACCATTGACGGCATCATAATAGTTTTCTGATTTAGGACCTAGCGTTGAAGATTCATAGCCACGTACAGAGCCATAACCACCAGCGTAAAAGTTTTCGTAAAATGGTAAATCGTTACCATAGCCAAGCTTGGTATAACCGCGTGCGATCACATCTTTATAAAGAGGATAATATATATTACCGCTATAAGTTAGCTTTTGATAATTAGCATCACCTATCCCAATAGTTGCATCAACCTTATGACTCATACCTTTGGTAGGGAATACTGGACGGTCTAGAGTACTGTAATCCCAACCAAATAAAAGGTTGTAGGTCTGATAATCATTCTTAAAGGTGGCAATACCATCAGTCTCGTTCTCAGGTGTTTGTGTACCACCATCATCTAGAAGCTGCTGTACATTAGATATTCCTAAATATCGACCACCACGTACAGTAGTATTATCAACATTTAGACCAGCACTCAGGCGTTTGGTTTCATCAATAGGATAGCTATAGTTCAGCGTCGCACCATATGAATCGGTCACATAGTTACTAACGTTGTCGTCATCATATTTGGTTTTGCGATAATAACCGCTGATACCTTGAGAAACACCGTTTTCTGTAAAGTACGGATCGGTATAACCTAGGCTATAAGAGTCGCGTGTTTCTGAACGAGAAAGCGCAGCTTTAACACGGTTACCGGTACCCATAAAGTTGTTTTGAGTCAGATCCAACTGGAAAGTCACACCACCACTTTGTGAGTAACCGGCTGCAATCGTTGAGCTACCAGAAGGCTGCTCTTCAACCACATAGTTCACATCAACTTGGTCTGGCTGGTTAGGCACTGGCTTAACATCGACAGTAACATTTTTAAAGAATCCAGTACGCATCAAACGCGTGCGTGACAGCTGAATTTTGTCATTGGACGATAGCGTACCTTCTAACTGACGCATCTCACGACGTAATACTTCGTCTTGCGTTTTGATATTACCCGTAAAGTTGATACGGCGAACGTAGATAGGACGTGCAGGATCGATATAGTAATCGACATCGACCATTTTAGTATCATCATTGATACGTGGGACTGGTCTGATTTGAGCTAGATAATAGCCTTCGTTACCATAGCGTCTCTTAAGGGAAGCAGTGGTTTCGTCTAGTTTTGCTTGCGAGTATTTTTCATTAGATGCAAAGCTAACTAGCTCTTTTAGCTCACTGTTCTCAAAGGTAGGTTTACCTAAAAAGTTCACTTCGCCAAACTGGTATTGCTCGCCTTCGCTTAGGCTGACTTCGATAAACACACTACTTTTATCTTCGCTGATGTTTAGTACGGCATTATCGACTGAAAAACGCACATAACCATCGTTCTGATATAGTGCCTTTAAACTCTCTAGACTGGCAGCCAGTTTTTCTTGAGCGTATCGATCAGATTTAGATAATAGACGCATCCATGAAGATTCTTTTACCGCGAAAACGTCTTTGATCTCTTCATCACTAAAGTGCTTATTACCAATAATATTGATATCGACAACTTTAGCAGGCTTGCCTTCTACAAAGCGCACGTCAAGTTTTACGCGGTTACCATCAAGTACCGTTTGATCTACTTCGATATTACTATTGTAGTAACCTTGGCTAACGTATTGCTGTTGTAGCTCATTAGCCACGCCTTGCAAAGTAGACTGCTTGAGCACGTCACCAGCAGAAAGACCAGCATTTTTCAGTCCCTGCTCAAGTCCTTCTTTTGGAATGAGCTTGTTACCTTCAAAGGTTACTTCAGCGATCGTTGGACGCTCAATGACGTCGAACCTTAGCTTGCCACCTTCGACACGGCTTTGAATATCAGCAAAGTTCTCAGTTGCATATAGTGCCTTAATACTGGCAGCTAAGCTACTATCATTCACCGTATCGCCTACCGTAACAGGTAAGACCGGATAGAGGCTATCAGGGGTTAGGCGTTGTAGACCATTAAAACCGATGTCAGTTACTACAAATTCTGCAGCCTGTACTGGCATACTCATCATCGCTACAACTAACGGCAACCCAGCCGCGCTCATAATTAAAGGCGTACGCATAAACACTATCCGTCAATAAAAAAATTGCTTAAGTTAAGTTAAAAGGCACGTATTGTCTAACCCGTGCGCATAAGGTTATAAACCCATGCAAGGGTAACTCAGAACACTTTATATAAATTGCATCACAAAATAAACTAAAAATTACGATTAGTACAGAGGCTGCGACACAGAGTAGCATGCCTATCATAACAATAATCAGCCTATAATAGGCGTAAAACCATTAGTATATCGTGCTTTATCAGCCATATTGCTCATCCGCCGATCAAAATAGCCGGCTGATGTCATTACCAATTGCTAACACCATGAAACCTGCCAGCAAGAGTAAACCGATATTTAGACCGACCATTTGCACACCTTCAGACAGTGGCTTACCACGAATCAACTCAATAAAGTGATAAACAATATGACCACCATCTAATACTGGAATCGGCAAAAGGTTTAAGACGGCAAGACTCAGGCTAATAAGCGCCGCTGTCGATAATACCATCTGCCAACTGATATCAAAGCTTTGTTTGGCGACTTTGGCAATGGTAATTGGCCCTGATAGATTGTCTAAACCAATCATACCTGACAGCATTTTTCCCATCGAGCTTACGGTCATTACTGCGAGCTGCTCAGTCTTTTCAAATGACTTAACTAACGACTCACTAGGACCGTAGACCACGGTGGTCTTGTAATCGTCAGGGATAACAATCTCAGTCTGATCCACCATTGCACCAATTTGTCCGTAATCATTACCCAAGTTGTCTTTTTTGCCTTGAGGCATAATCTGCAACTGTACAGACTTGTCATCACGCAATACCGTAAAGTTCAATAGCGTTTCGGGGTTGTCACGGATGATACGTGTGGCAGTAATCCAATCTTCGATTGACTCATTATTAATAGCAGTAATGCGGTCGCCAACCTTTAGACCTTGGCGGCTAGCGGCACCATCGGGAGCCAAACCGCCTACAATCGGCGCAATCTGCGGCTGCCATGGCAACATACCAAAGCTGGTCAGTGCGTCTTTGCCTTGAGCCTCACCTTGCATAAACTGCGTAACTGGTGCTTGATAGGTCTTAGTCGACTGATCGGTTTGGGCGTCTGACTGCAAGGTAATGCTAACATTATCCGTCTCACCCATACGTCCTGCAAGGCGATAGTTAATACCTTCCCATGTCTGCACATCATGTCCATCAATCGCAACAATCTTCTCACCGACTGGCAACTCTGCCATTGCAGCAGGCGTATCTGGTAGTACCTGTCCAATCTTAGTCGCCAACTGCTCAGATGGGGTCATAAATAGTACCCAAAATAGCGCGATAGCGATAACAAAATTCATGATAGGGCCAGCTGCAACGATAGCAATTTTCTTGAGCGGATGCTGCCGATTAAACGCAAGGTGCTGCTCATCTTTTGCGACATTACCTTCACGCTCATCTAGCATCTTTACATAGCCGCCGAGTGGCAATGCTGAGATACGATAGTCGATACCGCTCTTTTTGCTAGTCCAGCCAAAAACTTTAGGACCAAAACCGATAGAGTACGTTAGCACTTTGACACCGCAAAGCCGCGCCACAATATAATGTCCCCACTCGTGTAAGGCAATAAGCGGGCCCAAGACAAATATTGCGGCAAGAAGTGTTAGTAAAAACGTCATGATTTTTTCTCAGTATTGTCTCTCAGCATTTTTATTAACATCTTCGCTAATATCGTTTATCAATGTCATATATCAGCTAAGAGACGCTTGCTACGATTATGTCAGCTTTGCTACCAACTTATCAGTCAAGTGGCGTGCAATCTTATCAATTGCCAATATGTCTTCTATGTCAGCAGTTTCGTTCAATGGTGGCAGCTGTATGTCATTTAAGGCTTGTTCGTTAATATTAGCAATGTCCGTCAAACGAATCTTCCCATCTAGGAACGCTGCTACTGCAATTTCGTTTGCCGCATTGAGCACAATCGTGGCTTGCGTCCCTGCTTGCATAGCTTGACGAGCCAAACGCAGGCAGGCAAATTTTTGCAAGTCAGGCTCAATAAATTCCAAACCACTAAGTACAAATAAGTCTAACGGCTGTGAGCCACTATCAATTCGTTCAGGATAGCTCAGCGCGTGTGCAATGGGCGTTTTCATGTCTGGACTGCCCAGCTGTGCTAAAAAGCTGCCATCGCTATATTCTACCATTGAGTGAATGATACTTTGTGGATGAATAACCACATTTATCTTATCTTCAGGCAAATCAAATAAATGACAGGCTTCTATCAGCTCAAGCCCCTTGTTCATCATCGTCGCCGAATCGACGGATATCTTTTGACCCATTGACCAATTAGGGTGTTTGACCGCTTCTGCGACACTTGCCTGCTGCATTTGCTCGAACGACTGCTGCAAAAATGGCCCACCAGAGGCTGTTAACCACAGTTTACGGACACCATGATTTGGCTGATGGATTTGCGTATTATCTTGCTGAATAGCAAGTGGTAAGCATTGAAAAATAGCATTGTGTTCAGAATCGAGCGGCAGCAAAGTAGCTTTGTGCGTCTTGACCGCATCGATCATAACCTTACCTGCCATGACTAAGGCTTCTTTGTTTGCCAATAAGATACGTTTGCCTGCACGTGCTGCTGCCAATGTAGACGGCAACCCTGCCGCCCCTACAATCGCCGCTACAACCGTATCAGTCTGTGAGTCAGTGGCAATATCTACCAATCCTACCTCGCCTCCTACGACCTCACTAGCAATTCCCGCGGACTTAAGCCTGTTAGCAAAGTCATCTACGGCTGACGTCGGCACACTGACGCGCTTCGGCAGAAATTGCTGACAGAGCGCAAATAGCTTATCTAAGCGATGATAGCCTGATAAAGCATAGACTTCATAGGTGTGCGGTTGTGCCGCTAATATTGCTAGAGTGCTATCGCCAATCGAGCCTGTCGCGCCTAGTACGGCGATGCGTTGCGTCATAACCATCAATGCCCATGATACTTAAAAATAATAAAAATAGAATATCGTCTGTTAACTATAAAGCCACCGCTCTGATAACTTTGCTTGTCATACCAATGCATTGCTCGCTCTCGGCTGACTTATACCAATATTATGGTGAACTGACGACAGTACAGGTTCAAATAGAAAAGTGCTGCTATATAATCTTACACCACTATCAAGCCAAGCTGCTGTATCGCCCAAAAACCAAGGGCAAATATCGGTGTAGCAGACAACAGAGAATCGATACGATCAAGGATACCACCGTGACCTGGCAAGATAGTGCCTGAATCTTTGACATCAGCACGGCGCTTGAGCATTGACTCAAACAAGTCTCCAAGTACAGAGGCAAGAATAGTAATGGCCGATAACGCTACAAATACGATTAACGGTATACCGGTCAGCTGTAATTTAAAGACGCTAATAGCTATCACAACTAACAGCCCTGTAACGAGGCCACCAGCCAACCCTTCCATGCTCTTATTGGGTGAGACATTGGGTGCCATTTTTCGGCGACCAAGCTTACGACCGACAAAATAAGCGCCACTGTCTGCACACCAGACTAATAAGAATACATACAGCAGCCACCACGCAGATAACTGCCAGAGATAGAACATCGCTGTGATAGATGCCGTTAAAATAACTGCGCCCATCATTGCCAGCTGGTTACCGTACCATCTCGTCTGTGTTGGGAAGACTCGAACCCAAGACAGAGCCATCAGCCATATGACTAATGAAGCCACCCACCAAAACAACCAAGTCACCTTGAACATCAGTGAGAATATAGTAAGTGCCAAAATCAATAGAACGAATACAGCAGGTTGACGCCACTTAGGCATCAATTTTGCCCACTCATGAGCAGCGATAATAACCCCAATGGCCAACAGTGGTGCAAATAAAATAGGTGTTTGGCTCGCAAACATTGCAATACCAACGATAATAACGAGAACAATTGCCGTCTTAATTCGTTGCCACATACTTATCGAGCCTTATAATAATGAAGAACAGATGGTCAAAAAATGCATTATAGCAGCTAACTAACGATGGCCTAGTGATAGCATTCAATACTCATTCAAGCCGTTTATCATTGCATAAACCAACCCTATTGACCAGTTATACAATACTAACTGAACCGACTGAACTTATCTATCAACTCACTGCTCAGTGACCTTGCTGCTCTATCACTACCTGCTCGCTGGTTTTGCCAAAGCGGCGTTGACGTTTTGCAAACTCTGCGATCATCAAAGCCAGCTCTTCTGCTGCAAAGTTCGGCCATAATGTAGGAGTGAAAAACAGCTCAGCATAAGCAGATTGCCACAATAAGAAATTAGAAATACGATACTCGCCGCCCGTACGTACCAGCATATCTACTGCTGGGGTGTCAGCTAATTGTACGTAGTTACCTAACAACTCTTCGCTGACATCTTCCGCTTTTAATTCACCAATTTGCACTTGCTGAGCCAGCTGTTTTGCTGCATTTGCAATATCCCACTGTCCACCGTAGCTAATTGCAATCACTAGCGTCATTGCATCAAAATCCGCCGTTTTTTCTTCTGCGTCAGCCATTAGCATTTGTAATGATTCACTAAGCTGACTACGGTCACCGATGAAACGCAAGCGAATACGATACTCATTCATGCGCGGCATTTGCTCATGAATTGTCGATATGAGTAGCTGCATCAACAATGCTACCTCATTAGGCGGTCTCTGCCAATTTTCGCTAGAAAACGCAAATACGGTCAGCACCTCAATGCCTGTATTGACACAGTAATCAACGATAGGGTCGAGCGCATCCTTGCCAGCCACATGTCCTTGACCGTGGCCCAAATCATTGGCTTTACCATAGCGATTATTACCATCCATAATGATGGCGATATGACGAGGAAGAATAGCGGGCGCCAAAACGGCTGAAGTGGACATAGGCTAACTTGCTTATTGTTAAGGTAAAATAATAATAACGTGTGTAACGGCGATTAAAAAGCGCCATTTATATAATTCACTAACTTATCACAATTGCATTGTTAGTTTTTAGCGTTCAGAATGCGATGGACATAGTTCAATCAACCACACCTTTAGCTTGCTTTAGATATGGCTTGATATAGTTGATTCAGTTTAAAAGAGAGACAGGGCAACCGAGTGCAGAGGTAACTGTGATACTTCAAGCGAGGTTAACGCTGTCACTATTTTATAGAGGACTGACTATATCAGCCTACACAATAATAAACAGCCAATAGCTATAAAGTATTGGCTGCTCAATTACAGATAATCTTACGAACTGATTCTTGCTATAAATACCAAATATATCAGTATTAAACTTCCATCAAATCGCTTTCTTTCTTGCTCAAGCGAGCATCGATCGTTTCGATATATTTGTCAGTGATTTTTTGTATATCATCACTAGCGCGGCGCTCATCATCTTCTGAGATTTCTTTTTCTTTTGCCAAGTCTTTGATATCGTTCATCATGTCACGGCGAATGTTACGGATAGAAACTCGGCTGCTCTCAGCTTCACCACGTGCAAGTTTTTGCATATCGCGACGGGTATCTTCTGTTAATGCTGGCATCGGCACACGAATCACATCAGCAGACATTGGGTTTAGACCCAAATCTGCTTCACGAATGGCCTTATCTACTGCTTGTACCATCGTACGGTCAAACGGTTGAACCAGTAAGGTACGTGAGTCTTCAACGTTGACGCTTGCTACTTGGTTCAATGGTGTATCAGAACCATAGTAGCTAACCATCACACCTGACAACATACCTGGATGCGCACGGCCAGTACGAACTTTACTGAAAGTGCTTTCAAGCGCTTCCAACGTTTTTTGCATGCGTGCTTCGCCGTCTTGCTTAATCTCTTTAATCATTGTGTATCCTTATTTATCGTTACCGACAAATCTTTTATTTGCTATTGGGATATTAATTATTTGTTGCTAATCGTTAGCTATTTACTGACGTTAGTTGCCAGTATCGCGTCAATTAATGAAAAACTCGTGTGCCTTCATTCTCACCCATAATGACATTCAATAATGCATTAGGCTTAGTCATATCAAACACTTGTAGCGGTACGTTATGCTCACGGCACAATGCGATAGCCGTTAAATCCATGACGCCTAGCTTTTGCTCTAGTACTTCATCAAAAGTCAGACCGTCATACTTGACTGCATCATCATGTAGGCTCGGGTCTTTGTCATAAACGCCATCGACCTTAGTCGCTTTTAAAATCAAACCAGCTTCGATCTCGATACCGCGCAAACATGCAGCGGTGTCAGTGGTAAAGAATGGGTTACCCGTACCTGCGACAAAGATACAAACTTCACCATTTTTGAGATAACGAATGGCATTACGACTGCTATAGCTTTCGGTGACTTCACCAATCGGTAACGCTGACATCAAGCGCGTTTTGATATTGCGACGCTCAAGCGCATCACGCATTGCCAGTCCGTTCATAACGGTCGCTAGCATGCCCATCTGATCACCAGTAACACGGCCAACGAGACCTTCTTTTTGCAACTGCGCACCGCGATATAAGTTACCACCGCCGACCACGATACCAACTTGGACACCAAGTCCACGCAAGTGAGCGATAGACAAGCTCATTTTATCGAGCACTTCGGTATCAATACCCATGTCTTTACTACCAGCTAAGGCTTCACCGGAGAGTTTCAGCAAGATACGAGCGTAACGCGGGTTTTTGTCAGACATGAGGTCACCTTGTTATCATGAAATTATAAAGAAAATTATCGGTAAAATACAAATCGAGTTTGCCCACAACGCTACACTTACAGCTAAGCGTATTAAAAAGGCTAAATTGCGCTAATTGTAGCAAAAACTGCCCGCCATTGGGCAATTTTCACTCGCATATCTTATTGGATATCTAGCCTTGATAACTGGCGAACAAATCGTATTCGCTAGCATCATCGATAGTCACGGTTAAGAACTGCCCTACTTTAACTTGAGCGTTGATGTCGTCAACATAGACATGACCATCAATTTCAGGTGCATCAGCATAACTACGGCAGATAGCAATATTTTCATCGCTATCAATTTCATCGACCAATACCGTTAAGGTTTTGCCGACTTTTTCTTGTAGCTTTTGCGCTGAAATATCTTGCTGTAGCGCCATTAAACGCTCATAACGAGACTGCTTGACGTCTTCAGGGACATGATCAGGCAAGTCGTTGGCCACTGCGCCTTCTACTTCTGAATAAGTAAATGCGCCCACACGATCGAGGCGTGCTTCAACTAACCAGTCAAGCAAGCACTGAAAATCTTCTTCTGTCTCGCCAGGGAAGCCAACCACAAAGGTCGAACGAATCACGATATCAGGACAGATATCACGCCACGCTTTGATACGGGCCAAGGTGTTTTCGCTATGTGCAGGACGTTTCATCGCTTTTAGGATACGATGACTAGCATGCTGGAACGGAATATCTAGATAAGGAAGCAGTTTCTTCTCACCCATCAACTCAACGACTTTGTCTACATGTGGATACGGATAGACATAATGCAAGCGAACCCAAATGCCCAAATCGTTCAATGCTTGGCATAAGTCATAAAACTTAGACTTGAGCGGAATACCATTCCAAAAGCTAGTTTTATACTTTAGGTCAAGGCCATAAGCTGAAGTGTCTTGCGAGATGATAAGTAATTCTTTCACGCCAGCTTTTTTGAGTGCCAGTGCTTCGTTCATTACATTATCAATCGGGCGCGATACCAAATCACCGCGCAAGCTTGGGATAATGCAGAACGTACAACGATGATTACAGCCTTCTGATATTTTTAGATAAGCATAATGGCTTGGGGTCAGTTTGATACCCGCTTCATTAATCAAATCTATTTTTGGATCATAGTTGGCGTCCTGACTGCGATTTGGCTTAGGCACATGCTGCGCTACTGCCGTAATCACTTCGTCATAGGCATGTGCGCCTGTCACTGCTAGTACAGCTGGATGCATCTCACGGATTTTGTCCGCTTCTTTGCCCAAACAACCAGTGACAATCACTTTACCGTTTTTGCTAATGGCCTCGCCGATCGCATCAAGTGACTCTTGTACCGCTGACTCAATAAAGCCGCAAGTGTTTACCACGACCAAGTCAGCACCGTCGTAATCACTAGCTACTTGATAACCGTCACGGCTTAGCTCAGTGATAATACGCTCACTATCCACCAATGCTTTTGGACAACCTAGTGACACAAAACCAATCTTTGGCGCTGCACTAACTGGCATCGTAGCAGTCGCATTGGCAGTCGTAACATCGCTGCTTTGAGCTACACTACGGTTCTGATTATGATTGGCTTTATGATGGTAAGGTTGTTTAGTATCTGTTTGACTGGCATCTGCCTGACTCTGCGCTTGTACTATGGTAGGCGCGGCAGGATTGAAGATAGTGGCAGTGTCTTTTACGGCAGATAGAGGAGCTGCTGCTGTCGTATTCACTGACTCGGTAGAAGTTTTGGACATGGCTGACCTTGCTAGAGATAAATTGGCTGAGCGCATTGTACGTTTTTTTTGCAAAAATCACCAGTTTTGCCGCTCTATAGTCTTGATTTGTGGTTAAATATTATCTCAAGCATCTGACTTTTTTGGGCCCTACCGATGAACGCTGATTTTATAACCGCTAAAACAACCCCTGACCTCGCATTTATATCTCAGCATTTATTCACCGCTATTCTATGGGTCAACGATGAGCTATCAATCACGCGGTTGAATGCTCAAGCCGAGCAGTTACTTGCCATTAGTAGCGGCAGACTGATCAATCAATCCATCTTGACACTGCTCGCACCCGATGAGTTAAAGACTAAAGATACTGCATTTATCGATAATAATAGTAATGATACAAATGAAAACGAGCCTTCGAGCGAGCCAGCTTACTCGTTGACCGAGCGCTTTGTGCAAGCACAGAACTACCAACAACCTTTTATTGATCATGACCACATCATAAAAACACCGCTAAACGGTAATTTATCATTGTCAGTCGACTATAGCGTCACGCCTGTCATCTATGAACAGCAGCCTTATTTTATTATCGAGATGTGGGGCAAAGATCGTCAAAGTCGTATCTCTGAGGAGCAGCGTCAACAACAGCAGTATACAGTGGCCCGTCATATGCTACGCTCAGTGGCACACGAAATAAAAAACCCTCTTGCTGGTATTCGCGGGGCAGCCCAGCTGTTGCAACGGCAGTTTATTAAATTCAGCGACGCATCTACTACTAACACCTCTAGCGCTGATAATGCTTTGACAACTACTAACATTGACACGCAGCATGATTTGCAAAAAATGAATCAAAAACTGCGCAACTATACGGACATTATTATTTCAGAAACTGATCGATTAACCCATCTTATTGGGCAGCTTCTGGGTTCCAATCAACTGCCAAACTGGCAAACGCTTAATATCCATGAGCCTTTGGAGCATGTCTTAACCTTAGTGACCAATCAGTATCCACAGGTAGTGTTACAGCGTGATTATGATTTATCATTGCCAGAGTTGTGCGCTGATAAGGATCAACTGATTCAAGTGTTTTTAAACCTCATTAATAATGCTTGTGAGTCGATGACTGAGTTCGAACAAACGCTACAGCAGAATAGAATCTCAGCGTCTCAAGAATCACCACAAGCTGCCATACAAACTGAGAGCAATTCTGACTATCAACCCACATTACATATTCAAACGCGAGTTGCCTTTCAGCATACGATCGTAGGGCAGCAGCACAAGCAAGTGATGCAAATTACCATTACTGATAATGGCTCAGGTATTGATCCAGCATTGATCGGTCAGATATTTTTCCCGATGGTCACTAGCCGTGCAGCCGGTACAGGTCTTGGATTATCCATCGTCCAAGATATTATCAGTCATCATCATGGTATGATTGATGTGAGCTCGACAAAAAAGCAAGAAGATAAGCAAACCCGATTTACGCTATATCTACCATTTACTCAACCCATCACTGAGACATAAAACAAATTATGAATTTATGAATTAAAGGCTGCTAAGTTTCATAACGCCAACTCCCAATCCCCAACTTACCATCAATAATTGCTGATTAGGCCCAATACATGACTGAATATAGCGACGACCTCCAACCTAAAAGCGATGATCAATCACCACAATCACAAATAGTAACTGTGAATAATGCACCCAGCGACCACCCTGCAACATTGTGGTTAATCGATGACGATGCAGCCCTACGTATGGTGTTGGCAGACACGTTTGAAGATGCTGGATTGACCGTTATCAGTTTTACTCAAGCCCAAGCAGCATGGACTCGCCTTAATGATGTGTTAAAACAGCAAGAGTCAGCTGAACAATTACCAGACGTCATATTGACCGATATTCGCATGCCAATGATGGATGGATTGTCTTTTAGCGACTGGGTCCATCAGCATTTTCCCAAAATGCCAATCGTAATTATGACGGCACATTCAGACCTGACCTCTGCTATCAATAGCTATCAGACAGGTGCTTTTGAATACCTGCCCAAGCCTTTTGACTTAGATGACGCGGTTGCAACGATTTATAAAGCCATCAACTACCAGCCTAATTTAGAAACAACAACTGTTTCCCTTTCAGATAAAACCAATACCAATATAGCGCCTGACACGTCTACTGAAAAGTTGCTAAAACCTAAAGTAGCACCTGCCAGTAAGACAACCAAAGACAATAAGAACAAAGGTGCCGGCGAAGGCAAAAGTAATAGTAACCCTAGCGGCATCATTGGACAGTCACCAGCCATGCAAACGGTGTTTCGTGCTATTGGCAGACTGGCTCAATCCCCCATTTCTGTCTTAATCACTGGTGAGTCTGGAACGGGTAAAGAGTTAGTAGCCAGTGCTTTACATCAACACTCCCCGCGTAAGCAGCAACCGTTTATTGCGCTTAATATGGCAGCCATACCGCATGACTTGATCGAGTCTGAGCTATTTGGTCACGAAAAAGGCGCGTTCACTGGTGCAACGACAATGCGTCAAGGCCGTTTTGAGCAGGCAGACGGCGGTACTCTATTTTTAGACGAAATCGGTGACATGCCTTTTAGCACTCAGACACGGCTGTTACGCGTCCTGGCCAATGGTGAGTTTTATCGTGTTGGTGGTCAGCAGCCAATAAAGGTCGATGTACGTATCATCGCAGCCACCCACCAAAACTTAGAAGAGCTAGTGAAACAAAGCCGATTTCGCGAAGACTTATTTTATCGACTCAATGTCATTCGATTACCCCTACCACCACTACGTACACGCCCTGAAGACATTCCTGCATTAGCCCTCTACTTTATGCAGTCTGCCGCAGAGCAAATGAGTACCACCCCAAAGCATCTACATCCTGCCGCATTGCAAATTATGCAGACGTTTGACTGGCGCGGTAATGTGCGTCAATTAGAAAACGTCTGTTTATGGCTCACCGTGATGGCCACTGGTGATACGGTGATGGCGACAGACTTGCCACCAGAGCTACTTGAAAACATCTCACCTAATACGGTGCTTTATGAAGAGCATGGCTCATCAAAGGAAGACGCTCAAGAGAACTTGGTACAAAGTGGCGATGTATTAAATAGTAGTGTGTTAAACAGTCATCAAAATGAGCGAAGTAGCCAGATGCCTAAAAGCCAAAGTTGGCAGCAAGCACTGGCTGATTGGGCTGAGCAGTCGTTAAGCACGGGTGAAACTGATATTCTGCAAACAGCAACCCCTGAGTTTGAGCGCGTTTTATTAACAGCAGCACTCAATCATAGCGGCGGTAAAAAGATAGAGGCAGCGAGTTTACTTGGTTGGGGACGCAATACTCTGACACGCAAATTGCAGCAATTGGATATCTCTGCCCCGAGAGTACCAACTAAAGAGTAAATAAACGCATAAAACACGATAACAAATTATGATTAATATCAATTACTTAAAATTAATATCGAAAATAAATGATAAATAATTAAAAATAATTGCAAATAGGGGTTGCCAAACAATTAAAACTCTATATAATAGCCAACCACTGAGACGCACTACCGAATCAGTTAACTATCTAGATAGCGTTTGAGTTTAATCGCTTTTGATGATAGAGTAACGAAAATGGGGCTGTGGCGGAATTGGTAGACGCACCAGATTTAGGTTCTGGCGCCGCAAGGTGTGAGAGTTCGAGTCTCTCCAGCCCCACCATTTTCGGATAGTACATCTTAGACCAAATATCAAAACCTGCTTTTTAGCAGGTTTTTTTGTGTCTGGAATTTGGTGTTAAAACTATAAAATAACTTATCAGAAGTATTAATCTACTTTTATAGCCTTTCTAAGTCATGCAGCACCTCATCCGTACTTTTATAGCACCTCTCTACCCGCTTTGCCAATATTTGCATATACCTGCTATAGGCATAATTAATTAATAGAAAGGTTTCCCTCACTATCGTTGAATAATGCACTACGTTGATTTTTACGGAGGGTTTCACGTTGAATGATATTTTTTGCATCGACTTTTTCTAAAGGCAATCTTGTTTCGCGGGAAAGATCGCCATCGGCTATTAAAGATAAATAACGAGAACAACACACTCTTAAAAAAGAGGTGAAATTGCCAATATCATGATCAGCATCGAGAGATTCAAGGTATAGCTTGGTAATCAGCTGATTGACTGTCATTTGATCGCGAAATGACAACTCTTCTAATATATCCCAAAAAAATACTTCTAAACGAATTGAGGTGACAACTCCCTGAATTCGAAGTGATTTGGTCTTAGAGCTCCACAAGCTGTCGTCAGCACTAATAAAAAGTTGGCACATATATATTCTCTCTCGATATTGGGGTCTATTGAACGTTCAACAGACCCGAATTAACGCTTATAGCAAGGCAACAAACTGCTTTAGCATCGCTGGGTGGGCGGGCCATGCAGGTGCCGTTACCAGTTGGCCATCTGTAATAGCGCCATCCATAGGTAACTCGATATACTCAGCGCCAGCCATTTCTATTTCTGGCTGACACGCAGGATAAGCAGATACTTTTTTACCCTTTAATACGCCAGCAGCCGTCAGCATTTGTGGCCCATGGCAAACCGATGCAATCGGTTTATCAGTATTTGCGAAATGCTGAATCATTGCAATGACCTTAGCATTCAAGCGCAAGTATTCTGGCGCACGTCCACCCGGTAAATACAAAGCATCGTAATCTTCTACATTGATATCAGCAAAAGACGCATTAAGGAAAAAATTATGACCGCGTTTTTCGGTATAAGTTTGATCACCTTCGAAGTCGTGTATTGAGGTAGCAATGCTATCACCTGCCACTTTATCTGGGCAGACCGCATCAACCTCATGTCCCATCGCTAGTAGCGCTTGGAACGGAACCATGTTTTCATAGTCTTCAACAAAATCACCGGTTATGATAAGTACTTTAGCCATGATATTCTCACTGTATTGTAATAAAACATTGTAATGAAATATGGGAACCCAAATTAGTTTATAGCGACTTCGCTTAAAATGAGCCTGAATATCCATTCAAACATAAAAAACAACGACTGGGTAATATGTGAATACTACAAACAATCACTTTTTAAAATAAAATAATAAATTCAGCTGTTGTCTAATAACTTCAAATCTATCAATATCTTATCCATTTCCTGATACCGTCTCTCTACCCGTTTCGCCAATGCTTTGTCGACAATACATTGATAGTGACTACATTCTGCTGATAACGTTGGAATAGGTTGTTGGCAATGCTGAATCGCCCACACTTTTAATTTCTCATTGCTATTGGCGCTTACCTGAAACGGGCGCTTGCCTGTTAGTATCTCAACCATCATTACGCCAAACGCGTAGATATCACTTTGCACCGTTGCACGCTGTCCTTGCCAGCGCTCAGGTGCGAGATACGCTGGTGTGCCAGCAGGATTTGGTTGGCTATTAGCCACCGTCATATGTTGTGATAAAGCAAAATCAGTGAGTAACAATCTAGGAGTCAGATCATTACTCATAGTATCTGCCGGCCATTTATCGTCAGGACCTTCAAGCAAAATATTACTAGGTTTAATATCATTATGTAGCCAGCCAGCCTGATGCAAATTGACTATCAAGTGTACAGACTTCATGATGAAATGATGCTTTTGTGACGCTATCAATGACAGATATTTTGAAGCGGTCAGCTGACTCACCAAGCTACCATTAGGGTAATAAGGCATGACCACTATAACTAGGTGTTGCAACTGCTCTAGTATCTGAACATTTACGCAATAATGAGCCAATAGCGGCGGTGCGATAACGTTATCTTTGACTATCAATGAAGCATTTACAGCAGCTAAAATATCCGCTTCATGAGTTAAATCAGAAGCGATAGGATAAGCGCCATCACTCAACTGCCATTTAATCATCACACTGCCAAATTGCGGATGCTGGGCACGTGTTAGTCCTTGGAAATAAGTCTTGTCGATATGTTGCGTTTTGACATCTTGCATTTGCTCTGTGCTTTGCTGAGCAATACGTTGATGCACTACCTCCCTAAAATATTGTGCGTCCAGTTCTTGGTTGATAATAGGTAATAGCTGTATCGCCTGCGCTTGCAAGGCTTGCGTAATAGACGGATTACTGGCACTATTTTCCATGGTATTGTTTCTCATAATATAGTGAGATTACTGCCTTCCCATTCGTATCATTTCCAAAGATAATAATAGCGCGAATAATGATTACAAGTACTACGCTTAGTAGGTACTAAGATTGTAGGCACTGAAATTTCAGCAGCGTTAATTGTATTTTTGGGTATGGTATTAAAGACAACCTTAATTGCTAGAGCCACTATGTCACAACCAACTATCCCGACCACGCCATCTGATCAACCTACTTATGCCCTACCCGCACCTTTGTTAGACTTACTCAGTCAGTACTTACAAGAGCGAGTCACACCAACTATTGAAATCGACCCGAGACAGCTTGCTTATCGCTGGGTTGGTGGACGCACTGGTTACCTGCAGCCTTTGTCGGTCAATTTGTTTTTGAGCTTAGATGACTTGCATGGTATCGATACGCAAAAGTCGAAACTGGTACAAAACACCCGTCAGTTTATTAAAGGTTACCCTGCCAACCATGTATTGATGTCAGGCACCCGCGGTGCTGGTAAGTCATCATTGATTCGCGCTTTGCTACAAGCCCATCATAGTGAAGGCTTGCGTATTATTGAGGTGGCCCGCGATGATCTGCAAGTATTGGATAAGATTCGTGCTGCTATTAATGCCCTACCAGCAGATTGTCATTGCCGCTATATCGTATACTGTGATGATCTCGCTTTTAATGGTCAAGACGAAAGCTATCGTGCGCTAAAGAGCGTGCTCGATGGCTCGCTAGACTCTGAGCAAGACAAACTACTGGTCTACGCCACTAGCAATCGCCGTCGCTTGCTACCGCAGATGATGAAAGACAATGTCGATATTTATAATGGGCAGACGGATGAAGTCAATCCCTATGAGGCCATTGATGAAACCGTGTCATTATCAGATCGATTCGGTTTGTCCCTTACCTTCCATCCTATGGATCAGCAGACTTATCTGCAAATCGTTCAGCATTATTTGAATTTAGAGCAGCAAAAAATCTCCGCTGATCTGGATAATGATGCTAAGGACATTTTAGCAAGTCAGTCTATGCCTGACACGATCAGAAAGGATGCGCTACGCTGGGCCTCAGAACGTGGTGGTCGCTCAGGACGAGTTGCTTATCAATTTAGCCGTTTTTGGAGTGGTGAAACACAATTGGCTATCGAAGACAGTAAGTGCTAGGTCATATTTAACGCTAAATCATATCTAAGCTTAGCCATATCTAATCACTGCGTGCAGAGCCTATATACTGCACGCAGTTGTCCTTTTGACTGCCCTCTTGATTGCTTGCCGACTCAATTGCACCATCAACCATATATTGGTCAAAATCTGCGGCTAACCAAAGATTACCTTCATAAACGCTCTCAGCATCTAAGCGAATATGTGCCATGTTTGGCGTCTTGCTATTAGGGTTATCAAAACCCTGATAGCGAGCGCTAAAGTGGGTCAAAATGATGTTTTTCAGGTTCATCTTTTGCGCGAATGTACCCACCACATGCGCGCTACTATGCATCGGATCATAGTCTGGGTTTTTAGCGTGAATCTTAGTCAGCACCTCGTGGGTATACGTCGCTTCATGCACTAATAAATCCGCATTGATAACGGCTTTGCTTAACAAGTTTGGCGTATCATTGTCTCCTGCCACCACCACTCGCGTCCGCTGTATCTCATTGTCAACATAATCTACTGAGCGCAATTGTCTATTACCCTCAGTCGTGACATCTTCGCCTTGCTGTAACTTGCCCCATAGTGCACTTGCTGGAATACCATCTGCCACAAGCTTATCTGTATTAAGGATGCGGCGGCTAATAGTCTGAGTAATACCAAAGGCATGAGAAGCAACCCGATGTGATAGCGGCGTGATATCAATATCAAGCTGATGTTGGTCGCTTAAGCTAATGTTAACCTTATTCGTATCACCTTGCTCAGCTAACACCTCTTCAATCGCTACAAAATTGAGAGCAAAGGGTAGATACAGCTCTGTAGTGACGATAATGGCATCAAGCAAAGTAGCAATCGCTTTTGGGGCAATCAAAGTTAATGGTTCACGGCGTCCTGACATAGCAGCGCTTGCTAATAGCCCTGGCAGACCGTAGCAATGGTCACCATGCACATGAGTGATGCAAATAGCAGCCAATTGATGCAATGAGAGTTTGGTATGTAGCAATTGCTGCTGTGTGCCTTCACCGCAATCAATCAGCACCCATGGGCGCGATTTCTTACTCTGATTATTCTGTTGACGACTCCCTTGCTGTACGCCAGAGCTATGCGGATTCATACACTCTATTGCCAATGCGGTCACATTACGCTGTTTGGTCGGTACACCTGCAGAGGTACCCAAAAAGGTTAGCTTTAGCATAAGGATGCCTTTTATTTATCAGGAGTACTGGCTCAGAAGTACGAGAGCTTCTCTTCATTCTAAATCAATGACAGAAATAAGATAAACGAAGAAGATGCCCTAGCTATGACAATTGGCATATCATGGTTTTTTGACCTTCAACCATTTGTCCACCATTGGCGGTGCACTCGTTTACCATATTCGATTCGTAAGATTTCCAGCCACCATAAAAGCTCGCTGCACACAGAATTACCACTAGAATTTTCTGTGACCACGACTTGATAGAGACTTGCTGGCTATTAATCTGCTGTCTATTATTTTCTTGCATACTGGTATCTTGCTTATTAAGTGATGTTTGAGTTGCTGACTGATTGTCATCTTTATCTAGGCTATCTTGCTTTAGATTGTCTTTATTCGAGGTGTTTAGATCTGTCATAACATTATCCTAAAAAAGGCTTTGTTTATTCATAAACAAAGCCTTTGGTCTACATGGCTACTTAAGCGTTGAGGGAGGATTATACCAGCATCCTTTAAAAATTCAGACGGCCGCCCTTTTTTTCTGCTCGCTTAAAGGCATCTCGTTCTTCGCAGCGTTTGAGCCAGTTCAAAAGATTGGTATATTTACTCTGATCTAGACCTGCACCAGCATTGGCACCCAAGACTGCAAGATGCATTTGAATATCAGCGGCGCTAAATTCACTACCTGCAAACCAATGGTTTTCATGTAGATGACGCTCCATCATATCTAGCATTTTCTCCAAACCGCTACTGATCATGTTTTTTTCAATCTGACCTTGGATTTTTTTGCTGATAGGTTTGATTAGCATCGGCGACTGAGACACTACTTTTGTGAATACCAAACGCATGACCAACAGTGGCATTAATGAAGCCTCTGCAAAGTGTAGCCAAAACGTATAGGCTTCCCATGCTGTTTCGTTCTTATCGTCAGGTTTGAACTGCTTTTCTTTGTCGTAATGCTTAATCAGATATTCAATAATGAATCCTGACTCAATCAGCACACGATTGTCTGCTTCTAGTATCGGCGCATTACCAATCGGATGCACTTGCTTTAGGCTATCAGGAGCACGGTATGCCTTATTGCGCTCATAGCAAGTCAATTTATAATCGGCGCCGAGCTCTTCCAACAGCCAGATAATACGAAACGAGCGCGAGTTTGCTAAATGATGAAGATGTAACATAAACCGTCCTAGTTATATATTGTAGTAAATCAGCCATAGTATCTCAGATATAGCGCCATATGTTCACTCAATCGCGGCACTACTGCTCTCGATAATAGCGTAATTTCTACTCCTTTAATACTGTGAGTTGGCAGACATACTGGAAAACTATGCCTACCGAATCGATACTATCTAAGACGGTGTACTCTTTGACATCAATCTAAATGCAATGCTTCAATCTTACGCGTCATTTTATCTATCTTTTGCTGATATTTTTTGATTTGGCGGAATCGATGCGCGATTAGCACGCCTTTGATACGGCGATTTTTCAGACGACGACGTGGTGGGAAACTGCCTACTTGTGGCTCATTGTAGCCATGTAAGCGGTCTTCACGTTTACGCGCCATATAGCCCAGCGCACTATCAGCAATCATAATCAGCAGTGCGATAAAAATCATGCTGTACATCAGCATGGAGCCACCATCATGTAAGTTACGATCTAAAATTGCGATTGAGAAGATGAACAAGAATATTGGCTCAAGGTAACACAGAGTGCCAAATAGTGAGACAGGCAGCTTCTGACTGGCTACCATCGTCAGTGACATCGCAGCGGTACTAATAATGCCCAATAGTGGCAGCAGATACCAAAGCTTGTGGTTAGTGATTGCTACCTCAAAACCGCCATTCATATACAGCGCGACCAATACCACTGGTAACAACAATACAAGGTCTGAGATAAGACCAGTAATAGGCGGCACGGCCAACTTACGACGTAGTAGATAATAAGGAGGATAACCCAAGCACACAAACAAAGTCGCCCAAGAAATAGCACCATACTCAAAAATATCGTAAGCGATACCAAGACCTGCACATACGATAGCAGCCCACTGAAGTAAGCTCATATCTTCGTTGTAAAAGAACCTGCCGACAACAATCATAATCATCGGATATAGAAAATAACCCAACGTTACCTCAAGTCCCAAACCATTGACTGGCGCCCACATAAATATCCAGATTTGCGCGCCCAAAATCGGTGTGGGTAGTATAAATAAAAACCACTCTTTCGCGTTCTTTAGTGTTTTTAGATAATCAAAAATGTGCTGCCACTGCTTTAGTACACTGACCAGCAGTACTAGACTAAAAAACATCGTCAGCACGCGCCACGAAGCGACTTGCGTACCTGATAATGGTTGCAACAGTAGACCAAATAAGAACAGTAATGAGTATAAAAAATTTGCAGCGACAGCAGTGATTGTACCCTGCGAGGTTTGGTTAGTAGTCAGCATCACAACAGCCTTTAAAGATTGGGGCACATCCATGGCAATTTTTAAAAAAAACAAAAGCCTCAGACGAGAACGTCTGAGGCTTTTGCATATAAGGTCGTCGCGCAATCTAAGTTGAACGCTTTTGATGTGTTAGGCTTACATCATGGTCGGCATTATGTCAAAATCAGAATGAATAAGCAATGCCACTGTTCATCTAGTGTCTAAACTTTTAAATTGAGTGAATTTAATGCAGGTAAGTGCTTATTTTGCATCAAGTTGTTCGATTTTTTGCTGTATCTTATCCATCTTCTTTTGGTAACGACGAATCTTGCGAAAACGATGGGCTTTTAGCACGCCATCGATACGCTGATTGATAAAGTGACGACGCGGTGGAAAGCCGCCAATCTGAAGCTCTCTATAGCCATGCAAGCGGTCATTACGCTGACGAACGAGGTAACCTTTTACGCTATCGGCCATCATGACCAGTAACGCAAGCGTAATCATCCCGTACATAAAGAGTGAACCACCTTCTTCAAGGCTTTGACTCAGAATCGTGATAGACAATACGAATAACAGCATTGGCTCGATATAACTTAATGCCCCAAACAGTGATACTGGCAACTTGCTACTGGCAATCATCGTCAGCGACATCGCAAGCGCACTAAAAGCACCAAGCAGCGGCAACAGATACCAGAACTTCATGTCTTGCGCCGCAACATCAAAACCGCCCGTCATATATAGCACGATCAGCACGACTGGTGTCAACAGCGTCAAATCAAACAATAAGCCCGTAATGGGTGGTACAGAAAGGGTGCGCCGTAGCAGATAATACGGTGGATAACCCAAGCATACAAACAGTGTCACCCAAGAGACTGAACCATACTGAACAATATCGTAGCCGATACCGAGTGCTGCAAATATCGCGGCAGCCCATTGCAAAATACTCATATATTCATGGTAAAAGAATCGACCAAGCACAATCATCACTAGCGGCAATAAAAAATAGCCCAACGTAACATCGAGACCAAACCCATTGACCGGCGCCCACATAAACAACCAAATCTGTCCCCCTAGGATTGGCGCAGGCAGTATAAATATTAGCCATTCTTTTGGTGTCTTTAGCGTCTTTATATAATCAAAAACACGTTGCCACTGCTTAGTCAAACTGACCAATATTACCAAACTGAGCAACATCATGAGCACACGCCATGATGCTACCTGCGTCCCTGTTAAGGGCAGCATAAACAGTCCAAACAAAAACATCATCGAGAATAAAAAGCTCGATGATACCGAAGCAACCGTTCCCTGAAAAGTTTGATTGGTCGTAAGCATAACAACAGCCTTAAAAAATAGAACCTTATTTACAGTATTGAAAAAATGAGAATGAAAAAACAAAAGCCTCCGACGATAACGTCAGAGGCTTTTTTCTAGAAAAATGCTAAGAGACTAGACTCAAAAGCTAATTACCAAGACTATTACTCGTCATCGTCTTATGCATAGTTAGTCTATTATAGATTGTCACTTGGTTTATGATCGTTTGCAATATCAATCACATCGTCGACGTCGGTAGTTGCAGTACTGTCAGTTGTCGCATCAATATCTATCTGCTCCTGACCTTCTACCTCAAACGTACCGTCTTCTCTCATGGCATCGATAAGCTCATCATCGCTCTCTTCGTGCTCAACACGCGCCATGGCAACCAGTTTTTCATCTTTTGACAGACGAATCAATGTTACGCCTTGTGTATTACGACCAGAGCTAGCGACATGCTCAACTGGGGTACGAACCAATGTGCCTTTATCAGAGATTAAAATGATATCGTCGGTAGAGTCAACCTTGGTCGCTCGTACTAGTGCGCCATTACGCTCGCTGGTCTTGATAGCGATCACACCGCCACCACCACGATTTTGTGTATTGAACTCATCGATAAAGGTACGTTTACCAAAGCCATTTTCACAAGCAATCAAGATTTCACGTACATCATCTTCGATAACAACTAATGATTTGATAAATTCGTCAGTAGTCAGACGCATACCGCGGACGCCTTTTGCCGTACGACCCATCGCACGCGCATCATTCTCATCGAAACGAATGGCTTTACCACTTGAAGCGAACAACATCACTTCTTGGCTACCATTAGTAATACGAGCGCTGACCAATTTATCACCGTCTTCTAATCCAACTGCAATCAAACCGTTCGATCTGATATTGGCAAACTGCTTCAGCTCTACCCGCTTCACTGTACCGTTGGCCGTGGCAAAGAAGACAAAAGGCGGCTCTGCTTGGTTGCTATCTTCTACCGAATCGTCATCATTGCTTACTTCTGATACTTCACTTACTACTGATGTATCTTCCACAATTTTTGGAATTGGTAGTATGGTTGTAACGGTTTCGTCGCTATTTAGGCCAATTAGATTGACTAATGGACGACCACGAGCACCGCGACTGGCAATCGGCACTTCAAAACCACGTAAGCTAAAGACACGTCCACTATCAGTGAAACACAGTACCGTAGAATGCGTTGATGTCACGACTAAATGATCAATTACATCATCTTCTTTCATTGCCGTAGCAGACTTACCTTTACCGCCACGTTTTTGTGCAACATAATCGTCAATCGGCTGAGTCTTAGCATAGCCAGTACGCGATACCGTCATGACGACCGTTTGCTCAGGAATAAGGTCTTCGCGACTAAAGTCCATACGTGAATCGATGATATCGGTACGGCGCTCATCACCAAAGTTATCACGAATCTCGATCATCTCATTAGAGATAATCGCCATCAGCTTATCAAAATCGCCAAGGATAGACTCTAAGTGTGCGATTTCACGTAATAGGTCTTGGTACTCTTCAGTCAATTTATCTTGCTCAAGACCAGTCAAACGATGCAATTGCATATCTAAAATCGCATTGACCTGCTCAAGTGACAAGCGATAACGTTCTTCGCCTTCGATCAGACCAAACGGCGCTTTAGGATCTTCGCCATCGATAAACTCAGGACGCACTGATTGGCTACCAGCAGCTGTGAGCATCGCAACAACGCTACCTGAGCCCCATGTGTTATTTAATAAACTTTCACGTGCTAGGCCACGGTTTGCAGAAGCTTTAATCGTCGCAATAATTTCGTCGATATTGGCTAGAGCAACCGTTAGACCTTCTAGCAAATGACCACGAACGCGGGCTTTGTTCAATTCATAAATCGTACGGCGGGTCACCACTTCTTGACGATGACGGACAAATGCAGCGATAAGCTGACGCAAAGTCAATAGTTTAGGCTGACCATTATCGAGCGCCACCATATTGATACTAAAGCTAGACTCTAGCGGCGTTTGTAGAAATAGGTTATTGACAATAACTTCAGCGGTCTCGCCACGACGCAAGTCAATAGCGATACGCATACCGTCTTTATCAGACTCATCACGAATTTCGCTAATACCTTCGATTTTTTTATCACGAACCAGCTCTGCAATACGCTCGATCAGCTTGGCTTTGTTAGCCTGATAAGGTACTTCGGTAAATACGATGCGCTCACGATCACGGTTGACGCCAGCATTGCTCATCGGCTCGATATGATAACGACCACGAATATGCAAACGGCCTTTACCGGTACGATAAGCATCTAAAATGCCCGCGCGACCATAGATAATACCACCTGTAGGGAAGTCAGGACCTGAAATATGCGACATTAGCTCTTCAGCTGAAACTTGTGGGTTTTCAGCATACGCAAGACAAGCATTTATTACTTCGGTCAAGTTATGCGGTGCCATATTGGTCGCCATACCAACGGCAATACCCGTCGCGCCATTGACCAATAGGTTAGGAATACGCGCTGGCATCACGCTTGGCATGCGCTCAGAGCCGTCGTAGTTGTCTTCCCAATCGACCGTATCTTTATCCAAATCAGCGAGCATCTGGTGGGTCAGTTTAGTCATACGTACTTCGGTATAACGCATCGCTGCCGGAGGATCATCATCGATCGAACCAAAGTTACCTTGACCATCAACCATTGGGTAGCGCAAGCTAAAATCCTGCGCCATACGGACGATGGCATCATAGACGGCACTATCGCCATGTGGATGGTACTTACCGATAACATCACCAACCACACGTGCTGATTTTTTATACGGTTTATTATAATCGTTTGATAGCACGTGCATGGCATACATCACGCGGCGGTGTACAGGTTTGAACCCATCACGCACATCAGGCAGCGCACGCGAGACGATCACGCTCATCGCATAATCCAAATACGACTGCTTTAGCTCATCTACGATGCCAATAGGACTGACCGATTCGCTCATATACACTCCTTCACTCACATTTTTTTCTAACGTTGACACATCGCTTATGGCACCCGTAGATCATATAAAAATACTGCCACATAAATGGGCAGTCATGACCAAAATACTTACCATAAAAAAACACTGCTACACGTGCAAAACAATAGGAAAATAGCGATAGTTTTAATGTTTAATAAAAGAAGCTATTTTAGCACAAATTTGCTGATTTAGGGGTTCTGACCACCATTAAAATCAAGCTAGGCGGTTCATTTGCAGTGATATTTTGAATTATTGACACACGCTAAAATAATTCTAATGGCAGGTTTTTTTTGATTGGCTGATTTTGCCATTTTTACAAACAAACTTACCATCTGCTGAGCAATGTGACACCCCGCCCATTTTACCTGAACAGGGCGTATTTCGAGCTTGTGCTTGGCTCATAGATGTAAAGGCAAATACTAGGGCGAGTAGCGCTGTGGTGATTGATTTCATTGTTTATTCTCCGTATCTGATGGATATTAAATAGAAAAATACTATACTCATTCAGTACAGCTCGACAAGATTTATTTTGACTAACTGAGTGAATACTTATGTTTCTATCTACAATTCAACACGACATTTAATTTAACGCTAAAATCTTGAGCATAGAACTCATATGTGGTTTGCATATAAGCTCTATTGACCAAACAACTAGGATGCTTAGAATATTTAGCCAATACAACAACACCTACAACTGTCTCTGACGTGAACTGATGGTTTTTATGGTTATATAGTTTTCACGACCATAATGCTTTGCCATGAGCTAATAGCTTTCAAAATCATATTATTTTAGTGAGCACATTATGATTTAAACCACTTTAATGCGGTTATTTTCTAGTGATGCTGGACAAAAAATTTCTAAACGCTACACTAACTCATCTTTTATAGCACTTAAATAACGACCTAATAGGCTACTTTTATTATGGATATCATTCTTGCAATTGTTTGGATTTTAGCAATGGTGCTATACAGCTTTTCGAGCGATTACGTTGCTAGCTTTCCTAACCATAACAATCGCGCTGTCCCTTATGTCCGTTGGGGAGCACTTCTAGTCGCTATGGCTTTATCAGCATACTTGTCAAAAGCCTATCAAGAAAATCTACAAGGCAATGGTATGTGGGTGTTTGTTATCGTGGTATTTGTCGTTATTGTTTTAGCGAAATTCGTTTTTAAATGGGTAATTAACAGACGTTTGAAACGCTAGTTAATACTAAATAGTTTTATTAATTTGACCCTCTTACTCATTGATCTAAATACCTATGACAACTAAACATCAATATAGCCAGCCTGACTCAAACCTTTCTATACCAGCAGAAGACAAACGAGCAGATCGTAGCTTCGATGCCATTGCCGAACATTTTGAAAAGAAGGTTTATGGTGGTTTAAAAGGCGAGATTCGATTGGCCGTGTTACGACGTGATATTTTTGAATATAGTTCACAGATGAGTGAGACGCTTGGGCGACCTTTACGTATCCTGGATGTGGGTGCAGGGCTTGCGCAAATTGCGATAGAACTTGCTGCTCAAGGTCATAGCGTAGTCATCAATGACATCTCAGCGAATATGCTTGAGAAGGCGAAAGCGAGCGCAGAAAAAATTGATAAAAAGCTAGACATCACTTGGTATGTTTGCCCTTATCAAGCGCTTGAAGAAAAACTGGCTCAGACAGAGACAGAAAGGTTTGATTTGATTATGTCGCACGCGCTACTCGAATGGTTGGCAGAACCAGCAGCGGTCATGGACTTCTTTGATCAATATCTAACAGATGATGGCGCGCTATCTTTGTGCTTTTATAATCCTGCAAGCTTTGATTATCGTAACCTTATCATGGGAAATTTTAATCTACTCGATAATACAGACTATAAGGCAGACAACAAGAAAAGTCTGACACCCAATCATCCCGTCGCTAAAGAAGAGGTTCAGTCTTGGTTAAAGGCGCATGACTATCAGACGGTGCGCAGCAGTGGCTTGCGGGTATTTCATGACTATGCACCGCTCAAACGTGGCGGTCATAACGACCCAGATGCAGTGATTAGAATGGAGTTACGCTACTCACAGTTAGAGCCGTACAAATGGCTTGGCCGTTACTTACATATTCTAGCTAAACGGTAAATTGAGACAACAGCTCAAGAATGGTAAATGCTACTAAACCTCTTCATCCATTCTTGATGACCTATCGTATTCTGACCAAGTAGTGGCATTGATGTCTTTTTCATCGAAGACTACGACATGCTCTAGCAAAGGCAGAATGCCAATATGCGAGCCGATTGCATGATTATGATGGCTCGCAACCAAGGATAAGACAGTCTGTCCGTCGTCTAACTGCAGACGGTATAAATAGTTGGCACCGCGAAACACACGTCCAATAACTAAAGCTGTCTGTGTACTGTCGTCATCATGAATAATATCATCAGGGCGCACGAGTACTTTAATGGGCGTGCCATTTGGATAATCATATTCGCAGTACTGTGGCTGGCCTGATTCGTCATAGACTTCCATGCGGCGATAGATATTCCCCAGTGCTGTCTCAACATGACCTTCTTTGATAATGCCGTCTATCATCGCGCCTTCGCCTACGAATTCAGCGACAAAAGGACTGACAGGCTCATGATACAGTTCGCTTGGTCGCGCCCACTGTACCAATCGTCCTTTGTCCATTACCCCTACTTTATCCGCTAGCGCAAACGCTTCATTTTGATCATGAGTGACCAAAATCGCTGTGGTATTAGTACGTTTGAGAATATCACGGACATTCATTGCCAATGACTCACGCAGTACCACATCTAGATTAGAGAATGGTTCATCAAGTAATAGTAGTTTTGGTTTGGGGGCTAGCGCTCTTGCAAGAGCCACACGCTGCTGCTGACCACCAGAGAGCTCATTAGGACGTTTATCCGCATGCTCAGTCAATTCGACTAAGCTTAGCATCTCAGCCACACGTGCTTTTTTGTCAGCAGCTGACCATTTATTGAGACCAAAGGCGATGTTCTTTACCACGCTTAAATGACCAAAAAGCGCATAATCTTGAAACACCATCCCCATGCCGCGCTTGGCTGGTGCCACGGCAAATGAGTGCCGAGCTGTCTTTTCTGTTAAGCGTTGATTGTTTAGATAGATAGTGCCGCCGCGACTTTGCTCCAGTCCCGCGATTGCTCGAAGCGCTGTTGTCTTCCCGCAGCCGCTATAACCTAAGAAGCAACCAATCTCTCCTTGCTCCAGCACCAACGATAGACCATTAACGACGATAGTATCGTCATAGCCTACGATGAGATTTTGCACACTAAAATAAGGATCTGTCGCGATATGTTTCTCAGTATTTTGTTGTGAGGTACTGCTTTGTTCTACAGTTTTATTCGGCTGAACTGGATTGATTCTATTTTGTGACAGTGGTGATTTTGCTACAGGCATATGATTAGCCCGAGCCTTTTCTGACTTAGAATTTGTGGAGTCGTTCATTGAATCAGTGTACATAGACGGTACCAGTTCGCTATTAGTAAGTAAAACCATCGATAAAACAGAGCAAATTATAATATAGCTGACACTACGAGTGTGCTGTTAAACTTATGTCAAATTATTGCTATTAGATTTGTTGTTACTAGCTGTGTTTGTCACTTTGACGCAGTAGTATCCAGACAGGAAGCAAGCCAACTAACACGATTAGCAAACTCGGCAATGCGGCTCGTCCCCACATACCTTCGCTCGTCATTTCAAACACTCGTACTGCAAGCGTATCCCAGCCTTGACGCCGTGTCATCAGCGTAATGGGCATCTCTTTCATCACTTCGACAAAGCCCATCAGTAATGCAGTCAATACGCCAGGGCTAAGCACAGGCAGCATCACATGACGCCAGCGCTGATAAGGACTGTCGCTAAGTAATTTTGCAGCAGCTTCTTGATTGACTGTCAATCGTTGCAGTTGTCTGTCAACTGGCTGAAAACTCACTGTCATAAAACGTGTCGATAGCGCCAGTAGCATAACAATGACGCTGCCAGAAAGCACTTGCTGTGAGGTGATACCAAAGGCAATCATTTGATTATCAAGCCACGCAATAGGTATAAATATCCCTACCGCCAACACAGTCCCCGGTACGACATAACCCAAATTGGCTAAAGTGGTCATTAGCTTAGTCGACTTATCAGGATACTGCCGTTTAATCCACGCAATGATAACGGCCAAAAAGGCAATAAACAACGTGGTCATACTAGCAATCATGAGGCTGTTGGTAACAAAATCAATGTAACGCGCATCAAAATCTTGGCGAAAGTTAAGTGCTGTCCAATAGATGAGCTGTAAGAAAGGAATTAAAAAGGCAACTAAAAAGATCAGCGTACACAGCAGTGTCATGGCGAGCTTAGCAGGTTTACTGGCGTCAAAGCGTTGGCTGCTACCTTGGGTAAGTGAGCTACCACGCTTCGCTTGCCAATACTGCTCAAGCAATACCACAATGAAGATCACACCAATCAGCAAGGCTGCTAACTGAGCCGCTGTGGTCAAACTGAAAAAACCAAACCATGCTTTATAAATGGCGGTAGTAAAAGTATCGACATTGAATACGGATACTGCACCGAAATCTGCTAAGGTTTCCATACTGGCTAGCAACAAGCCGCCAATGATCCACGGTAGTGCTTGCGGTAGCGCCAGTCGAAAGAACACACGGCTACGACTCAAACCTAGCATCTGCCCCGCTTCTATCGCTCGCCTGCCTTGCGACAAAAATGCTTGACGCGCGAGCAAATATACATAAGGGTAAAACGCTAGCGACAATATCAAGCCTGCGCCCCATACATTCCTTATCGACGGTATGGCAGTACTAATACCGGAATCGCGCAGAGCTGTCTGTAGCGGCCCACTAAAATCAACAATGCCGATAGTGACAAATGCCAATACATAAGCAGGGATGGCAAGTGGCAACATCAACGCCCACGAAAAGAAACGCTGACCAGGGAAACGATACATACTAGTGACCCAAGCCAGAGCAGTACCAATAGTGCCTGAAACGACAGTCACCATAAGCAATAAAATCGCCGTGTTCTTGAGCACTTGCGGCAGTACATAGTCTGCCATGTGTGTCCAAATCTCTGCCACTGGCTGAGTCCACGACAGCAGCACGATTAAAATCGGTACTAGCATAAACAATGAAATCAGCCCTAAGACTGATTTCGAGATAATACGTTTACGAAGGGCGTGGTCTTGGCTGACAGTCTGCTTGTCATTAACACCATCATTGACAGTATCGTTTTGACTAACAGACGCATCTGGCGTTGTGATCATATTATCATTACCGTGTCATACGTATAGAGACCTTGTAAGCTTATACCAACCTTAAAATCGTCATTACATGAATAACTGATCTGTAATGACTAACCTTTGAACCTATTCTTTAAAAGCTGTTGTTTAAAAGCCGTGCTTTGAGAACTATTGTCTAAAAGTTATGATTTTGAGATTGGTATCAGTATTACTGGCGACCCCTTATTTATAACCCGCTTTATCCATCATTTGGATAGCTTGAGTTTGTAGTTCACCGAATTTCTGTACATTGATATCGTCTTTTTTGAACTCGCCCCATGATCTGAGCATGTCTGACTCATCGATACCTACTTTTACTGGGAATTCTTTGTCAGAGCTAGCATAGAGACCTTGAGCTTCGTCAGATGACAACCACTCTATCAGTTTAAGCGTACCATCTGGATTGTCCGAACCTGCAACCACGCCAGCGCCTGAGATGTTTACGTGCGTACCAGTCGTATCTTGGTTTGCCCAGAATATCTTAACAGGGAAGTTTGGTTTTTCGTTCAATAGACGACCATAGTAGTAACTATTGGCGATACCTACTTCACACTGACCAGCAGCGATAGCTTCTAGCATCGCAACGTCATCACTGAACACATCAGTCGCTAGGTTATCAACCCACCCTTTGATAACCGCTTCGGTTTTTTCCTCGCCCAAATGCTCCATCATGCTAGCAACAAGCGATTGGTTATAAACCTTCTTAGAGGTGCGTAAGCATAGTTTGCCTTTCCATTTTGGATCGGCCAAATCTGCATAAGTAGACAACTGGTCGGCAGTAACTTTGCTTGGGTCATAGAAGATAGTACGTGCACGTAGTGACAGACCTGTCCACTGACCTTTTGGATCACGGTATTTTGCAGGAACGTTAGCCTCTAACACAGTAGATGATACTGGCTGCAATAGGCCTTGCTCTGCAGCCTGCCATAAGTTACCAGCATCAACGGTCAATAGCATATCAGCCGGAGTATTCTGACCTTCAGCTTTTAGACGCGCCATCAAAGGCCCAGTTTGGTCTGTAACCAGTTCAACTTTTACACCTGTTTGCTCAGTATAGCGATCTAACAATGGCTTAATCAGCTGCTCATTACGTGATGAGTAGATAGTAATCGTCTGACCATCAGCAGTCGTAGCTTCGTCAGTTGCTGCTTGCTGCTCAGCACCTGTTTCTGTTGACTCTACTTCTACGCTCTCTTCTGTGGTTGAAGAATTACTACAACCTGCCAGACCCAACATCATGCCAAATACGGCTGCAGGTAGGATAAGCTTCGTAGAGGTTAGATTAGCGCTGATAGCGTTCAATGACATGGTTTTCCCCATAGTAATGCTATAAAAAAAGTAAGACGGATGGTGAGACAAAATAACAGTGATTATAACGATGACTTGCTAAGCGTTAACAGTAATCAGGCCATAATATATTAAAGCAACATACTAATGGAAGTGAGATTAATTATCAATACATTTGTTTAACTGGTAAATATGCCTGTGATGAGTCTTGAGCATTGATTTTTAAGAACTATTTTTCACCAGCTCTTTCAATAGTTTGGTCTAACGACGCGTTTTAGTGTCCATCTAAAGCAACCATTGGCCTAAAATTGCATTGACCGCAGCTTCCGTGCGCAAAATACGAGAGCCTATATGTACAGGCGTGCAACCCTGCGCTGTCAGCAGTTCTATCTCATAGTCAATCCAGCCACCTTCAGCGCCTATGCAGACTATACTCGGTAGCTCTCGTGATGGTTGTAGTTGTAAAAATTCAGAAAAGGACTGCTGACTGTAGGGATGTGCGACAATCGCTGGATTGCTCATTAGGCTTGCAAGTGAGTCTTCGACAAATGGCTTAAAACGTTTTTGTAGCGTAATACTAGGAACAATTGTATCGATGCTTTGCTGTAAGCCTTCTAATACAAACTCGTCTATCCGCTCAAGCATTGGGCTTTGCCAATAACTTTTTTGGGTACGGTAGCTATTGATAAGAATGATATCGCGTACACCAAGCGCCGTCATATCCATGATCAATCGCCGTAGCACTTTAGGACGTGGTAACGCCAAAATGACAGTTAAATCCAATTTGGCTGGCGGCACAGTATTGAGCTGGACGTTACCTAGCTGAAGGCTGTCAGAGGTAATACTTTCAATGATAGCAGTACCAAGGTTGCCGCCGATCTGGCCAATTTTAAGCGTATCACCGACTTTCGCGCCCAACACTTTAGTCACATGGCTGACTTGAGACAAGGAATCGATGTTCGCTGTGTCTACTGAGAAGTTTTCAGCAGGCAATAATATACAGTTCATAAATTATCTTGGTTGGAGGACAGTTCGATTGCGTCTTCAATCATAGTAAATTGGCGGGTCAATACCGCTTGCTGCTGTATCGTCATTTGCTCGCCAGCTTGCCCTGCCTGCGCGGCCAATGGCAAATTGCGTAGCCAAGTCTCTAGCTGCGTATAAATGCTCACAGCGTCTTCACGGTTATAAGCTGTTTTCTTACGAGAAGATTTTTTATTCGCCTTTAACTGATCTTCAATGACCATCTGTGCATCCGAACTATTTGACTTGTTTGACTCGATTGGACAATAAAAATCATTACTTGGCTGATATAAAGCGCCTACTTCAGCCAATTTGTCTATCACGCTTTGGCACGACTGAGTGTAACGACCCATCAATACAGGCGTAGCCACACTTGCAGGCTCCACTGGATTATGCCCGCCAATATCTACCAGTGAGCCGCCCACAAATGCTATATTTGCCAATGTATACCAAGTCATCATCTCACCCATGCTATCTGCTAGATAGACTTGCGTATCTGCACCAATCATATCTCCATCACTGCGCCGAGCCATATTTAACCCAGTTTTCTGAATGAGCTCTGCTACTGCGTCAAAACGCTCAGGATGCCTAGGCACGATAACAAGCAACGTATCTGCTAATGTCGCTTGAGACAGTAGTTGCTGCTGCAATGACAACGCTGCTGCCTCTTCACCATCGTGAGTACTTGCAGCTACCCACACAGGACGATCTGCTATACCAAACTCTGCTCGCAGTTCAGCTTTCTTATTATAAATACCATTATCTTCTACCGCTTTGTCATTGAGTTTGGACGCATTGATTACCCACTTTAATGAGCCTGCCACACGAATTTGGGCGCTACTAGCCCCTAACTGCCGAAAGCGTTTAGCAGAGTCACTGTCTTGCGCAATAATTAAGGAGAGGTTTTTCATCATACTGGCGCTGACTGCACCAATTTTTTGATAACTCTGAAAAGAAGAAGCAGATAATCGACCATTGACTAGGATACTTGGAATACGGTGCTGAGATAGTTTGGTCAAGATATTTGCCCATAGCTCTGTTTCTACAAACAGTGCAGCGCTCGGCTGTACATGCGTTAAGAAAGTCTCGATCACAGCAGGGCTGTCGACTGGCACATAGCTATGACTCATCTGACCTTGAGCTATCTGTTCTGCAAAACGACTGGCCCCACGAGCAAAACCTGTCTGAGTCGTATTGGTCAACCATATCTGATAGCCATTAGCCAATAACATATCTAGTAAAGGCGCGACCGTATTGGTCTCACCTAATGAGACTGCGTGGCACCAAATTACCCCTTTGTCGATATCAGCATTGACCACTGGACGCGGTGGATACTGCTTACCAAAACGCTGATCGATTTCCTGCTGATAATTGTCATTTCTATGAGATCGACGCCATACTTGCAGACGATATAGTGGCTTTAGTAGCCCAATAAGAGACTGATAATATAAAGGTGTCTCGTATACCATACGACTAGGTGATGATACAGGGTCCATTGGATTCGCAGAGTGGTCAGACGGGGTATTAGATGATGGCATGGAACAGCCCAGATTAGTTATGAATCAAACAATAAAAGGGTAAAGGTAAAGCGCGCCAATTCTACCTGAATTTAAGCTGTAACAATAAGCTTTTAAAAAGTTACTGAGTAAATATTTATTAGGTAATGATTGTTAGATAATGACTATTATCAATAAAGCGACTGCGATGATTGCACCAATTAACAGCTGATAACGCTTGGTGCTATGCTGCTCTTGCTTCTGTGTGGTCAGCAGCATTTCTGCTTGCTGCCATTGCTTGACCAGATTGGCCGCTTCGGCATGACCATTATCTGCCGCTTGCTCTAACCAGTATTTACCGCTATCTATATCTTGAGACACCCCTACTCCTTGGTAATACATCTTACTGAGTAGACGCTGAGCACGGCTATCATTTTTGCTAGCGGCTTGATTAACCCACTCTACGCCAGATTTTTTAGAATCATCGCTATTTGTAGCCAAACCTTCACCTAACAATTCATACATGGCCAAACGTAACATAGCAGCTGTATTATCATCTTCAGCAGCCGATTGCAGTATTAGAAGCGCTTTATTTTTTGCCGTGTTGTGATCATTTGAAAATATAACTTGGCGACGAGGCTTGTTCTGCTTGGCAATATGCTGCTCGAACTGATCCAGTACTTTACGTGCTTGCTGATACTGCATATCACCAGTTGGTTGTGGCACCGCTATCTCATCTAACTCTACGAGCAGTTGCGTAAACATCTCTGGCGTTGATGTGTTTTTTACAGATGACGTAGGCTTGGTTGTTGGCTTCGTTACTTTAGTCAGCTCAGGCTTTATTGGGCTCTCAGATTTAGGAGATACTACGCTTGTTTGCAACTCAGTTATAGTATCAGGCATAGCAGACTGAATTGCGCGACTCTCACTGTCAGTTACAACTGCATTAGCTTGATTATGCTCAGCTCCTATCGATACTTCCTCTGGCTTATTAAGAGAAACATTTAATTGGCTAGTACCAACATGCGTATTTAAATCGGTGCTCGGAGCGATGCTTTCAGTGACTTGATGAGTGGTTGCTTTATACGCTGTTAATTCGGACACTGAATGAACGTCTTTACTTAAAATAGTTGGCAGTCTAAGGCTAACCGCTTGATACAGCCCACTATCTACTTGCCCGCCTTGTACTGGGTCAAACTGCCGATCAATATGACCAAACAGACGCAGCCCTATTGGCTCTAGGGCAAAAAATAATTGCTCTTTAACCCCGCTATCATCATAACCAACAGCCATATGCTGATAGAAGTCATCTGTGACCAATGACAACTCAGGGTAACGTTTACGCAGCTCAAACTGACCATACCAATGTGGCTTGTTTTGCCACTGCTGCGCCAATACACGACCGGCATAAAACGCCAAAAACACCATGAAATTACGATAGCGCTCATCGATCAGCAGCGTCGCCTCTTCCCATATACTGCTCTTGATCATATCTCGGCGTACTTGAGACAATAGCGTATCGATACGCTGTAAACTCTCAAGCGACTCATCTAGCGTACAAGCGCGCAGCTCAGTTTCGTAGGCGATACCGCCTACAATAGGACGCCCAGCCAAGAAGTCTTGCCAGTAGCCTTCTGCAATATAGTCCAGTGGCGTTAAAGGTGATGCAGACATAGACGGACGTGACCTCTTTGCAGATAGATAAACCAAAAAAGTATAGGCTATAAAAGTGCTGCTATTACTAAGATAATAGAACAATACTAGTAGATTACCTTACCCTAAAAATCCGAGTGCTACAATAAAGGACTGAACAAGCGCACGACATTATCAAACAAGCGTTTTGATCCATGACGCTGTTGCCATTCATCACTATCCAAGATTCGGCAGTTTTCTAAATAGACTTCCTGACAGTCCGCTACTTGGGCGACCATTTCTGGCGTATAAATCGCTAAGCTGACTTCCATATTTAGATAAAAGCTGCGCATATCAATATTGACGGTGCCAAATAGACAGTAGTCATCATCGATAACCACTGTTTTTGCGTGTAGCAAACCACCTCTAAACAAGGCAATCGTTACCCCTGCATCCAATAACTCTTGATAATAAGCCTGAGAAGCATGTTGTACCAGAAACGAATCAACCTTTTCAGGAACAATAATCGTCACATCAACGCCGCGCTTAGCTGCTATCGTCAGCGCGCCCGATAGTGACTCATCAGGGACAAAATAAGGCGTGGTAATACGAATACGCTTATTGGCACGATGAATCACGGTAACTAACGTATTGTAAATCACATGAGCCGTTAGCTGCGGTGCTGAAGGTATTAGCTGCGCCAGAACTTTGTCCACGACAGGCATCTTTGGTACGACAATCGAAGTGGCACCTATATCTGGCTGCTCATGATCATCAATCGTATCCGCCAATACCTTCACTCGGCTATTTAGGTCATTGATGGTCGGATGCATCACATATAACTTACGAGTATAGTTATTAACCCGTTGATGCAGTTCAGCAAGATTGTCATTACTTTCAGCACCGATGTCGGTAACAATCACCTTAGCCATCGCTGTATTAATACTAATCGAGTGCTGGCTAGTCGTTCGTAGCGCCACATCAATCCATTGACCAACGTTTTTATTTTGCTTAAAAAACCTTGGATCAACCAGGTTGAAGCTGCCGATATAGCCGATATGTTCATCGATAACCACCATTTTACGATGGTTGCGCAAATCAGAGCGTTTAAATAATGTCTTAAACAATCCTACTGGCAATGACTGATGGACATAAACCCCTGCTTTTTCTAATTTACGGTGCACGCTGCTATTAATAAAGCTAAAGCTGCCCACACTATCGGCCAATATATGACACTCTACGCCGCGCTGAGCCGCTACGGATAGCGCCTCTATGACTTCTAGCACCTGTCCTTTTGGATAAACAATATAAAATTCCATGAGGACAATACGCTGGGCGGCATGGATATCTTCAATCAAACGCTGAAAGATAGAAGCAGGATCCGTCAACAGCTGCATTTTATGATTGGGAAATACGCCAAACCCGGTCCAGCGCGTTCCTATTTGGCTAACACCGCGGTAGTTGGCTGGCAATAAGTCCTGCCCTTTGTCAAAAATCAGATGCTCACGCCTTGCCATATCATTCATCAAGATACTGGCTTGATCAACACGTTCACGATAGCGCCGCCCAATCATCGGCTCACCGAGCAGGATGTAAGCCACAAAACCAAATATTGGCAACGTGTAAAGCACAGCCACCCAAGCAATAGACACGCCAATATTGCGCTGTACAGAAACCACGCGCAGCGTCATTACTATCATAAGTACAATATGCAGCACCAGACCTAGACCTAGACCCGCTAAGTCTCCCCAGGTCCAGCTAGTAAAAGTATCTTTAATAGTAAAAGTGTTTATATTGGCCTCCATCAACCGTGTTCAACGAATAAAGCATCCATAGTATAGTAGCTTTTCACCGCCAAACAACAAATAATGATAATAAGTGGATTTTTAGAAATGCTATATAATACATGGCTTTGAATGCTATTTTTGATAGATTACAAGTCCGATTTATAATTATTTTCTAAAAACATTAAAATAATATTTGACACCCAACTGTAAATCTATATAATACACACCCACAGCAACGGAGCTTAGTGACAAACTTAAGAGCTCAGTTGATGTTGAATAAATTGCATAGCAATTGTTCGAAGGGTGATTAGCTCAGTTGGTAGAGCGTCTGCCTTACACGCAGAATGTCGGCGGTTCGAATCCGTCATCACCCACCACTTCTTAGCAAGTGGCTAAACAAGCTAAGAGACCTAAGCAGCGGTAGTTCAGTTGGTTAGAATACCGGCCTGTCACGCCGGGGGTCGCGGGTTCGAGTCCCGTCCGCTGCGCCATATTTAAAACGAATTTAAACTGTTAAGTTTAAGCAAGTTTCGCCTCAAACATTAGATTGTTTGAGGTTTTTTTGTGTCTATATATTCTGCTTGGACATTGTTTATATAGCTACTGCGCCAGCTAACACGTCTTAACTCGCATACAAATGTTCCAGTGCTATGGACGTTGACTTATTCGGCTTACGCTAGCGATTAACGCTACCATCACTACACCCATAATAATCAGAATACCAGACATCATATGCGCCGCATCATAGTTGAGCGCTTCTACCTGCTCATATATCGCAATCGATACTACTTTAGTTTCGCCTGAGATGCTGCCGCCTATCATCAGTACAACCCCAAATTCCCCAATGGTATGAGCAAAGCTTACCAAACTACCCAAAATAATACCCACGCGCGCTTGCGGTAAAGCCACTTTCATAAACCGTCGCATACGACTTGGTTCTAGGAGATGAGCGACTTCCGTGACACTTTGCGGAATACGCAAAAACTGTGCATAGACAGGCTGTATATAAAAAGGCAATGAGTAAATAATAGAACCAATGACCAGACCTTCAAAGGTAAAAATTAGCGGGCTAATATTATGTTCGCTTAACCATTTACCGATACCCATACTAGGACTGAGCAGTAACAGTAGATAAAATCCAATCACGGTAGGTGGTAGCACCAGAGGCATCGCAATGATGCCCATGAGCAGTACCTTAAGACGTCCTATTGCTTTTATACGGTTCGGCTTAGCCAACCAGTAAGCGATAGGCGTTGCAAATAGTAATAGACATAAGGTAGTCACACAAGCGAGCTTAATGCTCACCCAAAATGGACTGAGCATATCTGACATAAGAGACTGGTCGATCATATAATGTCACTGCTCGTTCTGTGATGAGAGGATTTAGGGTCTGTTGAACATTCAAGTAACCCTAGTCTAACGTATTACTGGATGGCCAGATAGCCTGCTTGTAAGAAGTGGTGCTGCCCTGCTTTTGAGCGCAGGTAGTCGGTGAAGTCTGCTGCTTGGTCAGTGTTATTAACGATTATCCCATCTTGTAAGATAGCTGGATAAGACGCTGGCAGCAAAGTGATAAACTGCTCAGGCTTGGCTTTAATCGCAACAAGCTGAGACTGTGCCACAAACCCATAGTCTACGCTACCTGTATGAGCGTATTGGAACGCCTGACCGATATTCTCTGACTGTATCAAACTTTTCTGAGCATTCAACTTATCATACATACTTTGTGATTGCAGATAGGCTTTTGCAGAGGCACCATAAGGCGCAAGATCAGGGTTAGCGATAGCCACCTTGCTGTCCTGAGTAAAGTCAGCACTGGTAAACATATCGCCTAGCGATGTTGGCGTAAAATCGTTTAAAGGTTTGGTGACACTATAGAGTGCTAATTGACCTCTGGTATACGTAAAAGGCTTGGTTAGTTTATGCTCTTTACTAGTAACATCAGCTGAATTCTCATCAGCCAATTTAGCAGGGAAATCTTGATTGGCAGACAAGAATATATCATACGGCGCCCCTGCTTTGATTTGTGCATATAACTTACCAGAAGATGCGTAAGTAACTTCAATATCTGAGATACCTGAAATATTTTGGACAGATGAGTTGTTATCAGCCTGATAGCTATCAATAATATGAGGGAGTACATCAGATAAGTTAGCAGCCGCAGCGATACGCAATGTGTGAGATTGCTCAGTGGTATCAGCAGCAAGCGTCGTATTGGCGTCTTTGTCTTGCGTACAAGCACTTAGTGACAATAGCAGACAAGCAGATACACAGACAGTAACTAATGACTTAACCATTATTGCTGAGCCATTTAGATGAGTCGTCTTCGTAGTATTCTTGCTTCCACACAGGAATATCCGCTTTGATAGTATCTAATATCCAGCGACAAGCATCAAATGCTGGATAACGGTGCGCTGACACGACTCCAACCCACACAGCCACGTCGCCAATTTCTAACGCACCGATACGATGTATGGCAATAGCATGCGTAATTTCAAAACGCTTTTTGGCTTCTTCTATAATGGCGCGGCCTTGATTGATGGCCAAATCCTCATAACCATAATAGGTAAGACGATCAACGCTCGCGGCATTATTATGATTGCGCACTCGCCCTTCAAAACAAACAAACGCGCCGCAGCTGTCATTGTCTAACGTACTTTTTAGCCTATCTTCGTCAATCGCAATATCTAGTAGCGCAAAACCATCACGCTCAGCGATAAGGTAAGCCTCGTCAGCACTACGTTTGATGCTCATTGAATGATCGTGGACATTGTCGGTCATTTTTCTTCTCTATTTATTATTTTTTCTTTGTAACCACTGAATAGCTACTGACACTGAATAGCCACTGACACTGAATAGCCACTGACACTGAATAGCCACTGACAAAATGGACACTAGTAAACGCTTATCTAACCACCAGCGACTGGCGTGATGAAAACCACGCTATCACCATCATTTATCTGGTCAGTCCATTTAGCAAAGTAGTCATTTACTGCAACACGTAGCTCCGACTGCGGACGGCTAAAGCGATGCTTTTGACTAAGCTGTTCGTATAGTTCAGTCAATGACGTATCTTGCTGTACGCTTACTGTCTCTTGCTGACAATTGGCCTCATCAGCCAAACTGGCAAAATACATGACATTAATATTCATCGTTGATTCGATATTAGTTGTCATATCGATAGCACTCATAAACCTCTCCATCTTATACAAGCTTCCTTGCTTGGTACTTAGCATATTTTTAATAATTGATTAATTGATTGACGACGCACTCTGCAATGTTGTCATTTTAAGCATGACTGTAATCTGACTTACCACCTGTCTTCTTAACCAAATGAATATTATCTATAACGATGTCATGTGATAGCGCTTTGGTCATATCATAGATAGTTAAGCAGGCAACGCTGACCGCTGTTAGCGCTTCCATCTCGACCCCTGTCTTATGCGTAACCTTGACTACAGCACTAACCGTAATACTACTAAGCGCGTCGTTGTACTCAAAGCTCAAACCTATCTTGTCTAGCGGTAGTGGATGACAAAGCGGTATAAGATCATGAGTGCGTTTGGCCGCCATGATACCAGCGATATGAGCTGTTTGCGTGATGCTGCCTTTTTTGGTCATCCCATCAGCCGCTTTAATCTGCGCATAAATCTCACTGGGAAAGCGTACTTGTCCAGTGGCATTGGCTTCTCGCATCGTTGCTGTCTTACCGCTGACATCGACCATGGTAATATCACCATCACTATCTAAGTGAGATAAAGTAGATTGCTGGTTTATCTGAACGCTGTCATTCATTTATATAACCTTTCTTATGTGATATTTTTATTATTTTAGTAGAGCAGCACATGCCTGCTTAAAATCTTCGGGCGTATTAAAGTTGGTCAAACTTTGCCACTCTTTTCTAAATGGTACGGAGTGTACAAAAGGTTGAATAAACTGCATCACTCTACGCTGACCGTTATCTATATAGGCCTTCAAATCAGGCTCAATGCTTAACTGATACAGCCCTAACAATGGATATAGGTGACTGTCATCTTTTAAGCAAATCACCTTCTTATCAGCATCAAGGCTCATTTTGCATTGTAGTTTCTGCCACAAGTCAGTTGCTGGTATTAAGCTATCACAGCTAATAACCAGTAACCATAATGCTTGTACGTTTTTTGATATGCCTGAGTTATTCAAGCCGATCAATGTTTGGAAGGCTGATTCAATAGCGACCAATGCGCCGCCAGTTTTGATCTGCTCATCATGCTTATTAGAGTCAACATCAGTACCATAATCAGCAATGTAAATAATAGGCGAATTGGTTTTTTCTGAATGGACATCTAAACCAGCTTGAAAGCCGCGACCATTATCTGAAATCAATATAGGAACCTGTAACTTGCTCGCATGACGGACATGATAGTCTAGCAGCTGCTCACCTGACGGTAGTGTCAGCATCGCCTTAGCCGTTCCCATACGTCTAGATGCGCCGCCTGCCAAGATAACCACACCTGCCAAACCATCCAGATCATTTGAGCAATCTGTCATTATGCCATTACCTGTCAGGCTTGATTGTATATCGCTCATAGCTCAATTATTTATAACTCAATCATGGCTAGGATTTTGTGCCAGAAAGTGCGGCACAAAATTGCATGGACGAGTACGACTGTCAAACTGATCCTTTAAGATATTTTCCCAACCCGTACGGCAAGCACCAGAAGAGCCTGGTAAACAGAATATACCCGTACCATTGGCCATGCCAGCAACTGCTCGCGATTGTACGGTAGACATACCGATTTCATCTTTTGAGATTAAACGGAACATTTCACCGAAACCATCGATTGATTTGTCAAACAGCACACTCACAGCTTCTGGCATGCTATCTCTGATGAAGAACCCTGTGCCGCCAGTTGTGATAACCGCATGAACGTCTGGACTAGCAATCCAGCCACTAATGACTGCGCGAATCTGGTAGATATCGTCGGTGATTAATTGACGGTCTGCTAAATGATGCCCTGCTTCGGTCAAGCTATCTACTAAGTACTGACCTGACGTATCTTCTGCCAGCGTACGGCTATCAGAAACAGTCAATACAGCAATATTAAGCGGTGTAAATTGTGCAGCAGGCTTACTCATAAATAATCCTTTATAGATGTCATTTTATAATTGTATTAAAAGGCGGTTGTATCAAAAAAAGTTATGTAGAAAAATGATTGCGTTGGAAAACAGTCTCTATCAGCGTCATAACCGCAGACTCAAAATGTTTTATCCGCCGATTATCGATAGATTGTGCATGATGCCACTGTTAGAGTCATGGAGATGATGATGCTCAGGCTTGATTGGCATAAAGCTATGTAAAGTGTTCACCAGTCCTTGGATATCGTCTTGCTGTAAGTATGGACGGATATCGTAGTTGCCTTGATCAAACAGACACAAATGCACCTTACCTTGGCTGCTTACGCGCAAGCGGTTACAGGTATCACAGAAGTGCGCCGCATATGGGGCAATCATACCGATACGACCAACATAATCAGGGTGGCTATACTCTACTGCTGGACCATCGGCACTACCGCGTTCGTGCGGCTGCCAGCCATTTTCTAACAAGTAATCAGTGATAATATCAGACTGAGCATGCTGCGCAAAAAACAAATCGCTATTATCACTGGTCTGCATAAATTCAATAAAGCGATAGGTCACTTGTCTGTCTTTGACATAGTCGATCGCCGTGATTAAGTTCTCAAAAGCAGTCTCCGCCATTAAGACACTATTTATTTTCAGTTTGATATCAGTCGTTTCTAACAACGTATCCATGTCAGCCAATATCTGCGGCAAGGTATCAAAGCCTGTCATTTTATGAAAAGTAGCGGCATCAAAACTGTCCATACTGATATTGAGCTGGTCAAGTCCAGCAGCTTGCCAGTTGGCTATATGTTTACCCAATTTATAGCCGTTACTGGTCATCGCGACCGTCTCGATACCGTCAGTCTGCTTAATCGTTTCGATAATTTCGACAACATCACGACGAATAGATGGCTCACCACCTGTAATTCTAACTTTTTTGGTACCTACTTGAGCAAAGCCGCGCACCAAGGTTGCAATTTCAGAGATACTCAGCTCATCATCAGGGCGCTTACCTTGATAACCATTTGGCAGGCAATACTCACAGCGAAAATTACAGAAATCAGTAATAGACAGACGCAAATAAGTCAGACGCCGTGCAAACCCATCGGTTAGCGGCTGGTGATAGTCACTCATCTGCTCAGTGGGCACGACCAAGGAAGGCTCTATGTAGCCATCAGATAATGCCGGTGCCAAGCTCGGTGAATACAGTTGCGGGCTGTCTATTTTGTGTTTGTCATCTATGTTGTCATCAATCATATGTTACTGCCATCAGTACTACTTACTATAAGCACTACTTTATTATTCGTGTTTAGCATACCAGTGTAAGGTTACAGGGTTGCTCTTTAGCTTTGTGCGACCACCTTACAATAAATTGGCAAACGATGAATTAGCGATGTAGCCAAGGAAACGGTTGTACAACGACGTCATTACCAGCTGCTACGTTCCCACTGTCTTTGTCCAATACAATAAAGCAATTGGCGCGGCTTAGCTGTTTGATTCTATGTGACTGCTGTCTTGAGAAGCACTCAACTTGATAATGACCTGTCTCATCTCGTGACAGTACACCACGCTGAAAGTCTTTGCGGCCGGTGGATTTTCTGATATCACTGATGAGTTTGGCTTTAATAGTTAGCGGCATCGGCTGCTCTGATACGCTAGCGGCTGACATTTGCCATAATGCAGGAATCACAAACTGTAGCGTACCTACAACCGTAGAGAGCGGATTGCCCGGTAGGCCAAAATACAATACCGGCTTATCAATATTTTTATTCAATTCACCAAATACGAAAGGCTTACCAGGTTTCATCGCTACTTTATAATGGTTAATTTGACCTAATGTTTCGATCACAATGGTTAAAAAATCATAGTCACCAACTGAGACACCTGCTGTCGATATCAGTACATCACAGTCCTGCATGGCCTCATTGACTGCGATAGTCGTCTGCTCTAGGTTATCAGGAATAATGCCATAATCACGAATAGTGATAGGCAGATCTGATAGCAGGCTTTTGAGCGTTGGGGTATTAGAGTTATATATTTGGGCTAGGCTTTGTAGCTCATTGCCAATAGCCACGAGCTCATCACCTGTCGCTAGCACACCTACGACAAGCGGTTGGAACACGTTCACTTGGCTAATACCAAGGTTGGCAAGTAAGCTAATATCTGCAGGATTTAGTCGTTTACCGATTTTCAAAACGGCTTCCCCAGACTCAATCTCTTCGCCTTGCGAGCGGATATTATTGTCAACTTTGGCCGTTTGTGTGAGCGTGATGTCGTAAGATCGAGATTTATCAACGGTCGCTTTGATATCTGCAAAATTTGTATTCTCTTGCATAATGACCGTATCACAGCAATCTGGCACGACTGCACCAGTAAAAATCCGTACCCCTTGCCCTGCCGCTGTCTCACCAGTATAAGCACTGCCAGCTTGCGACTCACCAACGATTTCGATAATACTGTTTTCTAATAACTCACTACCTTTGGCAATCGCATAGCCATCCATTGCAGACAGGTTTTGTCGCGGCACATCAAAGGGTGAAGCAATATCTTGAGCCAGTATGTGGTTTAGGCTGCCCAGCAACTCTAGAGTGTTAACGGCTCTTTTTTGTAGTGGAAAGTCAGTAATATGATAATTATCTATTCGCTGCTGTATCGCAGCTTGTAATTCTTCCATGGTAATCATAAGGTCACGCTCTTTCTGTCGTTCTAATTATTTATAATCGAAACTGTTATTTAAAATGGTCGTTAAAAACTGTTACTAAACACTATGAGTAAAAGTCATCGTTAAAAAACACATTATCTAGAGTCTATCATTCAAAGTATCAACTTTCTTGTATTAACCTTGTCCTGATAAGTTTTGAATAAAGCCAGATTACACTGGTCTTAATATTTGATATTTATTGCATGGTCCATTGTGTTAAAGATGTCAGCAAAATCAGACATAGATTGAGACAAAAAAAGCACCTTGGCAAGGTGCTTTTTGTAGAACAAATTAAATTATCGTTTGATGACTAGTGGCTGATGCATAATGGCTAAGCACGATTAAAAAGAGCCACTTTTATACAGTGTATAAACACCGTCAGCCTACCTCACCATCCAGCCAATGAGGACGCACTGTTTTGAGTAATAAATCCATCTGGCGTTTGACCATTATCTGCTTGCCAGCGCTGGAATGCCATACGAGTATTGGTACCCACGATACCATCAGCGCCTTTGGTATCATAACCCATGCTAGTCAAACGACGTTGTAGGTTCGTCACTTGCGTGGTCGATAATGGACGCTCATAACGAGGCCAAGATTTTTGCAACCCGCTTTGTCCATTAATCGTTTTGCCTAGCAGACTAACACCCAACGCATAACTTGATGAGTTGTTATAGACTTTGATCACATCAAAGTTTGGGCTTAGCAATAATACTGGACCGTCTTTACCAGCAGGTAACCATAGCTCCATCTGAGTATTGGCATCTAGGTAAACGTCCGCTATCGTATCGACACCCATCGCAGCCCATCTAGCAGCAGGTTGTTTGCTACCAACTACGGAATAATCAAACGAGGCTGGCACCGTTGCTTCATAAAAAGGCGCTAAGCCACGAACCCAACCTGAATTACTAAGATAGTTGGCCGTCGAGGCTAGTGCATCACCAGTCGCCCAAGGATTGCGATGTCCATTGCCATCACCATCAACCCCTTGTTTGAGCCAAGTCTCAGGGATAAACTGGGTTTGTCCCATGCCGCCTGCCCAAGAACCGTCGAGCTGCGACCATGACACGTCACCGCGTTGTAGCAGTGTCGCTAACGATAGCAACTGCGTTTCAGCGAATTCTTGACGACGACCATCATAGGCGAGGCTGGCAAGCGAACTTGGCAAATCGCTATTACCGGTCACAGCGCCATACGATGACTCCATGCCCCATATCGCAGCGATAATCTCTGCATTAACCCCATACTGAGACTCTAGCTGAGACAAATAAGCACGCTGCTCAGCAAATTTGCGTTTACCTACACTGACGCGTCCACTAGATACCGCAGAATCTACGTATTCCCACGGCATCTTGGAAAACTCGGGCTGACCTGAATCTAATGAGATGACTTGCTGGTTTAGATAAGCAGAATCGAGCAATCGACCAATAACTTGGGCATCATAGCCTGACGATATGGCACGCATAGAAAAGTCTGACTTCCAATCAGAAAAGCTACTGTAGCTAGGCTTGGGCGCAGGCTGCGGTTTTACGACTGGCGCAGGTGTTGGTTTGACCTGAACGGTTTGGGTTTGAGTAATCTCAACGCCGCCTTGACGAACAGGCTTACTTTGCATTGCCTGCTGGCTTGTACACCCGACCATCACTAATGCTGGCACAAAGGTGAGGTATTGCTTTTTTAATCTCATAAAAAATCTCAAACATGAATAAATAAAATGGCTCACAGTGGCCAAGCTATCCGTAGCTATTATTTAAGTCTAACGCCCAAGTACGCTACGTGGGTCAATAGGATTACCATTCAAACGAACTTGAAACTCTAAGCCTACCTCATTAGTCTGCCCACTGCTGCCCATACTAGCAATGCGTTGACCACGCTGTACTGTATCGCCCTCTTGCACCAATAATTGGCTATTGTGCGCGTAGGCTGTGATGTAGTTATCACTATGACGAATCATAATTAGATTGCCATACTCTGGCAGACCGTTGCCTGAGTAAAGCACAGTTCCTGATTGGCTGGCAAGTACTGGGTCACCAACTTTGCCTGCAAACCACATTCCCATATTGCCCGCAGCAGGGTCAATATTACGAGTTACTGGGTTGCGCGTAGGATAATCATAACCAGAGGTCGAGTTGGCAGTGGCTCCATAAGCTGGTGCTTGAGACTGGGTCACAGGTGGCGTATAAGTTGGCTGCGTTTGAACTGGAGCACTGTAGCTATTGTTACTTGCAGTGGTTGCCGCATTGCCTTGCCATAGTTTGAGCCATTGGCCACTATAGATGGTATATTTACTATCTAGATTGTTCATCGCTCCGATTTGGCGGTAGTTCAGACGATAGCGCGCTGCAATCTGGCTGACCGTATCGCCGCGTTGTACACGGTGATAGTTAGGGACGCCTTGCGCGTTAGTGATAATCTTAGGACCTGCTTGGTTTGCTGATTGATAGGTAGGCTTCGTTGCACAGCCAACGACAGATAGAGTAGCGACTGCCATAGTACCAATCAACGCGGCTTTAACAAGGTGCGATCCAGCTATGATTTTTTTCATACAAGGTTCCTATTCTTTGTGTTGCTCATTCATTGTTTAATCATTCAAAAGCTCTTAATGCCATACAAGAGTCTTTTGATATTCTCATAACACGTCAGTGTTTAATAAGCCGGTATGGATTATATCTTATAGAATTTATAGCGTGAGTGTTGATAATCTATCCAGCGCTGCCGTTGGCGTATGATGCAGGCGTACTGGTGATAAACTGACATACCCTGCCGCTACAGCCTGATAATCTGTCATCATATCCTGATTCGCTTGTACCGCATCGATTGACGTCTCTGATGGTCGCTCATTTTTACCTTTGCGTAGAGACAACCAATAGGCATCTCGGCCGCGTGGATCTATCATATGGCGTACTGGCTGAGCAGCCTGCTTATGGCCTAACGAGGTTACTTTTCGACCCCTGATATCATCAGCATGCTGCACATCAGGAATATTAACGTTTAATACATGATAGGGCAAACTTTTGAGCATCTCTAGAATCGAAGTCTTAGTAAGCAGTTTGACGATTTCATGTGCGGCCACTTGATAATCACTGGTTGATTCTTGCCCGCCGTTTTTGACACCCCCGCCTACCAAAGACGTTGCTATAGCAGGAATACCAGATAGTTGCGCAGTCAATGCAGCACCGAACGTACCAGAGAACATCACATCCTGTCCCAAGTTAGCCCCTGAGTTAATGCCTGTAATCACGCAGTCAAAGTCACTACCATGATATAACTCATGCAGAGCCAAATAAACACAGTCAGCTGGTGAGCCATTTACCGCTACAAATCCAGAAGGCAGCTGATGCGTATGCAGTGGTCTTGAGACACTCAGCGCACTGGCATAGCCGCTTTGTTCATCGTTAGGGGCGACGACGACGACTTCGCCGATAATCGATAATGCCTGAGATAGTGCCAATAATCCTGGCGCATAAACACCGTCATCATTACTAATTAAAAATCTCATTTCTACTCAGTATGTGGTTAATATTTTATTGCCGATTTTTCTACATCTCTATTCGGTAATTCTGCTATCGTGCCATGTCTGTTCAAGATAGCCATCAAAGAACGATGCTCATATTTAAAATGAAAACATGATACTCTAATTCTCCAACGACATGACGCCTCAGTCTAACGAAAAAGTATCATTTTGATAGCATGGGCGATTATAACTGAATAATATAAAGACACGAACCCCGTCTTTAGCAAAGTATCACTCTCATCTCATACTAATGATTATATGAGAAAAGTAGCGTGACAAATATTTGTATAGAACGGATGACAACCAGTAGATTAAGCATCGCGTTACAATAAGCAACACCCCACAACAATACAAACCGATGTACTGATACTGAAGTAACGTCATTAGGGTATGCTACTGATATGTTGCTAAAAAATGGTTTTGGCTCACAAGATATCTACACATAAATCAATATTTTATGTGACTTTTGTTTTTTTACCGATTAACATATGACCATTAAATAAAGACGAGCGAGTGTAATACTGAATGAATAAACAATCGATATTATCTATAGCTTCTGTGATAGCAAATACTGCCTCAAAAGTTGGGATTGCAGGACTGATAACGTCTGTTGCTATGCTGTCTCAAGCTTCTAATGCTGCGAATAACTCTGGCACTACCATTCCGCTAGATATGTCTGGCATTAACATTACTAAGCACGAAATTGCGGTGATGCAGGTACTATCAGAGATATGCCCACCAATGCTAAATGGTAAGCAAAAACAGCGGTTCTATAAGTCGTACACTGTGCAGCTGCATGAGCTAATGCCTTCTCTAGAAGATCCAAAAGCAGCTATTCAATACTTATCTACACAGCAAGACTATCGCCAGATACTACAAGGTATTCGTAGTTGGACGATGGGATTCTCAAAGCAAGAAAACAAAGCACTATGTGAAGATTTGGCAAACGCAGATTATTAGATAACTAGCTAGTTTGATTCAATGACTAGTATCCTTTACTTAATGTGTTAATAATAATATTGCTGTTAATGATAATAAAATAAAAGCTATGTATTCTTTATAACATCGGTTAAGCAAATATTATCAACTGGTTGTTTAGGTATCTGTAGCATCAAAGCTTGCTGTCACTTTACTTGTTATTCACAAGCAGTGCAGCAGGCTTTTTTGTGAGCGTTAAATTTTTATTACAGAGACTGGTCAGATGATAGTCACAACAAATATATGATAGGCCTTCATTTTTCTTTTCAAACTTGCCTTATTTTTGTATTTATCGATTCCCCATCGGTAGTCATTTTGCTAAGATAAGGCGTTAATTTTATGTCTATTGTGTAGGCGTTACTATTTTCGTCGATACATTATTTTAAACACTGCATTTAAGACATGCTGCTTAAAATAATGTATGGAAATAGGTACAAAACATAAGCGATAGATACATTTGGTTCCATGATGCGGTGTAATGATATATGACAGTAAAGCGTGTAAAAAATCAGCTGATACAGCTGGTAGTTGGTGTAAGTATCTCGATGAGTGCAGTAGTGGCAAACGCAGCCATTCAACCACCTGAAATGGACAATACTGCCTATGTGTTGATGGACTATAACACTGGCGAAATTTTGGCTCAAAAGAACGCCAATGAGGCGCTGCCGCCAGCATCTCTGACTAAGATGATGACCAGTTATATCATTGAGCAACGCTTAGCATCAGGCGACCTGAAAGAAGATGAACAGGTATTGATGAGTCCAAACGCATGGTGCCGTGGTAGCAGCAGCCAATCTTGTATGTATGTGCCTGTGAACAAAACCGCCAGCGTCATCGATATGCTACGCGGTATTATCATTCAATCAGGTAATGATGCGTCAAAAGCCATGGCTGAACATATTGCTGGTAGCGAAGCCTCGTTTGCAATATTGATGAACGAACAAGCGCAAAAGATTGGCATGGAGAACTCTAACTTTGTCAATGCTACGGGTATGCCTGATGAAGGTCATTTAGCATCTGCTTTGGATTTGTCTAAACTTGCGCGCGCTATTATCAAAAACAGCGGCGACTACTATAGTATCTACGCAGAAAAAGAGTTTACTTATAACGGTATTACCCAAGGTAACCGTAATGCTCTGCTGATTACTGACCCAACTGTTGATGGCTTAAAAACTGGCCACACTGATGCAGCAGGCTACTGCTTGGTTGCATCAAGCAACCGTGAAGGCATGCGTCTAATCTCTGTCATTATGGGTACCAAGAGCCAACAGGCTCGCGCTGATCAGTCACGCGAACTACTTAACTGGGGTTTCGGTCACTTTACAACGGTTACCAAGGCGCCTGCTGGGCAGTTCGTTAGTAAGCTTCCAGTATGGTTTGGAGAAGCTGACGAGGTAGAGCTTGCAACTGGCGACAACTTGCAAATCCTAACCAGTAAAACCCAGAAAAACAAAATTACCACAGTGGTCGACATTCCTGAGAGCTTAGAAGCACCGATCAAAAAAGGTCAGGAAGTTGGTAAAATGATGGCTGTCATTGATGGTAAAGCGGTAGCCTCAGTTCCTATCATTGCAACCAACGATATCGAACAGTCAGGCTTTATGAGCCGTACTTGGGAACATATCGTACGCTGGGTAAAGAATCTTCTCTAAGAGAAACCTTTAAAAAGCAATTCTAGCTAAAACTGTTTAAAAAAAAGACGCCTTAAAATGGGCGTCTTTTTTTATACCTACTGTAATTTAAAAATGCTTTGATACTGAAAAGTCGAAAAATGCTACCTAATAAAATAAACCTAACTAGGAACACGGATTTAGTAAGACAGTACTACGTCTAAACCAACCATTGTTTTAATAGGTCGCTTAACGCTTTGTCCTTATAAGTAGCAATATGACAATAGTCAATGCCAGCTGCTTTTAAACCATACTCAAAACTGCCTACATAGCGCGCCCGATGCTGCGGATACCAATATACCAATAACGCACGATGCTCGCTCTTACTACCCTCATCGCTTTCATACTGACGGATACGTTTGGCTAGCATCGCAGCTTTTTCTGGGAAAACATCTTCACCAAACATCACCATGTCAATTTTCTGCTTACGCATCTCGTCTATGACAAGTTGGTTACCTTGGCGACAAATAATCGTAGCTCCTAGGTATTCCAGTTCCTCTAACAAGGAGCCTGTCTCATGATAGTAATAATAAATAATCGTTAGGCCAGACAATAAGCGCTGCTGTTTTGATTGCTGTTGATTGGGCATCGCTATGGTCAACGTAAACTGCGTACCTACGCCAAGCACACTATCAACATCTATAGTAGCACCCATAAGCTGCGCCATTTGCTTAACTATCGGTAAGCCAACCCCTGAGCCTTCATACTGGCGAGTTTGCGACGAATCCACCTGAAAGAAGGGGTTAAATATATCGTCTAGGTGCTCATTATCGATACCAATACCCGTATCTTTCACGCTAATCTGCCAGCGATTACTCTTATTAAAATGTGTCAGTTGCGACGTAATCGTAACTTTTCCGACAGGTGTAAACTTAATCGCATTGTTGAGCAGTATCGATAGTATCTGATGTATTTTTTCTGAATCACCGTATAGGCTATAGTCTATATGATGAATATTACTGATCAGCTCTAATCCTTTCTGCGTGGCCGTATTTTCAAACTTAGATAATAGATCAGCGATTAGCTGTAATGGGTTAAACTCATTTTTATGAATTCTTATCTGGCCTTTTTGAATCTGGTTCAGCTGTATAATATGATCTAATGACAATACCAATTTATCACTACCACTACTGATAATCTCTACCGCGTCTTTTTGCTCTCTGTTTAGCGCCTCATGATCCAATAGTTGTAAACCACCTACAATTGCATTCAATGACGTTTTTAATTCATGAGAAATCATGCTTTGAAAATTATGCAACTGCACATCAAGTGACATATCTTTATTGTGCAATTGCTGTTCAAAGGCCGCAAGGGTTTCATAACCTTGCCTCGCTTCTTGTAAACGATTAAATAACACAATTAATGCTTTTTTGATTTGGGTCAGTTCTTGGAAATTGAATTGTTGCGGGATGACTGGCAGTTGCTCTAGATTTGCGTTGTTCATGACAATGGCACAAACATCGGTCAATGTTTCGATATCTCTGACTGGCCAATTAAGCTTCCTAAAAATGTATAAGGCAAACATAACAATCAGTACCACTGTTGTTAGCCATAACCACAGGATATTTTGGAACCAATGTAAACGTAGCAACTCTACGTCCATCGTAATATTAATATAACCAATCAATGTGCTATTTTCGGTAACTGTATCAGTCGCCTCATCTGGCGCTGACGATTCGCTCATAATGTTTGATAAAGTCAATGCTAACTGTTGATTGGAATCGGACTTATTGGACGCGATACTACTGGCATCAAGGTCTTTACTAATCACTGGATAGTTGAAACTGACCGTATGCGCAAATAAAGCATTTTTCCAATCAGCAAGCGACTGGTCTATATCTTCAATTGGCTCAGAGGTGGAATAAAAAACAATACTTTGAATAGTCGGCTCATTTTCTAACAAGATATTAACTTGCTCAGCCACAACATCTGCCCCATCTGCAGTCGATGCGCTAGTCGTTAGTAGCGATGCCAACTGTTGAATATGCTGTTCTTTTTCTTGATAGTGATGCACTAAACCATAAAGAAAAGGCAATAAAAAACCTGCCAGCACTGCCAATACGACAGCTTGTATGACAGAACGCCAGATAAGTACGGGGATGGTTTGAAACGAACGGTTGTTCATATCACTCTACTGAGTCGCGTGCAGCTTTCATTTATAGTACAGGTATTTTAAAGATGTGATAAGTAAAACATTTGAGTATTTTTGAAACATTGAGACAGCTATTTATAGGCCCAAACTATAGCGTATGAATAGAAAAATGTCATCGCGCTATCGAACACGATGACATTAATCATAAAGCTAAAGATATAAAGCTTAAAATACGAGGATTAACGAGGCTTTTTATCTTTGGTAGTAAATTTCTGTGATCTATTACGCTCACGTTGACGCAATTGCTGAGCTTTTGCCTTAGTCGGCGTGTCGCTCTTATTCGCATATGGATTGTCGTTTTGCTTCAAGATAACGTTAAGCGGTGTGCCTTCTAGCTTAAACACTTGACGGAATTGGTTCTCTAGATAACGTTGATAGCTCTTGGGAAGCGCACTGGTTTGGTTACCATGAATAACAATAACGGGTGGATTGTGACCACCAATATGCGCATAACGTAACTTGATACGACGACCAGCAACGGTTGGTGGCGGATTGGCCGTCACAGCATCTTGCAAAATCTGGGTCAAACGGTTGGTTGATACTTCAAACATCGAAGATTTATACGCACGTAAAATAGACGGATATAAATTACCGACACCTGTACCATGCAGTGCTGAAATCAAATGTATTTTTACATAAGGAATAAAGCTAAAACGGCGATCCATTTCAAGCTTGATATAGTCTCTTTGATCTTGCGTTAGACCATCCCACTTGTTAATCGCAACGACTAACGCTCGTCCAGCGTCAAGCGCATAACCAATCATATGCAAATCTTGATCCACGATACCTTCGTGAGCATCAATAACAATCACGGTTACGTTAGAATCTTCAATCGCTTGCAAGGTCTTGATGACAGAGAATTTTTCTACTTTTTCATCGATTTTACCACGGCGACGTACACCCGCAGTGTCGATCAAGACATAGTCTCTGCCTTCACGCTGATAAGGAATATAAATACTATCACGCGTTGTGCCTGGCATATCAAATACCACTACTCGGTCTTCACCAAGCAGGCGGTTTACGAGCGTCGATTTACCCACGTTTGGACGACCGATAATGGCAAGCTTTAAGCCTCTTGGCTCTAATATGTTTTCTTGCTCAGGCATATCAGCCGTTAGCACTTCAAGCAAATTGCCTACACCGCGACCATGACTGGCTGCCATCGGATATGGCTCACCCAAGCCTAGTGCATAAAACTCGGCAGGCGCTGCATCATGTACGCCGTCGACTTTATTGGCAACAACATAGACCGGCTTGCCTAATGTATGCAAAAACTTACCAATTTCAGCATCAGCGCCAATCATACCGGCACGAGCGTCAACGACGAATACGATGATATCTGCTTCATGGATTGCTGTATGCGACTGCTCAGACATATAGTCATCAATATTACCGCTACCGTCATCAGCTTCACCGATACCACCCGTATCTACAACGATAAAAGATTTGTCTTCATAAGTTGCATCACCGTACTGACGGTCACGAGTCAATCCTGAAAGGTCAGCGACCAATGCCTGCCGACTTTTTGTGAACTGATTAAATAAGGTGGATTTACCGACGTTTGGACGACCAATTAAGGCGACCACAGGCTTGATACTCATGGGTTACTCTCAGTGAAAGGCACAATGACGGGCAGTACAGTTATTCTTATAACCAGTGACATAACAATAGTAATAGATATGCTGCAATTGACCGTGAATTAAAATGAATGATAGAACAATAGCAAAAATAATAGATGGCTATTTTACGATTAAAAATAGTATATAGGATGGCTTCATTATACCTATTATACATAAATAAGTAGTATATATGGATAGCACATCGGTCGCATAGAGTACGCGAAAGCCTGTGTTTAAACAAGCAATTTACACAAGGCACTAAACGCTGACTAAGCAGCGTTTGTGTTTTATAAATGATAATCAAGAATAGGTTTAAGGGCTATAGTGAAATATTACACTTCATTAATCACCGATAATCACTTATCTATATAGTTATTAGCGCACTAATTGCCAGATAGCAACTTGTCCTGACGTACTTTGAGTCATTAAACGGCTACCTTGTACTTGCAAGTTGGTCAATGCACCTTTTGTCTCTACACGACTAACGATGCTACCCGTAGCAGGGTCAAATAAATGTACTACGCCATCGAAATCACCAATGGCGATATAGTTGCCAATCATCACAGGATTGGTAAGATCACGATAAGCCAATTCATCACTTTCCCATAGTGTCTCGCCACTGTTGCGATCATAAGCAACTACTTTGCCATCTAGACTGGTAGCGATGACTTGCTGAGTATTTACCGCCAATGATTTGAGACTCGCAATTTCATTGACGAACATTACCTGACGCGAGGCCAAATCAATACCTAATAGCTGACCACTATAGCTGATCGCAAACAACTGATTTTTATCTACGATAGGTTTGCCATCGACATCGCTCATGCGCTCAACTTCACTACTACCAGTACCTACACCAACACGTCTTGACCATAGCGGAAGACCGTTATCGACAGTAATTGCATGCAGGCGACCATCAGCTGTCGCCAAAAGTGCCGTCTCATTGTCTAATAAAGTTGGCGCAGCGCTACCGCGAACGCTGATAGCAGGTACTTGAGTTGCGAACTGCCATACTGACTGTCCAGTTTGCAGCGACAGACCGTGTAAGAAACCATCATTTGCTGATAATACCACACGGTTATTGGTAATCAGTGCTGGTGTCAAAACCGAACCTGATAACTGCTGCTGCCAACGCTTTGCACCAGTCGTGCTATCAAATGCCATGACCTTGCCACCACGAGTACTAACGATAGCTGTCTGACTCAATGCATCTACTGCAACACCGCCGGTGATTTGGTCGTCAACATTGATTGACCATACGCGCTCACCTGCACTATTAAACCCTGACAGTTCACCACCGCGTGATGCAGTAACGATTTGACCATTGGCATAGCCAACTTGCAAATCTAGCGGATCCTTTTTGCTGGCTTTTTTATTGCCAACATCGGTACTGAAAACAGGCTGTAGTACGCTAATCGGCTGAGCGATTTGTACCAATTTTACCGGATCATTAACCACAGGCTTAATACCGCGATTACATCCAATCACTGCCGTGCTCATTACTGCCAGTACGGCCACATGCATGACTGTCTTTTTGATAGTCTTGGTGTTTAACATTTTGCTAGAGCGAATAGATTGAGTCATTGTATGTTCTCACTACAGATAAATTATTATTAATTGGTAAATTGGCCAAGCGCAAATTAGTAATCATTAGGTTATATTAAAAAAGAGCTTTGGATGATTACCAACTCTCAATACTATACTACTGACTTAATATCTAGCCTACTGACTTACTGTCCTGCTTCGACAGCGACTTCATTCGAGGTATCCATCACTAGCGACGGCTCAGGAGCAGATGGCTCTTGAATAAGACTGGTTTGCTCAGCAATCGGCTCAGCCGTGATACCTAAGCTTTCCATCTTTAATGCCAATACTGCGCGCGTTTCTTGACGGCTACGTAATAGCTCCCACGCATTGCTATAAGATTTAATCGCTGAATCTTTATTGTCTTGCGCTAAGTAAATATCTCCTAGTAGCTCCTGCTGGCTTGCTTCAAACGAGCTTGGCATGTCATTGTTTGCTTCTGACAGTGCAGCATCTGTATCACCTGCGGCCAATAAAGTTTTTGCATAGCGTAAACGAGTAATCGCTTCTAGACCAGCATCACCCAAGTCGATGGCCAATGCTTTTTTGAATGTCTCAGTCGCTGCTGCAAAGTCATCATTGTCTACTTGCTGACGTGCCTTTATCATTAGCGCTTGCCATGCATAAACCGACTCACCATGCGTGCCGACCAAAGTATCAATATCTTTGTCTAGTTGGCTACGACTTTGGGTAAGTGCTTCTTGAGCCTCTGCTTCTAAATCTGGGTTTTGCGAGGCCAGTTTGACCTCTTCGTTTAGCTGCTGAATATCAGCATATTGATCGGCGGCGACGGTATCTACTCGCGCATGGTTGTTTTGCCAGTACGTCCAACCAAAATAGGCGGCCAGTGCTAACAAAATCGCAGTGACGATATAACTACCATATTGCTTTAGCGCTTGCATGGAGTTATCTGCATTCGGCGAATTAGGTGTCAGAGCCATATATATTTACCTGATAAAATTTACATTAAATTGCTAGTGCGACAAACAAAGCTGATTAGTTAAAAACTGACTAGCGAAGAGAAAAGTTATCTTTATTTGATAGCCAATCTTGGGCGACCGTCTTTTGCTCACCTGTCTGCATGTCTTTAATACTAATCGTATTATCATCCAGCTCTTGCTGAGCGATGATGACTGTCAATGCCGCGCCTGACTTGTCCGCCTTCTTCATTTGCGCTTTTAGACTCGTGGCACTGGCCATCTTTACTCGTACATCTGGACGACTGCGACGCAAGTTCTGTGCATAGCTTATACCAGCACTATATACCTCAGGATGGGCCACAACGAATACATCACAAGCAGGTATATCAGCAATCGGCGCAACTGCTTCTATGAGTAGCAATAAACGCTCAAGCCCCATTGCAAAACCAACACCAGGCTCAGATTTTACTGGTTTACTGCCATCTGTACCGATTGATTTTAATTGCCCTACTAGCCCATCATAACGACCACCCGCACAAACGGTAGCTTGACTTCCAAGCTTATCTGTTACCCACTCAAATACCGTTTTATTGTAATAATCAAGGCCACGTACTAAGTGCGGATTGATTTCAAAATCAATATTAAGCGCAGTCAGATAGGCTTTGACTTGCTCAAAATGCGCCATACTCTCTTCACCCAAGAAGTCAGCAAGCTTTGGCGCATCTGCCAATACTGCTTGCGTACTCGCTTCTTTGCTATCTAAGATACGTAAAGGGTTAGTCGTTAAACGACGTTTGCTGTCTTCGTCTAGCTGGTCTTTTTTATCAGTCAAATAAGTAACCAATGCTTCGCGATAAGCATAACGCTCATCCAGCTCACCCAAACTGTTTAGTTGCAAACGCATCTCATTGTTGAGGCCTAGCTCTTGCCACATCAGATGAGTCATCGCAATCAGCTCAGCATCAGCATCTGGTAGTGCACTACCGAAGCTCTCGACACCTAACTGATGAAACTGACGATAGCGGCCTTTTTGCGGACGCTCGTAGCGGAACATCGGACCGATATACCAAAGCTTGGGCGTGTCACCACGTAGCAAGTTGTGCTCGATAACAGCGCGTACTGCTCCAGCTGTGCCTTCAGGACGTAACGCTAACGGCGTTGGTGGCTCAGATTTATCCGTAAAGCTGTACATTTCTTTTTCGACGATGTCAGTCGCGCCGCCAATAGCACGGGCAAATAGATCCGTTTGTTCAACGATAGGCAAGCGAATATGCTCGTAACCATACCTACCAAGTACATCAGCCAATATCGCTTCTAAATGCAGCCACTTTGCTGATTGGTCAGGCAAAATATCATTAAAACCTTTGATAGCTTTGATCATGGTACGGTCGTATCCTTAAATGTTTAACAGGTATTCTATTATTGTTTTCTATATATTCAAATAAGCGCTATATCTGATTGATACTGTGACGGTATAGCCTAACGTATCAATCTATTCTATGGCTTATTTTACGCGAATGATTTCATTTTCACGTTTTTTTGCCAAATCTTCTGCATGGGCGCGAACCATACCTTCTATTTCATCAACCAGATTGCCTGTATCGATAAGGTGGCTTTTTTCACCCATACGATAGACCAATGATCTAGGGGCAGCACCAACGATACCGATATCGGCCTCTTTTGCTTCTCCTGGACCATTCACCTTGCACCCAATCACAGATAGGTTCATCGGTTCACGAATATCTTCTAGACGCGACTCTAACGCTGTCATTACTTTAATCACGTCAAACTCTTGACGCGAGCAGCTTGGACAGGCGATAAAGTTTACGCCGTTCGAGCGGATATTAAGCGATTTTAGAATATCAAAACCAATCTTAATCTCTTCTTCAGGCTCAGCGGCTAATGAGATACGAATAGTATCGCCAATACCGTCTAGCAATAATCCACCTAATGCAATAGCAGATTTGACAGCGCCCGTACGGTAGACACCCGCTTCCGTCACGCCCAAATGTAATGGGTTATCAATTTGCGCTGATATTAAACGATAAGCATCCAATGTCAAAAACACGTTGCTGGCTTTGACAGATACTTTATATTGGTCAAAATTAAGACGCTCTAAAATATCAATATGGCGCATTGCCGACTCTAGCATCGCCTCGCCAGTTGGTTCAGTATACTTGCGCTGTATGTCTTTTTCTAAAGAGCCAGCGTTGACGCCAATACGAATAGGGATATTATGATATTTGGCACAAGCGACCACTTCACGTACTTTGGCATCGCTACCAATGTTACCCGGATTGATACGTAAGCAGTCAGCGCCCGCTTCAGCAACGGCCAAAGCGATTCTATGATCAAAATGCACATCAGCGATCAAAGGCACGCTTACCAGTTTGCGAATTTCACCAAAGGCCTTGACGGTATCCATCGTTGGCGTTGATACGCGCATTAAATCTGCACCAGCTTCGACACAACGCTCGATTTGAGCGACAGTCGCTGCTACATCACAGGTGTCAGTGTTGGTCATGCTCTGTACGCTAATTGGTGCATCACCACCAACCGCGACATCACCGACATAGATTTTTTTGGTCAGACGACGATTAATAGGTGATGGCATTGACATACATAAATCCTTGAATCAAAAATAGAAAAGCCCTAGGCCTTTGTACATATAATATAAACCAGCTAAATCAGCCTACACATGTGCGCTTTATTCAAATTTGGCGCTTATGCAACTGACTATGGTGCCAATTCAAAAGTAGCTTGCTTATCTGTTGCATACGTATCTAACGCGACTGGTTGTTGATTGAGCATCAAGCTAACATTATCGATATTATCAATTTGCACATTAAACGGTGGCATACCTGACAAGTCATAGTTACCTGCAGACTGAGAGCCGCTTATTAAGCTGTTTCCAGAAGAATCCGTGATACTAACCACAGCATCACTCGTCAATACAAGGTTTAGGGTAGCAGTCGTTGCAGCATCACCTAGATTCAATGCAGAGCCAGAAGCACCCACGCCACTATTGATAGCGGCACCTTGGGCTTGCTCTATCGCTGACATGTCTTCAACAGCTGATACAGGCTCTTGGGTGTTTTCTTTGCTAGCGTTACTTACCATGCGGAATAGGAACACCGCCAAGATAATCAATCCGATAACGCCTATGATCAATAGCGGGTTAAAGCGGATACGGTTATGAGTATCACGCTGCAAAGTCCCCATTGGGCGCAGCGGCGTATCGATATTGCTGGCTGATTTGGCCTTTAATTCATTAGGATAGGCGGCATCGAAGCTACTAGCGATTTTTGCTGAATCTAAGCCCAAATATTTGGCATAGTTAATCGCAAAACCACGAGCAAATGCAGCCTGTGGTAGCTCAGCGAAGTTTTCGCTCTCTAGCGCTTCTAGATGACGCTTTAGAATGAACAGCTCAGCCGCCGCTGCTTCTAAAGTTACTTGCTTGTTTTTACGGGCTTGCTGCAACACGGCACCAAATGATCCCTGAGCGTTAGATTGAGTGTTAGATGATGGGGTGATCATTTCCATGGTGCCTCTGGATTGTTAAGCCAAGTCTTAAGTTGTTTTGCTTCATCACTTAGTGGATAAGCGGATAAAAGCTGCTGTGCCAATTGCTGGCGCGTTGTTATATTATTTTGTGCTGCTGCAAGCTTGATACCTTGTAAGAGCAAGCGCGGGCTAATACCCTGCCCCTGCACCAATATCAGCGTCTCATCATACAGTCTCTGTGCCTGCGGTACACGCTGTTGGTCGAGCAGCAAATCTACCAATTCGATATGAGCAATGATGCTATTACGATTGCCATCGAGTGCCCGTAAAAATGCTTTTGAAGCGGCACTATTATCACCTAACTGTAGATAAGTACGACCTAGATTTTCTAGCGCGCCAATACGGCCTTCATAGCCTAGCGTCGCCCCTGCAATCTCAAACTGTTCTGCTGCTTCACGATAGCGCTTTGTCTGTGACAGATACACGCCATAATTATTGTGTGCTTGTACAAAATCTTTATCTAGCGAGATTGCTTTTTTGAAGTATTCATCAGCTTTGGCTAGATTGATACGGCTGCCTTCTTGCTGCAACAAAACGCCCATCATATCATAGGCTGGCGCATAACGGCTATCGGCAGCAAAGGCTTTTTCGAGCTGCTGCTGCGCGGTATCAAGCTCATTTTTTCGGATGTATTGCGCGGCAAGTGAGGTACGTACACGGGCGATTTCCTGCTGATCTAAATTTCGATCGTTGCTAGCGCGCGTAGATGTTTGATAAGGAGAGTTACCTAGCAAATCATTAGTCGGGGTAGTCTGACAGCCACTTAATACAAGGACGCCAAATACTGCCGACAGCACTGCACGCTTTGGCAAAGCGGTTTGGGCAGCACTGATACTCGACTGCTTATAAAATTTAGAAAATGATTTTTGATATTTGAACTGACAAGAATTTTTAGAAGTCATCATAGCCGCCATCATAAAACTGGGATTCAATGCGTTCGATCTTCGAGGCCTCAGTTTAATAGATTTAACCCCTATAAGTACAATTTAGTTGTTATTAATTGCCACGTTCTGCAATCTTGGCAGTCATTGCTACATTTTCTTACCATTGCGACAGACAAAAGACAGCTAAAACGCTATACCAGTCGAATATAACGTTTATCTTCTAGAGAACGTGCTAAACGCTTTCACGATCTTTGATACTCTGCTGCCACGCGGCTGAGCGTCTAGTACGATCGGCGACTTGTCCAACTAACTGACCACAAGCGGCGTCAATATCATCACCACGTGTTTGACGAATCGTACAAACAAAGCCAGCTTCACTCAATATATTACTAAACGCATGAATACGGTTGTTGCTTGATTTGTCATACGGTGCATGCGGGAATGGGTTGAACGGAATAAGGTTAATTTTACTTGGTAACCCTTCTAATAGCGCAACCAACTGATGGGCATGCTCATTGCTATCATTGACCCCGTCAAGCATCACATATTCAATCGTAACGTGTTTCTTGTGACGTGGATTGACATCATAGACATAGTTTTTTGCCGCTGCAATCAGCTCTTCTAATGGATATTTCTTGTTAATTGGTACTAACTCATTACGCAGCTCATCATTTGGTGCATGCAGTGAAATGGCCAGTGCTACATCAATGTCTTGCGCTAACTGATACATTTTCGGGACGACACCAGAAGTCGATAACGTGACGCGACGCTTTGACAGTCCATAAGCATGATCGCTTAGCATCAGCTCCATTGAGCTTACGACAGGTTTATAGTTCAATAGCGGCTCACCCATGCCCATCATCACCACGTTGGTGACGTTATTTTCCCATAGGCTATGGTCGACGTTTTCTAAACTTTCATTTTCATCTGTCATATATGACGCATTAGCGACCCATAACTGACCGATAATTTCAGCCGCACTCAAGTCACGCTCAAACCCTTGCTTACCTGTACTACAGAAGCTACAGTCTAGTGCACAGCCTACTTGAGAAGACACGCATAATGTCTTACGACCATTCAACTTGCTATCATCTGCAGGGATAAGCACTGTCTCAACCAACGAGCCGCCAGTGACTTCAAATACCCACTTACGCGTACCATCATCACTATATTGACGATGAATCACTTTGGGCGGTACCACACAAGCATTAAGTGATAATTTATCGCGCAACGATTTACTCAAATTGGTCATTTGCTCAAAATCTGTCACGCCATGCTGATAAATCCACTTAATCACCTGAGTAGATCGAAATGGTTTTTCACCAATACTCTTGAAGTAATCAGCCAGTTGCACTTGCGTCATACCCAATAGGTTGGTTTTGGCATGTGCCTCATCTACTAGCTTAATGCTATCAGTAATCTTAGCAGGTACGTGCTGAGTAGGTGCTTGAACAGTTGACATAATAGGTAACCTTTTTGCAGAAGCTTAGATAAGCGGTGCAATTATTTATATGGGCTTTGCCATACATACATGAGTGCATGAGCAATCCGCTATGAGCGCAGTTTTTCGAATTAATGAAAACATGCTGATAAGGGATTGATAACGCTAAGTAAAATCAATAATGAGGCAAGTCACTAAGAATTTCAATGAATAATATAATTATAGAACTCTAAAGCGGATACAAAGCAGCCGACTGCAGATTGTATAAGTAGTACATCTGATGAGGGTAACGCCCCAGCAGTTTAGTAATTCTTTGATTATAGGATTACTATAATAGCTAAAACGGCCTATACCCATAAGATATAAGCCGTCTCGCAAACCAATTATAAACAATCAATGTCGTAAATAATTCGTCTATAGTCAATCAAGTATAAAACTTATACCGGTAAGATCAGTCTAAATCGTAGCTGTCTTATTATAGCAGTTACCTCAAACAAATCGAATGCCGTAAAAGCCTATAGTTTATTTACTATATTAGCGTGTACGTGCACAAACTTCATCATCGCTGAAGAAGTAGCTGATTTCACGTGCTGCTGACTCAGCTGAATCTGAACCATGTACTGCGTTTTCATCGATGCTGCTAGCGAAGTCAGCACGGATAGTGCCTTCAGCAGCTTCTTTTGGGTTAGTTGCACCCATGATTTCACGATGCTGAGCGATAGCATTTTCGCCTTCTAGTACTGATACCAATACTGGACCTGACATCATGAAAGATTTTAGGTCGTTGTAAAATGGACGCTCAGCGTGCTCAGCATAAAAACCGCCTGCTTTTTCATCATCAAGTTGTAGCATTTTAGCTGCAACGATTTTTAGACCAGCTTGTTCAAAACGACTATAGATAGCGCCGATGTGGTTGCCAGCAACTGCGTCAGGTTTGATGATAGATAAAGTACGTTCGTTAGCCATGAGAAGCTCCTAATAAATGATAAATTCAATAAAATATGAAAAATTAATGCGTTGTTTTAGCTTTAGCCACAATGTTGACTTGGACTGTTTTACACAACTCATGGTATATCAGTGTATAACCATAAGCGCCAACATCGGATTGCTGCCTATTATAATGATTAAGGCCATAAATGATAGGGTTAATTTATGACCATACCTTGCATAAAAGTAAATTTATTGTGCATTAGTCGTTGATAATGCTATAAGTTCTAACAAAAGCAAAAACCCCAACGCTTAGCATTGGGGTTTTTTTATTCATACTAAAAACTATTTAATTAAGTTTATAGTAAAAACTAAGCGTCGTACGGATCACGCAATACGATAGTCTCTTCGCGATCAGGACCAGTTGAGATAATATCAACTGGGCAACCAATCAGTGCTTCGATACGTTTGATGTATTTTTTAGCGTTTTCTGGAAGCTCATCATAGTTAGTGATACCAACGGTAGACTCACTCCAGCCTTGCATGGTTTCGTACTTAGGCGTGACTGACTCATAGAATTCAGCATCATGCGCGCCTGCACACTCAGTCTCAGGTAGGTTATAACCCACACCGATTAGCAACTCTTCAAGACCATCTAGTACGTCAAGCTTGGTCAAGCAGATACCTGACATAGAGTTAAGTACTACTGCACGGCGTAATGCTTCAGCATCGAACCAACCACAGCGACGGGCACGACCAGTCGTCGCACCAAATTCATGACCGACTTTGGCTAAGTGAGCACCAACATCATCGAACAATTCAGTTGGGAACGGACCACTACCAACGCGCGTGGTGTACGCTTTGGTGATACCAAGTACATAGTCTAAATACAATGGACCGATACCCGTACCTGTTGATACACCGCCAGCAGTTACGCTTGAGCTGGTTACAAACGGATAAGTACCATGGTCGATATCAAGTAGCGTACCTTGAGCACCTTCAAACATTAGGTTTTTGCCAGCTAGACGTAATTGATTTAGGTCTTCAGTTACATCAGTAACCATACCTTTAATCTCTTCTTTCCACTCTTTACAAAGCTTAAGTGTCTCATCAAAATCAATCGCTTCAACTTTATAATACTCAGTCAGTTGGAAGTTGTGATATTCGATTAGGTTACGTAGTTTTTCCTCTAGATCTTCACGGAACAAATCAGCAAGTTTAATCGCACGACGTGCTACTTTGTCTTCGTATGCAGGACCGATACCGCGACCTGTTGTACCGATTTTACCGCTGCCACGCTTGGCTTCACGAGCTTGGTCAAGTGCCACGTGATAAGGCATGATAAGTGGGCAATTAGGAGAGATACGTAGACGCTCACGTACTGGTACGTTGTTGTCTTCTAGCTCTTTCATTTCCTTTAGTAGTGCGTCAGGTGCTAACACCACGCCATTACCGATAAAGCAAGTGACGCCTTCACGCAAGATACCTGATGGAATCAAATGCAAGACAGTGGTTTTGCCATCGACAACCAACGTGTGACCAGCATTATGACCGCCTTGGAAGCGGGCTACTGCTGAGGCTTTTTCGGTAAGTAAATCAACGATTTTACCCTTACCTTCGTCGCCCCATTGGCTACCCAAAACTACAACATTCTTACCCATGATCAATCCTTACCTTTATGTATTGAGGTGTGTGCAATAAAAGCTGAAAATTAAAATGACTTTCTTAGCTATATCTTTTTATCTCAGTGCCTCATGAAATAGAAACACTGAGATATCTAACAAATAATTTTACGTTCTCGTAATCTGTACTGAATAATTTTGGCTACGTGCGCCGCGTGCGCCATTCAATAGCCTACTACTAGACAATTAAACAGTTTGTAGCTGCCATTGACTGTCATCAGCCATGCTCAAACGATGCGTCACATCATCTGGACTATCCTGTGCATCTAACGGCATAGTGACGCGATAGCCTTGCTGACGTAGACTCTCTACTTGTTGCAGTAGCGTCTGCATCTCATCTGTATTTGCATTAGACAAAGCGGCAAAATCAACCAAGACAATAGTTGGCGCATCTAACTGTGTATGAGCCAGCAATCGGCTAACATCCATACTAAAGCCCGTGGCCGCGCGTAACGCTTGCGTCTGGCTTTGCATACCATCAAAACGACCACCACGTACTAGTGGCTGCGTTTCGCTATTGATATAACCATTGAAGACGATACCAGTATGATAGTGATAACCTGATAGCTCAGTCACATCAATACTGACTGGGCACTGCCATTGGTCTTGTAGATAGTTTTTCAGACGCTGTAGCTCATCAATTGCCGTTGCGATTTGGCTGTCTTGTTGTGCGGCATCTGATAATTTGGCTAATAGGTTTGCAATATCATGACCAAAGCGTGCTAACACATAAAAATCATCACCCATTGGCAAAGCACGGCAAACACGCTTAAGCTCTGGTAGGTTTTTATTAGCATATAAGTACATCAATTGCTCAGTATCACTGTCTGACAATTCAGCCAATTCAGCCAAACGTTTGAATATCGCTACGTGACCCAAATCGATATGAAGCGCTGCACTCATATTGAGTTTATTTACCATCGTAAACAGCACGTCTATCAGCTCAATATCTGCTGCTAGTGACGCACAGCCAAATATCTCAGCACCTAACTGTAGCGGGGTACGTGAACCAAATAGACCTGATGGCAAGGTATGAATCACATCACCAACGTAACAATAACGCGCAATACCCGTACCGCCATGATGCGCATCTATACGTAAAATCTGCGGGGTAATATCAGCGCGAACGCCCATTAGACGACCCGTCAACTGATCGATAATCTTAAAGGTTTGACGTTTCAGATCTTCTGACGCATCACTTAGTAAAGACTCAGTAAACTCGATCATCGGTGGACAAACCAGCTGATAACCATGAGTAATAAGCTGCTCGATTAACTGATGTCTAAGCACTTCTTGCTTATGCGCATCTTCAAACAGGACATCAACCACCCCATCAGGCAATAGCCAACTATTGGCAACATCACTGCCAAAGTTACTCAAATATGGCATGCGATTGGGTGCAGCACTGTTTTCGGCAGGCTGAGACACTGTTTCGTTGGTAGAATTTGGCTGGGCAGGTTTTGCAGAATCAGAACTAACAGACACAATAAATCCTTGTTTGGCGTATCGCTTACCAAAAACGCGGTACTGATGCGGTACTTAAAGGGTGATTTGCCGAGTATTGACGCTGTGTGTTTTTATTTTTAACGCGCAACATCATTGACCCAATTATTTATAAACAAACCAGGTAACCGCAAAAGGGTGAATAATAAGTATAATTTAGAATGATAAGACGAGTATCTTTATGCGCTAAAAAATTGCGACAAATAATCAAGGCACTTTATGCTTTAGTTTAGCATAGCACTCAAGGTTCGCCTAGTGACAATTAGCCACAATCACTATCTAATTACAGTTCAATTGCCGCTTATTAGCTTAGCAGGTGTGACAGTCATCATTGATGTATTTGACTCAATATTGGGCGAATAGCCGAGAGGTTTATTTTTTGTTAACCATAAGATAATGAGCGTGATTACGGCAGCGTCATCAACACATACTCATGATACACTAACACATATTTTTAACTCGGAAGCCTTATGTCATCTGATTACCACCCAAACCCTGCCATCAACCAAACCAATGTCTTAGGCACCGCACTTGCCAGCTGTTGTTTCGATCCAATTACTGGCTATTATCGCAATGGTTTTTGTCATACTGGCAACCATGATGTTGGTCAACATACCGTCTGCGCCAAGATGACCAGCGAGTTTTTGAACTTCTCTGCCAGTCGCGGTAATGACCTGATTACCCCACTACCTGAATACAACTTTCCTGGTCTCAAACCTGGTGACTACTGGTGCATCTGTGCGCTACGTTGGGTTGAAGCATTGGACTTTGATATTGCACCTCAGATAAAGCTAGAAGCGTGTCACGAAAGCCTATTGGCATTGGTAGATATCGATACGCTAAAAAGCTATGCCCTATAGAAATCTATGCCCTATAGATAGTATTGGCACACGATAAAACCGTAGCAGCGTTCACAGTATATTTGGATTATTGAAGTTTTTTATTATATGACAGGAAAGTATATGGAAAATGATAATAATCAATTGATTAAAAAAACGGCTCATATTGCCCCTGATTCCAATATGAATCATATCTATGCCAATATGAGCGACAAGCACCTCTATTTGGACGATGATGATAGCTATATCTATGGTGATGTGGACGCCACTACTGAAGATACTATTGAGACCATGACGGTCTACGATCCTGACTCTGAACGCTATGAAGATATTGATTCATCAAGTGCAGGCGAAGTGGTCAATTGCTACGCTTATTCACGTAAAACAGGTGAGAATCTTAATAGAGTGGCGCTCAACGATGTGAGTCGTACGCTAGGGAACAACGGTCAATTTATTTGGCTTGGGCTATATGATCCAAGCTTAGAAACCATGGTCAAAGTAAAGGAAGCCTTTGACCTGCATGAGCTAGCGATTGAAGACGCCTTTGCTGATCATCAACGTGCCAAGGTCGAAAACTATGATAATGATATGGTCTTTGTGGTGCTACGTACGGCCAAGCTAGAAGACAATGTCATTCGTTATGGTACTACTGCGATATTTATGGGTAAAAACTACCTCATTACGATTCGCAATGGTCCGTCAAACTCTTATGCGCCAGTACGTGAGCATTGTCATCGTCGCCCCGAAAAGCTGCGTATGGGTCCTATATTTGTACTGCATGCTATCCTCGATTTTATCGTTGATAACTATATGCCGATTACCGATCGATTAGGCCGTTACTTACGCGAGCAAGAGCGCTACGTATTTACCTCTGAGTTTGATAAGGGCACCCTAAAAAACCTCTACGAGCTCAAGTCACAACTGGTACATATGCGTGCCATTATATTACCTGTGCAAGACATCTGCAGCTTTTTTATCAATCATAAAAAGAGTGAGATTGTCTCTGGGTTTTCTCAAGCCGCTAAGCCGTATTTTCGCGATGTTAACGATCACCTATTGCACTCCCTAGATGCTATTAATGGTCTCAATGAAATGCTGAGCGTGGTGATGAATACCTATATGGCGATGGTCAATATGGGTCAGAATGAAGTCGTGCGTAAGCTCGCTGCATGGGCAGGTATTTTAGCAGTGCCGACAGCTATCGCTGGTATCTATGGCATGAACTTTGACTTTATGCCTGAGCTGCATTGGAAGTATTCTTACCTTGTTATTATGGCCATTATTATCGCCTTATGTAGCTATCTGTACTATAACTTCAAAAGATTGAAATGGTTGTAATACCAAATGCCATCCGTAAAAAAAGAGCAACCACTGGTCGCTCTTTTTTTATGTTGCTATCTTTTTGTATTGCTATCTAATTATTCACGGCGATGCTTGGTATGGCTATCAGGCGCTTGAGCATTATCAGGCAACAGTGCTTTAACCGTTAGGTTTGCATGCTGTTTATCGAGATTATCCTCTGGCCGACCAAAAGTTTTTGCTGTCCAAGTTAATACTACGATAGAGCCACTTAATAGCATGATGGCCACAGAAATTGTCGCTAGCAGCCATAAATGGAAATAGTCTGAAACTGCCTGTACATCAACCACCAAATGTCGTGATAAGGCCGTTATGGCAATAAATATCAAAAACTGTACTGGCAGACGGTGGGTTTTAAAGTAGATACCTATCATGGCCAGTAGCTCAAGATAAATAAATAACATCAATATGTCTTTTAGATCTGCTGAGCCTTTTTGAATAATACCAATGAACTCTTTTCCTGCGGTCCAAACGACAACCACACTGATTAGAAATAAAATAACGTAATGACAGACATCGACAAACTCTCTACCAATACCTTGTAGTCGTTCATGAACACCTACGTTTTTTTTAGCCATGTTTAGGTCCTATCAACTGAAATGTGGTTGATTTAGCCTGAGTCTATGTTATCTCAGGCCCCTTATATATCGGCAATCAGTATTCGTATGACTATTTTTTTAGCCGTTATTCAAACCCGCTGATTTTTCAGCAGCATCGACCGTTTGGCGAATAAGCGTGTTGATAGTCATCGGGCCAACGCCGCCTGGTACTGGCGTATAAGCGCTGGCAATGTTTTCCATGCCTGTCATTTCGATATCACCAACACCGCCATCATCTGTCGGATGAAAGCCTGCATCAATGACAACCGCTCCTGTTTTGATCCACTCCGCTTTAATCAGCTCAGGTACGCCTACTGCACCAACCACGATATCTGCACGCTTAATATGCGCTGCCAAATCTTGAGTTCTTGAATGGCAGATCGTCACCGTACAGTTAGCATTCAATAGCATCATCGCCATTGGCTTACCTAGTATAGCACTACGCCCTACGACCACTGCTTCTTTACCTGATAGCTCGATATTATGATGCTCTAACAAATGCATGATGCCCTGCGGTGTACATGATCCATAAGCTGACTGCTGCATGGCCATACGACCAAAACCAAGACAAGTCACACCATCGACGTCTTTTGCTAAATCAATCTGCTCAAAACAAGCACGCTCATCGATATGCTCAGGAACCGGATGCTGTAGCAAAATGCCGTGTACATCTGGATTGCTATTTAACTCATCTATCTTTGCCATGAGCTGCTCAGTGGTCGTGACACTCGGCATCTCAACGCGTATAGAGTCCATGCCAACACGCTTACAGGCGTTGCCTTTCATACGAACATAAGTAGCAGAGGCTGGATCGTCACCAACCAATATCGTCGCTAAGCTTGGGGTGCGGCCAGTCTTTTCCTTAATCGTATCTACGCGCGTGCGCAGATCCTGTTCTATTTGTTTGGCAAGTGCTTTGCCGTCCAAAACGGTGGCGGATTCTTGGGCAGTAGACATAGTAACTCCAATAGAGGGTACGATATAAAAAAATAAAGACAGCGCGCGCAAATACTTTGCATGCCTGTCCTTTGCTTCGTCAATCTTTGACTAAGAGTAATATTGTACCTGTGTACGCTACAAAATCCTAGCGTAAGATAAAGCCTACTCACTGATAAATTTTTATAATAAGTGAATTAAACAGTATTACGTATGTATAGGCAAATGTATCTTATGCTTTTATTAAGAATAGCGTCAACTTCAAAGTAAATTTCTAAAAATAATCATTCATTGCCGTTTTATTCGACCATCGAACCAAACACATTATCGATCGCCTGTATTGTCAGTTCAATTTCAGCCGCCGTAAGCGTAGGATGCACTAGAAACATGAGACTACTCTCTCCAAGCTGATTTGCTATTGGCAATCTAACACTTGGACGCAACCCTGTATTATCAAAGGCCTTCTCCAAATAGACTTCTGACGCCGATCCAGAGAAGCAAGGCACACCTTGATTGTTAATTGCTTCAATAATGCGGTCACGTGTCCAGCCATCAGGCAGATTATCGGACTGTACATAGACATATAATTTGTAGTAAGCATGGTTCGTATTGGAGAACTGCGCTAAATGCTCTAGTCTTGGCACACAAAGGTAGCCTTTGGACTCCCATTTGCTACAGGCCTCTAGTATGGCTTGCGCATTAGTAGTCCGTTTTGCTGTCCACTCACTCATTTTTTCCAGTTGAATACGCCCCAGAACGCCTTGCATCTCAGTCATACGCCAATTGGTGCCAAAGCTTTCATGTAGCCAATTGTAGCCAGATGATTGCTCCGTTTCATAGACTGCCGCATAGCTCTTACCATGATCCTTATACGCCCACATTTTTCGCCATAGCAGCTCGCTATCAGTGGTGACCATACCGCCCTCACCTCCTGTGGTCATAATCTTATCTTGGCAAAAACTCCATGCCCCAACATGACCAATACTGCCAACACTTCGCCCTTTATATCGTGCGCCATGAGCTTGTGCGCAATCTTCAATAACATATAGATCATGCTCATCTGCCAGTGCCATAATGCTGTCCATATCGCATGGCCAGCCAGCCAGATGTACGCATACAATACCTTTTGTTTTATCACTCAATACAGCTGTGATGGTCTCAGCAGTGATATTGCCAGTTGCTTCATCGACATCTGCAAAAATAGGCGTCGCACCTGCATTGACGATTGATGAGATACTAGCGATAAAGGTACGCGGTGTGACAATGACCTCATCACCGGCACCTATATCGAGTGCTTGTAACGCGACATCCAAAGCCAAAGTGCCATTACCCAACGCTATTGCGTATTTACTACCTGTCCAGTCAGCAAACTCTCGCTCAAACTGACGACATTCTTCGCCTGTCCAATAATTGACTTTATTAGATAGTAGCACTCGACTGACAGCGTCGGCTTCATGTTGCGTAAATTTTGGCCAAGGTGAAAAAGGGGTATTTAGCATATGTTCCTCTATGGTACTTATGTCTAATGTTGTGTCACGCTCTACGATAAACTGCTCACTATGTTATTAACCTTCCTATCTATCATGATTTGCTTGATACGCAGCTTTTTCAATTAGCTGTATTGCTATTAGCAAAGAGTACTTTTAAAGCATTTCTTCATTAATACTATTGCCCATGAATTTACTCATAGTCGCTTCACCCTCAGCACTGATACCATCTTTGATAATAACTTTTTTCACTGTTTTAAATAAAATCTTGATATCCAACCACAGCGACTGATTGTCCACATACCATGTATCCAGTGCGAACCTCTCATCCCACCCAATAGCGTTGCGACCATTGACTTGAGCATAACCTGTAATACCTGGGCGGACATTGTGTCGGCGCGCTTGTTCATCATTATATAAGGGCAGATATTCCATCAATAATGGTCGCGGGCCCACTAAACTCATATCACCTTTTATGACATTCCAAAGCTCAGGCAACTCATCAAGGCTGGTGTTACGCAGCGCTTTACCAAACGATGTCAGGCGCGCGCCATCTTCTAAAGGTTTGCCATCTGCGTCTATATCATCCTTCATGGAACGAAATTTTATCATCTCAAATGGCTTGCCATACAGACCTGGACGAATCTGACGAAATAGAACAGGCGCGCCAAGATTTTTACTCACCTTGTATGCAGTTGCAGCATAGACAGGAGACAGCACTACTAACGCTGTCGTTGCACCTACAATGTCAAATAGTCGTTTTATCATCTATTAGGCCTTATTTGTATGGTGTAGATAAAAATCCAAATAACTCTGCCATAGTTCTTTTTGTTCGAAGTTCTGAATCACCCAAGCTCTCGCTTTAGGGTACTTATTCTTAAAGTTGGTATCAGTGATTGCTTGCTTGATGGCTTTTGTCACGGACACAGTGTCTTTCAACTGGAACTTTTGACCGCTGATGTTTTGTTTTACACTATCTTTTACACCAACCACATCATAGGCAAACGTTGGCACACCGCAACTAGCTGCTTCGATAGCAACATTCCCAAAACCCTCTCGGTAGCTTAAAAATAGATGCAAATCAGCACATTGAATTACCTCTTCTACTTTTGGATTGGCTGGTATATATACGCCTTTACCCTCTCTCATTATTCTATCAACGACCGACTTGCCGATGTCATCTTCGAAGTCTCCGATAAACATAAAGTGAATATTCTCTGATTTAAGGCTTTCAGATATCTCACCAATATCTTTTAGGCCTTTGTCTTCACAAATTCTACCGACAACACAAATTACAAAAGCGTCTACAGGCACTCTATACTGTCGTCTTAATTTTTGTTTTTCCATCTGCTCTACCGGTCTGAGCACATCAATATCAATACCGTTAAATGAACCATTATCGATGACACGTGCCTTATTTTTTTTCAGGAGATTCTCTGACAAGCACACATTTACTAAAGAATCAGAAACGAATAGAACCTCATGAGAAAGACCAAAGCTAAGTTGATCAAGACCCTGAAAAGCGCGCTTCTTTAGGCCTGAAAAGTTCTCGTAGGCTCGTCCCACACTAAAGGCAACTCTTCTCTTTTGCATAGTGAGTGCGCTGGCTATGCTTCCTAACAATAAAGCCTTTGGTGTTAAGTAAACCACAATATCAAATCGTCTAGTAAACAGGTAACGAGTCAATAGCACTAATGACTTGGCATCTTGTAGCACAGAAGGCTTGCGCTGAAAATTTAAATCAACCACTTCTCCTAGATTACGAGCTCGTAAAATATCTAGCTGCTCCCTACTACCGCCACAGATTAACGTAATCTCAAAGTTTGAAGAGTCTCTAATATATTCAAGCTGATTGCGATACAACACATTAAAAGAAACGGCGTCCGTCATAATAAAGCATATTTTTGGTTTCATTTAAGCACCTCAGTATTACTTCATTGATAAATTTATTCAGCAACCAAACCATTAACAACCGCTTGATGGTTTTCTTGGAGATCCTCAGACATCGTTATCTTGTTTCTCTTATTGGCTATTTTTTGCAAGAGCCCTAGCGAGTCTAATAACCTTACCGCGCCTACTTTTGCTTCTAACTTAGCACTGTCGACGATATTGGTTTTTTTATACTCACTATATGTTGTAAGACTATCTTTGTAAGATCGAACGATTTTTGCCAATGATAGATTGCCCTCTTCTCTATAGTAATAGAGCAAGTCTGGGAGCACGGCTAAGCGCAAATCCTGTTTGGATATGGCTCTACACCACAGGTCATAATCTTCAGACCTTGGATAATTCTCATTGTATCTATTACGCTCATACCAACTTTTTTTTGCCAAAATAGACGCATGGACGATAGGGTATGCAGTCTCTACACTCTCAAATCCTGCATATAAATCGTCTACATGACGACAACCATACACCTTGTTTTGAGCATCAATAGATACCACGCCAGTCGACACCAAGTCGTAACTGGGATTGTTCTCTAAAAAGTTTATTTGAACAGCCAATCTATCTGGGTGAATGAGATCGTCAGCATCCATACGGGCAATGTAATCATATTTTGATTCATCAATAAGCTGGTTCAGACGAGCAGGCAGTTTTTTGTTGGCACCATCAGATATCACTCTTATTCTGCTATCAATCTTCTCAAACTGTTTGGCTATTGCTAGCGAGTTATCTGTAGAACCATCATCTATCAAGATAAGCTCCCACAGCTCATGTGTCTGCGCCCATATCGACTTTATGGCTGTTGCCAAATAGGCTTCAGCGTTATAGATAGGAATGCCAATTGAGATATAAGCGTGACTTTTCATCAGAACACCTCAAACATAGGATTGATAATATAAGGACTCAGGTCGCTGAACCTTGATGTTGTCAATATAAAATACGCTAGGAAGATAAACACACTGATGATATAGACATAAATGTTATTTATCTTTTTCAAAACCACTGGCAGTAACAAAACCAAAGTCCATGTGAAATACGAAATGATTCTTTGCGGGCCTGAAGCGCTAGTACCTAACAGCGCTAGCGGTATGACAAAAACCACACCTGATGCATAAAATATCAATAGCTGTTGAAAGCTCTTGTCTTTAATTTTATATACATAGCTCGCAATAATGATGAGAAGCATAAGCACGGTGTAAAACCCAAGTGTCAAAAACCCGCCTGACTCTTCAGAGATTTTTGCATAGTCTTCATATCGATCATTAGTAGATGAAATATAAGATACAAGCAACCTACTAACGAATAACGACCCAAAAAACGTCGCAAGTATTTTATAAGCTGGCTTCACTCTCAAATTTACGATGAAATAAAATGGAATGATAAATAAAGCCGTGATATGAAAAAATGATGCAATGGCACATATTAATAAATAAGGAAAAAGCCGTTTCTCTAGCAGATAAGGAATGGCTAAAGTAAACAAAGCCATCGCGATTCCTTGACGCAATCCATTGAATGAGAAGGTATAGACGCCTAGCGTAATAAACAGAAATACAGAGAGCCAGTAGTTCACACTATATCTTTTGATGACTTTTAAATAACAATAGACGATAACCAAGCTGGTGATGATCAGTAGCCAAAAATAGTTATTTGTCACATGCAGTAATGAATACTCAAATAGCTGGTAGCCGTACTCAACATCTTCATTGAATCTAAAGGACTCAGGACTCAATTTGTTATTAAAATTTCTGGTATAGTTTGCAGTATCTGTACCGACCCAATAGCTACGACTGCCTGCGAACAGCGCTAAAGTAATTAAGGGCAGCCAAAAAGACGTACGATTGAGAGATTTTTTCTCCAGTACTATCCAGAAAACAACAAGGCTAAGGACCAACAGATAAGGAAGCATTTAACCCTCTATAAAGTAGCTGAATATTAAGTAAAAGCCTTATCGCATATTCAAATACATTTGCGTTAACTTCTGCGAATTGGTCGCGGCGCTAAAGCCATGTAGATTTAGCGCCTTTATTATTTCTGCTTCATTGAATATTGGGGGCTGAAAGCTCAGCAAACTATCCACCCAAACATTGGCTGACTGTATAGGTAAAAAACATACAAGTCCAAGTCCTAAATCCACTTCAGGTGATACTTGATCAGAAACCAATGCCATAAGTCCTACTGTCTGGCTTTCTACTAAGACCACGGGGAAACCTTCATGCAGGGATGGCATAATCATACAGTCAGCACTGGCCATTAACTCAGTAATATCAGTACGCATACCCAAAAACTTAATATTATCCCCTAAGGCTTGCTCTTTCACTTGTCGTCTTAATTTATCTTCCAATAGACCTTGTCCAACGATATATAAGGTAAAGTCGATTTGACGTTTTTTCAGCTGCTCAGCGATTTCTAAAGAAAACTGATGATTTTTAACCTTATTGAGACGACCGACTTGGATGATTTTTAACCCTTTATCTCCAAATTTTTTAGCACCAAACTCCTGATCGATATAATGCCGTGATTGGTTAGCGACTGTCATCATCTTCTGTATATCAACAGCATTGGGCAGTAGCCACACATCTTTTGTAGTACCAAATAGGTAATTTGCAGCATGGTCACCGCAGCTGATTCTCTTAGTAGCCAATGTACGATTGGTAATTAATGCCCATTGTTCATATATTTTTTTAATAATATTGGTTTTACCATTACTGGTGCTATGAGAGTGCGAAATGCGATGCGGCACGCCAGCACCTTTAGCAGCCAACAGGTGAAAAGCATTGTTTAATAGCATATGAGCATGAACGATTTGATAATCAGGCTGCTGTTTAAGGAATTTTTTAAGTTTGAGCATGCGCGTTAATGAATGACCAGCTAAAATCGGTATAATTCTACCGCCTAACGCTGTTATCTCAGCGTCATAGTCGCCGATCTCGTCGGTAAAAGTGACAAAATCAAACTGAATCTGGCTATGATCTATATGACGATATAAATTCATAAGCATGGTCTCTGCCCCAGCACGATCCATTTTCCCCACTATGTGCAGCACTCTTTGGATAGTCATATCATTTACCTTTTAAGAAACATAAAGCCAACTTTGCTTCTCGTAACTATTTCCAATTTACTTCCTTTTAACCTTGTTTCTTTCTTTAATGCTTGACGAAGCACTTGCATTATAGGCAGCGCGATTTGGCTTGGCATACGTGCTATATTGCTGATCACTATATTTCTTAACGTCAAATTATTCTGATAACCTTTTAGTCGTAGTGTTTTATCTGCTTTTTTAGCTTGTGCCAATGCCCTTGCTAAATACTCATTGTCTATACGGGTGAGAATGCTCCAATGACTTTGTCTGATTTTATTGGCAAGTATTTTTTTAACTTCATTAGCTTGATAGTCTTCTACTAGATTCATGACTTTTGAATGAATAACGAAAAGGTCTAATAGCTTTTTATCTGTTGAACCCGTAATCGACGTGCCTCGCTGTCTATACAGGTAAAAATCAATAGGCAACTGATATCTAACCTTAGTAGATAAGCCAAGATGCCAATGGAAAGGCCAATCTTCGTAATACAAACCCACTGGAAAATTTAGAGCAGCTGTTTGCACGACACTGGATTTAATGAATTTTAGCCATGCAAAATGCGGTAAGCTAAAATACGAATCGTCTATCTTAGTTGCCTCGAATACTAACTTAGCAGCTGGATACGGTAGTTCAGTCTCTGCCGCTCCCTCTTTGAACGGTGCAAAACCATATGTCACTACTTCTGCATTCGTAGTAAGAGCACAATCTACACAAGCTGCCACTAAGCGAGTATCTACAATGTCATCAGAATCAACAAACATCATATAGTCGCCTGCTGCAGATTTAATACCAGTATTACGAGCAGCAGAAAGGCCGCTGTTTTCATTATGTTGAATGACTCTGATACGCTTATCTGTAAGATGTAAGGCAAGCGCTTGTTTTGAATTATCAGTAGAGCAATCTTCAACGACAATAATTTCAATATTCTTATAGGTTTGCTGCTTGATAGATTCTAAGCACGCGTCGATATATAACGCGACGTTGTATACTGGCACGATAATGCTCACCAATGGCTCTGCTACGCTAGTCATATAATAACCACCGATTTTTCTAACTCATGGTATTCATTGATATGAACGGGTGACTCAGTCATGGTGCCATGAGACAGGGATAGCAGTTTGTCGATATGTTTCGAAATCTCAGCAACCTCATCTAATTCTAAAAACAAGAGTCTTGGATGATTACGTAACCAGTCTGATTGCGTTTGCCTTATCTTATGATTGGAGTTCGGCAATACCAAGCAAGGTGTACCCGATAGTAAACATAAAATCATGCCATGTAGCCGGTCAGTCACGACCAATTTTGCAGCACGAAACTGGCTAAGCTTGTCAGTCAGTAATTTTTTGCAATGTACTTCGTCCAATTGAGAGCCGCCAGCATGGGTATCTGTCTTTTCAATATGATAGCCAGTATCTGCTAAGGCTTTATCTATAAAGCCGTACTGTTCAGTGGATAGCGCAGCTTCTTTGTCATTCCTTAAGCATCGCAGAATAGTTGAAGACTCTAAGTCATTTTTCGTACCAAGTACTGCTGCGTTTGCACTCATAACGATATCTGGCACAAGACCAACATGGACATTGCTATACTCAGCAAAAAGCTTGATAAGTTTGGCCGCTGTCATCGACTCTCTAGCGAAAATGTGTATATCTGGGTGCTTGGCGTAGACGTTTACGATACGATGCAATGCTCGCTTAGACTTAGCAGAATCACTCCAATCCAAGGTCTGGGGAAAACACACAACGCGATTCGTAGGAAACGTATTGATAACTAATTGGCGCAGCTCCTCAATATCAGGATACGAGCCACCCATATTGCCTCCCCCAATAATAGTGACAATATCCCTCTGTTGTATTTGTTGTTTAATCGAATTAAGCACCAATCTGGTTTGACTAATAGGAACACTAACAACTTCATAATCAGTCATCACATGTTGCAAGTATTGCTTTTGAGCATAAGAGATAGCGATATCACCAATATTGCCATAGTCAGCCGCCAGAAAAATGAAGCACCGATTACTGCTAGGCAAAGGGAAATCTCGCGCGCCCATATAAGTAACTAAGTGTTTTTTTAGTTTAATTGGTATGAGCTTTTTTATGGCGGTGGTATTCATTTTTGACACTCCCTTATTTATCTCTCATTAACATTTTTTTTACCCACATGCGACGCTTTGACCCAAAAGGAAATAACCTACTCAATTTTGGAGATGATTTACGTTTGAGTACTTTTTCAATGTACGGAAGCCACTCAAGACCCCTGCCCGTTTCAATCATTTCTTGACGAATGAGAGACCAGTCTATGCGTACAGCGTCACTTTTCAGAACCATGAACCTGAAAAGTGACGAATCTATCGGAGTGTCAAAACAAGCAGGATTATCAACACCTGCAAGTAAGAGATTCAGTCGAGTTCGTACACATTTTTCACAGTGACCGCAGTTTCTATCATGCCTATTACCAGCCCAGCAAACACGTAAATGCCGTATGCCTATAGACCAACTTGAAAGAATGATTAACTTCTCAGATCGACGAAATCCTGCACCATCATGAATAATTCTAAAATTGCCACAGCTCAATAATGGATCTGTTATGGGATGTGAACCCCATGGAGTAAGTAATACATCATAAGAATCGCCACTACCGATGAGTCCGATTCCTGCATATCGTTTCAATCCACATAGAACGGAAGCAATGGCAGCCGCGTGATATTCTTCCCAATCGATAGACCACAATGCTCGAACATTCGTCTTAACCGGCAGTAGATCCACGTTAATATCAGAAAGTACTTTGGTTGCTATCTCTACAGCACTATTAAAACCTTCTGTATCATCTAAAGGTATATCAAAGCCATGCACAAAAACCCCTGCCTTAATATTCCGTGTGGCATATCCTGCTCTACCTGTTGCATGACGATAAGCGGTAAATTGAGCATCAACGCCACCAGAAAATGCAGCAATCGCAGCCTCTACTCGTAAGTCTTGATCTCTAATACGATCAACTTGTATATCAATCAAAAAATAACGCTCTGGTAACCATTTATTCCAGACATACTGTAGCTCTGTCAGATTGGCTAATAGCTCGTGTGACACACTGCCATGAACCCGAATAGCCGCACCTAGCTGCATCGCGGGCAACAATGTGGCTAACAAATAAGAGTCGCAATCGTCATCTTCCGGCATGGGTAGATTGATAGGATATGCAAACCACAACTCTTGCTCAGTGACACTTTCACCCCTGGTTGTTTGTTTCAGCGAACAAGAACGAGTCTGTCCATGTTCGTCACTTTTTAAAGCCTGAGGAAATAAATCAATATTAAACATGTCTTTTTACCTTCGCTTTAGACCAAGACAGCTGCAAAAAAGCCAATGTCATCACATACCAACGTCGTGAAAAACATGAAATCAAGATACGAATACCGCGTGCTGAATGTCGTTGATGATAGTGCGGTAAACAGTTCTGATAAACGGAAGACTGGCGTATTTTTATCAACTCTGCATGGCGTTTTCTCATTTGAATATGAGCCAAGTTATTGAGCAGATATGGCAGCATATGCTCGATATAACTACGTGCGAAATCCGATAGCAGCACTTGCCTCTCAGTAGCACTGATAGACCAGTCATGTATCCTGGCTCTAGCGTTATAGTCTGCTTCTATAGACTCGAGCAGCCCTGGCTTATATTGCAAACTCGTCATCGAAGTAACATTCTCATAGTAGTTATATGGACAGTCGGGTACGACAGATAAATGGTTCGCTTTCCCCAAGCACTCAATATTAAAAATACCGTCTTCACCAAGTTTTATGTCACAATTAAACCGCAAATCCGCTATCAGTCTTTTGCTATAAACCTTGGTAGTTACATACCAATATATATTTCTATTCTCCGTCACTCTCAGCTGTAGCATTTTAATGTCTTGCCGTGAATATTCTGCTGTAATGTTACGGCGCTCGATAACAGAATCATCTAACATTATGCGCTTATGACCAAACGCCAACATCTCAATATCTCGATTAACCGTTTGTGCAATGACAAAGTCAAAATACCAATCATCGATAGTGTCATCCGCATCTATAAAAACGATGTAGTCGCCGGTTGCGATATCAAGCCCAGTATTACGAGCATCTGCCACGCCCCTATTTTTTTGATATTGCACCGTAATCCATGCCCTATCACTTTCCCACTTGTGCAATAACCTAGCAGTTTCATCGCCAGAACCATCGTCAATAACGATCAATTCAATCTCATGGTTCTTTTTCGCAACGTCAATACTACTAATACAACGATCAATAGTGTCAGCGGCATTAAATGCGGCGATAATAACTGAAATCATAGTGAGCCTCTTGAGTTGAGACTTCTAATGCATATCCTTTGTGCCATCCAACGCAGTCAAAACATTTACCTACTGCGGCACTTTATGGATATGAACAAGACGCCGAAAAGCGACATAAACGATAGATAAGCTAAGCAAGACCCCAACAAATGAGAACAGGGCAATGGCTACCATATCTGACTCAAAAACGTAAAAACCTATATACAGCGCTGCAGCACGAAATATCACTGCAAAAATCTCTCTAATCAAAAGAAAGCGCTGCAAACGTAATGCTGGCAATGCTGCAGTACTCGCACCCGATACCAAGCTGGTCAAAAGCCAAATAGAAAGCCACTGCGAATAACTGCCTGCTAAGGCCCACTCTGCGCCGAACACTAAAGAAAAAAGATAATCGCCAAAAACGAACACCGTACCGAATGGTACAATACCAACCACCAATAGAATTACCGTCACTTTTAATAAAAATTGATAAGCTTCTGGTGACTTTGCTGTAATCGCACGCGTAATCTTAGGATAAAAAACCTCTCCAACAGCTTGGCCTAACAACATCGCTGGTGCACCGAGCACAAGAACAGCCAACGAATACTGCCCAGCAGAAGAAGCACTAAATAGTGATGCTAACAAGATGGTTGGTAGCCCTACTGAAGCAGCATTGAGCATACTTTGCGGCATGCGGTATATGGCAAAGTCACGCTGCGATATAGCAGCATTACGAATACCAACCGTGCCAAACCAGTCTCGGACATTTAATACACCAATCCTAGGTACCCGAAGCATCTGCATCATAAAATTCGTAAGCTGTCCTGCTATCGTTAACAAAATAAGCAACATACCAGAGGGGGCCAATACACCACCTATCAACTTACTGGTATCTGTCACAAGCTTGCTCTCCACATAAGCACGAGCCTTGGCTTTGAACAAACCTACTCTGATAGCAGACTGGTCAGCAACAGATAGAAACGCGCCAGCCAATAGCGTCAACGGTATGAGATACAACATATATGGTGCACTTTCCATACCCGTCCATCGTGCCAAATAAACATTGCCGAAATAGACAGCGATGAACGCTATAGCCGCTATAAACAAACTGAGCAATACAGACAATCTGATAATGGCAGCGGCATCCTCGTCACTATCAGGCATCACAATGGCATTGGCATAACCCATGGTCGCAATCGGAGTAATAATACTGATGACTGCGGCAAATGCGGCAGCGATACCAAAATCTTCAGGACTATATAATCTGGTGAGAAACGGCATAAAGACCATAGCGATTGCTTGACCAGCAGCAATACCGCCTCCAACCATAGCCACATCTCGTACAAAGTGACTGGTTTTTAATCGACTGATTACGCTCTGTATCGATAAAAACACTTCAGAGGCCATTACTCATCATCCAATTTTATGTTTCATATAACTTATAAAAAACTAATAATCTTGTGGTTATCCACCTACTGTATTAACTAACCTCATCCATCAACGATGATGTCAGTTTTTCGACCTCGATCCTGACATCATCGCCTTCTCGGTAGCCTTCAACGAAGGTCCTAAACTGTTCTTTCAACCATTGAGTATCGTGTTGTTTTGATCTTTCGATAAATTCGAACAAGATAGCTTCGATGTCTTCCAATGGAAAACTATGCTCCATTGCTTGCATAATGAGTGGATGAAACGTGGTCTCTATATTGTCGGCACCAATGATTAACTCTTCATAGAGTTTTTCACCTGGTCTCAATCCAGTAAACACAATTTCGATATCACCATTAGGATTGCTCGCATCTTTTAGCTCACACCCTGTCAGACGAATCATACGTTTGGCAAGATCCACGATTTTGACAGGTGCACCCATATCAAGTACAAATACTTCACCACCGAACGCCATGGCCCCTGCTTGAATAACCAAACTGGCCGCTTCCGGTATGGTCATAAAGTAGCGCGTGATGTCTGGATGAGTGATGGTAATCGGACCACCTTGTTCAATTTGTTTGGTGAATAGTGGTATCACAGATCCTGATGAACCCAAAACGTTGCCGAAACGCACCATACTAAAACATGTATGACTATTGCTTTGGCTCAGTCCTTGGCAGACAAGCTCAGCCAAGCGTTTGGAGGCTCCCATCACGTTAGTCGGTCGCACTGCTTTGTCAGTAGAGATCAGTACAAACGTGTCAACATGAGCCTTTATCGCGGCACAGGCACAATGGTAGGTGCCTTTAGTATTGTTGATTGTGCCTTCAAATGGATTGGACTCGACAATCGGTACATGTTTGTATGCTGCAGCATGATAAATCGTTTTTATATGGTATTTTTCGAATATATTGATTAATTTTTTTTCGTTACCCACGCTTCCAATGATGCTGACAATCTCAGTATTTTGATATTCAATATTACTAATGACATTACCAGCGACGTTACTAGTGACAAGGCTTCTAAGTTCCTGATCGATTGTGTACAAAGCATATTCAGACTGCTCATATAACACCAAACATGCAGGTTTATTTTTCATGATTTGTCTGCATAACTCACTACCAATAGAGCCGCCTGCCCCTGTCACGAGTACGTTTTTACCCGCAATATTTTTTTGGAGGAGCTCAGCAACTGGTTCGACAGTCTCTCTTTCAAGCACATCTAATATATCAACTGGACGTATATGGCTGACTGTTACTATCTCATCAGCAAGCTCTCGTAAGCTCGGTAAATCTTTTAATTTGACAGAAACGCCTGACAGGCTATCCATAATCTGTTTTTTACGACCACGGCTCATAGAAGGCATTGCCAAAATCACTTGCGCGACATTTAATTTTTCTATTAACCAAGGTAGCGCATGAGCGGCATATATTTTTTTACCATGTAAATAAGCCCCTATCAGCTGCGGATCATCATCAATATATGCCACTACATTATATTTATGAGAATGTCTTAAGCTCTCTAATAGCTCTCTACCAGCCGATCCTGCACCATAAATAATCACGTTATCGCAGCAACTATCTAGGCGATCTTGATTGTTTGGTTTCTGTAGTCGATTCAGCAACCCACGAATCATTAGCCGACTGTTCCATAACCAAATAAAGAATAAGAACAAAAATATGATTGGCGCTGAGCGCGGCATCACTGATACTGGATTCACATAAATGATGAACTGATAAACGATAATAAGCAACAAAAACAGCTGTAAAACTCGACCCATCGCCGCATCGAAAAACCCTCTAGAGGCGCCTCTATAAAAGCCAATCAGATATAAGCTAACAACAGGTATCAATGCATAAAAAGCCAATACCGTAAAACCAATTTGATCATCGACATAGCCCTGACGCAGTGCCAATGCCGCTACCAAGCAAAGGACAGCAACCGAAAAATCGATACCAAATAAGATATAGCATTTAGCAAAGCGTGGTAAGGCTAATAAAAACAGCGTCATACGCTTCGACCATCGATTGAGGTCACTTGGCGCTTGATAAGCATTGTTAGACTCTGTTTTTATAAACATAAGATCCACCTACTTAAGTTATGTCGCTCGTTTGCCATGGACAATGAACAGTAGCTAACTACAAATTGTGTCCATAAGCATAATGGTAGTGATAGCTATACCTGTTCAAGATACTTTGCTGTATGTCATTTAATATGATGCCATCGACTTGTACGTTTGCTTTACTCATCTGTTTGATGGCATAGACCAACTGGCCCTCTACTGAATGATCAAATTTGGTGACGATCAGTACTTTGTCTGCGTGCTGTGCCAATACCATGGCGTCTGATGCAGCTAATATAGGAGGCGCATCAATAACGATATAGTCGTACTTCGTTTTGAGCGTTGCCATCAAATGATTGAACCTCTCTCCTATCAATAACGAAGTTGGATTGCGCGACGGCCGTCCCCGCGATATAAGGTCGATATGCTCCATATCAGTCGGCTGAATAAAGCTCTCAAGGTTTAACTTAGCTATAACACTCTCTAATCGAGGCTCACTATCTGTTAGAGAGCTATCTTTATCCTGCAGTAAATAATCTGTAAGACCACTGTCTGGATTCATACCAAACATTTTGTGCAGCTCCCCTAAACGCATATCTCCATCGATAATCAGTACCTTTTTACCAAGCTGTGCAAATACTTCAGATAAATTGGCCGTAATAAAAGACTTACCGACACCTGGACTTTCTCCAGTGATTAATATGGTCTGAGCGGATTTCTCATCTGCTGTCTTCGTCGTCTTACCAAATAAAAGGTTTGTCCGTAAATTTTTAATTGCTTCATAACTCAAGCCATTGTGATCAACGTGAGCAAGCATCCGACCAGTATTTTTTTTGTTCCTACTTAGCTTAGATATCGAGGTCGAACGTGGAATCGTTGCAATGACAGGAATTCCCGTTTTAGACTCTAGATGCTCTGGGTCCTTCACGACATTTCTAATTAAGTTTCTGATTAGAACCAACATTACCCCAAGTACAGTACCTACGAGTAGCGCCAGCAGCATAATTTGGAATTTGTTTGGTGCAATGGCATCGAAGGTACTGGTCGGTCGGTCTAGAATACGGGCATAACCAACCTGACCAGCTCTAACGATTTTTAATTGTTCATAATTTTTGAGCAGTGTGAGGTAAATCTCTCTATTAATGGCTGTATCTTCCGATAACTTTAAGAACTCTCGCTGGATTTCAGGCAGTCCTGCCACGGTGCTTCCTATCGCTCCTATTCGACTGTTGAGGACTTTTAGTTGCTCATTTATCTGGATAACGAGTGGGTGCTCATTGGTATAGTAAGTCGTTAGATCGGCTCTCTTTAATTTGAGATCATTGAGCTGCTCATCGATTCGAGACTTTTCATTTAGTAACAGCTCAGCTTCTTTACCTACATCGATGGTGCCGTGTTTTTTACGAAACTCATTGAACTGAGCTTCAGAGGTGTCTAATTTTTCTTTTAATGCTGGAATCTGCGTTTCCATGAAAGCCAATGTTTTGGTCGTTTCTTCCGTACCCCGAGATTGGTTTTGATCGATATATGACTGGGCTATCTGATCAAGTGTGGTCGTGATTTGCTGTTGATTTGTGCCTGTCATCGACAGCTGAATAATATTGGTTTTATCGCCTTTTTCTTCCACAGACAATGCGCTATTCATTGCATCTGTCGTTGTCTTTAAGGTCTGCTTAGTGATGCCAATAGGATAACCGTCTGTAGGTAGCTCAGTCACCGTAATATTAATCTCACCGTTTACCCCATTGAACTGATGCGGCTGACCCAATTGTCCTTTGAAATCATCTAGTCCATTGCTTAAGACAAACCCTGTATCAGACTGTGATAGCGTAAAAGATTGGTTTAAATACGCTGGTGACACATCGAACTGATTGATTTGAACGGAACCGTTTTTTGTGCTCAAAGATACACCATCATTTGTATTCAACTGAGTGTTAATGCGGTCGTTTGTTATTTTATCGAGATAGCCAATATTAGGATCGGTCAGTTTGATGTCTAGATGTAGCATATCGACAACTGGCTCTAATATCATCCGAGACCGTATGAGCTCGGCTTCTGCCTCAGCCTTGCTCACTTCTTCTCCGACCAACTCTGAGATGTTTGCACCAAGCGCATCGACTCCTTGGGAGTTTTCTTCAATTTGGATCAGCGCATCAGACTTAAAGGTCGGATTAACATAGCGTGTATAGAAAAATCCTATTAAGAGTCCGACTGCTGCCATGAGCGCTATGACTTTCCAGCCACGCAACAAAACCAAAACCAGCGCCGTTAAGTCGATGTTGTCATTGTCGTTGTCACCCTTAGGTGTCGATAGGTCTTTTGAATCTATATTATTCATAACCATATACCCATTATTCAATGTTAATCGCTTAATAGCTTTCGCTTAGCTTCAAGACCCTAACTGCCTTTTACTGCTGTTAGATAGTTCCCTGCCTTATCGCACCTTATAAAATCTATCACTCTACTTTCTATTCTTATCTCACTTAATCTCAATATTAAAATTCAAAGCACATCCAGTATTTTCACTACCTATCATTTATAACCCTGATATCACGTTGATGGCAGAGGTTGACGGTAGTATCGCGCTAATCACACGATTCCAGCGGGCCAAGCCTGTTGGATCCACATAAAGAATGTCATTGGCTTGCATGTCAAAGCGACTGGCTAGTGCCAAGCTTGTGATGCTCTGCATGTCGACGTAATAAATATTGGTGTACTGGTACTGAGGGTTGTCGCGCACGATATATACTTTGGCTGCATTAGCCGTATTGGAATTTAGCCCATTTGACTCGCCCAATACATGCGCCAAACTTAGTCCCTGTTCTGGAATCGCCACTGGCTCAATTTTGCCAAATTCACCCAATACGTAGACCTTATTGCGGCTTTGGCTATTGACGTGGATAGAGTCACCATCCCGCAGATAGATTTGATTGGCAGACAGCCCCATTCTTTGTAGTGATTGCACTCCTAAGTGGTAGCTGTTGCCTTGACGATTTAGCACAATGTTGTTTGAATCGCCTGTCTCGGTGGTACCACCTGCCATAGAGATAGCGCCATATACCGACACTGGCACATCAGCAATAGCAAACTCGCCAGACTGCTTTACCGCACCATCTACGAAAAACTTGCTACCACGGTAATTGATGATTTTGACTTGAGGATCTGAGAATTTGAGATAGCGCTGTAGTTTGCTTTGCAACGTAGCGGTGAACTGCGGCACGCTCAGCCCACTGGCTTGAACTCTACCTATCAATGGAAACTGTATATACCCTTGTTGATCTACCGTTAAACTAGCAGTTGACGCATTAATATCCGGATAATTGGTAAGGATGATATTCAGCACATCCCCTTTCGCAATGCCGTAATTGACTCGTCCAGAGGTTTTGATCAAATGAGAGAGATCTTGAGTAACAGTAGGCGGCACTGTACGCGGTAAAGTTGCCAGACTTAAAGGCTGAATATGAAATTGAAGGCCGTTTTCTGCGGTAAAGGTGCCAGATTCAGGAAGATTTCCTGACTGAAGTCCTGAGTTGATCGTACAGCCACTAAACAACCCCATCAGAAACAAGCAAAATATGCTCATTACCAAGAAGCGTTTGTGTACAAAAATGAAATATTTATTAACCATAACAGTTACTCATATTTATATTTGTGAATCAAACCAGAAAACCTTACTACAGCATTTATATTCGTAAAAAAGAATATATTTAATAAATATACACCTAAACTATATTCAGTGCAATACATATAATCTGTCATAAAATAATTAAGTGACTATTTTGCAATTTCTTATCAAGCCCTTTATTTGCGGCTAATTGAAAATATTCATATCAACTTTCAGATTGCTGAGCGTTAAAAAAAACGGAAGTGAAAACAGCTTTGTAATAAATAAAGTTTTTATTTTTAATTTGAAAAAATTCAGCTTAATAAGGGCTTGTCTAGATTGCATTTATAATTGGAAATAACCTTTTAGTGCCGAAATAGTGTAAGTGTTTGTATCCACGTATTCATTTATACCACCAGTCACTGAGAGTCTTCGAGTCTATATTTCGTATACGACTAATAAACTTTTATTGATTAGCACTATGTTTGTTTAGGCATTAATAACCAGTAAGGTATTGGTTTACGTGCTAAATTTGTTAAAATAGCGTAGAATAGTCAATCCAATTTTTTACATTGAGAAATGTAAACCCACCGACTCAAGGATATTATGATGAAAGATGAAAAATTACAGAAAGCACTCGCCCGTATGGGACTTGGTTCACGCCGCCAAATGGAAGAAGTCATCAAATCTGGCCGCGTAACGGTTAATAACGGTCCTGCGACCATTGGTGATCGCGTCTCGCAAGGTGATGAGATTCGCGTTGATGGCCGTCAAATAAAATACACTTCTGAAAATGAGAAGCGTCGCCGTGTTATCGCTTACTACAAGCCTGAAGGCGAAGTTTGCTCGGCTAAAGATCCAGAAGGTCGCCCAACTGTCTTTGAACGTTTGCCAAAGCTAACGCATGACCGCTGGGTAATGGTTGGACGTTTGGACATTAACTCAACTGGCCTATTGTTATTTACTAATGATGGTGAAATGGCGCATCGCTTGATGCATCCATCTGGTGAAGTTACTCGTGAATATGCTGTACGTGTATTGGGTGAAGTAACGCCTGATATCGCTCGTGCATTGACCGCTGGCGTCATGCTAGAAGATGGCCTTGCTAAATTTGAAGACATCAAAGAAGGCGGCGGCGAAGGCGTCAACAAGTGGTATCACGTCCAGCTAAAAGAAGGCCGTAACCGTGAAGTACGTCGCTTATTTGAATCACAAGGTCTAAAAGTTAGTCGTCTACTACGCACACGCTATGGCACGATTGTTCTACCAAAAGAGCTACGTACTGGTCGTTTCTTAGAGCTTGATAAAAAAGAAATCAATACATTGACGGATTTGGTCAGCTTGCGTCCACGTTATGGCACGGGTCTACATGGCGCAGCCAAAGAAAAACAAGAACGTATCAGAAACAAGCCGCTTAAAGCGCGTCGCACTGACACCCGTAGCGATAACCGCAACAGCAGCGCGAAACCTAAAAGTAGTGCTAGCCCTGCTAGCCGCGGTACACGTAACACCCGTGATCGCAATGATAAGCGCTAGTTAAATTGGTTTAACATTATTCTAAGTCTTAAATAGATTTAGAATAAACATAAAAAAGCGGTCAATGATGAATAGTCATTGACCGCTTTTTTTGTGTCTCTTTATGGGCGTCACAGTTTACAGGCGTGACAGTTGCTCAGTATAGATATAGCGGCTCAGCTATCGTGACTATTAATATAGTGCTTCATGACTCGCAGCTCTTGTAGCTGTTCCTCATCCATTTGCGCCAGTAGCCTGTCCAAACGCTGTTCGATACTATCTAGAACACTCTGCAATAACTCACTAGCCTCTAACCTCTTTTCGTTATTCTCATTAGTGACATTTATATTTGTTAACTGATAATGAGTGGCTAGCATTTCGGGTAACCGTGTTTGCAACATTTTATTCAACACAAACTGTGCTTCTGTTATCGCTGGTGTCTTATTCTGGGTTTGTAGGACTGCTTGATAAGCGTGATAGCTGCTTACTTTCTCATCAATACGTTTTAAATGGCGCAATTTCTGCTCAGACAATGTTTTTAAGTGCTGTTTATTTAACGTTAGCTGCTGCAAGCTTAATGTGGCTAATGATAAGGGCGCATCGTAATCCTGATAAGTAAGTACGCCAGGTGAGATACCGACGGCTTTATGAAAAGCCTGCCAGCCTTTCCTACCTAGATAAAAGGTAGTGACGGTCGTTACAATACCGATGCCTATTAAGATAATCATATACGCTTGCTCTTTACCCTTTCACCATTCAACTTTGTATTTACAGCTTAATGTCTTTAGCACTCACATTTTCACCAATTGGGCTTTCAATCGCTTGGATATTTACATCACTGCTAGCATTATTATTGGCATTACTACTGGCATTGCTATCGGGCTTTTGAAACTCTGTATTGCTAGCAGGACTGTCAAAACGTTTTTGGAGATAGCGATTGGTCGCAAGTAGCTTTTGACCGTCTTGATGATATGACGCGTTGAGCAGGTCATCGAACTGTGTGTTAATTGTCTTAAGCACATCTAACAAGGCTTCTTTGCCAGTGACATTAGAATGTTTAATTTTGGTAGTATCAGCAAGCGCGCTATCCGTCACATCTAAATCATGCAAGCGGCGATAGTCAGCGACTGCTTGTGGCACATGCCTATCCATTAAGTTTTGAATCATAATATAAGTTTCATTAACGGTATCTTTGTCATCAATCTTGCCATCATTATTGGTATCGCCATACATGACACGCAGCTTTTCACCTTTTGTATTAATTTGATCAAGAGCGGTCTTAACGTCGACGGGTAGGCTTTTTTCAGGTATATAACCCAGTTGCGGCATCGCCTTATACTCAAGCATTTTGGGTGCTGTGACTTTTTTAATACCACGATAACCTAGATATAACCCAGCCGCTGGCAACAGCCCATACAAAACAAACATTACGAACATCGCAGTCATTTGGGTCATTATATTGTCCTTATTACTTATCAGAATGTCGTAGCTGATTTCTTATGGTTGTTATTATTAAACAAAAAAATAAGGCTCTATTAAAGCCCTATATTGTTATGCATTGGGTCGATTGTGTTTTTTGATAATACTTAACCTTTACAAGTGTTCAAAAAAACATCATCAAAGAACATTTAACTTTGCGTACGGCTCTTAACATAACGGTGTGTTGAGGCAAGGCGGTTCAAAACTGTCTGATGCAATTCATCTAACAATTCGTCAAGCTCGTAGTCAATCTCTAAGAACAAGTCTGTCAGCATATCACCGGCTGTCATCTTACCCTGTACCATATTATTTTTGGTGCGATGCGGACTAAAGCGTTGTAGCTGCTCATAATGATGTAATGCTTCAGGGATACTTTCGGATACTAGCTTGTCGATGACGAACTGACGCTCATTATGTTGCTGCTGTTGCTGTTCGTTCAGCTCACTACTCCACTCACGGTAACGCTTTAGCTTACCGTTGATACGATCTAATATCGCAACGGCTTCAATAGGCATGGCATTTAGGGTGGCCTCATCAACCACATCAACAAGCTCAGTCATAATCGGACAACGTCCATGTTTGAGATACCACAAAGTATCTGGGTCAAAAGGCGGTCTATTGGTTGGGCGCATTTGAGCACGATTACTCAGATAGCGATCGGTCAAAGGCGTGGATGATTGGCTATCACTCACTTGTGCCAACGCATCACATATGCGGTTTACACGTTCAGGCGGAGTCAGTGTAGAACGCTCATGTACTGCGTGATTGCTATCACTCTTGGCAGCAGCATCCTGTTCATGATTGACGCTCATCTCCTGAGCATTCTTTGCTGCCAATGTCGGTAGGTCATCTTGAGCTTGCCCAAATGACTGTAGCATTCTTGTCAAACTGACTACCATGACTTGCTCTGCCCCTCGTCTATTACACTCACATTGTGCGCATATTGCATACATTCATTCAATAGCGTATCTTAGCAGGTTTTTGCTGGCCTGCCAGTAAGCAAAATGTCACCATTCCTACACTCCAACCGTTAAGCACCGTATTATGAATGCTCCCGATTATATCTCTGGTTTCCTACTTGGGTTATCTCTCATCATTGCTATTGGCTCCCAAAATGCCTTTGTACTCAAACAAGGTCTCAAACGCGAGCACATATTTTTTGTTTGTTTATTTTGTGCGGTGAGCGATGCGTTTTTAATATCAGCAGGTGTTGGTGGTTTTGGTGCAGTTACGGCCCGCTATCCTCACGTTATAGATATCGCAAAAATAGCAGGCGTTATATTTTTATTAGGATATGGTTTACAGAGTTTGTATGCCAGCGTACGCGTGTCACATGCTTTGACTGTCGAAGGACAAGTCGTCACTAGCTTAAAAAAAGCCTTACTACTATGCTTTGGCTTTACCTGGTTGAACCCGCACGTCTATCTAGACACATTGGTACTCGTCGGCATGGTCTCTACAGGTGCAAGCAGTAAATTGACGTTTGCCGCAGGTGCAATTAGCGCTTCGTTCTTTTTCTTCTTTGCGCTTGGGTATGGTGCGCGATTACTCAGGCCTCTATTTGAGAAACCTAAGGCATGGAACATACTGGATGCTTTGGTAGGATTGTTAATGCTGTATCTGGCGTGGCATTTGTATCAAAGCTGATAGAAATATAACTAGGAAATGATAGATAAGCTGAGTGTTGAATAAACTGAATATCAAGTAAACAACGTATTAGATAAACCGAAACACGTTGATAACCGCTAACCGGTATATAAATATATGTGGTTAGCGGTAATATTGTATTGATCATTTACATCAAGCTAGGAAAGAGCGTACGCAGACCATTAACGATAATCTCGATAGAAACGGCGGCCAATAGCATACCCATGATTCGGCTCATGATGTTCAAGCCAGTATCGCCTAGTAAGCGACTGATTCGACCTGCCGCCATCAATGCTAAGTAGCAAAACAGACTGATAAATAAGCCAGCAATCAAGATGGCAGATACCTGCAAAATACCTGATACTTGTGAAGAGTAAATGATAACCGTAGAGATACCACCAGGCCCAATCATCATCGGAATCGCGAGGGGAACCACGGCAGCTGCCATCGAGACTGGCGCATCTTTCACATGATCAACATCGAAGTTCTCTTGATCAGGTTTAACAGGGTTACCCTCTCCATTCATCATATTTAGCGCAATTAAAAACACCAATATACCGCCTGCCAATTGGAACGAGCCGATAGAAATACCAAGTGTTTTTAGTAACGTCTCACCTGCAATCGTAAAAAAGCTGATGGTGATAAAAATGGTCAGACAGGCAACGCGCGCGACCTTACGTCGATTGTTCATCGAATAGCCGCGAGTCAAATCTAAAAATAACGTCAATGCGCTAAATGGATTGATCAATACCATAAAGGCTAGGATTATCTTGATAATTTCAGTATTCACTGAGCGCTCGCTTGTCTATTGATACCGCTTGTGCAAAAAGATAAGGTCATCGTGCGAGTGCAACGATGACCCAATAGGCAACTAAAAATAGCATTGTAGCATAGGCAGATAAGCTAATAAAATCATTAACTTTGCGCCGTTACGCCTACATGTCACCTTAGTAAAGCTTCAGTGTAAAAACAAGCATTTAATAGGTTGTCAGTACAAGCTATTAGTAATTACCGATCTATTAACTCGGTGATAGCCCTTGTCATAAAATCAAGCGTATATAACGCTATTAGCCTTTAGCACATCTGTATTTATGCACTAAAATCTAACCCAATATCTAAAGCAGTCGTACTGTGCGTCAAATAACCCATCGCGATAAAATCAACCCCTGTACTTGCCGCCGCTTGTGCCGTTTCAGGCGTAATACCACCTGAGGCTTCAGTCTTTGCGCGACCCTTACACATAGTAACCGCTTGCGACAATGTTTCAGGCGACATGTTGTCTAATAGCACTAAACTCACACCTGCATCGAGCGCTTGCTCTAATTGCTCTAGCGTATCGACTTCGACCTCAATAGGAATCAGATGCCCAGCAAATTTCTGTGCTTGCTGAATGGCCGTTTTGATGTCACCAGCAATAGCGATATGATTGTCTTTAATTAAAATCGCATCATCCAACCCCAAGCGATGATTACGTCCGCCGCCGCAGCGTACGGCGTATTTTTGTACGATACGTAAGCCTGGAATGGTCTTGCGTGTACAAGTAATTTGCGCAGGATATTGCGCCACACTATCGACTATCTGACGGGTCGCTGTCGCAATACCACTAAGATGGGTCATAAAGTTCAGTGCCGTGCGTTCTGCTGTCAATAAGTGACGCGCGTTACCTTTTACGGTCGCTAACACTGCGCCAGCCTCTACTGTTTCGCCATCCTGTACTTGTGCAATAAACTCAATTTGCGCATCGACTAAGGCAAAAGACAAACGTGCCAAATCCATACCACATATCACGCCTGCTTGCCGCGCCTTGATCTGTAGCTGCGCTTGCATATCGGCTGGGATAGTAGCTTGTGAGGTTACATCACCACGCCTACCCAAATCTTCAGTTAGTGCATTCTCAACCAATGGCTTGAGCAATACGTCATCCAATGCTGGCTCTTTTTCAATTGTCATCTTTGACCCTTATCTAGGCATGATATTGATAGAAACTGCTCGTTATTTAAACTCAAAATGAGCATAAATATAGCGTAAAGTTAACGGCCCTGCAAGGAAAGGTGAAAAATTTTTCGTTTTACTAGCCATTTCAAATACGAGATATTATTGGATAGTCATCGTTATTTGCGCTTAGGAAGTTTACTATCCATCAATAAACTCTGTAATTCGATATCATGGCGGAAGCGATATAGCTTGGCAGGACGACCGCGCTGAGCAGTGCTACTCTCTCCTGTCTCCATTACTAGATTTTGCGAATCAAGCAATCGACGAAAATTTTGCTTGTGCAAGCGCACTCCTGATAGTGCTTCAACACTCTGCTGCAACTGCGATAAGGTAAAGACGTCTGGCATCAGCCCAAAAATAAGCGGTCTATATTCAATTTTCGCGCGCAGTCTTGAGATAGCAGTAGCGATCACGCGACGGTGATCGTAATACATGGGTACACCTATGCGTTGTGACCAGTCCTCTGGCAAGGCAACAGCTTGATAATTGGGCGGATAATTAGGGGCTTCGGGTATCAGACCTGCTTCATAAAGCATTTCATAGCGTAGCAATACATGCTCTGCGATCCATTCTCTGCTTTCATTATCCTGCTCGCTAACTGATTGGCTGTCTGGCAGTTGACCACTTGCTAAAAACGCTTCACTGAGTCCCCAACACAAGCCAATACGCTGACGTCGGCGCTGTTGGACGATTGAATTGTTGGTAGTATTGGCCCATTCAAGTAGCGCAGGCACGATAAAGTCCATAATAATACTGGGCATACCGTCCAGATGATTTTCCCACGGGAAATAATCATACCAATCTCGCCAGAGTGCTTTGCTTTGGAGTGCCTGCGTTTGCGTCTCTTGCACCAAACCTAAATAACTCACATACACCAACGCATGGCCATCAATATTACGTCTATTGGTATCGACAAAGGTATACAACTGCTCCAAATATCCGAGCGGTTGCTGCGTTTGCTCTTCTACCCATTGACGTACGCCCGCTTGTAGCGAGCGATGTAGTGGCATAAGTGGCCCATTTGGCAACAGCTTGCCTTGGTCAACAGTTAGAACGCGCGCGATATGATCAGTGATAGCGACCAATACGGCGACCACTTCTGTCGTGCCGCTACCTTGCTGGTGCGCATGTGAATAAGACAACGTCATGGCTTTGGGAATTATCCTTTTTTTCTGAAATGTAAAAGGCTATTAGGGTTAATAGCTATGGTATGACTTAGTATAGCTTGAATCTAAAACTATCATAGTCTGTGGTTGTAAGTATGAAAAATCAATGGCGATAAATAGTCATAAGGGGCATGAATTAGCACCATTTTTAAGTCTAATATGACTTAATTGCACATCACTTTTAGCACTGAAACCCAATCTTTTGACTTATTAAGTATAAAAAACCACTTGTAATTATGCTCAAAATGAGCATAATTAAGATAACTTATAAATTTGTTATGTCCAATTACCTATTTTTTAGCACACACATTTATCGTTATCGCACCAACAAAGGCTGCCATTATGAAAAAATATCCTTACGACGCACCTATCATGAGTACGGACAATCGCATCGCCACTCAGATGAATATTGAATATGCTAAGGCTAAAATGCCAGCAGACTTGCCTCGCGCTGAACGCATCGTGGTCGAAGAAAATATCAAGAAGCTACTGAAAGAGAAGAATGCCGTACTGGTAGCACACTACTATGTCGACCCTTTTATCCAAGACTTGGCATTGGCAACCGGTGGCTGCGTCGGTGACTCACTTGAAATGGCTCGGTTTGGACAAGCTCATAGTGCTCAAACATTGGTGGTCGCTGGTGTGCGCTTCATGGGTGAATCAGCAAAAATATTGAGCATGGAAAAGACTGTACTCATGCCAGATTTAGAAGCCGAATGTTCGCTTGATTTGGGCTGTCCTGCTGATGAGTTTTCAGCATTTTGTGATGCCCATCCTGAGCGTACTGTGGTCGTCTATGCCAATACCAGTGCCGCGGTAAAAGCGAGAGCTGATTGGGTAGTGACCTCATCTGTCGGTATCGACATCGTCCGTCATCTGCATGCCCAAGGTGAGCCGATTATTTGGGGCCCTGACCGTCATTTGGGCAAATACATCGCTCGTGAGACTGGCGCAGATATGCTGTTGTGGCAAGGGTCTTGCCTCGTGCATAACGAATTTAAAGCCACTGAACTAATGCAATTAAAAGAGGAACACCCAGAGGCCAAAGTCTTGGTACATCCTGAGTCTCCTGATAGCGTGGTGGCACTCGCTGATGTGGTCGGCTCGACTAGCAAGCTTTTGCAATCAACGTATGAGATGGATGCTGATACCTTTATCGTTGCTACTGATTTGGGCATATTGCACGAGATGCAAAAACGCTCACCAAACAAGCGATTCTTGGCCGCACCAACTGCTGGTGAGAGTGCAAGCTGTAAAAGCTGTGCGTTTTGTCCTTGGATGGCAATGAACGGTTTAAAAGGGATTGAACAGTGCTTAACCAATCAAAGCGGTGAAGTGCTAATGACACCTGAGCTAGCAGTAGCAGCTAAGAAACCATTACAACGGATGCTCGATTTTGCTGAAGTACAAAAGCAACGCGTGGCCGCTAGTGGCGACATTGTAAAAGACCGTACACTGTTTGCTAACGTTGGGGCAGCCTAGCATGAGTCAGTCGCATTCAGTTGATCGTTCCAGCACCACTCGCTATATAAATAACAGGAGCAGCAGTGATATGAGTAATATTATAAAAACTGATGTTCTTATTATTGGAGCTGGTCTGGCAGGTTTGAGCACCGCGCTATCTCTGCCGAAATCGCTGAATATCACTGTTTTAAGCAAAGCCGCGCTTGAGGTGTGCTCAAGTCATTACGCTCAAGGTGGTATTGCAGCTAGCTTAGACAAAGCAGACTCTGTGACTGATCATGTCGCTGATACCTTAATCGCTGGTGCAGGATTGTGTGCGACGGACAATACTGCCCGTATCTTGGGTGCAGGACAGCAAGCGGTGCAGTGGCTATGCGAGCAAGGTGTGCCATTTACTCAATCTACTTTAACTAAAAAAATTGATAATACACCTGATTTTTCAGTCTTAAAAACCAGTGACTTACACTTGACCAAAGAAGGCGGTCATGGCTGTAGACGTGTGGCCCATGCGGATGATGCAACGGGTCGGCACGTGATGGATACCTTAATTACCAAAGCACAGACTGCAACCAATATCACTATCTTGCCTTATCATGAAGCATTAGAGTTACTGACTTCACCTATGATTAGCCGATCTTCTTTTAGCATGAACGATTGCGAGATTAAACATTGCCGAGGGGCACTGGTCTTTGATCATATCAATGAGCGCCAACTCACCATTCATAGTTCAGCTGTCGTACTCGCTAGTGGTGGCTTAGGTCAGTTATTTAAGCGTGCCAGCGCACCTAATGTCTGTGTCGGTGATGGCGTCATGATGGCATGTCAAGCAGGCTGCCGCTTGGCAAATTTGGAATTTGTACAATTTCATCCGACGGGTCTGGCATTAGATGACAGCAGCTTTCTGATATCTGAAGCATTACGCGGTGAAGGTGGACGACTGTATTGTCCACAGACTGGTACGCGCTTTATGTTAGAAGTGGATAAGCGCGCTGAATTAGCCCCACGCGATATCGTTGCTCGGGCAATAGCCAATCAGATTAGTAGTAACGGACTTGGCTACGTGCATCTTGATGTCAGTCACTTGCCAGCCGCATTTATACAAGCGCATTTCCCGCAGATTTATCAGACGCTGCTAGCACTCGGCATCGATATGACCACAGACCCTATTCCGGTCGCTCCGACTGCCCACTACAGTTGTGGTGGCGTGGTGACTGATGCCAATGGATTGACCGATATTGCAGGGCTGTATGCAGCAGGCGAAGTTGCTTATACAGGGCTACATGGAGCTAATCGTTTAGCAAGTAATTCATTGTTGGAGTGTGTGGTGGTTGGTCGCAACATCGCCGCCAACTTACCTCATTATTTAACAAAATTGGAAAACTTAAAGAACTTAGAAGCTTTAAAGAAAACCGCTGAAGCTTTAGAGAGAACAGCTCAGCCACATACGACTAACTATTATGAACTGCATCAGTTAGCTGCCGATATTTGGCAATATCCGACATTAGAAAACACGCAATTTGTTATCTTACCCTCTTCTAAGCAGTCATCACTCCCAACTTATAAGGCTGATAAAGCATTTCATTCTAACGTAGATATTTCAGAGATAACTATAGCATTGAAAGCTCTTTTGACAGCCAATATGGGTATCACACGTAGTGCCAAACAATTAGAGCAAGCATTGCGACAAATTGAGCAGTGGCAAGAGTTAATCGAACATAATAAAACCATGCTATCTGATATGAGCAGTAAAGCCCCTACTACTAACAGAGAGCTTGCCATTTTTCAATTGGTGAGGCAATTAACGTTAGCAACGGTGATTGTTCAATCGGCTTATCAACGTTTTGAGAGTCGCGGTGGGCATTATCGTGAAGATTATCCTGACTTAGCTGAAACGCCTTTAACCAGTATCATTCTGCCATTAAGAAAAACTACGCTTAACTCCTTTTCGCACGTTATAGAAGACGAGCGTTATCCGATACTTGTTACTGACCATATTTAAGCCTACGACAGATAACAGCCAAACCCATCAAGGGCGATATCTAACACTATAGTTAAAGAGGCATTTAAGCTATCATTATGGATAGGCTTAAAATATTACCTCTTCTTTGAGTGTCCACGGTATGGCTTCTGATATTGTGTTTGTAATTGCCCTGATGATAATCGTCAGTTTGGCTTGGAGTGTACTTGCCGTACCTCGTCTGCGCAAACGCTTGCCAAAAATCTACCTAATAGCCCGCTCGTGGTGGTTGATGCTAGCCGCGCTCTGCACTTGCTATGTGATTGCAAAAATAACGAACGATACGCAAGGCTTTTATTCGCAAGTATATGCCTATCAATGGCTGCTCATTTTATTTTTTATATTAATTGGTCTACGCGGCAGCTACGAGATTAAACGCCTATGGTGTTTACACAGTAAAGCCGTACTCATTCATAAACTCCAAGCGCAAGGTTTACAGCCAAATACTTCCCTACTAGCGAAAACCTCTCTCAATCTGACTCAACACTATACGCGGCTCAACTCCTTAGACCTGCTACTGAGTGTTACTTTCCTCTCACTCATCATTAGCCTTATTGTCTTACAGCAATTGACTTGGCAACGCGAACAATACGGTGTTTTACTCTTCGTATTATTTGCCAGTCAGTTTAATGATATTGCCCAATATCTATGTGGGCGACTGCTTGGACGTAAACTGTTTAAACGAGGTCTAGCACCGACTATTAGCCCGAATAAAAGCATTGAAGGTGCTATCTTTGGCAGTTTAGTTGCGGCAATCTTGGCAGCAGTATTAGGTCTTTGGCTCACTCCTTTTACTTGGTGGATCTGTCTATTAGCTGCCTATGGCTTGGCTGTAAGCGGTATATTTGGAGACTTATTAGAATCAGCCTTTAAGCGCCAGCACGGGGTAAAAGACACCGGAACGATGCTCGCTGGTCATGGTGGGGTATTAGATCGGATAGACAGTTTATTGATCGGAGTGCCAGTATTTACCTTGCTTTATTGGCTGTGTGGATGAGCAGCCCATTTTTGATTAGGATAGTGCTTGATTAAAACAATGCTTGGTTAAGAAGACTTATCTAGTTTACTGCGCAATATCCAATTGAGCACAGGCTTTGGTAAATGATTTAAGGCACTCGTGATATAGCGCATCGAGCGTGGAAATATCGCCAGTTCTACGTCATCGTCAATCGCTTGCATAATATGATCAACCGCTGTCTTCGTGCTCATGATAAATGGCTTATGGCTAGCATCGCCATCATTTAAATCACGTAACGCTTGAGTATCAATATAGCCTGAAGCAATACAGTTTACTTGTATATCATAAGGTATAAGTGCTGCTCGATACGCGCTGGCAGTCGCAATCATCGCGCGTTTGCTTTTGGCATAAAGGCTGGCATAAGGATAATCCATCGTACCTGCGATAGAGGCAATACAGACAAGACTTGGTCTATTGCCTTTGCTAGCGTCCAATGACTGATATTGCTGTTTTAACTGCTGCTTCAACTGACTGCTTGCCCATCTAAAAACTTGCTCAAACGCCTGCAAGTTAATCGCTAGCATTTGGTCGCTATCTGCTTGATTTAGGTGATGGATACGCTCATTGGTATAGCTACCAGCACTATAGATCAGTCTTTGAAATGGAATATCTGACAAATTGTCTAATAACGTTCGCGTTTGATTTGGTTCAGTTAAATCACACACATAAGTCACGATAGCAGGATGCTGGCTGTTGATATCAGCTATCTTCGCTGCGCTACTTCCGACAACGCTGACTTGCCAGCCAAGCGTCTGATGATGCAACGCCAAAGCTAAGCCAAGACCGCTCGTACCACCAACGATAATAATATGCGATGTATGGTTTCCAGTGGTATCTTTTGCAAGGTTTTTCATAATTTATGCTGCTGTATGTAGTCGACCGTACGCTGATAGCCATACTGCCATTGCGCCTGCATTTGCTGTACAAAGCCGTCATAGTCGCTATGTATTAGCTCGACGGTCATTTGCTTTAGGTTAAAACGCTTTTGCACATTTTGCCCTCTCAGTTGCTGCTCGTTATCTGCAAATGGTAACCAATGTAGCTGACGGTTTTTATTAGTGGTGTCAGTGCGAGGCGACACGCTGATTGGTTGATAACCGTGTACTGCTGCCAAGCGCTCATTGGGATCAAAACCAAAGACGTGCTGAATCGCGGGAGCAGCCAGCCATAGGTCATAACCTGCCTTAGTCTCTGCAAATACGCTATCACCCAACTGACAGGCCAACTCAATCGGTGTGAGATTAATCACACCTCCTAAACACCAGCCAAGCTCTGTGATATATGTGGGCGGTAGATAGTACATGTCTGCCATAGACGCGCGGATCACTGGAGCAAAATCCCATTGCGTCTGTACTTTTACAGACGGGTGTATGCGTCCGTTTGCAAATATATGCGCTGGTGACGTTATTTGCTCTTCAGCCAGACCTGATGCAGAATTTGGTAAGCACGGCGGCGCAAATAACAACTCTTGCAGTGCGAGTTTTTCATTATATAAGCTATCAATAGGTGCTTGATACAGGCGGCTAGCAATGATTGCTATCTCTGACGTTGTTTTATCAGCAGCGCTACCATTATCACTAGCAGCAAACTGCGACAGCTCATCTAGCCAGTACTGCTCGTTATCAATACGAAACATCGCTAACTGCTGCAACTCATTTAACAGTCGCTCGTAGCGGTCTGCTTGACGTTGTCCTTGTCCATTATCCCTTTGCTTTGATAACCGCCAACGCTTAAGTGCATGGGTCATGTAACGCAGCTTTAGACGTTTATTGGCTTCATCTGGCGCAACATGTCTGATGGCAGTGATGACACGATACAACTCACGGCTGCACATCAGCGCTTGCAAATCTTTAGGGTCGGGCGCAAGGTGTACTAAGTAGGCAGACAAACTACCACCGCAAGTACCAACGATAATGTCTGGCGTCAAATCATGCGCGGCTAGCGCTGCATAACTGCCCAAATAATAACCAAAACGTGACCCTCCCCCTGAAAACAGCTGAACACGCTCGTAAGGCTTAACACGCTGATTATTCATCTATCACTCATCATCAGCTGATGCGGTTTTAATCGCTAACGAAACAGTAAATATCCCAAAGCGATCTATACGCATCGTGATTTTCTTAAAGCCTGCTCGCTCAACCAATTGATCCATTTCTGCTTGCGAACGGCAACGCATCACCCAACTACTGCCCCGGTGATTATTCAATGTTTTACTGATAAATTCCTGCTCAGGATGCCACGGTTGGTTGGTATAAATCAGATAACCGCCCGACTTCAAACTGTTATAAATACCTGCTAAAGCTGTCGCTGGTAGCGTATTATCAGAGAATAATTCAAATAACCCAGAAGCAATAGCAAGATCTGCTTTTTTAGTATCGGTGCTAGTGTCATTCGTATCTGCATCGATATAACTAGTAGGATCAAAGGCGTCCTTTTGACTGATCATTATTCGATTGCTCATGGCTAACTGCTGTGCCTTTGCTTGCAATGCCTGTATATTATGCATCTCATAATCACGCAGCTCAGCATACAAATCTGCAAACTCTGTCATCAGATCAAATGCATAAAAACCATGTCCACTAGCGATATCTAACAGTTTTGGTCGGTATGGTTTATTACTACTTTGATTTTTGTCTTCAATGTCTGCAAGTGCTAAGCGCGCCAATTCCAATATATGCTCGCGGCGAATACGAATACCCTGCCAACCGATATTATTTAAATAAAACTTATCGACTGCCTGTCCAAACTTATTCTGACCGCTAGGCTTGTTGTAATAAACATGATCCAGTGAATGACCTGAATCAAATCCATGCTCAAGCCCTGTGGCAATCGCATCGCTGACATGACCAAACCTCTGCATCGCAAAACGGGTAATCGCAAAGTTTGGATTGAATGGTTTAATCGCCAAACGATCCACCTTATCCTTACTGGCACTGTTTAAGTGAGCGGCACTCAAATCAGGGGCTTGGACTGGTGTGCTAAATATTTCCTCAGCAAACTCAATACAGTCGGCAAAGACGTCGGCTTTATTGGTCTCATGAAAGATTGCATGATAGCTGTCTGGATACAACTGCCAGCGTTTGATCGGTGTATTGATCGCTTCATAAAATGCGCGCTCAGCCTGCTTATCGACCACATAATCCTTACCCGCGCATAAGACAAACGTCGGTACAGTAATGGCCCCTGCATCATCGAGCAGACGCTGACCCGTCGCATGGGTATCAATGAGTAAGTCGGTCGAGATACTGTTGGAGATTAATGGATCAGAATTGTAAGCCTGCTGCGCGTCTTTATCATGGGTCAGTACTTGTGCTTTAACATAGCTGCTGACACGTGACATCAGACCTAGCGTACGTGCCACCTTTAGCGATGGTATAGCAAAGGGCAGATACAGACGAATACTCAAAGCAGGCGTGCCCAATATCATCCCGCGAATATTAGGCGCATAATCATGTACCCATGCTGCTGCCAATACCGCGCCGATACTACTAGCGACAATCAATGTATCCTCGATAGCAATGCCTGTTTGCCCAATCACCAGTTGTACAAAACCTTCTAAATCTCGCTCAAGCTCGGTAACGCTCTCAGCATGATCTTTGATACCCCCTGAGCGACCATTGCCGCGCGCATCCCAAGCAAACACTTGATAGCCAGCTGTTGCAAACTGCTCTCCTAACTCTGCCAATCGTCCCGAATGCTCATGCCCTCGGTGCAATAAGATAACTTGGCGCAACGGTTGGTTGGCTTGCTTAATATCTTCTAAAGGCGTCGTTAGCCAATAGCGATAATAAATAGCCGTGCCATCATCAGCGTTATAACAGCTTTCACCATTGATGATTTTAGATGCAGGCAAGTCAAAACCAACACTGGCCTGTTCTTCGAATTTTTGACTATCAACGGTTGTGGTTGGCATTTCTTTGAACTCCAATGGGCGAGCGTTATCAGTAGAAGTATTTGGCAAAACAACAGTAAGAGATAGTGAGTTGTTTGTTGACTCACCCAGTACGGATCGCAGCTCAGGTGGGTTACGCATTAAGTATAACTCTGTCATATAACGTAGTCGATTGAGACAGGTCTTTAGTAGCATTATCTCTGTTAGTATAAATAATTGACCCATTCTGATAGCAGGTAAAGCCACCTGCCCTTTAATACTTACTGGCGCTTTGGCTCTAATGCCTATAAACGCACCAAGCATACCTAATAAGAAGGCGCGATCGCTTTTGCCCAAAGGCCCTTGGTTAGCACGAACACCTAACATGGTATTACTAGTAACGCCCAACAGCTCGGTGCCAATACTAAGGGCAATCAGAGCAGTGATATGATGCTGAGAAGTTGATAGATTCGTTGGCAAATTAGCTATTAACGTTTGCTGTTCTTTATCATTGATATGATGGGTCAGAATATGAGGGGCTAGGCTCGCTAATAGCGCCGTATCGGCAACCATATCACCTACCTCGTTTAATACGGCTCCTAGCCTTGAGGCCTGTCCATGCTCACGCGCCATCATGCCATCGATGGCATTGAGTGCCATACGTACAAACAATGATGAAGGCAGTAAAAGCCACAGCCGCTGCTGTTCAGCCGCTGGTTTGGCAATGATATAGGCAGTACCGATACTTAATAAAACAGCGGATACTGTCACTTGATTAGCGGTAACATTTTGCTCAACCAGCGCATTACTCATCGGGCGTAGTTGATTTTGAAACTGAGTTTTGAGCTGATATAGCGACATGAGTCTAGCCAAATATTTTCAGTACTTTAATGTAGCAACAAAAGTTTGTAAGGTAAAGAATTACAAAGCGCTCAAAAACGTTCAAACATTTTGAAAAAGATATTTATTATCATCATTATAAGCGTCCAGTTTTTTCTATTTTAATTAACAACGATCAATGATTTGCAATGAATCTCAATGGCTCATATCAGTATTGCTAACCTTATATGGTACAATCTTCAGCTTCTTAAAAACGCCTTATTAAAAATGCTGCGAGCCCGTCATCATGGAAAGCCTAGTCACCCTTGTTCTGGTATTAATGCCAATGTTTATTGGCTTTGCCATTCCTTCTAACCCTACTATGACAAAAGTGGCCGACAAAGGTCTATCATACTTGGTATTTATCATCCTAGCGTTGATTGGTATTGAGCTGTCGCAGGTAGAAGGTCTAGGCAATCAGCTGGGTGAAATTGCGCTGTATGTCACTGTATTATCAATACTGACAATTGGCACGGGATTGTTTGCGCTTATGGTGTTTGACCATCTGCGTCCGTGGCATGCCAAGAAACCAAGTGCAAAATCTAAAGAGCATCGGGTGAGCATTCGAGGTAGCTTGGCGCAAGTGGTTTGTGTGGTGATTGGAATGGTGATTGGCTATTTCTTGCCTGCTGATTATATGCCGCCTGAAAACTCTATGACCGTCATGCTGATGATTTTGATATTACTGGTCGGTATAGGTTTGAAAGGCTCGGGCATCACCTTAAAAGAAGTATTACTGAATAAACGCGGCGTAGAAATGAGTATCATCTTTACGCTAGCGGTATTGGCGGGTGGCCTTATTTTCGCGCTACTATTTACTGATGTGTCGTGGACGAAAGGCTTAGCACTATCGTCAGGGTTTGGTTGGTACTCGCTGTCAGCAATTGTAATGACCGATGCTTATGGCGCGGTTTGGGGCAGTGTCGCGTTGTTTAATGACTTGGTACGTGAGTTCTTTGCATTAATCTTTATTCCGGTATTTATGCGCAAATACCCTTCTGCTGCGGTTGGGCTTGGCGGCGCGACCAGCTTAGACTTTACCTTGCCTATCATTCAGCATTCAGGTGGTCTAAAAGTCGTGCCACTAGCGATTAGTTTTGGCTTCCTAATTAACATTGTCTCGCCAGTGCTGATGGTGTTCTTTTCGGCGCTTGGGTAGTCGTCTAAACCCCACTCGCCTGCTTAGCAAATAAGCGCATCAATGGCTTGATTTTGCTGACTCGGTACATACCCTCATTGCGTATCTGCTGCACGGGACGTACTTGGGCAAGCGACCCTGCAAATAGCCAATTAAGGGCAGAAAAGCTGTGCATCATCAGGCTATTATGCGGACGGCGCGAACGCTCATAATGACGTAGCGTTTGATTGCTGCCCCAAAGCGTACCGCCACTACGGGTAAAGTCATGCGTTAACTGCTCACATAATACTTGCACATCCAGCATACCGAGGTTCAATCCTTGACCCGCCAGTGGATGTACACCATGAGCTGCATCACCAATGAGTACCAAGTTATCAGCCACGTAGCTTTTCGCTTGCTGTGCCGCTAATGGAAAACTAGCGATAGACTCAATTTGATTAATCGCTCCCAGCTCGTAATTGCTGGCAGCTGCTAACTTATCAGCGACAAATCGATCTTCTTCCTCTATCAATGCCAATGCTTGATTGCGCGGCAATGTCCATACTATCGACTGCCAATGCTGCGGGCTTGCCTTATCAACATCGGTTATATCTGCTAATGGCAATAGTGCCAATGTGCCCGTCGGTAGCATAGTTTGGCGTGCAGTTGCCTGATGCGGTTTCTCAGTCTGAATCGCACAGCAGATGGCGGTTTGATTATAATCTAACGTATCTACGCCGATACCTGCTTGCTGACGTACAAATGAACCGCGACCATCAGCACCAACTAATAGACACGCATCAATCGCTTCGCCATTGTCTAGAGTTACACGGTAGCCTTGCTGCGCCCCTAGCCAATCCATATTGACAACTTTATGACCAGCGATAAGGGTCAGATAGTCACTGACATCATCTTCATTCAAGCGTTGCCATAGTGCGTGCTCGATAACAGCAGGCTCGACCATACTACCTAATAATGTAGGCTCATGATTTTTATTACTATTATCCTCGGCGCTGCTATCTTCACTTTCGCCAAATAACAACTCACCCATACCATTTAGCTGCCATACCTGCATTTGCGAGTAGTCTGCTTTGCGTTTAGAGGCGGCAATATGTTGCCAAGCGCCAATGTCTTCAAGTAAATTAATACTAGCCATACTGAGTGCATAGACACGTGCATCACGTTTGCTAAGTACATGTTGCCAAGCTGATTCATCACGCTCAGGACGGGCATCAATCAACGTCACTGGCATTTTGTCTTGTGCCAACTTTAGAGCAAGCGTTGCCCCAACGATACCGCTACCGATAATCAGCGTATGGTTGTTTTTCATAAGGTGTCTCTCAATATTGCTCAATATTAGAATGCTTATTATCAATCTTAATTACAGTTAGTTGATTCAGTTTAAAAGAGAGATAAGGCAACCGAGTGCAGATGTATAGGCAATACTTCAAGCAAGGTTAACGCTGTCACTCTTTTAAAGAGGATTTAACTATAGCGCTATGATTTTAGACCCATCGCATAAGTGGCGACTAATGGCTTGATATTTGGCAATTTATCAAAGGCCAACAACGCCATATTTCTTGCCAGTTTAATCGCTGGGTTAGGATGCGTGAAGCCATGTACTACCGCATCACAAAAACGAATCACTCGCTTCTGGTCGGTTTGACGTGCTTTTTCATAACGCTTTAATAACTGTGCATCACCGATATCTGCGCCTTTGAGTATTTGTGCACTTAGCATTTGCGCCAATACATGCGCATCTCGCATACAGAGATTAAAGCCTTGACCAGCGACAGGATGTAAAGTGTGAGCTGCATTGCCCATAATGACGCAGCGCCCTTCTACCTGCTTATCTGCCAATACACGTGACAACGGATAAGCGCCGCGGCGACCAGCAGCGGTGAACTTGCCAGCGCGTTGACCGAAGGCTTGCTGTAACGTCTGCAAGAAATGGGCGTCGTCTTCTAAGTATCTGGTTTCTTCACCTATTGGGCATACCCACACCACAGAGCGTCTGTAGCCTTGTTGATACTCATCATTACCATCGCCCTCTGGATCAGTCAGTGGGAGCACGGCAAGCGGGCCAGCTGGACTAAAACGCTCAATCGCTGCATGCTCGTGTGGCGTATCTGTCTCTACTACGCCGACGATGGCCGTTTGCTGATAGTCATACGTAGTTGTACCGATATCTAGCAGTTGGCGTACTGTAGAGTCGCGTCCATCGCAAGCGACTAATACGCTAGCTTGCAGCTGCTGCTCGTTTTCGGCTTCATCGTTGTAATTAAAGCTAAGCGTCACACTATCGGCCTGCTGTTGGACAGTCGTCACATTGGCATTATCTATCAAGGTAATCAATGGCTCTTGCTGTGCGGCTAATAAAAGCTTACGACCCAGCCAAGCGTTTTCGATGACTTGTCCAAATGACTCGACCTTTTCCTCTGCTTTATTCAGCTGCGCACGCCCAAAGCTGCCTTGCTCACTAATCTGTACGGTATCGATACGGCAGGCATGGCTTTGCAATTCATCCCACAGGCCAATCTCTTGATATATCTGTACCGTGCGCCGTGATAATGCTGTATTGCGACTGTCTAAATAATGGCTGCGAGTTCTATCATCCGTTGGACTGATGGTTGGATAGCTGTTTTTTTCTAATAAGGTGCTCGCAATACCGTGATGGGCCAATAGCAATGCAAAGGACAAACCGACATGACCACCACCTGCGATAAGCACTTGCTGGTCAGTTATCGCTTCTTTGTTTTTAGAGATGCTGTCGAAACTTTTAGGTATGCTGTCAGTATTGGATAAATGTGAATCAGTATCTTGCATCGTTATTTTCCTATTATAATTTTTGGACAAGCAATTTATTAATGATAGATAGCCGCTCGTCACTGATTTTATTTTATAATTTTTATCATGTCGCTGCTGTTATTAGATGGGTTGCAGTAACCTATGGTATCGCCCATAGATTACCACAAATTGTCCATTATGCCGTGGTCTTAACCGTAGACAAATCGTTTCTTTACTCTCATCATAAACGAGGTTTATATTTATAAAACTCAAAAACCTTAATCTAATTAAAGCGCTATCATACGATGGGTAGCGACGAATTATATAGAACTGATAGCAAAATCGAATCAATCTATAGAAAATCGCTGTAGAGTTGCAATCCGCATACAAAAACAGCGTTATCTATCTGATGTATGGCTTGAAATTTAAAAATTCTCTACCATAATGAAGGCAAGACTTTTCATTATTTTCATTTATTACCTTCCACAAAAAAAACAATAATATCGCCGTCATTTTTATCATCTACAATCTTTGTATCACTTAAACACTGTAACGCCACTAACTATTTTATCTCTGCAACCCGCCACGCAATTAAAACCAAATCATAGCGTCGGGTACACAATAAAAGGATAATCGCTTGACTGATTCCATGAGCCGCCGTATAAAGTTTGAATCATTGACCCCAGCACAGCTAAAAACCGTGCTTGGTGAATACAACAATCACATGAAATATATCCAAGAACGCCTCGATATTAAAATCATGCAACGCCAAGGCGATTTTTGCCTGAGTGGCGATGTGACCAATGTCGAACGCGGTGAACGTATTATCTACAAAATGGTAGATGAAGCACAGAACACCAAAGACATCAGTGCTGAAGAGCTGCATCTCATCATCCAATCTAGCCTCTCTCGTGATGAAGACATCGAAGAATACGAGCAAGACCACGATGACATGGAATATGATGAAGATTTGGATGAGGCTAGCGAGTTTACGCCCATCAGTTTACGTACACGTAAAGGCCGCATCGTTCCGCGTGGCGGCAACCAACAACGCTATGTAAAAAACGTCCTGAGCTCTGATGTGTCATTTGGTATTGGGCCAGCTGGTACGGGTAAAACGTATCTAGCAGTGGCTTGTGCCGTCGATATGCTTGAGCGTAATGAGATTGAGCGTATTTTGCTAGTGCGTCCAGCGGTAGAAGCTGGCGAAAAGTTGGGCTTCTTGCCAGGTGATTTGACCCAAAAAATCGACCCATACTTACGCCCATTATATGATGCGCTCTATGAGATGATAGGCTTTGAGAAAGTCGGTAAAATGATTGAGCGTCAGATTATCGAAGTGGCTCCGCTTGCCTATATGCGTGGTCGTACTCTGAATAACTCGTTTGTCATTCTGGATGAAGCGCAGAACACCACGCCTGAACAGATGAAAATGTTTTTGACCCGCTTGGGCTTTGGCTCACGTGCTGTCATCACTGGGGATATTACTCAGGTCGATTTGCCACGGGGTCACAAATCAGGCTTGGCACAAGCGATGGATATTCTAAAGGATATCGAAGAAATTCATATTACAAAGTTTGATTCAAAAGACGTGGTACGCCATCAATTGGTACAGCAAATTGTTGAAGCCTATGACGTATTTGATGAAGAGCAAATGGCTTTAGAAGAAAAACGTAAGTTTGAACGTATTAAAGAACAAGAGCGTAGACAAGCCGTCGCTAATGCAGCAGCCAATCTGTAATAATCAAGCTAATCACTGAACTGCAATCATTTGCTATAAGCATTTATCTTGTATAAGAAAACCGGATTACTCAAAGTAGTCCGGTTTTTTCTTACCGACAGTTTATTGAATTTAGCATATTCACTACTAGTCGCCTACCAGCAACTTAGCTATAGTAGCCTCTATACATTTTATATATAGGCCTCTATTTATTAGCCAAAAATTTAGCGATAAGATAAACAGTGATTGAACTACTTTTATGGTAAAAAAACTGGCAAATAAACAACGTAGACGATGCAGCATTAGAAACATATTTATTTATAATAAAAGGGACAGCAACATGAGCCAACCTGACAATACTAATTTCGATGACAAGATTGCTAGCAACCATGCCAGCTTAGCAGCACTTGATATCAGTGCGACCGACAGTATTGATGATGAAGTATTAGATACTTTTTATAATCGCGAGCATTTACTATCAGTCATGATGGCGACTTTGGATTATATAGACGGTCGTATTAACAATAGTCTGACCCTACCCTATTTCGCAGATATCAATCCTGAGCTGTGGCAAGAAAAATCTAAAACACTAGATATATATATCACTGATGACGTCGAAGGCCGTGCTCTAAATCTAGAAGCACGCGGCAAGGACTATGCGACCAATATTTTGTCTTATCCAAGCGAATTACCTGCAGCCGTCATTGAGCTGATGCCAACATTGCCTCTTGGAGAGCTAATTATCTGTCATGAAGTGATGGTACGCGAAGCGGCTGAACAGGACAAAACCGTGGCGCAGCACATCAGCCATTTGTTAGTGCATGGCGTGCTACACCTACTAGGTTTTGATCATGAGCTCGGACAAGCTGAACAAGATGAGATGGAGTACTTTGAAATTGAGATTTTGGCAGGCCTAAACCTACCAAATCCTTATATCTAAACTAGCACTGCTTTAATAAACAGTCTTCTAACTATTAAGCAGCTATCAATCAATCTTTAGATAGTGGCAACTTTTGCGCTTGACCCATTTGGTTGATCATATGATCCAAGCCTTTAACATGGACACTGCGCTGCGGGAATGGAATCTCGATTTTCTCATCATCTAAAGCTTGCTTGAACTGCTCTAGTAGCTCGCATTGCATCGACCACCAGTCGGCATTGGTTGTCCAAACGTTTAGGGTAAGATCTACTGAGTTGTCGCCTAGATTGGTCACTCGTACGATAGGCTCAGGATCAGTAAAAGCCAATGGGTTGTTTCTTGCCAGACTTAACATCACGTCTTTAGCCGTTTTGATATCAGCATCATAGCCAATACCGACGGTGATATCGACGCGGCGATTGGGTAGCGCTGTATAATTAACCACAGGTGAAGTCGTGATATCGCTATTAGGAATGATGATATCGTGATTGTTAATAGTCGTCAGATGCGTATTAACCAAGGTAATCTCAGTCACCGTACCTGTGTAACTACTAATCTGTACATAATCACCGCGCACAAACGGGCGAAATGTCACAATCATAATACCAGCGGCAAAATTCGATAGCTGGTCTTTTAGCGATAAACCAACGGCAACAGCGGCACCACCTAAGATTGCGACGACCGACGTAGTCTGTACACCGACTTTGCTAAGTGCAGCTAAAATCACTACGACCAGTAGCACGCCATACAATAGACGACTTAGAAAGCTAGCAACTGTCTCGTCCAGATGGCTACGCGTCATCAGGCGATCGGAAAAAGCGACTGCCTTTTTGGCAAGCCAACGTCCAACGATAAATATAAGTATTGCTAAAGCGACTTTAATGACCAGCTCTAGGGCATTGCTCGTTAAGGTAGCAACATCGACGGTAAAACCTAAAAATTCCATACTGACTCTTTATTTTATAGCTGTGTGTTATGAACTTGGGTATCTATAATGATAAAAAATGGTGCGTTGAGCGTTATTCTTAGCAGTCGTGTTTTCAGTGATATTTTTTCCAGCAACTTTAATTTCAGTAGCTTTCTTCTTAGTGCACTAACCTTAGTACGTTACTTCGACGGTATCACTATAGCGGTAAGTACGTATCAAGCGCAGCTCGACGATATCGCTCATGTCTTCGGTGAATTTACCAAAGGGTGCTGCTTGTCGTACCGACTGCTTGGCCGCTTCATCCAATATCGTAGAGTTCGAGCTTTCAAGCAAACGAATGGCTTTGATATTGCCGTCGTTACTGATAATAACCATTAGCCGTACCTCGCCTGTAATGCCTTGGGCACGCGCTTGCACGGGATAATGCAGGTTGCCCACTCGCTCGACATGCTCGCGGAATGTATTGATATAATCTGCTGCCGCACCCCGTGTGGTCGAATTACTATCCATCGTCACGACTTTGGATTTAGTCGCGTAGACCTGCTGACGCTGAGATAGCTGAGCTTCTAAGGTTGCAATCTGCTTACGTAGCCGCTCTTCTTGTGCCATCGCATCATCTTGTGCTTGCTCGCTGTCATTATCCGACTCTACAGTGGCCTGACGCCAACTTAACGTCGTGCGTAGGTAGCTTTCTTGATAGCGCTGCTGACGCACTTTACGTTGTAAGTTAACGATGTCTTGAGTCTCACTCATTTGCTCAGCAGACATTGCACTTAACTGATTGTTCTCTTGTCTTAGCTGCTCTTCTATTGTACCGCCGCCCTCTTGTGAGGCGTTGGCAATAAAGTGTGCATCTTCATTGGGTTGCATATTGTCGGTCAGCGCCTTTGCCACATCTTGCATCATAGCAGCTGGGTCTTTTCCCATAGAGAAGCTAATCCCGAAAATAATCAGCACATGAACAGCCACCGCAATAACAATAGCGACAGGCAAACTTATATCGCGCTTAGGCGCTTGCGCGGAAAAATGATAGCTCTGTGAGTCTTTTATATAGGCCACAATGAATCTCAGCTTGTGAGCACATCAGTACAAAGCACTATTTAATAAGTGTTGTAACGATAGGCATGATTTATACTGGCGCTATCATAACATGACATAGAATTATGTCGCCAGTATAAGCACTGAGACGGCATTTTGACATCTGCCATGCAGTATTGGTAACCTTATCCGCTAATTGAAAAACGTGCATTTGATAATTTATAAGACAGACAAAACACTGTCTATACCAAATGAATTGCTATAAAACGCATGTGTTCATTTTGAAGCCACTGTATTTGTTATATACTGCTTTAGCACAATAGAGTTAGTAGCATGATACTTTGCAACAATCAGAACTGTGCATCGTCTTGATTAGGCACAGTAGATGATCAAGCAGCACAATAAGTGCAGATTTACTATGCACTAGTATCAAAGGTCAGTTTTTCGCTTTTGCTACCTATCAGTATAAAAATTACTAATGGTCGTAGATATTCAGAAATTATAGATGATTAGCTTTCGTTTAAATTAATGATAGCCTGCAAAGTTTGTTTAGCCATTTTTACGTCACCGATTGAATGACGCGCCCTATAAGGATAATAAGTTTGAGTGACTTTGATAACGTGAATAATTCAGACAATTTTGATGAGTTCTTCGAGAGTATTGGCTATCGTTTTGACGAGTCATTCGGCAGTGGTTGGGAGCGTATCGCCCAATCGGTTAAAGATATCTATAATAAGACGACGGACAAGTTCGAAGATGAGTTGTCATTGCCCGTGGCACAGACTTACGTTAATGATGCACTACAAAAATTCGTCACCGACAATGTAAAAGCCATTTTAGAGCTACGCGTCGAGATGCATGATGATTGGTTTCGTTTGTACTGCACTGTCAATGCAGGCGGCATCTATGCTGAGGTGGCAAGTAACTTTAGCTTAGTTCACGTTCAGCTCGATCGCAATGTGCAGCGCTTTGTATTTGGTCAGCAAACTTATACCGATATCTTAAATCTGCGCTGCGAATCTTTCGTGAAACGCCAAGGCGTCAAACTTGCGATTTGGTTTTATCATAGCGTCCTCAAAAAAGACCCTTTAGGCTTTATTCTGTCGTACGTCAATATTGCTCGCGCAAAAGACGAAGTGATTTATCTCGATATCCATCGTTGGTTAAAAAACAACAAAAAAATCATGAGTACCTTGCATAAGGTACAGATAAATTATGGCGAGCTAGAAGAAGAGCAAATGATTTTGAAGGCTCAAATCAACTATCGTGATTTACTGGCAGCCAGCAGTAACGAAGATATCATCGGTGATGATGATGATCCTGAATTAATGCAAGGCCCTATTAACCCCGTAGACGATGCGACTGAACCAAGCCAAGAATAGCTCTCTAATGCTTTATCTTATAAAAAACGCTGCATCTTACAGGTTATTGCCTTATAAATGCAGCGTTTTTTTATGAAAGTCGATAACTACCAGTAGTTCTCTACGGCAATATTGCCCTCACCGCGGCGATTCATCACCAGTCCCAATGTCTTTAACGCCTCTTTAGTATCTTCTACCATATCTGGGTTGCCACATAGCATGACATGGGTAGTATCGATATCCAACGCAATACCCGCCTGCTTCTCTAATGTGCCTTCTAGTAATAGCTTCGGCAGACGCTCTGACAACGCGCCTTCGACAGGCTCACGAGTGACGATTGGGATAAAGATAAGTTTAGCGGGATTATCAACCAGCGCGCCAAAATCTTCTTGTAAACTCTCTATTTTCTCGACGTAAGCAAGTTCATCGAGCGAGCGTGCGCTATAAGCCAATACAATGTGCTCGTAATCTTCCCATGTTTTTAAATCTTGTAGCATCGATAAGAACGGTGCTAAACCAGTCCCTGTTGCTAGCAGCCATAAGTCTTTTGGCAATGGTTTTTGGTAACGTGCTAACGTCAAAAACCCAAATGGCATGGTATTAAGCAGTAGCTCATCGCCCACTTGTAGGTGCTGCAATTGCGAGGTAAATGCACCGTCAGGAATTACGATAGAAAAGAATTCTATCACCTCATCAAAGGGCGAAGAGACAATCGAATACGCGCGAAAGACATCTTCATTCAATGCACTATCAGCAGTTTCATCACCTGCCTCAATCTGTTGATAATATTTTAATTGACTAGGATTGACGCCCAAGCGTACAAACTGCCCCGCTGTAAACTTAAAACTATCGGGACGGCTGACGGTAAAGCTAAATAAGTTCGGCGTCCATGTAGTTTTACTGAGCACCGTTACTGTTTGAATATTATCACTCATAATTATTCGTCACTTATACTTTATTAAACTGTATTTTTATAAGATACCTTTGATAGGCAAAAGAAAATAAATACCAAAAAGGTAAGCATAAAAAAAGATGCGCCAAGCTTATCATAAAGCTGGCGCATCTTGGTTTTTTAACCGTAACAACAGATAGATCGCAGCGACTTATCTGCCGTATTAACTCAGCGACATTACCAAATGCGAGCCAAACTTGCCCACTCAATCATACTATTTGGCAAGATACCAAAGAATAGAATAATCGCCGTCACAGCAATGACCATGATACCACCGGTACGAATACCCCATTGCCCAGACACGTCAAACTCGATGAACTGCTTAGGACGTTTGAACAGCGTGAGTAAAACGCGTAAGTAGTAGAATAGACCAATCGCACTGCCCAAGATAATCATCGCAGCCAAGAACCAGTTGGTGCCTTGTACCGCAGCTAAGATAGCAAATAGCTTAGTGATAAAGCCTGCCGTCAACGGAATACCAGCCAATGACAACATCATGATAGTCATGACAGCGGTCAATAATGGACGACGCCAGAATAGCCCTTGATAATGCGTCAACTCATCAGCTTCACCAGATAAGCGATACGGACTCGACATCAACGTCACTACACCAAAGGCACCGATAGAGGTAAAGGCATAAACCGCCATATACATACTAGAGATACTATCAGCGGCCGAGCCAATGCTGACAATCACGATCATCACATAACCCATATGGGCAATAGATGAGTAACCGAGTAGACGCTTAAGGCTAGTTTGACGTACTGCCAACAAGTTACCTACCAAGATAGATAAAGTGGCCATGACCATCAATAGCATTTGCACTGATGGCAATGCTAGCAAAGCAGTATCGATTAAGAAACGCACGGCTAGTGCCATCATCGCCACTTTTGATACGGATGCTAAAAAGGTAGCGATAGGCGCTGGTGCACCTTCATAAACATCTGGCGTCCACATATGGAAAGGAGCAGCCGAGAGTTTAAAGGCGATACCAAACATCATCATTGCCGCGCCTAATATCAGTAGTGGCGACTCAAAGATATTGCCTAGCACCATGCTGATTGGCTTAAATGCTAGTGAGCCTACTTCTGCATAGATAAAGGCCATACCCATTAGCAATGTCGCTGATGCAGTCGCCGACAATACCAAATACTTCAATCCCGACTCAAGCGACTGGTTGCGCATGTAAGTATAAGCAAGCAAACCATATAATGGTACTGACAGCATCTCTAGGCTCATAAAGAATGACGCCATATGCTGCGCGCTTACCATTAGCAACGCACCAATAGTCGATAGCAGCATGAGCAAGTACAGCTCTTCTTTATTGTCTTTTAGGTTGGCCAGATACGCATAAGACAGCGTACAACAAGCCAAGGCACAGATAAAAATCACCACCATATTAAACTGAGCAAAGTTATCAATAACAAATAACTGCTCAGCGTTTGGTGCGATAGATCCGCTGTCAATCACACCGATCATCTGCCCGATAAGGGTAAATAAACCAATGTTTAAGCCTGCCACTGTAATCGTACCAGTGACCATGTGCGAGCGTTTAAAGGTAATCGCGATCATAACCGTCAGTACCGTAATCACTACGGCGATAATCGGCGCGTAAGGCAACAATCCTATCAAATCATTCATCGTAATATCATTCATGACTTAACGTGCCTCCATTACATCAAGCAGCTGCGACGCATCTACCTGTGTCACTTGACTATATATATATGCGTTATTGATCCACTGCATAGCGTGACTTGAGGTATCAAGGAACGGCTGTGGGTACAGTCCGAGCCATACCAAACCAGCAGCTAACATCAGTAGTAATGACAGCTCGCGCTTGCCCAAGTCTTTTAATTTACGTGCAGGCAAGCCATGTGATTTAGTCTCTCGCTCTGCCAATGCGGCGATGTTGTTTTCACCAAATAGTGCGCGATGAATCAAAATAAGCGAATAAAGGCCTGCTAGTACCAAACTGAATGTCGCAAAAACCACAAACACTGGGTACTGAGCAAATGAGCCAAATAAAATCATGAACTCGCCAATGAAGTTACCCGTACCTGGAATACCTAGTAAAGCAGCACAGAAGAACATCAGTATCGGTGCGTAGTAACGGAACTGTCCCCACATACCACCCATCAAGGTTAAATCGCGTGTATGCAGACGCTCATATAGCTGTCCTGCCATGATGAATAGTGCGGCTGAACTCAAACCATGAGCAAGCATCTGAATCATCAGACCTTGTAAGCTGAGCAATGTTCCAGCATAAATTGCTAGTACCACAAAACCCATGTGCGAGATACTGGTGTACGCCAGCAGACGCTTCATGTCAGTCTGCATAAATGCAAGCCATGCACCGTAGAAGATACCAATTGTACCTAGGGTAATCGCTATCGGCGCAAACTCTTGTGACGCTGCTGGAAATAGCGGCAACACAAAACGAATCAAGCCATATGCAGCAGTTTTAATGAGCACCCCTGCCAAATCCACCGAACCTGCCGTTGGTGCCTGCGCATGCGCATCTGGCAACCAGCCGTGGAAAGGAATGATTGGCAACTTCACCGCAAAGCCAATGAAGAAGCACAGCATGATGGGATATTCCCAGCCGCCAAGTGACGTACCGAGCAAGTCATTATAGTTAAAGCTCACCACCCCTTTTTGGGCGTAGCTGATAATGACCAATACCAAAATACCGATGAGCATGATAAGCCCAGACGCTTGGGTATAGATAAAGAACTTGGTGGCCGCGTATTCTTTGGTTTTGCCAACCACATCATGACCCCAAATCGCGATCAAGAAGTAGATAGGAACCAGCATCATCTCCCAAAAGAAGAAGAATAAGAACAGATCAATGGCTAAGAAAACACCAATAACGCCGCCCAAACTCCATAGCAAGTTTAGGTGGAAGAAACCAACGCGGCGCTGAATCTCATTCCACGAACAAGCAACGGCTGCCACACCAAGCAACCCTGTTAAGGCCACCATCATCAATGATAAACCATCTAGCGCTAAGTGAAAGCTAATACCAAAACTTGGTATCCATGGCACACTAAATTCTGCTACCCAAGGCACTGCAGCATCTGGTGCAATGACTTGCTCACTCATACCGCTAAAATCACCTTGCTGCCAAAGCACCAATGACAAAGCAAAGGTCAACATCATACCGATCAAGGCAATCCAGCGCGGCAGACGTTTATTAAATCGCTCTACCACCCAGCATAGCAATCCTGCAATAAAAGGAATTGCGATTAATGCTGGTAGCATCCACGTTTGTTGTAACTCAATCATCTTTTACACCACCGTCATCATTACCAGCACCAGCAATACAGCCATACCCAAGCCAAAGCTTGTGGCATAACCTCGAAGAGACCCTGTTTGTGTCGCAGACAATACTTTATTACCAGCTGAAGCTAGCTTAGGTAACAGCAACCACGTTTTATCGATAGGGTCGGCTTTAAGTAAGCGGCCGATGAATAAAAAGGGTTTTACAAAAATTACATCATATAGCGCGTCGAAACCTAGGCCATGATAGCACCAATGATATAGTGCCCCACCAATACGTGAGCGCTTAAAGCTAGTGAGCAAGCGACCTTTGTTGACGACATATAATAATGCAGCCAATATCAAACCTGCTGCCATGGCACCCATCGCGATATACTCTGCGGTGTGCTTAGCATGTGCTTGACCGGCAACTTCTAATAGATGACCCATGCTCTCTGGCAATACCCCATCTAATGGTGGCGTAATCCAAGCACCAACGGCTGTAGATAACACTAGCAACACGGTCAAAGGTAACCAGTACGACACGCCTGATAGCTTATGCGCATGGGTTTTTTCTTCGCCAAAGAAGATGATCCAAATCATACGGAATGTATAAATCGCGGTTAAGAAAGCACCGAATACACCCATATAGAATAGTACTAAGTGACCTGTGGCATACGTCTCCCAAAGAATTGCTTCTTTAGAATAAAAACCAACGGTAACCCAAGGTATGGCAGCAAGTGCACCGCCGCCGACGATATAACACCAAAATACCAATGGTATCTTTTTGCGCAGACCGCCCATCTTAAAGATATCTTGCTCGTGATGTACCGCAAGGATGACCGCACCTGATGATAAGAACAGCAATGCTTTAAAGAAAGCATGGGTCATCAAATGGAAGATTGCCCCTTGCCATGCGCCTACGCCAAGTGCGAGGAACATATAGCCAATTTGACTCATGGTCGAATAAGCAAGGATACGTTTGATGTCTGTTTGCGCGAGCGCACAGAATCCAGCAACGACCAGCGTCAATGCCCCTACGCCGCCAACCCAATACAACAAGATACCTGGGGTCAGCTCAAACAATGGATGTAGACGGGCGATTAAATAAACCCCTGCCGTGACCATCGTTGCGGCGTGAATCAATGCCGATACTGGTGTTGGACCTGCCATCGCATCAGCAAGCCATGTGTGTAGTGGCAACTGCGCTGATTTACCCATCGCGCCGCCGACCAACATCATCGTGGTAAGCATCATCGTTGGGTTATTAACATCGAACACTTCTGGTGCGCGCGTAATAATTTCTTGAATATTAAGCGTACCGAATTCGCGAAATAATAAAAACAAACCAAAGGCTAAGAACACATCACCGACACGCGTGACGGTAAAGGCTTTCATCGCGGCACGGCCGTTGGCTCTATCATGGTAATAATAACCAATCAATAGGTACGAGCAGATACCCACGCCTTCCCAACCGAGATATAGCAAGAACAAATCATCTGCGAGTACCAGTAATAACATACTGGCCACAAACAAATTCATATAGCTAAAGAAACGAGCAAAGCCAGTGTCGCCTTTCATATACCAAGAGGCAAACAGATGAATCAAAAAGCCAATCCCAGTAATGACCCCTGTCATGGTCAATGCAAGACCATCAAAGCTCAAACCGAAATGTGGGGCAAAATCGCCAACTTGGAACCATGTCCATAGCGGAACTTCAACTACCGTTCCAGCTGGATTGGTGGTCAAAAAGGTATAGCTAACCACTAGCGTGCATAGTGCTGATAACAGCATGCTACCTACGCCAACAATCGCTGCGACCGTCTCTGATAACTTGTCGCGCATAAAGGCTAAAATCAAAAAGCCAATGAGCGGGAATATAAAGGTTAATGGTAATAAACTCATGACATCATCCTTTCATCTCATTGGCGCTATCGACATCGAGATGCCCACGCTGATGATAAAAACGCAATAATATTGCCAGACCAATTGACGCTTCAGCCGCGGCCAAGGTCAAAATAAAGATAAACATAATCTGTCCGTCTGGATCGACCCAGCGACTACCTGCTACCACAAATGCCAATGCTGCCGCATTCATCATGATCTCAAGACTCATTAGCATAAATAAGAAGTTACGTCGTACCATGACGCCGCACAGACCGATAGCAAATAAAATACCTGCCAAAATCAGTCCATGGCTCATGGGTATCATACCCAGTACATTTTGCACCTCAGCAACTGGCTGTACTAAGCCTGCCACCTCGTGGGCAAACGGCACGTTTGACACATCTTGTGCCACGCTTGCTGCTAGTACCATTAGTCTGACTCCTTGCGCGTAACTTTGTTCGCACCTACTTGACTACCTGCTTTCATGCCTACCTTCATACCTACATAGTCATGCGGGTCAACATCTTTATATTCGTAAGGCTTAGCCATTTCTACGCCGTCATGCTGTGTAAGCGTACTATCATTGTCGTATTGTTTGATACTGCCTACGCTTGGCTTGAAACTTTGGCTATCGTTACCGATGACCTCATCGTCGACTGTCTCTTTACCTAAATGATAAGCGGCGACCAAGGCTGCCAATAATAGCAATGCGGCTACTTCAACCAGCATAATGTATTTGGTAAATAACACCGTACCGACTGCTTTGGCAGAGATAGTCGTGCCACCCATCATGACAGCTTCATCATGATTGAGACCAATCATCGCATAGAGCACAACGGCAATAATTATCGTCAACCCTGTTGGAATCGCCCAAGTGCCTGCATCGAGCCAACGTTCTTCTCGCTCGTCATTACTCATGCCCAAGTTAAGCATCATAATGACAAAGACGAATAGCACCATAATGGCACCAGCATAAACAACAATCTCTAATGCTCCTGCAAACGGCGCACCTAATACAAAAAATATCCCAGCAATTGCTAACAACGACACAATCATCGATAAGATAGCGTGCACTGGATTGGCCTGAGTCACTACGCGCAGACTGGCAAATATCGCCACTGCTGCAAGTGAATAAAACCCAGCCAATTCAGGATGGTTCAAAATACTTATCATGGTAGCAAGCTCCTTAGATCAATCGGTGCAGACTCATTTTGTGCTGCGCCTTTTGGTTTATCTGCTACCGCCATACCTGTCACACGATAATAGTTATAATCAGGGTATTTACCTGGTCCTGAAATGAGCAAATGCTCTTTTTCGTAGACCAAGTCTTGGCGCTTATATTCACCCAGCTCAAAATCTGGGGTCATTTGAATCGCTGTCGTTGGACAGGCTTCTTCACACAATCCACAAAAGATACAGCGTGAAAAATTGATACGGAAAAACTCTGGATACCAGCGTCCATCTTCACGCTCGGCTTTTTGTAATGAGATACACCCTACCGGACATGCCACCGCACACAAGTTACAAGCGACACAGCGCTCGTCTCCATCAGGATCACGCGTTAGGACAATACGTCCACGAAAACGCGGCGGTACAGGTACCGGCTCTTCAGGATAAAGGATGGTGTCACGCGGTCTGAGCGCATGACTATTGACCATCCACATGCTGCGGACAATGGTAAATATACCAATGACGGTCTTTTTTATGGTAGTAAACATGGGATTATTATCCTTATCAGCTTTACCCTAGTTCATCAGTGATGGCTAGTAATGACTATAACGTTGGGGAAAAGATCAAAATGACCGCAGCCGTAATCAACAGATTGATCAAGGTTACGGGCAGACATACTTTCCAGCCAAAGTTCATCACCTGATCATAACGCGGACGCATGAGTGAGCCTCGAGCCAAAACAAACATGGTCATAAAGAACAGCGTTTTAATCATGAACCAAAAAGCTGGTGGAATAAATGGAATATCTAAATTGAACGGCGCAAGCCAACCGCCAAAGAACAAGCAAGTCATCAAGGCAGAAATCAAGACAACGTTGACATACTCACCAATGAAGAACATACCAAACTTCATGCCAGAATATTCGACATGATAACCTTCAGCCAGCTCTTGCTCTGCTTCTGGTTGGTCAAATGGATGTCTATGCGTAACGGCCACACCAGCCACTACAAAGGTTAGAAAGCCAAAGAACTGCGGAATGATATACCAGCCGTCTGCTTGCGCTTCAACAATGGCACGTAGGTTAAATGAACCTGTTAGCGCAACAACGCCCATCAAAGATAAGCCTAAAAAGACTTCATAACTGATGGTTTGTGCCGCTGAACGTAGGCCGCCCAATAACGAGAACTTGTTGGCAGAAGCCCAACCACCGAACATCACCGCATAGACAGCAATACCTGCCATAGCAAAGAAAAACAGAATACCAATATCCCAATCAACCACGCCAAGCGTTGGCGAGATAGGAATAATGGCAAATGAAGCCAAGGCAGTAAACATTGCGACCGCAGGTGCCAACGTGAACATAAACTTGTCGGTAAAGTTTGGTGTCCAATCTTCTTTAAAGAAGATTTTGAGCATATCGGCGACTAACTGCAACGAACCAAAAGGCCCAACACGGTTTGGACCATAACGATCTTGCCACAAGGCCAGCATGCGGCGCTCATAAATAATCATCATCGCGGCAACCAATACTACGACTAAAAAGATGACTAGCGATTGACCCACCAAAAACAGAATAGACCAAGTATCAAAACTCATGCTATTGGCCAAAAAGCTTGGCACATCAGGGATAATACGGGTAACTTGCATATTACACCTCCTGTGTGGTGGTCGGCGCTGCGTTTATTTGCGCAGTATCGTTATTATTCATCATATCGTTAGCCATGCTACCCATCATCGTCACTGGTGCATCCACTTTACGTACCGACGCTGGCATTGATGGGTGAATGATGCTCACCTGCCCAACTGGGTAACCGATACAGCCTTCTGCTAAATAACCGACCAGCTGTACTGGTAAGGTGATTTGTTGCTTATCAATCTCAATCGCCAAGTAATCACCAGCAGCAATATTCCAGTCCTTAGCATCATCCATACCGATACGCCATGCAGCAACAGGCAGTTGCTCAGCGACGATTGGGCTACGTGATGCCATCATTGAGCTGGCATAGATATTATGAATCGGTACCAGTTTGGCTTGGCCTTGCTGCAAATCAGTTGTATTCGAAGACATCGCTTCTGGCGCCACATATTGACGAGTGGCTAGGCGCTCTAGCTGATCGAACAAACGCACACCTGGATCACCATTTTTCAGATGACCGCCGACTTTGTCTTGATATTTGTTCCATGCTTGCGGTGAATTCCAACCTGCCGCATTGGCAAAAGGAATCATCGAGCTTGGCGTTTCTTTGCCGCTATAACCTTCCATTGAGAAAGTCAGACCAGTGTCCAAATCTTTTGGCTGCATTGGCTCGTGCACTGAGATTGGCGCGCGCATAGCAGTACGACCTGAATAACGACGCGGTTGACGCGCGATTTTCAGACCTGTTATACGGTAATCAGCATCAGGCGCAGCGCCTTTAATACCCGCAAGTTTAGGATGGGTGGCAATCAATGCATTGATGACATCATCCAACTGCGTCCAGTCGACATCACGACCTTCAATACTGCTATGCACAGCATGTATCCAGCGCCAGCCTTCTTTAATGCTGCTCATTGGATGGTAGTATTCGTTATCGTAAACTTGGAAGAAGCGCTGCGCACGGCCTTCAGCTGATATCAATGTACCATCTGCTTCTGCAAAGCTAGCCGCTGGCAATACAATATCGACGTCTTTATGCCAATCAAGGAGCTGATGATCTAACGCGATGACCGTTTTATCAGTCAGTAGCTGCGTCAATTTATTGGCGTCAATCGCATCTGTTAGCTGGTTTTCTGCAACCACAACCACATCGTAATCAGTGGCTAGCAGCTCTTCAACTGACTGACCGCCAAGCATACAAACGCCCATGCTATTGGCATCAGGAACCGTTAGATAGATACCTGCTTGCGCCTGATACTTGTTATTTACTTCTTTTAACTCAAGTTTTTCAGCAGGCTCACGTTCGACATCATCTTGAGCTTCTGTATTTACGCCTGTTTCAGGTTTGTTTGGCTTAGCAGATAAATCTTGGTCTTCTTCAGGTTGGTCATTAGCCGCTTTCGCTTGCGCTGCCTGTACTTTGGCATTATGTGCCTCAACCTGCTGCTGCTCAGTCGCTTTAATTGCCGCACGTTTTTGAGTCAATGCTTGGGTAATCTGTGCTGCTGCTTCTATCAATGCGGTAGAAGACAAGCTGCTACCCGAAACAACTAACGGCTTATCAGCCTGAATCAAGTCATAAGCTATTTGCTGCGCCAATGCTTGCATACCGTCAGTTTCAGCACTTGCATCAGCTGCTTGTGGATCTGCTATGTCTGCTAAATCATCAGCGAAATTAGCAATCTCATCAGCAACTTTAAAACCAAGTTTAGTGATGTCTTCAGGGGTCGCCACTACGCTCACTTTACTGATATCTTCTAGCTTAGTTTGCGTTACATCGATGACATAGACTGGACTTAGCGCATCTTGAGCGATACGCTTAACTGGTTCAGCAAGCCAAGGTTGCGTTTGCAGCGCCGCCGCCATTTTCAAGCCTTCATTTTTTGCCGCTTGACGTACTGACAGCGCAACACGTGATGAAGTTTGCGTGATGTCTTCACCTAATACGAGCACCGCATCATGCGTTTCGATATCGGTCATGCTAGGGTTATAAATGCCTTCCGTGCTAAGCACTTCGATGCATTTATTGACCAGTGCTTGCTGCTGGTGATTCAAACCTGTTGAAAAGTTATCAAACCCAACCAGATTTTTTAGCGCAAAGTTAGTCTCTAAACTGGCACGTGGTGAGCCAATCCCGATAACTTTTTTATCTTTGATACGTTTGATGGTTTCATCAAGTGCGTAGTCAATATTGATTTTGACATGCTTATCATTGATACGTTCAAGCGCTTGCGTTGGACGATCATCACGATTGACATAGCCATAACCAAAGCGGCCACGGTCACATAAGAAATAGCGGTTTACTTCGCCGTTATAGCGGTTTTCGATACGGCGCAATTCACCATAACGTTCACCCGGTGAGATATTACAACCAGCTGAGCAACCATGACAGATGCTTGGCGCATACTGCATGTCCCATTTACGGTTGTAGCGCTCAGAGTGGGTTTTATCAGTAAACACACCGGTTGGGCAGACTTCAGTCAAGTTGCCTGAAAATTCGCTTTCAAACTGACCATCTTTATCACGGCCAAAGTAGACACGATTGTTTGAGCCATAAACGCCCAAATCTTCGCCGCCCGCATAGTCTTTATAAAAACGTACACAGCGATAGCAAGCGATACAACGGTTCATCTCATGCGCGATGAATGGGCCAAGCTCTTGGTTATGATGCGTGCGTTTAGTAAAGCGATAGCGACGACGGCTATGACCTGACATATAGGTCATGTCCTGCAAATGACAATGTCCGCCCTCTTCACAGGTTGGACAGTCATGTGGATGGTTGGTCATGAGTAGCTCAACCATCGACTTGCGGAATGCTTTGGCTTCATCGTCAGTCACAGAGATGTACATATCATCGCCAGGAGCGACCATACAAGACATCACGAGACGACCGCGACCTGCTTCCATATCTTCTTTATTTTGGAATTGCTTGACCGCGCACTGACGGCACGAGCCTACTGAGCCAAGGGCTGGATGATAACAAAAATACGGCACATCAATGCCGAGTGATAAGCAGGCTTGTAGCAAGTTGTCTGCGCTATCTACTTCGACAGTGGTTCCATCAATATGTATGACTGCCATGCCGCTCTCCTTATTTCACTACTGGCTGTTGGTTGGCTGCAGCATCAATAACATCGACACCAACCGCCTGCGCGATTTTTTGATCAAACTCTGGACGGAAATATTTAATCGCACTCATTAGTGGTTCCATCGCACCTGGGGCATGCGCACAGAATGTTTTACCAATCCATAAATCACGCGTCAGGCCTTCTAGTTTTTCTACATCGCCCACTTGCCCTTCACCATCATTGATGGCGGTAAGCAGTTTAACGCCCCATGGTAGACCATCACGGCATGGTGTACACCAACCGCATGACTCGCGCTGAAAGAAAATCTCAAGGTTGCGCAGTAATGGCACCATGTCTTGTGATTCATCGACGACCATAATCAGACCAGTACCCATACGGCTACCAGCGTTTTGAATGGTGTCAAAATCTACTACCACATCCAAATGTTCTGCGGTCAAAAAGTCAGTCGAGGCGCCGCCCGGTAGCCAAGCTTTGAGTGTTTTACCATCTTTCATACCACCCGCTAAATCTTCAATGATTTCGCGAGCTGTATAACCAAACGGTAATTCCCAAAGGCCTGGATCATTGACCAATCCTGAGCAGCCGAATAGTTTGGTACCTGGCGTTTTACTTTTGCCTTTGATTTCAGATAACGACTGATACCATTCAACGCCATGATTCAAAATCGCTGGCATATTACACAGAGTTTCAACGTTATTAACAACCGTTGGACGACCCCATGCACCAGAGATTTGCGGAAACGGCGGCTTAGTACGTGGGTTAGCACGGCGTCCTTCTAGACAATTAATTAGCGCTGTTTCTTCACCGCAGATATAACGTCCAGCACCCGTATGCACGTGCAAATTAAAGCTAAAATCTGAGCCCAGAATGTTGTTACCCATGAGATTGTTGGCCAAGCACTCTTCGATAGCAGCGACCAAACGTTCAGCGGCCAAGATATACTCACCGCGGATAAAGATATAACCGTCGGTGGCGCCAATCGCATGAGCGGTAATGAGCATACCTTCGATAAGCTGAAACGGTAGACGCTCCATGAGCAAACGGTCTTTGAATGTGCCCGGCTCCATTTCATCAGCATTACAGATGAGATAACGCGGCAAACCATCCGGTGGTGACATAAACGACCATTTAAGGCCAGCGTTAAAACCTGCACCACCGCGACCTCGAACATTGGCCGCTTTAATCATATTACCAACGTCTTTAGGCGACTTAGATAGTGCTTCTTTTAGACCCGTAAAGCCTTTTAGAGATTCATAGGTGGCTAAATCAAGCACCGCATCATGATGCGCCAAACGCCACGTCAATGGCTTGGTTTCGCTAGTGGCTGTCGCTTTATCACCATAGATTGGAACACGCTGTGCATTTAGCTGGCTTGGCGCTTGGCCCTGACCGCGACGAGCAATTTGCTCTGAAATCGTTAAACTCATGCGTATAGCTCCAATAATTGCGCGACCTCAGATGGCTGGACAGGGCCGTAAGTGTCTTCATCAATCAGTACCGCTGGTCCCTTATCACAGTTGCCCAAGCAGCAAATTGGCAATAGGGTAAAACGACCATCAGCAGTGGTTTGACCATACTCAATACCCAGCTGTGATCTAATCTCAGCTGACAGCGCCTCATAACCTGTCAAATAACAAGCCACGGAGTCACATATGAGAATCACATGGCGACCGACAGGTTGGCGATAAATACGGTTAAAGAAAGTCGCAACCCCATCCATGTCTGACATCGGGATGTCTAGGATATTAGCAATGGCATTTGCTTGCGCATCATCGACCCAGCCGTTGCGCTTTTGCACGATTTTTAGTGCATCTAGCGAGGCAGCACGCGCCTGTGGGTAATGATGCATAAACTCATGAATGGCAGCGATTTCATCACTAGTGAGAATGCTTTCCACATCTACTTTTGGCATTTTGTCGGAAACAATTTTCATAATCTTCTGTCTTTCCTCACTCATCCTGCTCTATCACAAGCCAATATCAGTCTGATTAAAACTGTGGTTATATTGGCGAATGACAGCATTTTGGTGTGCCATCAGGCAATAATATATTGATGAACAAATACTTTTGAAGCAGCGGTTTTGACCTTAAAGATCAAGATCTTAACGATCACAATCCGCCATCACAATATCGATCGATGCCAAATACATAATGGCATCAGAAACCAGCGAGCCATTGATGACCGATGGCATCTGCTGCAAATGCGCAAATGTCGGTGTGCGGATACGGGTACGATAGCTCATCGTGGCCTTGTCTGAGGTGATGTAATAACTGTTCAGACCTTTAGTCGCCTCGACGATCGTTGTACATTCGCCCGCTGGCATCACAGGACCCCAAGATACTGAGATAAAGTGATTAATAAGCGTTTCGATATCATTCAATGTACGGTCTTTTGGCGGAGGTACGGCCAGCGGATGATCCGCTTTGTAAGGACCTTGTGGCATATTGTCCATACATTGACGGATGATACGTAACGACTGACGCATCTCTTCGACTTTGACCATACAGCGATCATAAGCATCACCGTTGTAGCCAACTGGCACTTCAAAGTCGTAATTCTCATAGCCCATGTATGGACGCGCTTTACGCAGGTCAAAATCAACGCCTGTCGCACGCAGACCTGCGCCCGTCACGCCCCAAGCAAGTGCTTGCTTAGCATTATACTGAGCAACCCCTTGGGTACGGCCTTTGAGCACGCTGTTTTGTAATGCCGCTTTGACATATTCGTCCAGACGTTTTGGCATCCAATCTAAGAACTCACGAACCAAACGCTGCCAGCCACGTGGCAGATCAGCAGCCGTACCACCGATACGGAACCAAGCTGGATGCATACGATAGCCAGTCACGGCTTCGATAACGTCATAGGCTTTTTGGCGATCGGTAAACATATAGAATACAGGGGTCATACCGCCCGCATCCTGAATGAACGTACCGACGAATAGTAAGTTATTGGTAATACGGAAAAACTCGCTCATCATCACGCGGATAGTTTCAGCGCGCGGTGGAATGGTAATTCCAGCCAACTTTTCGACCGACATGATGTACGGTAGTTCATTCATTACACCGCCGAGATAATCAATACGGTCGGTATAAGGAATAAATGAATGCCAAGTTTGACGCTCAGCCATTTTTTCTGCACCGCGATGGTGATAGCCGATATCAGGGATACAATCGACGACTTCTTCACCGTCAAGCTGTAGCACCAAACGGAAGGCACCGTGAGCAGAGGGATGGTTAGGACCGATGTTCAAGAACATAAAGTCTTCATCACGTCCCGAACGCTTCATGCCCCACTCTTCTGGGACAAAACGCAAGTTTTCTTGCTCGTATTGCTGTTTAGCGGTGTTCAAGAAATATGGGGTAAATTCCGTCGCGCGCGCATGGTACTCTTTACGCAGTGGATGACCTTCCCAGTATTTCGGTAATAAAATACGGGTCAAATGCGGATGACCTGTAAAGACAATACCAAACATGTCCCACACTTCACGCTCATACCAGTTGGCGTTTGGCCAAATATTGGTGGCGCTCGGTACATTGACATCGTCTTCGCTTAACGCGACCTTGATACGTACATCACTATTACGCTCAAGCGACATCAAGTGATAAAACACCGTAAAGTCACTGTCAGGCAACCCTGCGCGATGCTGGCGTAAACGCTCATCTATCGCTGACAAGTCAAATAGCATGACATACGGCTGGGGCAATTTACGCAGAAATAAGAGGACATCGAGCAAATCCGCACGCGCAACCCACACTGTTGGAATCTCATCAACAGTGTGCTGCACGACAAACTTACCGGCATATTTCTGCTCCAGCTCTTTGATAACCGCTGGGACAGGCTTAATCTTAGGATCTATGTTTTCGACTACCGTGACCATGAATGATGTATTCCTTCATTAATCATAACTGAACTATGATAAGCGCATAAAATATTGAAACGAATGCTACAAGTCTAGATGCTGTCTAGAACTTAAATACTGTCTGGACTGCGCAAGTTTTTGACAGCGATACGATCTGCCTGCTTGCGGTCACGCTCAGGCGTCATTTGCGGCTGATAGATACCCTGCTCATTGACATGGATACCCAGCGGACGACGCTCTTTAGTAATAGATTCTTGTAACAACATCAAACCCTGAATAAGCGCTTCTGGACGCGGCGGACAACCTGGTACATAGACATCAACAGGGATAATCTTATCGACGCCTTGTACGACAGAATAAATATCGTACATGCCGCCCGAGTTGGCACAGGCACCCATAGAGATAACCCATTTTGGCTCAAGCATCTGCTCATATAGGCGCTGGATGACAGGGGCCATCTTGACGAAGCAAGTACCAGCGACGATCATGACATCCGCCTGACGAGGCGAGGCACGAATAACCTCTGCCCCAAAACGTGACAAATCATGGACGGCGGTTAAGGTAGTAGCGTATTCAACATAACAGCAAGAGGTACCAAAGTTAAATGGCCAAAGTGAGTTCTTACGCCCCCAGTTTGCTGTTGAATGAACGAGGTCTTCGAGACGACCCATAAAGACGTTTTTATTTACTTCATCTTCGATAGGATCATTGACCGTTTGACTGGTCTGTGCAGGATAGGTATCTGCATCGGGGTTGGCTTTTGTTAATGTGTATTTCATAACATACAACCTTCATATTAGGCTTTGCGTGGCAATCATCTTGCTCGCGCTGTCGCCATAATTTTATTATTAATAAGTGGCTAATCATCAGCGATCATTAATACAAACAAAACTGACGCTTTCATGCTTTGCTGCTCGTTTTTGCAAACGCCCTAAGCTGAGCATCAACTGCTATTAACGTTCAGTTTTGTCCTGCTGAGCAGACGTCGCAAAATCCACAGAAGTAACGTTACCCGTGGTATTAATATGATCGATGTTTTGTAGATGACGACGATTGGTCTCAATGTTGTTTGAGACATTGATTTGACCGGATGACTGCGCGGGTACTTTACCTGTCGGATCGACCATTAGCTCATGAGCACCATCAAACTTGGTGATGTCTGCTAAGTTAAAGCCTGCAGGCGCCGCATATAAGCGTGCTTTTTTGCGTAGCTTGTCAGCAGGTGCCCAGTTCATCGCACCCAAGCTCAGCTCATAAATCAAACCGATAATTAGAATAGTGATAAACGTACCAGCGGCGGCAAAGCCAAGCCAGCCAGCCTCTCGTACTGACACAGCATAAGCGTAGAGATATAGCGCCTCTAAATCAAAAATCACAAAGAAGATTGCGACCAAATAAAATTTGGCAGACAAACGAATACGGGCGTTGCCAGATCCGACAACACCCGCTTCAAACACTTCTTCCTTTTGTGAGCCTTGAGAGCGACCGCCAAGTAAGCGCGGTACGACCAGCATAAAGACAACTAGCCCAATGGCGGCTAAGATAAAAGCAATGGCTGACCAATTAAAAGCAGACATGATAATACGTGCTCCTCACCCAATCGAGTGTTAGACACAGCGCAAGCACTGACCCACTCAGGCCATGTTGCGACAGGTATAACGCAGACGAAAACACAAAGTGACTTTATTTAAAAAGTGACTTTATTTAAGTAATTGTCACTGCACTTCAGCAACTGTCACTGTGTTTAAGTAACTGTCATTGAGTCACATGTTAGGTATTTTGCTGGTAACAACCAATTATCAAGCTTATTGACGACGATGTCAGACGTGACCAACTGTAGAGATTCCGGTATGCGCGCGGATAAAGGCTGGTCGCCCAACGCATCTTCTAACAACGTAAGATCAACGTATTAAATCAATATCATATCTGACTGCTTACTTAATTGATTTAATAGCTCATTACACGTGGTCAACAATGACGTGACAACTGGCATAAATTATTTATGTACTATACGCATATCAGTGCCTAAAAGCTAGTTTTTAACTGTATTGAACGGTCACTTTCTGTGTAAAAAAAATGTGTTTTTTTTACTATGAATTATGATATAGACCTTACCTTATATTAACCCCAAATCCGTACTTTTGGCTACGAGCAAACACTGCCACGCTATTTGTCAAAAATCAAGTGTCCGAATACCCCACTTTCATCATCCAAGTCCTCCCCCAAAGTGAGCATTTTTGCTTTATAATGACTCACCAGATTTTTATGATATGCCATCATCAAACCTTAAATTCTATTATTCTTATAATAAAGATTATTAAAATATCGCAACGATACGAGTTTTGATGATGCGCGCTGCGTTTAACTATCTTTGTCATATCAGCGCTACCCTCTTTTTTGCTTTTGTCTTACAGGTCACGTTATGAGTCAACTCAATCCCAAACAACAAGAAGCCATGCTCTACGTATCTGGTCCATTACTTGTACTTGCAGGTGCGGGCTCCGGCAAAACCTCTGTGATTACGCGTAAGATTGCTTACCTAATCCAAGAATGTGACATGCCAGCTGAGCGCATCACCGCCGTAACCTTCACCAATAAAGCCGCACGCGAGATGAAAGCCCGTGTCAGCAAACTGCTGCCCAGTGAAAAGATGCGCGGTCTGACCGTATCGACCTTTCACCAGTTCGGCCTACAGTTTTTGCGCTATGAGCTGATTCATACCCCGCTAAAGGGTAACTTCTCTATCATGGACAGCGACGACAGCAAGCGACTGCTGATGGAGCTGATGATGCGTGACAACCTAAGTGGCGCTGAAAGTCGTGAGTTGGTCGGCAAAGCGATAAAAATGATTTCGGATTGGAAAAACGATCTGATTGAGCCTGACAAGGCAATGGAAACGTTAGACGATCCCGAAGATATGATTTTTGCCACGTTATATGCATTATACGAGCGTAATCTGCGTGCTTATAACGCTGTCGATTTTGATGACTTGATTGTACTACCAACCAAGATATTGCGTGAAAATAGAGAGCTGCGTGATAAATGGCAAAACCGCATTCGTTACCTCTTAGTCGATGAGTATCAAGATACCAATACGGCCCAGTACGAAATGATTAAATATTTGGTTGGCCCGCAAGGTCGCTTTACGGTGGTTGGCGATGATGACCAATCCATCTATGCATGGCGCGGGGCAAAACCTGAAAACATGGCACTGCTAAAGGAAGATTTTCCTAAGCTCAAAATTGTCATGCTAGAGCAAAATTACCGCTCAACCACACGTATCTTGACCTCTGCCAACGCCGTCATTCTAAATAACGAGCATTTATTCGAGAAAAAACTGTGGTCAGATAAAGGTCAAGGCGAAAAAATCCGCATTATTAACTGCCGTAATGACGATGATGAATCGGAGCGCGTGGCCAAAGAAATCGTCACACACAAGCTACGTTTTGGCAACGAGTGGGAACAGTATGCGGTTCTGTACCGTAGTAACTTTCAAGCACGTATGCTAGAGGCACAATTACGCCAGCTGCAAGTGCCTTATAAATTATCGGGTGGTCAATCATTCTTTGCGCGTAGTGAAATCAAAGACATCATGGGCTATCTACGCCTGATTTTGAACCCCGAAGATGACAGCGCGTTTTTACGTATTATCAATACACCTAAGCGAGGTATGGGACCAGCCACGCTAGAAAAACTCGGTTTGTTTGCGCAAGAGCACAGCATATCGCTACTGGCCTCTTGTACCCACGCTGGTCTGACTCATGTATTGCCATCAAAGGCTTATGGTACGATAAAAGAGTTTGGTGAATTCATTGAGCACTATACGCGTGAGCTGGATCAACACCCAGACCCTGTACCTATCGTACGCCAGATGATTGATGAGACAGGTTATATTGACTTTGTCCGTAGCGATGCCAAAACGCCGCAACAAGAAAAAAACCGTATTGATAATATCGATATGCTGTACACCAGTATTCAGTCCTTGATTAATCGCGCTGAAGAAGATGAAGACCGAACGATTGATACCATCATTCGTAAGCTGGTTCTGCTTGATATGCTTGAGCAACAGCAAGAAGAAGAGAACACTAACAAAGTCAACTTGATGACCTTGCATGCGGCAAAGGGCTTGGAGTTTGATTTTGTTTATATTATGGGTCTTGAGGAAGAGATGTTACCGCATCGCAACTCTATCATGAGTGAGACAGTCGAAGAAGAGCGCCGTCTGATGTACGTGGGCATTACCCGTGCGCGCCGTGAGCTGACATTGACGCTCGCGACCCAGCGCCGTGCCGGTGGTCAGATGCGCGTTACCTCAGAATCAAGATTTTTGGATGAGCTGCCTGAAGATCATATTGACTGGCCTGCCAAAGCGAAAAAGAAAAAAGCGACCAAAGATCCAGAAGCTGTTGCTGACGAATATCTGGCCAATATTCGAGCGTTACTGGGTAAGCGTTAATCTTAACCAAAATATTTAAGCACCTGAGTAATAAACACCTAAGTAAAATGCTTGCGAGAACACGCTTTAGACTGTGCAAAAAACGATTGTTATAATCATCATTGTTATTGTTCTTTATATACTATAAAAAATTGACTGTAAAAACTTGGAACACTTATGCCTACCCCGACGCCCAATCAGGAACGAACTGCCATGCTGTCAGGAGATTATAATTCGGCTGAATATAGTGCCGAATATAAGCTTCTGTATCTGCAGGGTTTGGTTGCTGATAAAGCGTACGAGGCCATTACAGAGTTTTTAGAAAAGCAGTCCGAATACGAGATTGCCAACCTACTAGAGTCCTTCCCAACTCAAAACCGTCTGTTGATTTGGGCGCAGGTGCCAGAACATATCAAAGGTGAAGTGCTTGCCGAGCTAGATGTCGATACGCGCCAGCCATTGATGGAGAATATTTCTTCTCAAGAAATATCGTTGTTTACCCAAGATCTTGATGCGCAAGATATCTCTGAGATTTTGGACACTGTCACTGAGAGCGTACGTACCTCAGTCATGGCAACGCTCGACGAAGAGACGCGGGTTCAAGTCAACAAACTTGATACCTATGCCGACTGGGAAGTGGGTAGCTATATGGATCCCGATATTATCCAGATAAGAGATAATATCTATTTGGCGGATGTGCAAGAATGGCTGCGTGAAAACGACGACCTGCTCGATGACGAGAGCCAAGAGCTGCTCGTTGTCGATCAAAGCCAGCAATTACTAGGGCTACTGAGTCTAGTAGATTTAATTAAGCATAGACAAGATACCTTGGTCTCGGAGCTGATTGATACTGCCATTACAATTAATGATCGCTTAGACATCCAAGATGCCGCCGCGATTTTTCGTTCAGAAGACATCCGTTTTGCGCCCGTCATCAATAGCCATGGCGAGCTGGTTGGTCAACTAAACGGTGAAGACATCATGGAGATTATCCAAGATGATGTCGACAGCACCATGAAAAACCTTGCTGGTGTTAGCCAAGATGAAGAGTTGTTTGCCCCCATCCTAACCAGCGCCAAAAGCCGTAGCGTCTGGCTAGGTATCAATTTATGTACCGCCCTTTTGGCCGCAGCAGTGATTGGACAGTTTGAAGAAGTACTAGCACAAGTCGTGGCGCTAGCGATATTGATGCCAGTAGTCGCCAGTATGGGCGGTATTGCTGGCTCGCAAACGCTGACGGTCGTTATCCGCGGGATGGCGATGGGTCAAATCGGTGGTTCCAACCGTGTCTGGCTGTTGAATAAAGAGCTGTGGGTGGGTGCGATAAACGGTATCATCTGGGCGATAATTATGGCGTTTATTGCTCAGTTATGGTTTCATGATATTAAGATCAGTGCCGTCATCGGTTTTGCCATTGCAATCAACATGACTGCAGCTAATGTCTCGGGTATCAGCATACCGCTGATGCTAAAACGGATGAATATCGATCCTGCTCTATCTGCTTCGGTTATCTTAACGACTGTCACGGATATCGTCGGCTTTATGTCCTTTTTAGGATTGGCCAGCGTGTTGATACTTTAATTTTTTGCTGAATTGCTGAATTGCTGAATTGCTGAATTGCTGAATAATTAAAATATAGAATTGCTATTTATATAAAAATGTCAAATAAGATTTATTTAGTCCTTAGTTCAAGGCCTTAGTTTTAAATCACAATTTAAAAACCATCAAATCGTTAAGTGAGTGTGTTATGCAAGCTGTACAAGTTAAAGTGGTAAACCCTAAAATTACTGAAGACGAAGCGTTTTCTCTACCAACTCGCGCCACCGATGGCAGTGCAGGTATTGATTTGCGCGCTTGTATTGACGAGCCGTTAACGATTAAAGCAGGTGAAACCCATTTAATTGGCACAGGCCTTGCCGTTTATATTCAAGACCCTAATTATGCAGGTATGATTTTACCGCGTTCAGGTCTTGGTCATAAGCACGGTATCGTCTTGGGTAATTTAGTTGGGCTAATCGATGCCGACTATCAAGGCGAGCTGATGGTTAGTATTTGGAACCGCAGTAGCGAAGACTTTGTTCTTAATCCAGCTGAGCGTATGGCACAGTACATCGTTGTACCTGTTGCCCGTCCTGAGTTTGAAGTGGTTGCAGAATTTAGTGATGAAAGCGTACGCGGTGCGGGCGGGTTTGGACACTCAGGTCGCCAATAGTAGCTATTTTGTTGGTCAATTTTTCTGACAACTTTTTAGATAGCGTTTAAGGTTTTGCTTAAGCTATATCTAAAACCTTGCGCTATTCATTTTTATTTATCATTGAACATCTATCACGGTTATAAGGAGAGTAAGCAATGCCACCTTTTGCGGCGCAGCAACCCTTATTCCGTGCTTATGATATCCGTGGTGCTAGCCAGTATTTCACTAGCAGTTTTATACAAGCATTAGGCCGTGCTTTTGCCACTCTCTACAATGCCCAAGATAGCCAACCGACTAAAAACATCAGTACTAATGCCTCTGTTGAGACTAAGCAGAATGCCATCGTTGTTGGTTATGATATGCGCATTGGTAGTGAAGCCATTGCACATACACTCTCTACTGTATTAGCTCAGCAGGGTTTACGTATCATCCAGTTAGGCCTAATTACCACGCCGATGATGGCATTTTGGGCAATGCAATATCAAGGTCATGGCATTGTCGTAACTGCTAGCCATTCTGCCAAAGACATACTAGGCATCAAGTGGTTAGTAAATAATAAGTCCCCTAGCAGCTCAGAGATACAGACGCTCTATCATCAGCTAAGCGCCCATCATGGTCATCATGCCTATCCCGATAATCAAGCTAACAATTCTGCCTTGCATTCAGAAAACATTGAAAGCATTGATAATAACTACGACTCAAAATTGCCAATAGATTTGCTTGAGCAATCACCTACTAATCAAGTAGGTAATGTATATATCGATGCTATTGCGCAGGTATTTGAAAAATTATTTCAGCACCATTACTCGGCAACTGCAGCCAATCAAAAAAACGCTTGTAAACTTGATTTGGTCATAGTTATTGACTGTATGCACGGTGCAACTGGTAGCATTGCTCAACGCTTGTTCGAACGTTTTTGCCAGCATGTCATTGTGCTCAATGACATACCCGATGGTAATTTCCCCCTTGGTAATCCAGACCCCACCGAACCAACTCGCCTAAACGAATTGCAACGAGCCGTTGTTTCGAATGCAGCAGATATAGGCTTGGCGTTTGATGGCGATGGCGATCGTTTGATGATCGTTGATAACAACGGCAAAATAGTTACGCCCGATCATTTGCTTTATCTATTGGCACGTATTGCTATTACTGAGCACCCTAACTCTCTTAGCGACTCTTTATTAGCATCTGAAGTTCTTTTCGATATTAAGTGCGCCCATCATTTACCAAGACTGTTATCTGAGCTTGGTACTACACCTGTGATTAGCAAAACTGGCAGCAGCTTTATGCGCCAGCAGGTACAGCATCCTGACAATCAGATTGTCTTCGCTGGTGAATTATCAGGGCATTTCATCTTTAATGACAGCCGCTTTATCCCTTATGATGATGCGATGTATGCCGCATTACGGTTGCTGCATTGGCTTGACCAAACTCATAATGATATTAATGATAAAAAACCACTAGCAGATATTATCCAAAGCTTGCCCACTATAGTCAGTACTGCTGACCATTATTTGCCAATGCCGCAGACGACTACTACCGACTGCTCTCTCGTAGAGCAATTAACGAGATTTTGTCATTACTTGCAGCATCTAGTAGATATGTCTACTCATAATATTTCTTCATCTAATCAGCAATTAAAAAATACTTGCCTGCCCGCCACAACATGCAAGTCATCAGTATGTACTTGCGCTACTGCGAAGGCGCAAATAGCATTAAAACAGACGCATGAATTATTACCTGTAGGAACCAAGCTGAGCTGTATCGATGGTGTGCGCTTGGATTTTGCGCATGGTTTTGGGGTACTGCGCCAGTCAAATACCAGCAATAGCCTGACCGCACGCTTTGCGGGTGACAGTATAGATGACCTAAAAAATATTCAGACAACATTTGCCGCTTTATGCCGACCATTTAACGCAGATCTAGCAGAACAGATTGTTGCTATTCCTGCGGAGTAGCCTCATAAAACACATAACTGTCTCATTAGACATAATAGAAAAACAACCAATTTAAACCCGGCCCTTAGGAGTTTGTAATGACGCTTAATTTAGATGATGCCAAAAACACCGCTGAAGTATTGACCACTGCTCTGCCTTATATCCAGCGTTTTGTTGATAAACTCATCGTCGTAAAGTACGGCGGCAACGCCATGACCGACCCTGAGCTTGAGAGCTCGTTTGCTCGCGATATCGTTTTGCTAAAGACAGTCGGTATGCATCCAGTAGTCGTACATGGTGGTGGCCCGCAAGTTGACAACCTCCTAAAAGAGCTCGGTCGTCAATCAGACCGTATCGATGGCATGCGCGTCACTGACAAAAGCACCATGGATATCGTAGAGATGGTCTTGGGCGGTAGCGTCAACAAATCGATTGTTAGCCTGATTAATAAACATGGCGGTCGCGCGATTGGTCTTACAGGTAAAGATGCCAACTTGATTCAAGCGAAAAAACTGATGATGGAAAAAATTGGTGCAGACGGTATCGCTGTACCAGTTGATTTAGGATTCGTCGGTGATGTGGTAAGCGTCAATAAAGACGTGATTAACATGTTGATTGCCTCTGATTTTATCCCTGTAATCGCGCCACTTGGCGTTGACGCTGAAGGTAACACCTATAATATCAATGCGGATTTGGTCGCAGGTAAAGTGGCAGAGTTTTTACAAGCAGAAAAGCTGATGCTATTGACCAATATCAAAGGCGTATTGGGCCGTGATGGCGAGGTGGTAACTGGACTCACGCCAAAGAAAGTCGATAGCTTAATCGAAGATGGCACTATCTCAGGCGGCATGATTCCTAAGATTCAATGTGCGCTTGATGCGGTACGTAGCGGCGTCAAAAGTGCGGTAATCGTTGATGGCCGTGTCCCTCATGCGACCTTACTTGAGATTTTCACCAACGAAGGGGTTGGTACGCTCATAAGTCGTGAGATAGACTCATCGTTGAGCTAGCAACATCTAGCAATGTTAAATGTAAAAAAGCTAAATGTAGAAAAGCCCGAGTTGATATAAACGCTCGGGCTTTTTTGTGCATTTTTACCTGTAATAACAAGCCTAGCTTAATTTTACGAAAAAACTTTATCAAACTCAGATTCATCGAAGCCACATAGTATTACTGCCTGATCTTTATCTGCCGACTGACCTTCTACAATCGGACGTTTAATCATACTGGTATTTTCCACGAGTAAATCTATCGCGCTGTCTACACTAGCATCAGCTGCTTGCTTTTGACTGTCGTCTAGCTTGCGCCATGTCGTACCACGCTTATTAAGCACTTTTTCGATACCTAGCTCATTTACCCAGCGCTGTACTGTTTCTTTATCAATACCTTGTTTTTTATAATCGTGAAAATCATAGCTGACATCTAAATCGTCTAGCTTAGTAAACGCTTTTTTCATCGTGCTACAAGATTTGATACCGTAAATGGTGATGGTCATGATAAATCCTCATAAATATTCATTAACTTGTCTATTATACCTAAGGCTGACGGGATATAGAGAACGTATTACTTTTAATCGTCAAACCTAGTAAGCAACTGCATCATATCGTCGCAATTTTCGCCAAATTACGCTATGCTATGGCATTGTTAAATTCCACCTATTTTGATCAGTATTAAACAAATCCGTATTAAATAAATCAGTATCAACCAATTTCGAGCCGACTATGAGCAACGCCGTGACAGCAGACCAAACAGAAAACAACTATTATAACCCACAAGCGATAGAAGCCGCGCAGCAGACCAAATGGGCAACTGACAAGCGCTTTGAAGTAAGCAATGAGCCAAGCGACAAGCCAAGTCGTTACATGCTGTCGATGTTCCCTTATCCAAGTGGTAAGCTGCATATGGGCCACGTCCGTAACTATACGATTTCTGACGTATTGAGCCGTTATTATCGCCTAAAAGGCTATGAAGTCATGCAGCCAATGGGTTGGGATGGTTTTGGCTTGCCAGCAGAAAACGCAGCAATTGCTAACCAGACGCCACCCGCTGCATGGACATTTGCCAATATTGACAGCATGCGTGCGCAGCTTAAATTGCTAGGCCTGTCTATTGACTGGTCACGTGAATTCGCCACTTGTAGCCCTGAGTATTATCAGTGGGAGCAGTGGTTATTTTTGCAATTGTACAAAAAAGGCCTAGTCTACAAAAAGCTGTCGACAGTCAACTGGGATCCTGTTGATAACACCGTCTTAGCAAACGAGCAAGTCATCGATGGCAAAGGTTGGCGTAGTGGTGCTGCAGTTGAAAAACGTGACATCCCTATGTACTACTTCAACATCACTGACTATGCCGATGAGCTATTGGATGATTTGGATCAACTAGAAGGCCACTGGCCATCTGAAGTATTGACTATGCAGCGCAACTGGATTGGTCGTAGTGCTGGTATGGAAGTGCACTTCCCTTATGAGCTTGCTGGTGAAGAAAACACCTTAGATGTGTTCACCACTCGTCCTGACACCTTGATGGGTGTGACTTATGTCGCGGTGGCTGCAGAGCATCCACTTGCACAGTATGCCTCTGAGCAAGATGACGCAATCGCTCAATTCTGTGCCCTTTGCAAAAAAGGCTCAGTAGCTGAAGCAGATCTGGCCAAAGCTGAAAAAATCGGTATGGATACAGGTCTCACTGTGACGCATCCTTTGACTGGTGAAGAAGTGCCAGTGTGGGTTGCCAACTATGTGCTAATGAGCTACGGCTCAGGCGCAGTCATGGCAGTACCTGCTCACGATGAGCGTGATTATGAATTTGCGGTGAAGTACGACCTACCAATCAAGCAAGTCATCAATGTACCTGACGGTTATTTTGATGAGCTAAAAGCAGATGCCAAAGCGAACGATAGTGAAGTGAATCTTGCTTATACCGAGCGCAACACTTTGGTTAATTCAGGTGAGTTTGACGGTCTAGATTTTGAGCAAGCATTTGAAGCAATGCTAGCCAAGCTTGAGCCAAAAGAGCTGGCTAAGAAAAAGATCCAGTATCGCCTACGTGATTGGGGTGTATCTCGCCAGCGTTATTGGGGCTGCCCTATCCCAATGATCAACTGTGAGCATTGTGGTACGGTACCTGTTGAAGAGCAAGATCTACCAGTTGTGTTGCCAACCGACGTCGTACCTGATGGTCGCGGTAACCCACTTAAAAATATACCAGAGTTTGTCAATACCACTTGTCCTAAATGTGGCAACCCTGCTGAGCGTGAGACCGATACCTTTGATACCTTTGTAGAATCTAGCTGGTACTATGCACGCTTTGCTAGCCCAAATGATGCGCAAAACATGGTCAATAAATCCGCTGCCAATAAATGGTTGCCTGTTGATCAATATGTTGGCGGTGTCGAGCATGCGGTAATGCATCTGTTGTATGCGCGTTTCTTCCATAAGCTGATGCGTGACGAAAACTTAGTCACAGGTGATGAGCCCTTTGCCAATCTAATGACCCAAGGCATGGTGCTTGCTGGTACGTTCTACCGCGTCAATGCAGATGGCAGTACGACTTACTATTTTGCAGAAGATATCGATATTGACTTTAACGAACGTGGTCAACCAATCAAAGCTATCTTAAAATCTGACGGCCAGCCAGTGACGATTGGCAAAATCGAAAAAATGTCTAAATCAAAAAACAATGGTGTAGATCCACAGCTAACCATTGATAAATATGGTGCTGATACGGTTCGTCTATATACGCTATTTACTGCGCCTGCGGATCAAACACTTGAATGGTCAGATGACGCGCTAAAAGGCCCTTATAACTTTGTGAAAAAAGTATGGCGTATTGCAACCGACCATATGCAAGCGCTAACAGCCGCCAATATCAGCATTGATACGCTGAACAGTGCTACCTTGAACACAGACGGGTTGAGCAAAGAAGCCAAAAACTTACGCCGTAAAACGCACGAAACGATTGCTAAGATTGATAGTGATTTGGGTGATCGTCTGGCATTGAACACGCCAGTATCAAGCCTGATGGAACTTGCTAATGAGTTGACTGCCTTTAATGCCAGTAGCGAGCAAGAGCTACACGTTAAACACGAAGCGTTGACCAATCTACTGATTATGCTGTCTGTCTATGCGCCGCACGTTGGCGAGCATCTGCTTGAGCAGTTGGGTCTTGACACCTTGACCTTAGACTACCCAACTGTGGATGAAAGTGCGCTGGTACAGGACATGATCACGATGGTGGTACAGGTCAATGGTAAGATGCGTGGTAAGATGGATGTGGCACCAAACAGCGATCCTGAGCAGCTAAAAGAGCAGGCTCGTACTATGGAAAGCGTGGCAAAATTCATCACGGGCGAGATCAAAAAAGAAATCGTCGTTCCTAACAAACTGGTTAACATCGTGGTTGTAGGCTGAGGTATCTTGAGCTAAGTATTTTAGGCTTAGTGCTCTGAGCCTTCTTATCATATGAGGATAGCGTTTATGTCATACAAGCATCGAGCTGAGCAGGCGCAACCAGAATCAAGCGCATACAGCCTAGCTAATAAAAAGTCCCATGGCCAAAAGTTCGGAGCAGTCTTACTTGCTACGCTGCCAATGTTCGCCGTGGTAGGTGCAGCCGCTGCTCTTAGCGGCTGTGGCTTCCAGCTACGTGGCTACGACTCAGCGATGCTGCTTGACGTCGAAAAAACAGCGGTCATTATCGAAGACAATCGTACCTCATTCCCGCTGAAACTACCATTGACGCGTCGCCTAAAGACGTTAGGTGTCGACGTTATTGATAATATTAGCTCAGAAGAAGTTGCTCGTAATAATCAACAAGCAGGGGCTGAGTCTATTGCCGCTATCGATATCCGTAATGTACGTTTTAAACGTTACGAATTGGTTGGGGTATTAACAGAGATTCGCTTGGTACTATCAGCAGATGTCAGCTATCAAACGATGGAAAATGGTAAGCCTGTAACACTAAGCAACCCCATTCAAGTCGAGCGAAGCTATCAGTACAACGAAGCCTCTGTCAGTACTGACGATCAGCAAGGCGATCAGACTCGCGATTGGCTCTATGATACTTTAGCTCGCCGTATCACTGACCAGTACGTTGCTATCTCGCTTCCAAAAGTCGCACCTGCTGCCAAACAATCTATACAGATGAATAAAGGTGTGACACCAACCGTTGTCGTCGTACCACAACCGGAATAGTTAGTCGTTCTGATTATCAAACGATACCATTTTTAGAAATATGAGTAGCAAACTAAGCAAGGGCATGTACTACTTTAAGTAGACTAAGCTAGATTGACACTGCTGATCATATTTTTGGAATTGGTATTACCTGCTCATCAACCTGTGTAACACCACGCTATGCAAGATACTTTCATAAAAGCCTATCCAAAACTACTTCAGCCTTCTGTTGCGGTAGCGGGCTTGTGGCTGGCGCACGGTGACGAGCCTCTGCTGAGTCAATGGTTGATAGATGCGCTGCGCCCACACTGGCGCGCACAGAATTACGCAATCAAACGTATAGAGCTGATTTCTGTCAAAAGCTGGCAGGAAGTATTGTCCGAGCTTGGTAGTCAGTCATTATTTGATGATGCCAGTGCCTTAATCGTGACGGGAAATCATAAACCTGACAAAGCAGTTATCGCTGAGTTAGAACGTTTTGCAGTCGAGGCACAAGCTGGCACACACGGTCATAGTGTGTTGTGGCTCACACCTAAGCAAGACAAACGCAGCCAGAGCAGTAAATGGTTTGCTCCTTTTGCACAATATGGCAATGTCATTGATTGCAATTTATACAATGAGCAGCAGCGCCAACAGCTACTACAAATACAAGCTCAGAAGTTTGGTTTAAGACTGTCTCAAGAGGCATGGCAGCTACTCATGTCACACACTGAGCATCATTTGCTAAGTGCTTATCAAACCCTATGGCGATTGTCTTATCTGTTTGCACCGCAGCTAGTTGCTAATAGCCGTACTAGTGAAAATAACAGTACTAGTGAAGATAGTGCTACTGACAACAGTACCGAACAATCTAATAGCTTTTCACAACCTGTGAATAATGTGGCATTGGATATTGCAGACCTACAAGCAGCGTTGGTCAGCGACGCACAGTTTAGTGTGTTTGATTTGTCTGATGCGATGCTTGCGGGCAATAGTACGCAGGTTGCCAAAATCATGTTTCAGCTAAAGTCGACCGATGAGCCCACTACTTTAGTACTCTGGGCTATTAGCAAAGACATGCGTCAAATCATTCAACTTATGGACGGTCAAGACCCTCAAGCATTAGGCATTTGGCGTAGTAAACAAGGTTTATACCAACAAGCCTGCCGTCGTCAGTCAAAACAACAAACGAGCGAATGGCCTGCCCTGCTTTACCGCTGTGACCAAGCTATCAAAGGTCTTATTCGTCAGCCAGCATGGGAATTATTATTGCAAGCGGCACTAGAGCTCGCAGGTAAGCGTTTATTTGCTATGCGCTAAGACTGAGCCACTTGTCACCACCTTTTATTGTTGCGCTTAGCCACGAGTTATCCATCTCTTCTCTTACTGATCTATACGTTTTTCTTATTGGTTTATACATTTAAACGCTATAAATCCAGATTCTACTACCCTATCTTATTCTCCTATAATCTCCGTTTTATTGATTTTTAGTAAGCATTTCTTTTCTGTACCTGTCTCTATTCTTGGCTACCTTAACCTTTCGTAAACTAATTTCCATTCCCTTTTATAGATGAAGTCTCTACTATATCTACACTTGATTTAATTGTGATTGGATTGTTGTCATGCGCAAAATAAGCAAAAAGTCTGCTATCAAATGGGGTGTCATCACCTTAATTATCGTAGCATTAGGGGCTTTGGCCTATACTTTTTTAAAACCAGAAGAAACCACACCTAACTATTTAACCGCAACCGTTGAAGTCGGTGATATTGAAAACAATGTCATGGCATCTGGTAAAGTAAAAGCGTTAAATACCGTCGATGTAGGGGCACAGGTATCTGGTGAAGTAAAACGCCTATACGTTGAAGTCGGTGATGAGGTGAAACAAGGCGATTTGATTGCGCAGATTGATCAAGTGACTCAGAAGAACAGCCTGAGCAATGAACAAGCCAGTCTTGAACAAAGCGAAGCCGCACTACAAAGTGCACAAGCAGAATCGTTAAGCAAACAAGCCAGTCTAAAAAGTGCCTATGCCGATCTTGCCAGCCGTCAGTCTGAGCTCAAACAAGCACAGTCTGATTTTGCGCGTTTGCAAGACTTAGTCGCTATCGACGCTATCTCGCAGCAAGAATATGACACGCAAGCGACCAGTGTCGAGACCGCAAAAGCAGCGGTTGCCAATGCACGTGCAGCTATTGATACAGCAAAAGCGGCGATTGCGACCACTGAAGCCAATATCAACAGTCAGCAAGCGGCGTTACGCAAATCACGAACCAACGTCAGTACTGCTGAAGAAGATCTAAGCTATACCACAATTCGCGCCCCGATATCAGGTACCGTCGTTTCTATTACCACTGAGCAAGGCACTACGGTTAACGCTAATCAAACAGCGCCTACATTAGTAACGCTAGCGGATTTATCGACCGTACGTATTAATGCGCAAATCTCGGAAGCTGACGTTATCAATGTCAGTGCTGGTATGCCTGCTTATTTCAATATTATCGGTAATCCAGATCAGCAATATGATGCGACGTTGACTGCTATCGAGCCTGCTCCAGAGCAAATCAGTAGTACCAGCTCAACGGACGCTGCTATCTATTATGTTGGCTACGTAGAAGTACCAAACCCTGACCGCTTGTTCCGTATTGATATGACCGCGCAGATTTATATCATCGTCAATGAAGCCAAAAACGCTCTATTAGTACCGTCAACAGTGATACAAGAAAAACGCTCTAAAGGTAAAGAAAAAGGCAAAGCGGCCACTGGTAAGTTTGTACGTGTATTAAAAGAGGACGGAACCGTAGAGGAGCGTACTGTAGAAGTCGGTATCGACAACCGAGTAAACGCGCAAATCTTAAGCGGTCTGAAAGAAGGGGAAGAAGTAATCATCAGTGAAGAAAGCGGTAAGAAATCAGGTAGCGGCCGTATCCCTGGTGGACCTCGAATGTAACTTGTTCTTTGACTATGTTGAATAAAAAAGGGCTCGTTAAACATAGCGGCCCTTTCATAACAACACTATAACGCTTATTAGCCTTTATTAAAGACACTGCTATGACTATATCTCAATCTCCTAAACCGTCGACTGAAGATAGCTCTGAAAGTAGCACGGCTCAAAACTTAGGGTCACACAATTCTGCTAACCCTTCAAACAACTCAGATAATTTAGACAATTTGAATAACTTAAATAACTTAGACAGCTCAGATAACTTAAATAACTCGGCAAAAACCAATACCGTTAATCACCCTGCACCAGGCAAGCCTATTATGGAGTTGTCTGGCATTATCAGAGAGTTCCCTGCTGGTGAGCAAACCATTCGCGTCTTGCATGATATCAATCTAACTATCAATCAAGGTGAGATGGTTGCTATCATTGGACAGTCAGGCTCTGGTAAGTCTACCTTGATGAATATCTTAGGTTGTTTAGATCAAGCCACGGCTGGCGATTATAAGATTTATGGTCAATCCGCTCGTAAGCTTGATGCCGATCAATTGGCCGAACTTCGCCGTGAGCACTTTGGTTTTATTTTTCAGCGCTATCATTTGCTTGGTGATATTAGTGCCAAAGACAACGTCGCCGTCCCTGCTGTGTATGCTGGCATGGATACCGAGGCACGCACCAATCGTGCTGAGAAGCTATTAACGGATTTGGGCCTTGGCAATAAGGTCAATAACCGTCCCAATCAGCTCTCAGGTGGACAGCAGCAGCGTGTTTCTGTTGCTCGTGCACTGATGAATGGTGGCGATGTTATCTTGGCCGATGAGCCAACTGGTGCTCTAGACAGCAAGTCTGGCGAAGACGTCATGGCAATTTTGCATGACCTCAGTGCACAAGGCCATACCATTATTATGGTCACTCATGATCCAAAGCTAGCGGCACAAGCAGAGCGTGTGATTGAGCTAAAAGATGGCTATGTCATCGCTGATTATCAAACTGAGCATTACAAGCACACCGACAAAAAACCAGAGTCTATCCTGGGTGAACATCGTAAAAGTGCCTTTGGTAGCTTTATCGATCGACTGCTTGAAGCGTTTAAAATGTCTTTGCTTGCCATGCGTGCGCATAAGATGCGTACTCTACTGACTATGCTAGGCATTATCATCGGTATCGCTGCGGTTGTATCTATCGTAGGTCTTGGACAAGGCTCTCAGCAGCAAATCCTTGCCAATATTAGCTCGCTAGGTACTAATACCATCACCGTCAATGATGGCTACCCTAGAGGCGACCCTAGACGCCGCTATAACGATGACAACTTGACACCAGAAGACGCAGAGGCGGTCGGCAATCAGCCCTATATTATCAGCGTCAGCCCTCAAGTAAATGCTAACTCTAGCGTGCGCTATCGTAGTATACAAGAGGATACTACCGTCAACGGCGTTGGCGAAGACTATCTAACCGTCACTGGTGAGACGTTGGCATTGGGTCAAGGGTTTGATGCAAAAAGCGTCACATTACGTAGTCAAGATATCATCATTGATGACAATGCCAAGCAGACCTTTTTCTCAGATATTGATAATCCTGTTGGCGAGGTGATATTGGTTGGTAGTGTGCCTGGACGCGTGATTGGCGTACTCGAAGAGAGTGATGGTGGCTTTGGTCCCAGTGTGACGACGCCTACCATCTATATGCCTTATACAACGGTGATGTCGCGCGTCACTGGTAGTACCAATATCGACCGCTTTGTGGCGTTGTTAGATGACAGTATCTCTTCTAGTGCCGCAGAGACGGCCATCTCTGATTTAATAGAGAGTCGCCATGGCAAAGATGACTTTGAGCTGCGCAATTCAGACTCTATTCGTCAAACGATCGAATCGACGACAGGTACGATGACCCTGCTTATTTCATCAGTCGCGGTCATTTCATTGATCGTCGGCGGTATTGGGGTGATGAACATCATGCTAGTCTCTGTCACCGAGCGTACCAATGAGATTGGTGTACGTATGGCAGTAGGTGCACGTCAGAGCGATATCATGCAGCAGTTCCTTATTGAGGCCGTTCTGGTCTGTATCTTAGGGGGGCTGATCGGTATTGGACTGGCATTTGCCATTGGTGAGTTAATTAATAGTGTGGGCGGTGATAATTTCAAAGTTATCTATTCATCAACCTCTATTATTGCCGCTTTTGTTTGTTCGACGTTAATTGGCGTAGTATTTGGTTTCTTGCCAGCACGTAATGCCGCCAAATTAGATCCTGTTGAAGCACTTTCTCGAGACTAATAATCGATTATTGACTCGCTTTAGCCAAAAATAGAGCAGTCAATATCGATATAATGACGAAAATTTAAATAAACTGGAGTAAATTGGCAATTTTATAAGAGAATTACACTTTTTTTATCATGTGGGGTTGTAATTGTCATAATAATATATATAATGTGCTCTCACGTTTAGGGATACAAACACTTTAAACGTTAGGGCTGTTAGCTCAGTTGGTAGAGCAGTTGACTTTTAATCAATTGGTCCCGCGTTCGAGTCGCGGACAGCCCACCATATTTAGTTTAATCTTTATTAATCGTTCTACCCTATCCGGTAGTAGACTAATAAAGGTAAGTTTAAAAGACATCGTCAAGATGTTTAGTTTTAGAAAGTTCTTTAGTTAGAATTTTCTCTTGCAGAGTTAAATAAGCATCGCTTTTTTATATACTCTTCAGGGCTGTTAGCTCAGTTGGTAGAGCAGTTGACTTTTAATCAATTGGTCCCGCGTTCGAGTCGCGGACAGCCCACCATATTTAGAAAGCCCAGTTACTATCTTAGTAACTGGGCTTTTTTTCGTCTGGGCTTTTTAAACGTTGTTTTTTAGCTATTAGTTTCTTAGCTTTTATATACCTCTATTTATTATGCTTGCGTTTAAACAGTCTAAAGTTATCTCTCTTGCGCCATAGTAGTTTATGTCTAATCGTATCTTTGATGGTACGTGGGTGCTTAGGAGCATGATCAATAAACTCATCAAACTCTGCTTCACTCATTGCAAGCTCTCGACCATGTGCCATCATCACCATTGACGGTTGCAATGCCCTGATTTTTTTTAACGATTGAACATAGTCTTTAGGATAATAGACAGGAAATGGTGCTACGAACTTGTGTCGCAACTTAATGATTAAATCAGCAGTGTACACTTCACGACTGGGCAGATGAAATAAAGACAAGTCACGATCCGTATGACCTGGCGTCTCTAGTACTTGCCACTCATCAAAGTGTGGCACAAGCTCACCATCTGTGACGGTGATATCTGGTTTTAGACTTGCCGAGTAATATAGGTTTTTAAATGGGCGTCCTTGACGTCTGGCCACATAATATCCTAGATGTATATCTACGAAGTGCATCGTGCGCCCGCCAATACCGCTATACCACTGCTTTTTTTTATCAGCTGAGACAATTAGACAGCCCGTCTTTTCTCGAAACTTATGCGCACCGCCTGCATGATCCGGATGCATATGCGTGACCACCACTACTTTTAGGTCGGTGACGGGTCGTTTTAACGTCGACTTGATATAGTCGAGCACCATCGGCACATCAGCACGGCAACAGCCATCTAACAGCATTATTTTCTCTGGATATACTGCCAGATAGCTACTCTGGATATATCCTTCTAAACGTACAATTTCACATAGACTCATTGGTGTTCCCTACCTCATTCGTCGTTATTATTGTGAGGCTTTTGTTCAGTTTTATAGCCAATCTTTAGTATAGCGCCCGTCACCACAAATAAAACGACTTTGAGTGAACGCCTGTGACTATATATAAAAGCGATGCAACACACAAAGACGGTGCAACTAATAATTATTAATAAAGAATGATTAGAACCTGTATACATAGTTTTATACGTGGCAATTCTCACCTTATTAATAAAAAGCAAAAACCCAGCACTTAGGCTGGGTTTAAGGAAATATTTAGTATCTTATTTATCATTTTAGATAATTCGTAAATTACCTATTTATCGACTATGCAAGATCACGAACCTTTGGCTCACGTTCCCATAGACGAGACTTAGCATTGCTAATAAAGGCATCTAGCTCGGCCAATGGCGTCACGAATTCATCTTTTTCAACTGGTAGTTTACTTAGGATAAATTCATCAGTCGCACCGCAATAGGCGATGGCTTTGCAATGGTTGTACGCATCGTTGAACCAATCTAACGCTGAGCTGTCTTTTGCGAGCTTTTTAGCTTGGTCAGGCATGATGATACTAACGACGGCATCAAACATCACTGACGGACCACCAGCAAGGCGCTCATCAGCTTGTATGCGTGTACCATCATCCAATACGACTTCTTTGTTAGGCGCTACAATCTTAACGCTAGCACCTTGCGCCTTAGCAGCATCTTCGAATTTTTGGACTTCACTACTATTAGAACCTTCTGCAACTAAGATACCGATCATACGACCTTTTAGGCTATCAGGCGTTAGGCCAATAGTTTGTACCGCTTTAGAGGTTCCCAAGTCTTGGACAGGTGCAGCCGCGTCAGCTGGCTTTGGTAGCTCCATACCCAATGCCGTTGCTACGCGATTGGCCAAGTCTTCATCGATATGAATCAAATGGCTAAGCATACGTGTACGTACATGGGCTGTGTCTACTTTACCTAGCTCAAACGCATAAGCGGTTGCGATATGTGCTTGCTCAGTTGCTGTCTGACTACGATAGAACATACGTGGCTGGCTATAATGATCGGCAAAGCTCTCGTCACGTACGCGACCTTTTACGCCATCATCTAGTTGCTCATGGAATGAGTTAAAACCACGTTTAGCGCTTTCACGAGGACGAGTTGGATCTAGGCTTTGTGGCTCATAGAGTACACGCGTCTTAGGCACCTGCATTTGCATATGACCATCTTGCTGATTATTAGCAAACGGACATTTTGGTGCATTAATAGGAATCTGAGCAAAGTTTGGCGAGCCTAGACGTGATAGTTGGGTGTCTAGATAGCTGAACAAACGACCTTGTAATAACGGATCATTACTAAAGTCAACACCCGGTGGCAAATGCGATGGGCAGAATGCTACCTGCTCAGTCTCTGCAAAGAAATTATCTGGATAACGGTTCAATACCATCTTACCCACGACTTTCACTGGTACCAATTCTTCTGGAATCAGCTTGGTCGCATCAAGATGGTCAAATGGGAATTCGTTTGCTTCTTCTTCGGTAAATAACTGTACGCCAAACTCCCACTCAGGATAGTCACCATTGTTGATTGACTCAAACAAGTCGCGGCGATGATAGTCAGGATCAGCACCTGAGATTTTCACTGCCTCATCCCATGTAGTTGACTGTACGCCCAATACTGGCTTCCAATGGAAACGTACAAAGGTGCTCTTACCGTCTTTATTGATTAAGCGATAGCTATGAATACCAAAACCTTCCATCATACGTAGGCTACGTGGTAGACCGCGATCACTCATCAGCCAAATTAAGTTGTGCATGGTTTCAGGACTTAACGAGACAAAATCCCAAAACGTATCATGAGCAGATGCCGCTTGCGGGAAACCGCGATCTGGTTCTGGTTTTACCGCATGAATCAAATCTGGAAACTTCATCGCGTCTTGGATAAAGAAGATTGGCATGTTGTTACCAACAATGTCCCAGTTACCTTCTTCTGTATACATTTTTACAGCAAAACCGCGCACGTCACGTGGCGTATCTTTTGAGCCTTTGTTACCTGCTACCGTTGAAAAACGCGTGAACAATGGCGTTTGCTTACCCGTTTCGGTCAATACTTTGGCAGTTGTATATTCTTCTAGAGACTCTGTCAGCTCAAAATAACCGTGTGCTGCACTACCACGAGCATGGACGATACGCTCAGGAATACGCTCATGGTCAAAATGATTGATTTTTTCACGTAATACAAAATCCTCTAATAGCGTTGGCCCACGTGAGCCTGCTTTTAGAGAGTTTTGATTATCAGCGATGGCCACACCTTGCTGCGTGGTTAATACTTTAGTGTCGTCACCTGCGCGCTGATGGGTTTCACCACCATTGCCACGTTCCGTATTCATGTCTTTGGCGGGGTCCGTATGATCGATATTATTATTCATAAAAAATCCTAGCTAATAGATTGAGAGTGCTCTTTTAAATCACTAAAAGAGTGCCTACACAGGTTTGATATCCTTTGAGATAGTGGTGACTTCATCTGTCATTTATTTATCTATGTTTTCAGCATTGTCGAGCATTAGATTGATACCGCACTAAAATTCGTAAAGGAATAATAGGCTTAGGAGTTATACTACCCAAAAAATAAGTCAAATATAGTTGCGTATATAGTAAACCTTGTTGATATTTAGTTAACGTTTATAGACGCTATAAAGCGACTACTTTAGATAGCCTTAAAGGCGCATAAACGTTAACAATAGAATCTTGTAATGTAGTTATTCTTTAAGGTATGCTTTTTATGAAGTACCAAAGACTATTGATAAATAAATTGGCAGGGTTTTAGCCTTATATTTATCTTCTTTATATCGTTGAATTCAAATGATTTCGTTACAAGAGAACCGAGCGCAAACTATACATTAGTATGGTTAGCGAAAATGACGATATAGCGGGTTTATAGGAATTTGACGATGCGACTATTTTTTATATAACTATAAGGCTACCTACCATGTTACCAACTCTAAGCTCCCCGACTAAAAAACCTTATCACTCATTGCTAGTAGGCGCATCAATGGGTCTAATGGCATTAACGTTTAGTCAAACGGCTGCTGCTATCACAACCAAAAACGTGACCTATACGGTCGATGATAAAGCATACGAAGGCTATTACGCCAAGGCAGATAAGCCAAATGCACCTTTTATCTTATTGATTCATGATTGGGATGGTCTAACTGACTATGAGCGCAAACGTGCTGACATGTTAGCGGCTGAAGGCTACAACGTATTGGCAGCCGATATGTTTGGACAAGGCATTCGCCCTACTTCTATCGAAGAAAACAAACGCCTAACTGGGGAGCTATATGATGACCGTAATAAAATGCGCCGCATATTGGCAGGGGCATTAACGGCTGGACAACTACAAGGCAATGATGTGCGTAAAGGCACGACTATGGGCTATTGTTTTGGCGGTACGGTAGCATTAGAGCTAGCACGCTCAGGCTTTGAGCAAAAAGCCTTTGTACCCTTCCACGGTGCCTTCGATATTCCAACCGGTCAAAGCTATGACAAAACTACGGGAGAAATCCTAGTATTCCACGGCTCTGCTGACCAATCTGTCTCGCTAGAGAGCTTTGCGACTTTGGGCAAGACCTTAGAAGCAGCCAAGATACCTCACGAGATGGTTACCTATAGCGGCGCGCCACATGCCTTTAGCGTATTTGGCAGCGATAGATATGATGCTCGCGCCGATGAGCGCTCTTGGAAACGCTACTTGGATTTTTTATCAGAAGAATATAAATAGTCTAACAGCATGAAAAATAAGAAAGCCTAAATAAGTAAGCCCAAATAAAAAGCCACTTCAATCGATCATCTTCTGATCTTAGTTGAGGTGGCTTTTCTGTTCTAAGCATTTGATGCTTTATATTTTTTGAAATACCAATAGCTGATTATTGGCAGGCATCGCATAAGTTTGAGAAAGTTGTAGATGATGAGCATTTGCTAGACTGATAATATCTTCTTTATCGCGAATGCCGCTGTTAGGATTACCTGCTCTCAACATCGCATCAAATCGCTGATTACCCTCACTGGTATATTTGCCATCTTCGTTAAATGGTCCATAGATAATCAGCTTACCGTCAACAGGTAGTGCCTCACCAGCCAATGCAAATAACCGCTCGACCAAAGCCCAGCTAATAATATGCAAGGTATTGGCGGTAAATATCACATCATAAGGTTTGGCTATATCACTGCTATTTAAATGACCACTATCTAAATGACTACTAACAGGTACTGAATCTTGAGCTAAATCAAACGCTAATGGTGAATATAGATTGGGTGCAGAATACGCATTGTGCCAAGCAATGATATGACGATGATTACCAGTGACATCGCTAGTTTGCCACTGTATCTCAGGCAGATTAGGCGCAAAGTAAACACTATGCTGACCTGTTCCAGAGCCAATCTCTAATACATGATTACAGCCTTGTAGCTCCGTTTGAAGTACTTCTAGAATAGGCTGCTTATTATTTTCACACGCTTGAGAAAACGGCAATGCAGAAATATCTACTTTATTATTTGGATTATCACTATCCAGATTATCGTCATGCATCACCATCCTCCCAGACCGTTTGTTATGCTAAGCGCTGGTAGCAGTAGATTAACAAGCACTGTCTAAGACTAACCTAGTAGCCACCAACCAACTCACAACTAGTAAATACCTGCCTCTACCCCAGCGGCAAGCGTCATAGCAAGCTCTTCTACTTGCTCAGCAAAGCTATCTTGCCAGTCGCCTTGTAGTATCAACGCCTCTTGAATCCACGACCAACGTAGCCCTGTCGTAATCGTTTTGAGCGCAAGCTTGGTACCTGTACCATCATGCCCTGCGCGTATATATACCGCAAATGACATGCCCTGCTTCTCTTCTAGCACGGGATAATAGCAACGATCAAAAAAGTCCTTGGTCAGCCCTGCCATATACGCTAGATTTTCAGTCGTACCTAGCAGTAACGCATCAGCAGCCAATACATCCTCAGGCCGCGTATCCTGCGGTGATTTCAAAATGACGTTGATATCTATATCAGGATGATTAGCACCGTCATAAGCTGCCTGCGCCAATTTCTGAGTATTGGGCGATGGCGCATGAGCGACGATGAGTAACGTCTTAGTAGACATATTAGGCTTCTGTGCCATTGTTAAATACTAGATTTTGAGTAATGGCAGGATCCAAGCTATTGCCTACTGGGCAGGTCAATGCGGTTTTATAAAATCGTTTTAAGGTGCTCTCATCTAATGCCTTAGAGAAATTGACCACAACATGTATTTCACTCACACGTCTTGGTTTGGCAGCCATAACTTTGGTAACCTCTGCGGTCGTACCTGAGATATCGATATCCATCGCTTCGGCTTTGATACCGATAATTGTTAAGATACAACTACCCAAACTGGTCGCTAGTAAATCAGTCGGTGAAAACGCTTCGCCCTTACCATGATTGTCTGTCGGCGCATCGGTAATGATTTGATTATTAGACTGTAGATGAATAGCTTGGGTGCGTAAATTGCCTTGGTAGGTTACTTTTGAGGTGGTCATGGGGTTCTCTTTTAAAATTGTTTTTTCTACAATATTCCGAATAGCTGCTAAATAGCAAATAAGTACTTTGGACTGCTTAATAAAGACTTCAGATTTCGGTCTCAAATACTTTTTAGATTAAAGGCTTGTATTTAACTTCCTGAGCTATAACATTTGTCATTTGATGCTTTGATTTTTTAATCAATCGTTGATGTCTTCTTTTAATATAGGAAACTCGATAATCTAACTTTGTTTCCCATTTATCAGTATTAATTGAAGGTTCTGGGTACTTTAGTCTAGCCACAATCGAAATAATCTGTATTTCAGATACCAGCCGTAGGTTACTGTCTGCCAAACTAAGTATCCCTTCTGTTCCTTCACAGTCATGACCATAATAAGCAATAGCTAAATATGCTCTTGCAATATCAATTTTTTTCCTTTTTCTCACAAGCATTACTGCCAAAATTTGCTCTTTTAACTTCCTTGAAAGAGAGTAAGAGTAGTCTTCTGTTACAACACGAGCGAACTGCTGCTCGATGGTGCTAGCACCTTCTAACTGACGGCTAAAAAACCATTTGAAAATAGCTCGGATCATACCAACTTGATCAATCCCATAGTGAAAGTTTGACCTATGATCTTCTGCTGCTATAAGATAAGAAACGTAAAAATTAGGTATTTCGGAATACTTTTCATCAATTAGTTCAATGCATTCATTTAACTTATATTTCATTTGAAAAATATTAAATACTAAGCATATATAACCTAAGATAATTACTGGAATAGTTATAATAAAGTAGATATACCTCAAAACGGTTCCTTCTGACATCTTACTGTACCATCTTGATCTGCAACCATTGACTGAAATTTGCCTGTCATCTCTAATTTAGAGTTGACTATTAACTCATAAAAATTGGTAGATTCACGGCCATGTCCCTTTTCGACTGCATGTAAGCAAACTTTATCTCTACTAAGATAGTTTTTCTCGAAATACCCTTCAAGTAGTGCTCTAGTTCTATGTATCCCGACATACTCCTGTTCACCATTCAAAGAGTTCTCGTAAATTTTTTCAGCACTACCTTTCAATATATTACCTTCACGCCAGATCATTATTACATATCTTAAAACCATATTATCGTAAGGACGATATGCGCTATTAATCGTCGTCACTTCTATATACCAGCGACCTGTAATATCTGGTATTGGAAAAATTTTTTCTTTAGTCACGAAGAAAAGGCAGGTTAAGCTTATACCTCCGACTATTGTAGCGAGTATATCGGCCAAAAAGCTGCTGAATTCCATTTATGATCCTTTGTTACCTTATATTTATAGATATTATGGCACTGTTTTATACTCATAGGAAATATGGCATATAAAGAGCTTTAGATATTGCTATTTACCGCACACATAACGCCCTGACTCTATCAAATACAATAGTCAACTAATCTAAGAAAATTTTGTAGTGACATAAAGCTCAGAAAAAAATTGGTTACAAATATATAGATAAACCCCAAAAACCTATAACTGGCAATGTCTGAGATACTTTATCGAAAAATATAACTGCACAGCGTAAATAGTTAAATAAAATTAGTGAAAAAAAGGAAACTCTGTTCAGATCAGAAATTTTTGACCTACCCTCTACACTGGCTAAGCGCTCCAGCCTGTCTACAGATTATGCTATTCTATATCGGATATATATAAGCATTTATTTAGTTTTAACGAATTTTTTAGTTATTGCTAATTAAATTATAAATCCAGACTCAAATACTTTAAGTAGGCGTTCCATATGTTTATAAAAAAACATTTTTTTCATTTATCTATTTTTACCATGATATTCATGTTTTGCAGTAATGCACAAGCTGAAACTCATCAAGATAAAATCCAAGTAAAGGTATTTATCGCAGCGATGTTTGAAATTGGTGAAAATAGTGGAGATAAAGCAGGCGAATTTCAGCATTGGTATAATCAATATTTTACAGATAGTAAGCCTATAAAAGTAAAAGGTGCCCATAGCCCAGTTTATTGTAACTCAGAAGGTGTCTGTGGTTCGGTATTAGGGATGGGTAAAGTAGGGTCTTCAGCATCCATGCAAGCGATCACACTTTCTCCTAAATTTGACTTTAGCAAAAGCTACTTCGTTCTAAGCGGTGTCGCGGGAACCCCACCGAGTAAAGGCACAATAGGTGATGTGAGCTGGGCGTCTTGGCTCGTAGATTACGACTTAGGTCACCGCTGGAAAGCCGAAGAAGGTGAAAAAGGTGCACCTACGTTTACACCTCGCAAAGGCTATGAAGATATTCGCCGCTATCAACTTAACTCTGAACTACTAAAATGGAATCTACATTTAAGCCAGTCAGTTGCTTTAAAAGATTCAAAAGAAGCCAGCGCATATCGAATGAAATATCCTGATGCAGCAGCACGACGGAGCCCAGCTATCACCGTAGGTACTCATATGACAGGAGATACTTTTTTTCATGGACCAGGGTTGTCAAAACAAGCGCAATATATAGCTGAATTATATAATGCAGATGATTACATTATCACTGAAATGGAAGCCGCTGCAATAGCACAAGTACTTAACAGAACGGTAGGTATTGAACGCATCATGAGCTTACGTGGTGCAGTGAATTTTGATCAAGGTAATCCAAATGAGACTACGCTTCAACATCTAGATCCAGCGCCAGGAGAAACAGCTGGTGGCTTTGCGGAAACAGTAGAAAATATCGTGCTAGTAGGTTCAAAGACTGTCGATCACATCGTTGATAACTGGGATGTCTGGGAAAAAGGTGTGCCAAAATTCAAAGAAGAATAAAAACTCTAAGGTAAATTTTGAGTAGCACAACAGACAGTTAATAGTTAGTAATCAGTAAATAGTTTCTAGAATGGGTTTACGCTCATTCTAGAAACTGCTATGGCCTATAGATTTACTACCAATATAGCTCTTCCATTACAGCTACATTGGAAAATAATTAAGCCCTCGATCCGCTTACGCTCGTTAGATAGCATACGATTAAGTAAGCTACAAGATTCATCCTTGATATAGACCTCCATTCAATCTTTAGCGAGTTTCATTATTCTACTTAAGTTACTCAAAAGATGACAGTGCCACTCAGCTAAATAATAAAGATACCTTATTACTCGCAGTAAAAGGTGCTTCTTGTCCCAATATCAATGCCTAATACCTCACGACTCTCTCCTTTAGCATACTAAAAAAGTGGAAGCGGATATTGTGGTGTTGTTTATCGCTTATAAACTCTACTGGCTAGGTATAATCTAGTACATTTGGTTAGATTGAACGGCATAGTCTTGCCTAATAATAGATATTTCTTTCGTCTTAAGGCACGGGTTTAGCTTTAAAATAGTATATATGCAATGAAAGCATTTATGATTTTGTAAGTAATAGAGTTCAAATATATGTTGTAGCATTGGCAAAATAATTTTTAATGTTAGCCAAAGAAAAGCCCCCTCCGCGTTAGCGGAGGGGGCTTTATCTAGAATAGAGAGCTGACGATGACCTACTCTCACATGGGCGAACCACACTACCATTG
>NZ_JASDCS010000009.1 GCF_030407815.1 Psychrobacter sp. APC 3281
CAATGGTAGTGTGGTTCGCCCATGTGAGAGTAGGTCATCGTCAGCTCTCTATTCTGAAATATCCCCCGACATTAGCTTGTCGGGGGATTTTCTTTGTGTGCGGTTTGGTGATAATTCTTGGTAATAGAAAGTTTAGTATTGGATGTTTTTATCTAATTTATTCTAGTAAGCGTATTACTATGTTTATTATAAAAAGACTTGAAGGTATGCTATTTTTTATTGAAAGCGCTTCTAACTTGTAGAAAGCACTATATTAAAGACAAAGCCGTCATTAGACTAATAAGGAAGTATGCGTGTCAGTTTGGTTGCTAGCTCTAATATCATTTTTGCATATTACTATTGGCGGGGCTTTCGCCTTCGGGTTTCTTTTCTATATATGTGCAGAAAATAGCCCAAGCTTAACCAAAGTTGAAAATAATGTTCTCTTTACCTTGTTGATTGGATATGCAGCTTCACTTGTAATCAGTGTTGGAATGGCTGTTTATTTTTATGTATTTACTACTAGCGACTTATATTATTGGTGTTTCGCCATACCTTGGTTATTATTGACTTTACTGTTAGGTTATTGGGCATATATTTTGGCGAAATTTAATGCATTCTAAGAATGCTATTGGCATGTCTGGCCTGATTAATTACTTCTTAAAATAATTCACCTATCTCAGGTATCTCTTCAAAATCAAATCCTAACTGTTCATCTTTACGCTGTCTCATTTGTTCTATACGCAGTTTACGTCCTGCGATAAGCCGTAGCACTTCGCGTTGCTGCTCTGTCGTCATGTCATGCCATAGCTGGCGCTCAGTTCGACTACGCAGGCAACCAAAGCAATAACCCTTCTTATTGCTTTGACAAAGACCAATACATGGATTGGCAATCTCGAACAGCTCAAACTGTTGATTCATGACTCCTCCATAATGACTACCGTCATTCCTTTGACCTGCATAAAATCACTGTACAACATTATTATGTCGCAAATACTGACTAATAGTGTGCCATTTTATTGTTATTATTTCCGTCTAGCGGGTGCTATGCTTAGCTTTGATAGCCTTTATAAGATAATCATAACAAAATTAATAAGTGAGATGATACGTGAACTTGATTTATATCCATGGATTGGACAGTGATGCCAACTCGACTAAAGGGGTGTTGTTAGAAAAATATTGCCAGCTTCATCATACTGATACTAATGTGCTGCGTCCTGATTTAAATAAGACCCCTGCACAAGTGTGTGAGCAGTTACTGTCTTTAGTCAAAGCGCTAAATAATAGTGTAGATAGAAAATCAGCAGACAAGCAGACTGGGTTATCAAATACGGTATTAATCGGTAGCTCTCTAGGTGGGTATTTTTCTACTGTGATAAGCAATCAGATAGGTTGCCCAGTTTTATTGCTCAACCCTAGTATTCAGCCCCATATCACTTTACAGCGTTTCTCTAATCAACCAGTATCAAGTCAAGATAACTTAGATGAGTCACTTACTAGCAAAGTCCTGCATACGACAGCGGGTGGCTGGAGTATTACGCCTGCTGATTTACAGTGGTTTGCAGATCATCAGCTTTTATCAGTAAATTATCCCGATAAAGTTGCTGTGCTATTAAAAGAAGGCGACGAGCTGTTAAATTCTGAATTGTCTAAAAATTTTTATCAAAGTCATGGCGCATCGGTAACGGTGCAAGTAGGTGGCGATCATCGCTTCAGTGATTTTAATGATCAGTTGCCAATGGTGATGAATATCTTACAGAGTTTAGTACAAGCCTAAATAGACGACATTATATGACGTAAGCGATGGAGTATTAACGTTAACGTCGCTATTTTTCGTTATAATGGTTTAATAGAATTAAACGCACGTGAACAGTTAAGGATGCATTTGTGAGTCAGTATAATGCGCAATCGTTAGAAGTTTTAGAAGGTCTTGAGCCAGTCCGTCGTCGTCCAGGTATGTATACCGATACCACGCGCCCGAATCATTTGGCGCAAGAGGTTATTGATAACTCAGTAGATGAAGCGTTAGCTGGTTATGCTAAAACCATCAAGGTGCAATTGCATAGTGATGGATCGTTGTCTGTCGAAGATGACGGGCGCGGTATGCCAACTGATATTCACCCTGAGTTTGGTCAATCTGGTATTGAGCTGATATTAACCCGTTTACATGCCGGTGGTAAATTTTCGACCTCTAATTATGAGGTGTCAGGTGGTCTGCATGGTGTGGGAATTTCTGTCGTCAATGCGCTATCAACCCGCGTTGAAGTTACGGTATGGCGTGATAGCACACAGTTCGACATGGCATTTGAAAATGGTGCACCAGTTACGCCATTGACTGAAGCAGTCAGCTCAAACAAGCGCAAACGTGGCACCAGAGTACATTTTTGGGCGGATGGCAGTTTCTTCGATACGCCCAAATTTAATGTAAAACAGCTCAAGCACAATTTAAAAGCAAAGGCTGTCTTGGCCGCTGGACTGACGATTGAGTTTACTGATGATATCAATGATGAAAAAGTCGTGTGGCAGTTTACGGATGGGGTAGTCGAGTATCTAAGCGAACAATTAGATGGTTTGGAAACATTGCCTGAAGCACCGTTTTATTATAATTACGATGCGAAATCAGGCGAACGAGCGGCTATTACCTTTGCCTTGTCTTGGTTGCCTGATGGTGGCACGCCGATTCAAGAAAGCTATGTAAACCTGATTCCGACAGCTCAAGGTGGTACGCACGTCAACGGACTACGCACGGGTATCTTAGAGGCATTGCGCGAGTTTTGTGATATTCATAATTTGCTGCCGCGCAGTGTGAAGTTGACCGCAGAAGATGTGTGGGATGGCGTGAACTATATCCTGTCTCTGAAGTTCTCTGAGCCGCAGTTCTCTGGTCAAACCAAAGAACGTTTATCTAGTCGTGAAGCGGCGGGTGCTGTACAGACATTGGCAAAAGATGCCTTTAGCCTATGGTTAAACCAGCATGCGGAAATGGGCACGCAAATCGCTGAATTGGCGATTAATAAAGCTGGACGTCGTCTGAAATCTGCCAAAAAAGTCGCTCGTAAGAAAATTACTCAGGGACCCGCATTGCCTGGTAAGTTGGCAGACTGCCGTGGTGATTTACGTGATGGCGCTGAGCTGTTCTTAGTAGAGGGTGATTCTGCAGGTGGTAGTGCTAAGCAGGCCAGAGATCGTCATTATCAGGCGATATTACCTCTGCGCGGCAAAATCCTGAATACGTGGGAAGTATCATCAGATACGGTGTTATCAAGCCAAGAGATTCATGATATTGCCATTGCTATCGGTGTGGATCCTGCCTCTGATGATTTGTCCGAGCTACGTTACGACAAGATATGTATTTTAGCGGATGCTGATTCTGATGGACTGCACATTGCGACATTGATCTGCGCACTGTTTGTGAAGCATTTCCCTGCACTAGTGGATGCGGGTCATTTATTTGTGGCCATGCCACCATTGTACCGAGTGGATGTGGGTAAAGAAGTTCATTATGCACTTGATGAGCCGGAGCTTGCACATATCTTGGCTAACGTACCGGGCAATAAAAAAGCTCAGATTACACGCTTCAAAGGACTTGGTGAAATGAGTGCTGAGCAACTACGTGAGACAACGATGAGCCGTGATACACGCCGCTTAGTACAGTTAGATATGGATGACATGGTACTGACCAATAGCGTGATGGATATGCTATTGGCTAAGAAACGTGCCTCTGATCGCAAGTCGTGGCTTGAGAGCAAAGGTGATTTGGCCGATATTTCTTAACACTTAGCAATGAATCTAAAGAAATATGGGTGCAGAATATCGAAATAGGTCATTACTTATATTTATGGCTAAACGATCTATCACATAATAAAAGCACGCAAAATTCAGCCTAGCCACAAAGGCTTAATGGTATTATGTCAGTACCTTTCATTATATTGTGCTGTCATGATACCGAAGATTTTTAACCGTTCTAAGTCTGTTGTTTCTAAACCTGCGCGTTCCAAAGTACTCCCAAAACTTAGCAAAAAGCATTTGGGAGACAAGGTTCCAAAGCGTGGTAACAAGTTTGCGCCTGTTATTGCATCCGCGCTGTTAAAGGCGTCAGGTTGGCGTACGGTAGGCGAGATTCCAAATATCTCACAAGCTGTAGTGCTTGCTCTGCCACATACTTCTAATGTGGATGGTATTTATGCGATTCCAAGTCTGTTTGCATTAGATATCAAAATCAGCATTATGGGCAAGCACACACTATTTAAAGTGCCTGTGTTTGCGCAATTATTAAATTGGATAGGGGTTATTCCTATCGATCGTGGTAATAAAGGCTCTGTGCTGCAAGCCAGTATAGATAAGTTCAAAACTGGTGAACCATTATTTTTGGGATTATCGCCAGAGGGTACACGGCAATATACTGAGTCGTGGAAGACAGGTTTTTATTATTTAGCGGTGGGTGCTGGTGTACCGATTTTGCCAGTAGCGATGGACTACAATACTAAAGAAATACGGTTTATGTCGCTGGTTTATCCTACAGGTGATATCGAGGCAGATTTACCGAAAATATATTCTCAGTATAAAGGAGTGCTACCAAGACACCTTGAGCGCTTGTCGCAGCCACTACAAGACATCAATAATGCAGCTGAATAAGTTAAATGGTATAAATATTGGTTTAATTAATTAAGTTATAGGTACTAGCCGTATTACAGATGTGAAGACTAAAAGCTACCTACAATTAAGTTCTAATAATTGTTATTGGAAAAGCCCCTGATATGATGGTATCAGGGGCTTTTTTTAAGTAGTATTTGAATGTTTATCAGTGCAAAAGTCTAAAACTGTGGTTGGCCGTTAGAGGCACTAACACCGCCATCGACAGGCAGATTGACACCAGTAATCATGGAGGCGTCATCACTTGCTAAGAAGGTAATGGCAGCGGCGATATCCTCTGGGGTTGCCAAACGTCCAAGCGGACAGCGAGCTAAGAACTTATCCGTCTTCGACTCATTGTCTTGGATAGCCGTGGTCATATCGGTTTTGGTGACACTCGGATTAACCGCGTTGACGCGAACACCATCTGAACCATGATCCAATGCCAATGTGCGGGTCAAATTGGTCACACCCGCTTTAGCGGCATTGTAGGCAGCCATGTTCCAGTCACCACCTACACCTGAGAGCGATGAGATATTGACGATATTACCCTTTGATGCAATTAAGTGAGGCATAGCCGCTTGAGAGACGTAAAAAGTCCCATTTAGATTCACATCGATAGCAGAGCGCCAATCATCAGCAGATAATTCTGTGATCTTACCTTGAGTTGCTTTGCCAGCATTGTTGACCAAGATATCAATCTTGCCAAATTTGTCGATAGCGCGCTCAACCATCTCTTGTACTTGGCTTTGAACACTGATATCACATGTAATAATGAGATAATTGTCGGTGTGAATCCAAGTACGATCTTGCGGCAACTCTTCGGCAGTCTCTTCTAGTGTTGCTGCCGTACGTCCTACTAGAACCACGCTAGCGCCTTCTTCGGCAAAGCGAATGGCAGTTGCACGGCCAATACCAGAACCTGCACCCGTTACAACGACGGTCTTTTCTTTAAAACGCTTCATAATGTTTAATCCTTATTATTATATAATAGTCATTAAAGTTTCGATGATTAAAAATTCGATGACTACGGTTTCGATAAATACAACTAAGTACAGTTTGTTATCCATAAACTTGCACGCAAGCAATACTGCTTTGATATCATCATAACAAGTGATCGCTTTGAAAGCGACTGTCTCTGATAGTGCTTATGTAGCATAATTTTGCATCATTCAAATATTTGTAATACGCGATAATGATGTTTTTATTACGAGCTGGCATGTGCGATATTCACCATACGATAATAGAAGGTTGGAACTTGTGTCCCATTCGATTACTACCATGCCCGACTGGGGCTACCTGACGACTGAGCTGGTCAGTTATTTACAAGCCGATGCTATGGCAGTGACCTTGGCAGGCATGCATACAATTGAGCATGAATATAATGCTCAGTATATCGCTCGTCAATATCAATATCAGTTACCACTTGGCAAGCTACAGCTGTTGGAGCTGACACTGTATTTACCCTATGATACAGAATCAGCTGACATTGAGGCTGTACGCATGACTGCGGTAAAGTCAGCACTTACGTGGTACAAGTCATTATCGTCTCAAAATGAAGACAATGCTTCAGCTGGTTATGAAGCTATGATTTTTGATATTCAGCTTGTCGGAGGAAGTAGCAGTCTCAATCAAGATGATAACGATGACAATTCAAATAGTGCTCTACAGCGACTCAAACACAATTTTGGGGTTCGTTACTTTTTAGAAGACTTAGTTGTCGACATGAGCGAAAGCATGCAGCAGCTACAAGTATTTAGCTGGGATGACTGGTATTCGATAGCAGCAGCAGTACGCACCCCATGTGAATTATGGCGTTTCTTAGCTTATCATCTGGAGCAACTACAGCAGTCGGCTGTAAACCATATTCCAAGTTTCGAGTCAGAAGACGCTTTGGTTGAGCGCTTCTTACAAAGTCCAGATTTATTTGCCCCTGCCATTGTAGTTGATAATGCGCTCATCAAAAATGAAGTACAAGACGAACCTAACTCAGCATTGGTAGCCATCACGCTTGCCTACAAAAACCAAAGTTCAACTGCTCAGATGTACCATCAGCATATGATACAAGCAGCCACGATATGGTCTCAGCTAAGTATGCAGATGATAGATACGTATGGTAAAAAGCACGCAGCTAATAACGACGACCAAACAGCAATACCGCTCGCTCACTGGCAACAACAACTACTAGATGAGTCTTTGTTTTCACGTCACGAGCTTATCCGTACGCTATATAGACATCCTAAACAGAGCGCAGCACTGCAAAAAGATGGCTATGTCGTACATCAACATTCTTATGAGAGTTTGGGACGACATTATGTACTGGTGTTTTATGGTCAGGAGTCAAAAGGGCCTAATAGTAAAGCCGCTGTCCAATCAAAGCTAGCAAAGATCGCACAGGACGTTGCCACACGTTTGCCAATTATTGAGCTACATCACGTAGTCGTGCTTGGTATCGACTTTATCACTGAGAATAATGAGAATTTTTTCGATATTGATTTGTGGATTCAGCCAGTTGATGCGATGACTCAGCGAGAGCGCCAACTTACTAAGCAAATGCAGAAACTAAAACAACAAGAATTAGATAAGCAAAATACACCACCTGCTAGTAGCGTGGAAGGTAGTAAACCTGCGAAGGCGCAAAAAGAGAAGCTACCTCAAGTACAGATGAGCTTAACGATTCCAGCACGTAAAGATAAGCAGTAGATAGACGTAGTTAGCTTTCTACCCGTTTATTAATAAGAAGAACCATGGATTTATTAATATATTTACTGACATAAAAAAAGACAGCCTAGGCTGTCTTTTTCGTATCTAAACTAAATAACCAAAAATACTTATTTATTGATATCGTCATTGAGACCGCTACCAGGAAGTACGTTATCACTGTTGTAGATGTCATTAGTATCAACACGTGGTGTATCAACTACGTCGGTACGTAAATCAGTGGTAGGTGTGCTAGCAGCAGATGGCGTGTTTTCACGAACTGAATCAGCAACTTTTTCTTGAGTTGATGAACTTGGCTGTAGCGCAGATTTTGCTTTCGCTTCAGTACGTTCATGGTCCATCTTGTCCTGCATTTTACGTAGGAAGCGAGCTGCAGCTTCTTGACCACCAAGACCAAATGATAGGGCAAAAGCAACGGCTACCGCGCCTAGTGTTAGACCAAATGCTAGGTTAACGATTGAATCGGCAATACCCATCGCTTTTAGACCCATTGCTAATACTAGGCCCATGATCAATACACGTACGATGTTTGCTAGGAATTGTGAACCTTGCTCAGAACGTTCAACCACACCTGCAATGATATTGGCAAGCCAGAACCCGATGAATAGGATAATTGCGCCTAGGATGATGTTTGCACCGAATGCGATGAACATCGTGATAATAGCTGAGATAGGCTCGAAACCTAACAAGTCAGCGGCTGCAATAGCAGCAAATAACATAGCAAAGAAGATAATCGCATAACCAACTAGGTCAGAAATTTTCTTATCACCCATGGTTTCTTGTAGACCAACTTTCGCAGGTAATTGATTGATTTGAGTGTTCTCAATCAGACCTTTGATAATGTTGGCAACCATACGTACAACATAGTAAGTTACTACTAGGATAGCCACTGCCATGAAGATGTTTGGCAAGGCTTCCATGATTTTGTTAAGCATATTGGTCGCAGGGCGAGCAATTACTTCGATTTTTAGTGCATTTAGAGCAGCAATAATGGTTGGAATGATAACTACAAGAAATGCTAATGAACCTGCAATATTAGGTAAGCTGTTTTGCTCACTTAAACCTGCTTTTGATGCCAATTCTTGTACATTAAAAGTAGAAACAAGATTGGTGACGATGCCGCGTACGACTTTGGCAATGATATAACCAACGACGAAGACTACACCAGCGATCAAGATATTAGGGATAAAGCTAAAGATTTTGTCGACCATATTAGTCAGTGGTGCAAACAAACCGTCAAGCTCTAATTGACCAAGTACCATGGTCAACACAACCAATAAGATGAACCAGTAAACCATATCAGCAATCGTGCTGCTCATTGGTTTTACACCAGCTTGTGCACTTAAACGCTCATCCATAGAGGTTTTTGCGAGTGCAGCGTTGATCGCTGTGCGTGCAACAGTAGCCACGACCCAACCAATCACACCAAGTGCGATAGCGCCGATAAGATTAGGGATAAATGCCAATACTTGATTAACCATATTTGCGAATGGTGCTGAGATAGAGTTTAAGTTTAATTGGCTAAGTGCGCCTGAGATAGCAATGATGAAAATAAACCAGAAAACAATTTTGGAGATGATACCTTCAAGGTCGTAGGTCTTACCAGTTGAAGAGTTCATACGTTGATTGAGATTAACTTTAGAGAGTACGCCACGTACCAGTGCTGCGATACCAAGGGCTACTAGCCAACCAATAACGAATATCAAAATAGCACCAATGATGGAACCGATAGGTCCACCAAGATAGCCGTTAAAAGATGTGTACATTGGGTTCATCTTATCCTCCTTGAAGCATCTTATATAACTCGCCAAAAACAATGTTCATACAGCGATTAATGAGCAAGACATACAGATGGTTGTCATAAATAGTATTTTTAGAATCAGTTATATAGAGATATTATCGTTTTTGAGCATAAATTATTATCAGCAGTATCTCTTATTTATATTACAGTGACTTCGCTATCGATATCTGCTTATTTTTGATAAAAATTAACGCTCGGTTACTTATCTCCTTAACTAATTCAGCTTAGCTGATGTATTGAGGGATTTAAAGACAGAAAGCTTTACCTGTTACTATATTTGTGTGATAACTTGTTATTATGATAGAAGATATTAACATAGACTATACATTGGCCCGATAATTTCGTGCAAAGCGTGGTTCCCAAAACTAAGATTTGTTATTATAGAGGAATGTGACATCTCGCCACTATTCTTACAATTAGAGAGTACTTTATGAAAAAAATCACTACTTTAGGCGTTAGTGCACTTGCTAGCGCTATGTTGTTAGTAACAGGCTGTAGCACCAACAATGGCAATCAAGAAACAGCCGCTCAAAGCGTTTCCATTACTGAACAAAGCTCAGCTAGTGAAAAAGTAGGTTATAGCTTAGGTTTCATGATGGCAGAAGGTAATAAAGACGCTGTCAAAGATTTAGACCTAAATACTTTTGAAAAAGGCTTCCGTGATGGCTACGAAGGCAATGAATCAGCATTGACCCAAGAGCAAATGCAACAAGTATTGATGGACTATCAAAAAGAGCAAGAAGAGCAGTTTGTTAAAGACATGGAAACCAAAGCGACAGAAAATAAAGCCGCTGGTACTGCATTCTTAGCAGAGAACGCTAAAAAAGAAGGTGTGAAGCAAACAGAGTCTGGTTTACAGTATAAAGTTATCAAAGCAGGTACTGGTAAATCACCAAAAGCAACTGACGTGGTTGAAGTAAATTACGAAGGTAAATTGCTTGATGGTACGGTATTTGACAGCTCTTATGAGCGCGGTGAGCCAATCGAGTTCCCATTAAACCAAGTAATCGCTGGCTGGACTGAAGGTCTACAGTTGATGAAAGAAGGCGGAAAATACGAGTTCTATATCCCATCAGACATCGCTTATGGCGAAGCGGGTAACGCTGGTATCGAGCCTAACAGCACGCTTATCTTTACTGTTGAGCTATTAAAAGTAAAATAAGTATCTAAAGCAAATATTGTTTAGGTGCTTAGCCTACAAAAAAGCCTTCATATAATTATGAAGGCTTTTTTACGACTAATATTTTATCTCAGACTGATATCGAGCTTATAAAGCCGATATCAAGTTGGTGATAAACTATAGATTCTTTTGGAAGACTTTAGAGTTACGGCCGTTATGGTATTTCTCTAAACGTGCTTCAGGCAAAGCGCTGGCTTTAACCTCAGCAAAGCCTTGCTCAACGAACCAATGCGCGGTACGAGTGGTCAAAACAAACAGCTTATACAAACCATGACTGCGCGCTTGCTGTTCTAGAAATGCTAGTAAATCTGCACCGCGGCTACCACTACGATACTCAGGACGTACGGCAACACAGGCGACTTCTGCTGACTCTGAATCTAGCGTATGCAATGCTGCACAGCCCAAAATCATACCATCACGCTCAATCACACTATAATTATCAATCTCTTGCTCCAAGCGCTCGCGCGAACGACTGACCAAGATACCTTGCTCTTCTAGAGGTGATAGCAGCTCAATAAGTCCGACTACGTCATCGATATTGGCACGGCGAATTTCTTCATAAGGGTCATGGCTAATCAGCGTACCAGAACCATCACGTGTGAATAGCTCTTCTAGTAATGCGCCGTTTTTGGCATACGAGATAATATGCGTGCGATGGACACCTTGACGACAGGCCAAACTTGCACAGTTCAAGAAATAATTAATTTCACAATTTAAATCACGATCACGTAAGAAGCGATCAACTTCATTAGGAATCATTTCACGTAATAAACGATCATCGTCGTTGATACCTGCTTCTTCGCCTAAGAATATAAGCTTGTCAGCACCCAGTGCTACAGCAGCGCTTAGGGCAACATCTTCCGCTAATAAGTTAAATACTTCGCCAGTCGCAGAGTAGCCCATCGAGCCTAGTACAACGATATGGTCGTGAAGTAGGTTGTTTTTGATGGCTTCTACATCAATAGAACGCACTTCACCCGTCATTTGGTAATCAATACCTTCACGGATACCGTATGGGCGCGCTGTCACAAAATTACCCGATATCGCATCGATACGTGAACCATACATCGGAGAGTTGGCCAGCCCCATTGATAGCTGAGCTTCAATCTGTAAACGAATTGCACCAACGGCTTGTAAGATAGATGGCATCGCTGCACGTGGCGTAATACGTATGTCTTGATGTAGCGGCGATTCAATATTAGCGTCTTTTAAGTTCTTTTCGATTTGCGGTCGTGCCCCGTGTACCAGTACTAGCTTGATACCCAAGCTATGCAACAAGGCAAAATCATGAATAAGTGTGCTGAAGTTCGCATGATTGACCGCTTCACCACCAAACATGATCACGAAAGTTTTGCCGCGATGGGTATTAATGTAGGGTGCAGAGTTACGGAACCAATGGACGTATTCAGGGTTAATCTGGGGCATGGAGCTAGTAGTCATAATGGGAGCAGTAGTCGTTAGAATAAGAAAAGGGGCGCAGCAAAAAAATGCCTAACGCTAAAGATTTACCATAGCAAAAAACGCGGTTATGAGCTATCTTTTATTTCAGCTGTATTCAAGCATTTTTATTGCCAATCGCTGATATACACAACCTCAACACTGGGTTAATGTACGTACAAATGCTTTTTGTTATGCTAAGCGCTATTGCTTTACAGATGCTGAGCGAAGATAATCAGGTTAGATAAGTGAGTTCATGTGCTTCATAGATTGTATGAACTATTTCACAGCAATATTTTATAGATATCGCAATGCTTTTTATCTGTTGAACAAATTATAAAAATAACTTAAGTTGCACCATCTGTGTTTTACCGATATATCAACCAGGGATAATGAAAATCATGAAAAAAAGTAACCAGTTTGCTAGCCCGTTCAGTGCTTGGAGCGGCCACCGCTTATTTCACGTTGTTGCCGGTACGCTCATCGGTGCGATGGTCGTTACACAAGCTTCAGCAATGCTGCCAACACCAGAGCAAGCGGTTGATAGCTCGATGGCTATTCAAGCAACTACCAATAAGAGCAGCAACTCAAGTGCTCAAGCAGTCAACAGTAGAATTACGGCGTCGTTGGTCAGCGTTGATGCCAATGGTCAAGAAGTGCTTGTCCCTGTAGATACCAACACTCGTTTGCAGTCAGGCAATGTATTGGAGTATCAAGGGTACTTTACCAATACCAATGCAGATCGCGTCCGTAAAATGACCGTTACGATGAGTATTCCAGAGCAGGTAGAGCTGTTAAAGACAGTTGCTCCTGAATTTCCGTACGGCAGTGTAGATGGCAATAACTTTGCTCGTATGCCACTACGTACCAAAGTAGATAATCAATTACAAGACGTCGCGCTTAAATACTATAAAGCGGTACGTTGGGACTTAGAAGGTGTAGGTCTAAATGATACCGTCGCTGTAAAATATCGCGCGCGTGTCAAATAGTCCTGAATTTTCGGATTAGAATTTAGCTAGCATCGATACAATTAGCACTGAAAACTATCAATAAAAAAGCACCACAGTTTATATCTGCGGTGCTTTTTTATGGTGTGACAGGACGTTTGATAATTTTACTGATAAGTAAGTAGAAATACTCAGCTACAGCGTGGCATATTTGCTACTAGATTTCTCTTGAATAAGTTGTTTGATAGCATTGATTTGTGGCGTTGTAGATTGGGCGCCTGCTTGTATTAGACTGCGTCGCTGCCTAGTATCTATTGAACTGTTACGACCGACATTGGGAGTAATAACAATATCCGCTCGATTCCGCTCGCTCTGACTTGATAAGGAGCGATTAGTAGTCAGGTTGGTAGCTATAATATTGGTTTCTAGAAAGCCCCAAAAGTCACTCAATGAGTTCATAGTCGCTATTTGATTGCTCGTATTATCACTGCCTTGAGCTCCCGTCACATCTACAGCAATGACAATATCAGCACCCAAGTCATAGGCGCTATCTACGGGTACTAAACTGACCACACCGCCATCGATATATTTTTTACCGACCTTTTCAGGAATACGCGGGGCAATAAAAATATTAGGCACGCTACAGGATGCTTGTACGGCAAGCCCAGCATCGCCAGTGGTAAAGACTGTTTTCTTTAGAGTGTGTTTTTCTGCTGCGATTGCCGCAAAAGAAATAGGGAAATCCTCTATAGCACGTGCATTCACTTTGCTATTAATAAAGTTTTTTAACTTAATACCTTCGATAAATCCTTGATTGGACAAGGTAAAGTCTGTGAGCTGACTATCTGTAGTGGTCAGTGCCAATTGCTCAAGCTGTGCAGGCGTGTAACCACTGGCGTATAAGCTACCAATCAAGCTACCCACACTCGTACCGACCACCAATGTTGGTTTGATACCGTTTTCCTCTAGCGCCTTAATGACGCCCACATGGGCAAACCCTTTCGCACCGCCGCCGCCCAATACCAGTGCGACAGTAGGGGCTTTAATAACTGGCTCTGGTGTGGCAGGAATAGTCGATGGCAACGTGCTACACGCACTAATATACAAACTGAGAATTGGTATTAAGCCCAACCTCAGTAGTTTTAGATTATGAAGAATTAGGTTGTGACGAAACTGACGAGGCAAAATAGAAACAAGCATAGAAAAACACCTTATGAAATTGCCACAATTCAAAAAATCAGACATCAGTTATTGATATGATGAGAAGAAGCGGTTTATCTATAGTAGATGGACTGTATAGATGCTATTTTACTAAATAGCCTAGCATAAGCAATTGTATTGTCAGCTATAATGAAATGAGTCGAATTTTTTATACGTACTATCGTTATGGCTATTCTGTGGTACAAGTCATCATGTGCAACCTATTAAAAATACTCGATTTAGCATACAAAAATTAAAAATAATATTGTTAGGATCTTTAATGCCAATATCGGAGAGTCATGCCTTAGCCAACTCATTAGATCACTTTAGATCTGACATGCCACTGTCAGCACTAGATATGCCAGTGTCTGCGCTAGCAGGTGTGGGGGTAAAAGTGGCAGAGCAGTTGGCGCAATTGAATATTAAGCGGATATTCGATTTGCTGTTACATTTGCCCCGTGATTATGAGGATCGCAGTCGGCTGGTATCAATCGCAGATGTAGAGCATGGACAATCAGCGCTAATTACTGGTCACATCGTCCATGTCGATACCAAGCGCAGTGGGATGACTGTGACGGTGGATGATGATACGGGTACGATATCGTTGCGGTTTTTTAAGGTCTATCGTGGTCTGGTACAAACCATGAATTTGGGGACACGCTTACAGCTATTTGGTGAGGTCAAAGTCAGCCGTTACGGTAAGCAGATACATCATCCTGAATATCAAGTTATCACTGATAATACAGTCATGACTGATACGGGATTGCAGCCTATTTATCCTACAGTTAAAGGCTTACATCAAAACAAGCTGCGTACTTTAATTAAGCTGGCATTGCAAACGGTTCGGAGCCAAGGTCTGCCGATGACATTGTTTACGGCTGAAGATTTTGCAGTTGTATCCGATTTGCCATTAGTGCCTTTTGAGCCATCTAAATCAGCGATGTCAGAGGCCGAATATACCGAAGATATTTTTTCGACGTTAGCACGCAGTGTGCCTGACAATATGACTAGCAATGCGATTGGCAATAGCGTATATAAACCCAATCCTTCTAACTATCAGGCAGATAATGACATACATAACGTCGCTGCCAGTATTGCTCAGCACAATGTCTATAATTTAACGATATTTGAAGCATTGGTGCTGCTGCATACGCCGCCTACTTATACCAGCGCGTCTCAGCAATACAAACTATTCACTCAACTCAGTGCCCGTACGCATGCTGCTTGTCAGCGCTTGATTATTGAAGAGTTGACTGCGCATCAGCTCAGTTTGCTATATCGTCGCCAACAGCTACATCAGCACAAGGCGCCCAAATGCACTACCAACAGTCCTCTTGCTGACAAGCTGTTTTCTGCATTGCCTTTTGATTTAACGGGTGCGCAAAAAAGAGTGATGAAAGACATCACTGCAGATATGGCGACCTCAATTCCGATGCTACGACTGGTACAGGGAGATGTGGGTGCTGGCAAGACATTGGTTGCAGCAGGAGCAGCGGGTTATGCGCTCGATAGTGGCTGGCAGGTCGCGGTCATGGCACCAACTGAGATTTTGGCAGAGCAGCATCTACTGAATTTTAAGCAATGGTTTGAGCCATTAGGTATTGGTGTCGGTTGGCTCGCCGGTAAGCAAACGGCCAAACAGCGCCGCGAAGCATTGGAAACAGTCGCAGAAAATACCGTGCAAGTGGTGGTCGGTACTCATGCACTGTTTCAGGAGCAAGTTCAGTTCGCTAAATTAGGCTTGGTTATCATTGATGAGCAGCATCGATTCGGTGTTGAGCAACGCATGGCATTGACCAATAAAGGCGTTGCTAACAGTACTCCGCATCAGCTAATCATGACTGCAACACCGATTCCAAGAACCCTAGCGATGAGCATCTATGGCGATATGGATACCTCAATTATTGATGAATTGCCACCGGGGCGTACCCCAATTACGACGGTAACTATCGATCGCAATCGACGCGATGAAGTCATAGAACGTATTGCGATTAATTGTGAAGCGGGCAGGCAAGCGTACTGGGTATGCTCACTGGTAGAGGCGTCTAGCGTATTAGATGCGCAGGCAGCCGAAGCCACTTATGAGGACTTAAATGAACGTCTAGATATTCGTATTGGACTGGTACATGGCAAGATGAAGTCTGCTGATAAGCAAGCCATCATGCAGGAGTTCAAAGCAGGTAATCTGGATTTGTTGATTGCGACGACTGTCATCGAGGTAGGGGTCGATGTACCCAATGCATCACTCATGGTTATCGAAAATGCAGAGCGTTTGGGACTCTCACAATTGCATCAGCTGCGCGGGCGAGTCGGACGTGGCTCGACCAAAAGCTTCTGTGTACTGTTGTATCAAAAGCCGCTATCGGAGACAGGTACTGAGCGACTAAATGTCCTACGTGATAGTACCGATGGCTTCGTCATTGCTCAAAAAGACTTAGAGCTACGTGGGCCAGGAGAGCTGTTAGGCAAACGTCAAACAGGTAACGTTGGATACTATTTGGCTGATCTAATCCGTGATGAGCAATTATTTGCCATTGCTCAGCGGTTAGCGAAGCATTTGATAGCAGACCCTGCGCGAAAAGCAGATGTCAGTCAATTGATTCATCGCTGGATGCCTGAGGCAAGTCGCTATACCAATGCCTAGTGTTTAATACCCAGTGTCTAGTAATCAGTGCTTAGTGCTTAGTGCTTAGTATCGGTATCGGCAAGTAGGTTCAGTATGTCATTGAACCTAGCTCTGGATATAATCAAACAGCATGGCCACAACGTTAACATTCTTTATAGACAACACTCTACCCATAGTCAGTTGTTGAATGCATCAGATATTCAGCGACTGACTACACGCGTTCTTATTGCTTTAAATTGGTAGATATATCTTTAATACTGCATATATATTCGGTCTAAGTTTCAATTAAGTTTATGAACGCTAGACCCTATATATAAAAATAAGGTGATGACTAAATATATGCTATTCTCGATAATTTGATGAACTATTATAATAATAAACAGTGCTTTAGAGAACATCGGAATACTCTCTGTAAGTAACGCTCATAGCCCTATATCAGGCTATCCAAACATTGCTTCGATTGCGTGCCACTTTTTATTATTGCTGTGAATGATTGATATTTTTAGTCATTCTATATCGAGTATTTCAATATTGACTGTACCTACAGAGAGTTATCATGAGCGATTTTGAAGAAACCCATTCTAAGCCGTCAGCTGAATCTGAGTTGCCGCCATATCGTCAAACTGACACTTTATCTAAAAGGCCATCTGTAAAACCACCAATATGGTTATGGCCCGTATTGGCAGCCGTGCTAGTGATTGGGGTGCTGCTTGGCAAATATTGGGGCAATAATGGTAGTGCCGCTGTAGATGAGTCAGCAACTGCTAATTCTGTCGCAAACGATCAGTCAACCAGTAGCGATGCCAGTATTGAGCAATCAGTACTCTCAGTAGAAACAGTCAGGCCAAGCCAAGATGATATCGGCAGCACCCTCAGTGCCGATGGAACCATCGATGCTAAAGATACTGCGAATGTCAGTGCAAAAGTCAATGGTGTGGCTATCGAGCGTATCTTGGTCCAAGAAGGCGACCGCGTTAGAGCAGGTCAAGTTTTAGCAGTGTTCGATACTGATGCTATGGAGCAGCAAGTGCTACAGGCGCAAGCAGATGTCGCAGAAGCGGAAGCCACCCTTGCCAATGCCAGCGCTGATGCTGCACGTGTGCTGCCATTGATCGATATCGATGCCATCAGCAAACAAGAGGCCGATCGCTACCGTACCTCGGAAGTCCGTGCCAGAGCTTCTTTGCAAGCATCCAAAGCTCGTTTGAGCAATCAGCGTTTGACGTTAGAGAACGCGAAAGTCGTCGCTCCTGTCAGCGGTATTATCAGTGAAAGAATGGTAGAAGTCGGTCAAGTGGCAGGCGGGGATCCACTATTTACGATTATCAAAGGCGGGGTTTTGGAATGGCGAGCAGATATAGATCCTAAGCTTGTCGGTGATATAAACGTCGGTACGCCTGTACAAGTTAGTCTGCCGGGTGGTGATACAGTGATGGGGCAAGTAAATCGCATCGCACCCACCGCAGACAACAACCGTCAAATTACGATTTATGCCAGCCTAGCTGCCAACTCAAAGATACGTGCAGGCATGTATCAAACAGGCGAGTTTCTATTGGGAAGTACCAGTACGCAAACGATTCCTAATAGCGCCGTGGTCAGTAATGATGGTTATGATTATGTGATGCTCGTTACCGAATCGACTACTCGAGACGATCGATCGATGGGACGTATCAAGCAGCAGCGAGTAACATTGGGTGAGCGATTGGGCGAGAGCGTAGCAGTGCTAGAGCCTTTACCAAGTGACAGCCGTATCGTAAAGCAGGGCGGTAGCTTCTTAAATGATGGTGACCTAGTACGTGTTGTTAATGGTGTGAACCAAACCAGTAAGCCAGCGCAGGCACAGCCATGAGCTTAAACGTCTCCGCTTATTCGATAAAGAACCCGCTCGTTGCTATCTTGCTGTTTGTACTGCTGACGTTGGGCGGCATTTACGGTTTCATGAAAATGAAAGTCCAGCAATTTCCAGATATAGACTTGCCAGCGGTGGTAGTCACGGTCACGCTACCCGGTGCTGCGCCATCACAGCTCGAAAACGATATTGCAAAGAAGATCGAAAATAAACTGACCAGTATCGAAGGCGTGAGTCATATTCGCACCACGCTACAGACGGGTGCGGCGACCATTGCCACTGAATTTACTTTAGAAAAAGACATTCAAGAAGCGGTAGACGATGTGCGCTCAGCAGTCGGCGAAGTACGTGGTGATCTACCAGCTGCCGCCAACGATCCTATTATTACCAAAGTATCTACTGCTGGGTTTCCAGTGGTTACTTACTCTGTTGCTGCTGAGAATATGAGCGTGGAGGATCTATCTTGGTTTGTCGATGATACCGTTACCAAACGGCTATCTGACATACCAGGCGTAAGTACCGTGAGCCGCGTTGGTGGGTTGCAGCGTGAAATCACGGTTGCTGCCGACCCAATTGCGTTAAGTGGTTTGAAATTTTCTATTTCGCAATTATCGCAGCAAATCGCTGGTATCCAGCAGGATAGCTCTGGCGGGGAGGCGGAAGTTGGCAATACGACTCAGACCATCCGTGTTCTCGGTGCTGTTGAGCGAGCAAATGAGCTAAACGATTTGCAAGTGGCTGTCCCTACGGGGGGCACACAAGCTTTAGGTCGTATGGCAGAAATCACTGACGGCGCAGCAGATCCAAGCTCGATTGCCAAGCTAGACGGTAAAACAGTGGTGGCATTTAACATCACTCGATCGCGCGGTGCCAGTGAAGTCGATGTGATGGAGCTGGTTGATGAGGAGCTTGCCAAGCTGACCGCTGATGTCGGTAATATCAGTATTGAAAAAGTCTATGACCGAGCCACACCCATTGCAGAAGATTATGAAGCCTCGTTAAGAATGCTCATCGAAGGTGGGCTGTTGGCTGTAGTGGTAGTCTTCCTGTTTTTGCGCAATATACGCGCGACTATCGTTGCTGCGGTCGCTTTGCCATTATCAGTCATTCCAACCTTTTTGGGTATGTATCTGTTTGGCTTTAGTCTGAATATCATCTCACTACTGGCATTATCATTAGTCATTGGGGTGCTGGTCGATGATGCAATCGTTGAAGTCGAAAACATCATACGCCATCTACGTATGGGTAAGACGCCTTATGAAGCGGCGATGGAAGCTGCTGATGAAATCGGTCTCGCCGTCGTCGCCACTACTTTTACTTTGATTGCGGTGTTTTTACCAACGGCCTTTATGGGCGGCATCGTTGGACAGTTTTTCCGTCAGTTTGGTTGGACGGCTGCCTTATCAATTTTTGCCTCGCTGATGGTGGCGCGCCTGATTACCCCTATGATGGCAGCTTATATCTTACGACCTGAGAAAAAGCACGTCGAAAAACAAAGCTCGATGATGAAGTACTATCTTAAGATTGTGTCTTGGACCCTACATCATCGTTGGATAACCATGGGTGCAACGCTTGTTTTATTTGTGGCATCGCTAGCTCTGGTTAAGTTGCTACCCACGTCATTTATCCCTGACAACGATATTGATCAAACCCGAGTGGCTATTGAGCTGACACCTGACGTCTCTTTGGCAGATACTGAGCGCGTGGCAGCGCTAGCAAGTGCTCGCATTTTGGCCATGCCTGAGGTGACCAATATCTTTACTTCAGTGGGAGAGGCGCAGGCGTCGATGGGTGCGTCAGATGGTGGCGGCGGCAAGGCTGAAAATATCGCTGGCTTGGATATCGTGCTTGCTCCGCGTGCAGAACGAGGCACCAAGCAAGAGATAGAACGCAAAATTAGTAAGCTAATGACAGAAGTGCCAGGAGCACGGTTTACAGTCGGGCTATCGAGTGGTGGTGAGAGCGGCTATAATTTTTCATTGACTAGTACCAATCCGCAACTGCTTGAACAAACTGCACAAAAAATCATGTCTGAGATTCGAGGTCTGCCAAGTGCAGGCGCTGTGACCAGTGATCGCAGTTTACCACGCCAAGAGCTAACGGTAACGCCAGATAGATTGGCAATGGCGGATAAAGGGGTCACGACGCAAGATATCGCTACGACTTTACGTGTGGCGACCGTAGGCGACTACGAACAGCAATTGTCCAAGCTCAATCTTGATACGCGTCAAGTACCAATCGTCGTACGTCTACCTGATGTGGCTAAGCAAAATGTTAGCCAGCTAGAAGGTTTGTACGTGCCGAGTACTATGCCTGCAGGTCAAGGCGTGCGCGTCGGTGAGGTTGCTACGCTAGACTTTGGCACTGGGCCTGCGCAGATTAGCAGACTGGATCGAGAGCGTGCTATTAGTATCACAGTACAACCTGCGAGTGGCGAGCTTGGCGATTTGGTACAAGCGGTCAAAGCAGTGCCGACCATGCAGCAACTGCCGCCTGCGATTACCATCATCGATCAAGGCCAAGCCGAAAACATGGCAGACCTTTTCAGTGGCTTTATCATTGCGATGTCCGTCGGTGTGGTCTGTATTTTAGGCGTACTTATTCTACTATTTGGTCGTTTGTTGCAGCCTTTTACCATTCTGATGGCGTTACCTCTATCGATCGGTGGGGCGTTTGTTGGCTTGGTTATTACCAATAGCAGCTTATCGATGCCTTCGATGATTGGCTTTATTATGCTCATGGGTATTGCGACCAAAAACTCTATTCTATTGGTCGATTATGCATTGATTGCCCAGCGCCGAGGGCTGGCGCGTTTTGAGGCTATCGTAGATGCATGCCGAAAGCGTGCACGGCCTATTATCATGACGACCATTGCGATGGGTGCAGGTATGTTGCCATTGGTATTTGGTTGGGGCGATGCAGATCCTACTTTTAGGCGACCGATGGCAGCAGCGGTACTGGGTGGTCTGGTAACCTCTACGCTATTAAGCTTGGTTGTTATTCCTGTCGTCTATACCTTAATGGATGATCTATCAGGATGGTTTGCTAAGTGGTTGGCTCCACATGGCAAACCTAGTGACTTCTAATAGTCACTTCTCATAGAGAGCCAAATAGCTAACCAAACAGTTAGCTAAGACACGACACAATAGTAGCAATGTGGAAAATGCTGAATGATTAACATGCTCTCAATTAGGTCATACACTCGTCAAACTCGAGGGCATTCTCATGACTTTCATCAGATTGTTTTGCCTTTGCGAGGGGCAATCAATATCGAAGTTGGGAGCTATACTGGAAAAGTTATCCCAAGCGAATGTGTTGTGGTCAAGGTAAATGAAAAGCACTACTTTAGCGCTGAGGAGAATGCAAAGTTTATCGTTGTGGATACAGATCTATTGCCAGAAAACGTGCTTCATTCATCACAAATTGTCTTTTCTATAAGTGCGCCATTGTTGGCATTTTTGGAGTTTTCAGAGAGTCAGTTAAGGTATCAAATCAATCCTGAAGTTGAGAGGTTGATGTTTGATACCTTTTATAAACTCCTAGAACAACAAAATCTATTTGTGCAATATAATGCTCGAATTAGAGAAGTCGTAGCATATATTCACCACAATTTTTCTAAAAACCTTTCTATCGAAGTGTTGGCGGATATCTCCTGTCTCAGTGCTACACAGTTTAAAAAGAACTTTAAATCGCAAACAAACCAGACCGTCACTGAATACATTACAAAGATCAGAATGCAAAAGGCGCAAGCTTTGTTACTACATACTGATTCACCTATCGCTATCATAGCCGAACTGGTTGGTTATACGGATGTTAGTGCTTTTAGCCGCCGATTTTCTAAATATTTTGGTATTGCCCCTTCCAAATTAAAACACGTCTAACCAGACATGCAAACCGTCCAATCTGCAAAAATTATATTCTGTAACTCTCTATAATAATGTTATTCATTATAACGTTAGAGGTAGCTACTATGCTGCAGAATAAATCTAGTCTAAGTGCTATTTTATGTGTGATAGCTGCCAGTGTCCTTTGGGGAACGACAGGTACAGCCTCTGCTTTTATACCTGACGTTAGTCCATTAGCCGTTGGTGCATTTTCCATGGGGGTAGGCGGTGTATTGCTAGTATTGAATGCTAAGAATAATTTATTAAGCGATAGACAGAAACTACTTTCTAAACCCAGTCTCTTATTCATTGGTAGCCTATGCGTTGCTATCTATCCTTTAGCTTTTTATTCCTCCATGAGATTGGCAGGTGTCGCTATTGGTACAGTGATCTCAATTGCTAGCGCACCATTTTTCACTGTTATCATGGAGCGTCTGATTAGCAATAAAAAAGTCACTAGTCGATGGGTGGTAAGTTTTATATTTGGTGTGATTGGCGTTATTTTTCTGACTTTAGGGAAAACCCAATATTTGGATATAAACGCACAAGCAAATAATCGAATACTAGGCGTGTTGTTAGGGTTAGTTGCAGGATTGACCTATGCCACATACTCATGGACAGCACGTCAGATGATAGAGAACGGGGTAAACTCGAAATCAGCGATGGCCAGTATGTTTGGTCTGTCGGCAATCTTATTGTTGCCATCATTATTACTAACAGGGGAAAACCTGTTTTTAGATGCAAAACATATAAGCGTTGCCCTATATCTGGCAATTGCGCCGATGTTCTTTGGTTATTTACTTTTTGGTCAAGCGTTGAGAGTGATTGAGGCGAGCAAAGCGACGCTTATCACGTTACTAGAACCTATCGTGGCCACTATATTGGCTATCATTATAATCGGTGAAACATTCTCTCCTATCGGCTGGCTAGGAATGTCACTCATGATAATCTGTCTCTTACTGCAAGTAATGAAGACGCCAAAACTGACAGGTTATCGAAGAAGACGTGAACTATATAAGTAATCAAACAATTAGCAAAACAATGTTGCTGATAACAAGCAGTATTTTTGATGAGTGACTGCCTATTAAGTATGACTCTTTGTATGACGTTAGTCTAAAACTGGTAAGTTGAATGGATTAGTTAGGTCAGTCTTTGCTATAGTCTGTCCAACCAAATTAATTGAAGAAATTGTTTATCTCTTATAGCATTATTTTAATTTTACTAATAGATAAGTTGTTATTAGAACGATAAACCAATCTTTATAAAATAATCTCTAAAGAACTAGAAAATAAGGAATAAATATGATTAACGCATATGCAGCAAAAGAGAAAGGTGGCAAATTTGAGCCTTATGAATATGACCCAGGCGCTCTAGGCGATCACGAAGTAGAAATCGAAGTACATAGCTGCGGTATCTGCCATAGTGATTTATCGATGTGGCAAAATGAATGGGGTATGACTCAATATCCGTTTGTCGGTGGGCATGAGGTTGCAGGTGAAGTCCTCAATAAAGGCAAGCACGTCAAGCATCTAGAATTGGGCGATAAAGTCGGACTTGGTTGGCATAAAGGATACTGTAACGTTTGCGATCTATGCATCGATGGAGACCACAACCTATGCCCTGAGCAAGAAGGTACGATCATTGGTAACCACGGCGGCTTTGCAGATAAAGTACGCGCAAAAGATACTAGCGTCATCAAAATACCTGAAGGGCTTGATTTTAACGCGGTAGGACCACTGTTATGTGGCGGTGTCACAGTGTTTAACCCACTTATGCAGTACGACATTAAACCAACTTCTAGAGTGGCTGTAATTGGTATTGGTGGCTTGGGTCATTTGGCATTGCAGTTTGCCAATGCATGGGGCTGTGAAGTGACGGCATTTACCAGTGAGTCAAAAATGGAAGAAGCAAAAGAGATGGGCGCTCACCATTCACTAAACTCAAGAGACGATAGCGAAATTGAAAAAGCCGCAGGTTCTTTCGATCTAATCATCTCAACAGTGAACGTTGATATGAACTGGGATGTCGTGATCAAGACGCTAAGACCAAAAGGTAAGCTACATTTTGTTGGACTGTTAGAAGCGCCACTAGAGATATCGGCTGCACCAATGATTATGGCTCAAAACAGTCTATCAGGCTCGCCAGTTGGCTCACCAGCGACGCTACGTAAAATGCTAGATTTTGCTGCTCGCCATAATATTCAGCCGGTTACTGAAACTTATAAAATGTCTGAGATTAATGAAGCATTTGAGCGACTAGAGAGCGGTAATGCTCGCTATAGAGTGGTGCTAGAAAGAGACTAAACGTCGTTACAGGCAACTCAATGTAGCCACTAAATAAGCACAATAATAGTGATACTCTAATTAATAGATAGAGTGTCACTATTTTTTTGTATTAAAATTCTACTTTCTACCAGTTTTTAATACATGCGAATTATTTGGAACTGGGTCTAAGTGTTTTTATTTGATTTTTGCTCAGGCAATTATTACTACTTTTTTAAATTTCTAGTAGGTCATTTTAAAATTATAAAAAACCCCTGCTACTGAGTTTACAATAGCAGGGGTAAATACTTATCTTTTCAGATTGTCAGCGAGTAATAAAGTATCATACTGATATTTTCGTAAAGTATTGATTTTGCTACTTATAAATTAACACTAAAAATAATAAAGTATCATACTGGATGATAATAATCAGAACTTTAAGTTGCATTTTGGAGTAATAAAGTATCATACTGAGAAAGTACTAATATATACTATATTCAAATCATTTATCTTAGCTGAATAACTAATGTTTTAAGCACTTTTTGGGGTTTTATATCACCTATGTCTATATGGGTTCTATCTTAATTCATCTCATATTCTTTAATCGCTCGTTGAACAATTTTACTATTATCATTCGATAACTTATCAATTCTATATCCCTGCTTAGCTACTTCCGCTCTAACATAAGGCGACTTGTCATCGATCATTACATCTGGCCTATAACCTTGCCTTGCTACAGCTACTCTAACAGCAGTTATTTTGTCTTTATATAATACATCTAGACCATGACCCTGTTCAGCAACAGCTTCTCTCACATAACAAGAGCTGTCTTTTATAAAGCCTGATAAATTATACCCTTGTTCAGCAACTTCTCTACGCACACTATCATCTTTATCATTAGCGAGATAACTTAATCGATAACCCGCATGAGCTACCATTCGCCGAACTTCAGCTTTTGAGGATTTAGACAACTCAACCGTCCCTTTTCGCTGTTCAATTAATACTAATGCCCAATGCACAGCACTCCAGACGTCCTCAGGTAGCTCAGATGCTATTTTGTTCCAGTTTTCAAACTCTCCGTAACTTTCTTTGTTATCTTCCAAGTATTTATCTATAGGCACCCAATCTATTTCAGTTTTAAGATGAACTACTTCGCAAAGCTCTTCTACTGATTCTTTTAGATATCTAATATGACCACTTGACCCATCGCCTAGTAGGAAGTAGTTACCAATTATTCGGAAGTAAACACCACTTTGCTCAAAAAAATCAACTTCTAGCATTATCTCTACCTTATATATTATTAGTTGAATGGAAAAATTAAGAATTATACTAGGACTAACTTAGACCTCAGTAGAAAATCATTTCTACATATTCATATGAATTAGCTTAAATGTCGATAATCTTCAATGGAATTTTTCTTGCCATAAGCGTCTCTTGAGGTACAGCTAAATATTTATCACGAATATGCTCAAAGTAGGGTGTCAAGCTGGGTAAACTTGTTTGAATAGACGACTGTTTCTTACGATTCTCTTTAACGCTCATCTCGATATATTTTTCAGTCTGCATCCAAGGTTTGTTAGGTAGTATATATCCGTGAGCTTTGAGGGTTTTTGACATCGATTCAGCTATTTTCAGACCAGCCAAGTCATAGTCAGCGAAGATATAGCGTTTACAGTCTTTTTGAGCTAAAGCTTTCAATATAGAAGTTATATTTTTATTGTTATGACCTCGATAGGCAAGCACAGTTACTGCGCCAGTCAACCCTTTTACTAGCTTGGCATGCTGCTCATTAAATCTACAAAATGCGTTAAAATTCTCTATGATTATAATGTTATCGATATTCCAATCAATGAGGTCGTTAATTTCCACACCTAAATAGGCATTCTCTTGAGTTTGCTTATGCGTGTAGTTGTTTGATACATTAATAATATGTTCTTCACTACCTAGTAGACGACACTCAAGAAAGCCTTTGGTAGGTGCTTTACTTAATAATTTATCGTTAGTTGTGATGGCTGTGTTATCTACACGGTCTTTACTTTTTAGCTCATTTAAATTGTGTCTGAGTAGGTCTATCCCTGTTTGAGCTTTTACGATCTCTCTAATACGGCCCCAGCCACCCATATTAATGATCACTTTTCCATTTTCTGTGTAGCCAATACTGGGGTCAAAAGATACCAATAATACAAGGATATTATCAGGGCTTCGATAGGTAGCGAATTTCACCCCCAGTATCATCTTCTCCTTCAAGTAATCAAGTTTACCCGCTTTATTCAAGGATTTTTCTAGGTCTACTTCCATATCTGGTCCTTTGATGGCGATTCTTCGTTTCTATTAAACTTTATATATTTAGCATCGATGACATAGCGTGTGTCACAAGTATAAGAAAGGTTTAGTGATTTTAAATAAACTTTATAGTTAAATTGACCTTTAGATTTGATAATCTTGTCGTTGATAAAATCACTCTTTGCTACTTTTAAGAACAAGGCTAAAAAGGCTTTGTAACGTATCTTGCGCTTCAAACCTGCCAAATCCCAGTACTCCCTGACAGATAAGGCCTTAGTAAAAGGCATGTCGCAATTATCTGCCATATACTGCATAACAAGCAATTTTTCAGGGGAGGGTAGTGGTTTCTTATGTTCTCGGTCAAACTCCTCATACTCACCCTTGTATAAATTATCACTCTTGCGTTTGGGCTTTCTAGCGCTAATTTTACTTACCACAGAGAAAAGAAATTCGCTGTCATCTAAAGTTTCAATATTGTGCAAAGTACCAGCCAAAGTCATACCACCAAAAGCTAAGCCTTTATCCACAATATCGTTATACTCAATATCTATCTTTTCAGGAACAAGTTGATTGTTTCTTAAAGCCTTGCGTAATAGCCAAAGCCTCCTGCCTTTCTTATCTTGCTCTTTTTTTAACTTATCAATTAATATCAGTATTTTTTGTAAGTGAACGCCCATTTCAATATTGAATCTAGAAATAGAGTCTGCTAAATACTCATTAAGTATAGCTGCCGCTGGCGTATACTCGCCGTGTAGTTTGCGGAGTTCATCGCGACTTAATATCTCTATTTTTTCGAGTTGAAGTTTGATCTTTTTATTTAAACCCTCGAGAATCTGTCTCTTTACCTTAACGTTTGATGTGTTGTTTAGATCAGAGTTGATGACATACTCAATATCAGCCATCTCACGCCCAAGATATTCAGCGATGGAGATGCAGATATCTCGTATATTAGCCAAATGCAGCATTTCTTCACTTTCATCTTCAAACGAATCTGACTGTATTTGTGCTAAGGCAACCTCATTACTGATCTGATGTTTAGACAGTTCAATATCAGGAGCAATATTTGCATTACGAGACTTTCTATCCAGATTCTTTAAGATTGCTGTAAAGTTTGAGCCTAGGGTAATGTTATTAGGATTGATACTGATAACACCACTGTCTTGTAGTATCTGATACTGTTTATGTTTATCGTTGACCAACTCATAGCAGCCATTAGGGGAGTAGGCTTGATAAATCAAATCAGCTTTATCAGTTATAGCCCTACCAAGTGTTCTGATTATTTCTTCCGATAACCTGAGGCTGACTTTACTCATAACTTAAGCCCTTGCTGCTCAGCAAAAATCTCTTCAGTGGGCTCATCTAATATATTGTCAGCAATATAATCAAATACATCATATATATAGCCGATTTTTCCTGTTGCTCGATAAATCTTTTTATTGGGCTCAACCAACTTCAGTATTTCGTGCTTCTGGAGTCTTTCTAAAAGAGCGGCTACCTTTTCGTCATTGGGCTTTTTAGAAGCGCCTGTGATCTCAGAAACCTCGTTTAGCATACTTGCAAAATGCTTGTTATTATTTGCTTCTAAAACCAGCTCTGTTTGGTTTAGATTTTCACCAACAGTTAATACATTGCCCTCATCGGCTGTTGATAGGCAAGCAATCATTTCTACTATAGGCGCTATGTCATGATAAATTTCATTAAACTGTTTAACCACGGCTCTTCTGTCAGAGTCACTAGGTATATTATTTAAACCAGCATAAACCTCTCCATCACTGAAGGTGACTAGACTGACCCCAAATGGTTGTAGCTGAGACACCATACGATCATAGGCTACTTTATTATCTCTTAGATGCCTATACGCCTCTGGATAACTCACAGAGCATATAAATTTATTGTTCATTAACAATCTGAGTATTTCATGCTCTTTCATTAGGAAAACACTCCAAATTCCTCAAGTTCTGAATCCTGAGTCAACATATACATATCATCCGTTTGAGAGATTGAGTACATATTTCTGGTTTTATTGTGATGGCAGGCAATATTATTAGCGAATAATGGGACAACCTCGTCATCTGGATTCTCAGGAGCAGCGCACATTGCTGATATACCAAGTTTTTGTAGCAAGTTTAATAACTCACGAGTATTTTGCGGATCTAACACGCCAATTTCATCAATAAAGAATTTCAGCTCGACCTCATCGCTCGATGTGGTTGATATAACTGAGAGCAAAGAGATATAAATGATTAGCTGAGCAATACGCATGGTGCCGTTTGACCCCATATCTTTAAATACCTTTGCTCTTTTGGTTTCCTTGATTTCACCGCCGACCTGTTTGATTCTTAGACTGAAACTAAACTGCTCTGACAGTTTGATGTTCATCTGGTTTTGACCAATATAGTCTTGCACGAGTTGTAATTTGGACAGCAGTTCCTGATTAGGCATACGCGTTGTGTCATGGATGTCCTCATTAGCCCATCTTTGATGTGCATCAGTGAAGTCAGCCAAGGTGGAATACCATCTATTTTCTTTGATTCCCGAACTTATAGCTATATGAAGCTCCTCAATGGCTAAAGCTTCTAGTTTTTCACAAACCTCTTTGCATTTAGTATTAATACGCTTCGAAAAATTACTCAAGCTATTATGAGCATCATCTAGCTTTGATTTAAATTCTCTAACTTGGTGAGCGGTGACTCGATACTGGCCAATGAGTGTATCTTTTTTAATTTCATGCTCATTGTGTAGGTAGTCGCTAAACTTTTTAGCTTGTATGTACCAGTTTTCCTGATCAGGTATACTGAGTAAGATACTGTCAGACATTAAGCTCTCAAACATAGACCCATTGGCGGTAAAGGGCTTTCTTATGGCCTTTAGTGCATAAATACCTTTTTCCATATTCTTTTTAGTGTCGCGAACCAAAGATTTGGCATCGTTCAAGACTGCTAAGCTTGCATTATGCAAGTCTTGCAAAGAATGTCCCGTATATTTAGGCTGCAAGGTATGATCCACAACCAAAGCTTTATCAAAAGCGTTATTGGCATTGCCTAGACTTTCTTTAATGCTTATTAGGTCGATTTGTGCTCTATCAATTCGACCATTAATATCCTTGGCTCTCTCATCAAGGGATTTGACATCTTCCTGCTTAGATATCAGAGCTTTATCAAAAGCCGCTTGTTTATCTACTAGCTCAATTGATAGACCATTGCGTTTTTCAAACAGCATAGGTAAATCTCGATATTCTTCATCAATAAACTCGTAATAGTGCTTAACGCGTATTTTGGCTTTTTCAGCAACATCTAACTTTGTGGATAGGTGCTGCACTTTGGCTATAGTTTGGGCTATAACGTTATCATCGTAGCCATTTTCATCAATAGCCCTATCATGACGCTCTTGAGACTGATCAGCTTCAAGCTTCAAGCCTTCAATTTCTTCAACGTATTGTTGCTCTACCACCTGTTCTCTTTTTTTCTTATCTTCTTCTAGTTGTTCAATAGCCAATTTGTGACGGCTTACTATCTCCTGCTCAGAGATGTTCATCTGGGTATCAACAGTTTCGGAAGCTGATATTTGGTTATTAATTTGGTTATTAATTTCGTTTAATTGGTTCTCAATCTTACTCTTAGCTTCTTCAATTTCGTTTTCAGCTCTTATTTCTAGCTGTTTTTGCGTCGCTTGTTTATTTTCGATATCTTTTTCAGTGTTAACCACATTGGTATTTGCCTTATAGACATCCTCATTGGCTTTTTTCTTAGTAATCTTGGCTTGATGAATTGTTTTTTCGAGTGATGAGATATTAGTTCTACGTTCTAATATCTCATCCTCTAACACAAGTCTGTGCTCAGTAATACTTTCAAGGGTAAGTAGTTTTTTAGGATTATTAGTAGTGTCTATTTTTGATGTATCAAGATACAGCCCATACAGAGTCTCGTTGTCTAATTCTTTAGGTGCAAGCCACTGTGGTGATAGGTCAGAGCGGTTGAATAGGGATGGGTCGATACTTTTTCGTATCTGATTTATCAAAGGCGAAAGTACTTCATCGGCTTCATTTCTCAATAGGAAACTGAGTAATGTGTCATCTTTGAGCAAAGCATATAGGTCATCAATATCAGAGGTCTTATCAGCGATATCGTTTAATAAGCGTTCATGCTCTCTTTGTAGTTTTTCATACTCCTTACTGGTCTCATCTAGATATTTTTCAGCTGTTCTTTGATTTTTTATGTCCTGATTAAGTCGAGTTTTAGCATTGTCTAAATTGAGCTTTAAGCTCTCCATTTCCTTGGCAAGCTCGAGGCTACATTTAATATTTTTTAACTCTGATTCCAGGTTATTCTTATCGATAATAAGCTGGGTATGTTTTTCCTTGATGGCACTAGACTTGATTTCGTACTCTTTTTTAATAAGGCTAAGCTTAGCAGCCTTATCATCACCTAGGTTTGAAAGAGACTCGTAGTAACCCGTTTTAATCTGCTGTAGCATTAACGCTTGTTGAGAAACTAAACCATTTTTTTTAGACTCTATTTGCTTTAAGTCTTTAGCAAGTTGCTCTTTGATGTTTTCGATGATTTTAGTAGCATCCATCTCGTCTTTGCGTAGAGTTTTGAGTCGCTCATTCTCGTGCTTTATTTGCTCTTCAAGTGACGGGATCTCTCTAATCATATTTTGTAATATGGCCAATGGTTGATGATGCCCAGGTACACCCTCTTCAAAATCTCGTTTCGCTCTTTTAAGCTTTATTATCTTAGAGCTCAGATCATCTACTTCATTCTGCAATTGGCCTTTTTCTTTATCCCAAGCAATTTTAATCTGGGTAATTGCTTGCTCTATAGCTTCAACTTTTAATTTGAGATCATCTTCAATGGTTTTATTTTCTACAATCTTTATATCAAAGGCTTTGACTAAGCCTCTGAGCGTCTTAACTGTTATCGATAGGGTATTTTGATTAGAAGCATTTTGCTCAACATATTGGCCTAGTTCGTTAAACTTACTTCTAAGTTGCTCAACCTCATTCCATGAGTTACGATCTGAAAGCCACTTATTGGTATCAACCCCTTGTGAGTCTATAGAAATCTCATTATTCTGAACTTTATTTTCTGTCTTCATTGCTTCAACCAAAAACTCACATATTTGATCAAACTCAATTTTACTTTTTAGAATATTGCTAGCGATTAAGGAAAACCCGTAGAAACTACCTCTACCGACAGCCAGTGAGTAATCAGGACGAAGCTCATTGATGGTTTGTAGAGCCTTGGATGAACGAATAGAGGCTTTTAAGCGCCTATTAGGACAATTAGATATGATGGCCTCGTAAGCCAGTTGCTTGATATTATTTGAGACGTTAAAACCTTGAGATTCGATTGTGCTTTTAACTTCTTCAAACTGCCTAAACCTTCGCTGATTGGTAGCATCTTTTGTGACAAACCAGGTTTCATTGTATCCAGCATTGATAAAGTTGAAAATTTGTTGCCCCTCACTGCTCCGCCTGAGGATCACGCATTTTTTTTCGCCCTGTCTTCTGTATTCATAAACCAAGTAGCTGTCATCATAAGGAATATAAAAGTCAATAAAGCTTTTAACCGCTTCATTCTTTTTAGAAACCTCACTCAATCTAGTGCCAAAAAAAGGAATGACTGCTCCCATCAGGGTGGTTTTGCCTGCGCTATTGCGCCCCGTAATGATTGTGTTATCACCAACTTCAATGAGGTGGCTTTGACCTTTAGGGTAACTGTTGATTAATGCGACACGTAGAAGCTTATTGATATCTTTTATAACTGGTTTCGTATTGTCTTCGTTTGCTATGCCTAAGGCTTCATCCGTTTTCAGCATCTTTAATCCTTTCTATGATATATAAAACCAAGTTTTAAATTCTTGAGTTATTTCAGTCTACTTCATTTCACTTTTATTATGAGTGACCATAATCATATCAATATTATCGTATTATTAAGTGCTTTAGGCATCAGCTCTTATTAATAACTCAACAATATACGACAACTGTTGTCGCCTTACTTTCTAGTTTATTATTAGAGTTATTAAAAAAGCCAAATACACTTAGTATTTGGCCTTAGTATAAGTTCCTCATACTAGATTTGGTTCTTTGTGTTTTACACTACTTCAAATCATTGATTGTGATTGAGTAGTTAGTACTTTGAGCGCTTCCTAGAGTGGCATAACCCACTTGTTCAATAGCCTGCTGCGGTTTGTAAGGGTTAAACAGCTCATCGAGAGTGTAATGAAAACCGCAATCCTCTATCCCAAACACGTAATCAAAAAATACCTTTGCCATAGCAGACTGGGGGTGACTAGCGTCACGATAAGACTTGTTAGGATACCAACTACCACTAGATATCTTACTGAAAACCCGTTCGATATTACCTGAAATAGAGTTTGATGCATGCTTTCTAGTAATATTCGGTTTTTGCACGAAGGCAGCAGCACTTTCAACCGCTTTATAGATTATATAGTGCATAACAGATACAGAACATTCAGCTAAACAAACTCTAAGTAAGCTTACGAGCTTGTCACCAATAGACGGTGCCAAGTCATTTATCTTTGACCTAGTAATTAAGTAGCTCAAACATTCTCCTAGCTGTATTTGCTGGCACCAACTTTCAAACTGAGGATTAGCTACTAAGGAACTGATATTCTTCTTAGATTTAGCATCCAACATTGCTTTAGTGAGATCGTCATTACCATAAGCAAACTCAAAATTTACCTGATGATAATCAATTTCTAGTGCTCGTTTACTATTAACATTAACGTAGTCATAGCTCTCTTCAGGAGCTAATAGGAGTAGGTTCAATTTGAAAAGATGATGGAGTATATGTTCATCCAACCCAAAGAATGGTGACAAAGCTAATGATAGATTATTACGTAGAGAGATCGTTGTTTTTAGATTTTCTGTTCCTAGGCTGTCTATAGTGGCAGCAAGTAAAAGCCTATCTACTTCATTAAGATCAGTTACTGACGGGACCTCAGCTAATTGAATGCCTCTATAGTTATTAATATGTTCGAGAGTTGCTTGTCTTTGCTCTTCTTTTAAACGCTCTTGCTCAAGACAGTACTTTAGATGTTCTTGCTCTCTTCTTTCTAGAAAAACGTTCCAACACTCGTCACATTGCCAACTATCAGGTTTTAAGTGAACCAGCTGTGAACGAGTATGGCAAACCTTAGGTTTACCGCAGTCTACACACTGGCAATCTAGTACGATTAGGTGAGCATTTGCCTTAACGATATTAGGTATATCTTGATGCTTAGAGCCAAACTCTTGACCTATCTCTCTACAGGTATATATAAAACCACTTCTTTTACCGCCTTCTCTTAGCCAGTACCTCTCACAGATAAGCTTATTAGTTTCTGTAATATCTGACTGATACTCTAATTTAGTTTTCATACTTATCTCTCAATACCGACTATATCCCGTGGATATTATAGCTGACCACTGTGAGTATTGCTATTTTTAGCAGTGGTTAATGAGATGACGACAGATGAGCGCATGATAGCTTTTGGAAAGCGTGTTCGTGAGGTACGAAGAAATAAAGGAATATCTCAGGAAAAACTGGCTGAACTAGCAGGAATCGATAGAAGCTATATGGGAAATATTGAGCGTGGTGAGAAGAACATCACGCTCAAAAAGGTCTATGAGATCTGTGAGGCTTTAGGAGTTGACATAAATGATCTAGTTTAATAGTCCGAGATCATCCTAGTTATCGTCATTTTCAACATTATTTACTAACTGCTGCCAATCATCGGTAATTTGCTTCCAATCAACATCTCTTTGTATGTCTTCACCTTTAGAATTTTTACCTGTCCATACGTCCCAATAATCTGGATCATTTGATTTTGGGCGATGACCTTCTGGTAAATGATTCATTTCAACTAAAACTGGTAGCTCAGAAGCCCATCCTAGCAAAAACGCATTTCTTGAAGGCAACCCTGGTAAATCTCGCAACAAACCTCTTAAGTTATCAGGAACAAGCTTGTGTACCAATTCTTGATCTCTTTCATTACTTATTCGGTGTAAGAGAAAACTATTACATTGAGATAATACAGTAGGGGATAGTTCGCTTGGTCTCTGTGATGACAAAACCATGCCTAGCCCAAACTTTCGTCCCTCACGAGCGATCTTTTCAAACACCTTGCAACATACTTCCGCAGAGCCATGATACTCATTATCATCTTTGTAACGTTTGACGAATGTATGCGCCTCTTCCATGACTAACACTGTCGGTAGTGTTTTTCCGTCATTTAGTTTGCGATATCTCTGTAAAGACTCTAACGTTATCCGAGCAATAACAGCCGTTAAAACATGAATAATATCAGCAGGCACTAAGGATAAGTCTATAACCGTCACTGAACCGTTTGAGGCTTTGTTATCTCCGATGTATTTCTCTAGCCATTCATGCAGTTCTATATTCGAATCGCTCGAAATAGACTTCATTCGAGTATCCGAAAGAATTGAACGTACTCTCATTAGTAGAGTCTCAACATGATCTGTTACTTTCAAAAGCTCAGCATTTGCCTCAAGACTTTTGATAAGCTGATTACCCTCAAACTTTCTAGGGATATCCGCATCTATTGGTAAAACGTCAGTATCTTGTCCTCCAAAGCTTGAATGTGCTTTTTTTAGAAACCCATAAAACTCAATTATTTCGGGTCTAGTAAACTGCCATATTGGATAATTTCCACTTCTAGATTGCTCAAAACTATTAATTTTAATAATTACTTCATTTAAAGACTCACTTTGCTCTTCACTAAATTCATTAAGAGGGCTTAAGCCGTCCCTCCATTTCTTGATCATCTCAAGAAAATTCTTTGGATATGGAAACTTTGTATAAGGTCCACTAGAGTGCATCTCTATATGTGTGATATTTAACAAAATCTTTAAATGTCTACGCATTTCCTGACTAGTAGTTAAACCTTCTTGGAAAACACCCTCTCGGACATTTCGTAGGGATTGTATTAAAGTTGGACGCTGTGTCTTTGCACTCGCTTGAGTAAATGCACACCATTCGGCACTATTCCAGAACCACAATGGTACTTCTAAAGCCTCTGACGTATTTTCTTCTATGCTGCTTTCAGTAGAGTCTGATATAGAAGCGTCAACTTTAAAAATCTTAGCTGTGGTCAAGTCCTCGAAGGTTTTTGCATACTCACCATTAGGATCTAATACAATAAACCTTGCATTAGGTTCACCACCGTCAGTCCTAGCCTTTTTAGCAGCATCAAGTGACCAGCGAATTAAACCAGCTACAGAACAAGACTTACCACTGCCTGTATTACCTAACACCGCTAAATGTCTACCAAACAATCTATCAGGATCAATCATTACTTTCGCATCATTAGCTAGAGGGCTTGTACCTATCAAAACTCGTCTATTTGCTCCTGATTCAATGATGTCTCTGAGCTGGCTTTTGGTAGGCAGCAGTACAGGCACACCAACACTTGGATAACCTTTTACACCACGTACGAATTTATAATGTTCATTACCACAACTATCTGTTTCGTCAAAAATCAAACATCCTAAAGGGTTTAAACTCATTTTTCTTAGAGGATAAGGTAAGTCTATAAGACCAAAATCCTGCAGCCCCCGTCTCTTGGGGTATTGTGAGCGTTCAATTGTTATCCATTCTACTTGACCTACAAGATAGCCTGAATCACTTGGAATAAGCAGATACCCGTTAACTCTTGGAAATGGGCGAGGCGTACCAGTATTCAAAGCTGTTCCATCTGGAGCGTCAATATCAATAAGTACCTTGATTTGATCTGGAGATACAAAATCAACAGTACCAACCCTTAATGACTCTGCGTAAGCAACTGGAGATATTGACATTACGAAATCCCTATAACTGGTCCAATTGAATCTAACTCAATGTCTGAAGGCTTTTCTTCTTTTACATTTGGCAACCGTTGTTTAAGAAGTTCTGTCATGCGAGAAGTAGTTTTATCAATGGCTGCTTTTGGTAGATAATACTGAGTTAAATTTGTTATATCAGCTAGTTCGGGACCTATTAGCAAACTAATTTGTGAGTGACGACCCCATTCATCATATAGCTTCATGATTCGGCCTAAAGGATCATTAAATGAAATAATAACGAGATGAGTGGATGGTATAGTTAACATATCTCTCATTACACGATTTATATGTTCGTCCCCAAAGCTATAACCATATGTCACTAATGTGCTATTCGGACGACAAACGGCTGATGCTAAATCACGAAATAGTTCAATATATGGATAATTTGCAGTTTCCTGATCTTTTGCTGCATTAGGAAAGACCATCATTTTATGCGCTGTTGTATCGGGATACCCAGCTACATCAAGATACGGCGTTAAAGACGAGGCTCCAAACGGAAGCCCCACTCTTCTGATATCATCACCATATTGTAGCCAGTCAATAGAACCATGTAGCTTTGAAAATCTCACTACTCCTTCTAAATATCTCGGTTCACCACGTATTCCAGGCGGATTATAATGTAAATCTATATCTAATCTAGATGATCTAAATATAGGAGATATATTGCCAATAAAACGATCGATTAAATGAATACCAGCAATTTCTGCTCCAGTCTCAATCAATCGGTCATAATTAGTGGTAAATATATTTAAACGGTCGCGAACCCCAGTTCTACTCGCAAAACTCATTAAGAAAGTGACAAGAGTATTAAATGCTAATTCCCGATTTTTTTCACTAGACTTGGCTATATTTCGTTCGCTGGTTAATATTGCTTCAGCAAATTCTTTTAACCCAGACTCAAGCTCACTTCTTAACAATGAAGCTTCGGGTTTGTTAAGTATTTCTAAACCTCTAAGTAACTCATTAGCCACACGTAACTGGTCTTCAATATTACCTTCTCTACGCCCAGCAGCTTTAGATGACTCACTAGCCGTTTCATCAATTTCTTTACCATGCGTATTTAAATCTAATTTAACCATTCCTGCCGCAGGTTCATCAGCTGCAATATAGTGAATAGCATGAGTAATACCTGCACCTGCAAGCAATGAAAGATGTTCAGATTGAAATAAAGCAGTAAGCCAAGGTTCTATACGAGATCTTAGGTCTCGATGACTAAAGCTTTCAGAGCCGTTTAACCAAGCAGGGTTTGAATTTGGGTCAGACGTGAACTTCATTTCTTTATTATTTTTAATATCGGGATCATCTTCCGTAATACTAGTTACTCCAAAAAACGTAGGTTCATGATCATCTCTTACTTTAATTATATTTGGGTAATTAGACATAAAAATCCTTTTTGCTTAAATTGGTAACACTGAAGATATGAAATCACATAATATCTAATGCCATTATCCATAAAGAGCGATTCAAGCTACAATATCCTTAAATGCTATTGTTATGCTATGAAGACCTATCATTCTCTAACGCCTTATTAACAATATCTTTTACCAGGTCATCTTGAAACTGGGTACTAAAACTCACACTAAGCCCGTCTGCTTCCATCTGATTAAACAACTTCTCAGCATGCTTTATCTTACGGCTTTCCTCTGCTCTCAGATTATCAGATGAGCTGGTATCTTTAGTCTCAATAATTAAATTTAGCGTTTGACCTTTATCAGTCTCAACAACATAAGCAAAGTCAGGTGAGTAAGTGCCGCCCCCAGCTATTGGTATTCTGATTGAATTTCGGGGAATCTTACTAAATACCGTCACATGCTTTATTTCCTCTTTTATATTCTGCTTTTCTAAAGGCGAATCATAGAAGACATCTTCGAAAAGATAAGCATCATCGGGCTTACCATTATCATAATGAATACCTAGCTGACCTGATTTTAACTCGAGTAAAGGTGAGCCAGTTGAATCTGTATAGCTGGTAGGATGAACTTGATTAGATATGATGTTATAGCCTATTTCAAACTTCTGCATAGCATTTTGGAACAAATAGAGTTTTATCCCGTCAGTAAACTTACGGATAGTTTGGATGTTCAAGTAGTCATTAATATCTAGACCCTGTTCACCTTTGTCTTTTAGATGTCTGAGAGTAACGAACGCTTTATGTAAGGTGGGCAGTTTTATATACGTCTTTTCAGATAACTGACGTAAGAAACTGCCGTAACTCATTGTGCTGATTTTTGCGAAGTCTTCCTCATCGTCATATATACTCTGATAACCAGCTTGGTTATTGTAGATATGAAGCTTCGATACCTTTGTTACGAGTCCAGTCTTACTGAAGTTATTAGCGGTAATTTCTTGCTTGAGATAGTCCATAAGTAGCTTTTCATAAAAATTACCCTCATCTTCAAACTGATATTCTAAAATAGCGCGCTGGTTAATCAGCTCCCATAGCTCCTTAAGTTCTTCATACTTACCGAGTCTAACTTTGGTTTTAGATTTAGTGTCCTCTTTAGACTTATTCTCAATTTTGCCTTTTTTAAGTGCTTTACCAAAGGCATCAGGATAGAGGTCTTTAAGGGCTTGATAACCACCCTCCAAGAATTTCTCATCATCATCAATTAAATTTTGGTCATAAAGTTGATTACTGAGCTCTCTTTTACTCACTTCATAATGATTTTTGATTTGCTCAACTAACTCATTGCTTAGCTCCTCTGGCACTACTTCTGAAGCAGAGGTCTGATTAATCTCTCGGGTCAGCTCCTCTACAAAATCCTTTTCCGTAAAGTCGACATAATAGTTTAAGCGAAAATCATCAGTCTTCTCTCTCGCCATGTGTTCATTGACAGGGAGACGTAGCCCTCGACCAACTTCCTGTAATTTAGAGGTCGTACTACCACTTGAACGGAGCTTACAAATTTGAAAGACGTTTGGATTATCCCACCCTTCGCGTAGTGTCCATTTAGAGAAAATAAAGCGTCTTGGATTATCCAGTGACAATAAACTTTCTTTGTCATGCAAAATTTCGTTAATCTCAGCTTCAATTTTCTCGTCGTTACCCGTGTTATCTTTTGAAAAATAGCCTCCATGGGTTAGACTGATGTCTTCAATAGTACGCTGTAAATACTGTTTATAAAATGGATCTGTTTCTTTGGTAAGAGAGGACTTAGCTATTGCCAGTACCCAAGTCTCAAATTGTGTTTTTAAACTGCCAGCGAGCTCATTACCGTCTCTATAACCCTCAATATCATCAATAAAGAACAAAGTTAATGGTTTAATACGAGGACTACGAGTAAGCAGCTCCCGCTCCAGTTTAAAGTGCTCTTTGATAGCCTTTTGAATCATACTGTCTTGAAGCGACTCATGATAAGAGTAAGGATTAATACTCTCGTCCTTTTTAAGCTCAATACCGTTACTAAGAACCAAAGTAGTTTTGTTTAGTTTTTCGATATTTAAACTATGTATCGCTGAATGGATACTTGAAAGTGAGTCATTATTGCCAAGTATATGGCGAGTCTTGGTACCATTCTCGCTAAGCTCAAACTCAGCTTCTTTACCATCTAATGACTTTAAAGTGAGTTTAGCGTTGTCATTACCTGATAAGGTTTCAACATAGGCGGTAACTCCTTTGACTAGGTCTTGGTTAAAGGCATCAACAGCAGTTAGATGGTAAATGAGGTTTTTATATTCATTATTGAAAGTTGCACCATAGCGTAGCGTGAACTGTGCTTCTAAGTTTGATATGCTTTTCCACGTTTTACCCGTCTGTGGAAATTTATGTGGTTCGTCTATGATAACGACAGGGTTAATACCTGCTAAAGCATCGATTGCTCTATCATACTTCTCTCCAAGCAGTGCTCGATCAAACCTTTCTTCTTGAATAGTAGGCGAATTAATCATGCCTTGATTAATCACCAAAACGTGAATTTTGCTCTTATCACCGTGACTGGCATTCACAAACTGAGTCACAGACTCTGGCATATAGGATCTTTTGCCTTTCTTACTTTTTTTGCTTTCAACCACGTAAGTGACAATTTGCTTATCATGATATTCACCTTGAAAATCATGACGAAAGTGCTCACGCAAAGCATCACTCTTTAGGAAGTTTACCGTACCAGCTTTAATAGAAAGAGTAGGCACGACGACGATAAACTTAAACAGCTCATAGATTTTGTTAAGCTCATACATGGTTTTGGTATAGGTATAAGTCTTACCTGTCCCTGTCTCCATTGAGATATCAAACACAAGGTCATCACTGTGCTTGTCTGTGCCAAATATACCGTTCTCTTGTTGAGTTTGCTTGATATCACTAGCTAGTACGCTAGCGTTAAAGCTAATCTTAGGATTGATATACTGGCTGATGATATAGTCACTGGAAGGATGAAATTCTACGTTCAAAAATGACTTTATTAACGCAGTAATCGCCTTTTCTTGGTGAGGTAGATTTGGTTCAAAGTTAAAGCCTGCCATGGTCACTCTCGTCTATGAAGTTGAAAAAGAAAATAGCTATCAAAAATTTAGTATCTAACAATAATATTGATAGTGATTTTCTTTTTGTTTTGATAGCTTCTGATGGCTTCGTTTAACTCCATTTGCATGGCGGTATCGAAGTTGTAGCCGTTAACTATGATTCTATCTGGCGCAAAATCTTTATCTTCATCTAACTTGTCTAACAAGCACTTCAAGTTTTGAGTGCCAAAGTCAGAGGCGATTAGATATAGGTTCTTATTCACCAGCTCAGCGTTATAGCCCTGCAAGTCTATATCTTCAATTTGCTGTGTTAGATGGTTATTGTCATATAACATCCATGTCGTCAGCAGTGCTTGGTACTGTTCATCACTGAGCACCATGTCGTCAAATAGGCTCTCATTACTAACTTCAAAGTCATCATCTATCTTGGGACGGAAATCATTAGTGGTTTCAAATATTTTGAAGCCTAAATCCAAAAAATTGTTAGATATTTCTTCTTTAAAGATCTTAGCAGTTCTACTTAACCGTTCTTTAGTTATATCAAAGATACTTAGATATCCAGCTTTGTATGCTTCTGATTTTTGCTTTGATTTTTCATCTATTTGAACAAGAATAAACTTTAAGTTAGATGACTCTTTCGCATTCAAGTGCCAAATTGAGTGAGCAGTTGTCCCTGAACCAGCAAAGAAATCTAAAACTATATCTTCATTCGTAACTCCAAAAGCTTTCATTAATTCAGCTAGAAGTAGCTCATCTTTAGGGTTAGTAAATACTTTCCCGCCCATCAATCTACTTAGCCTCTTCGAAGAAGCACGACTATCTGTAAATCTCAAGCTAGTTAAACTTTGATTTTCTGTTTCTTTCAGGTAAGTCTTATTGTTCGGTACTTTCGTGTGATCTTCCCCAAAATGGATTCTGTCTTGCTCTATAAGCTCTAGCATTTTTGATTCAGGACAAAACCAACCTCTTGATGGCTGCTTGCAAGGTTGTTGAGTAGTAGGGTGCATTACATCATATACGTATTGACCATCATTAGGACCAGATATATCAGAGGCAAAGTAAACTCCTCTATTGTCCATCCAGTTATAGTGTTTACTCGAAAAAACTGGGCTGGACTGTGGAAATCCTTTATACCAAGCTAACGCTTCTTTATGAATCTGGTTCCAATTATCGCCATATTGTTTATGGAATTTATCAAAGGCTTTATAAATTTCATCTAAACCACCTTTTTTTTCAGTCCAGTCTCCTTCATTTGTGCCTTTACTTTTTGTAAAAATAAGAATGTACTCGTGCTGGAAAGATATATATTTTTGATCATTCTTTGATGTGTTCTTCCAGACGATCTCTCCGCAATAATTGCTCTCACCAAAAATTTCATTCATCACTGTTCTAAGAGTGAAAAACTCGTTTTCATCTATTGATATAGCAATCACACCATCTTCTTGAAGAAGTTCTCTAGCAATATACAACCTAGGATACATAAAGGTTAACCAAGCACTGTGACTATTCGAACCCTTAGCATTAAAGCTTAAAATACGCTCCGCCTCAGCCTTATCAATACCAGCTAAGCGACTTAAATCATCCACTGAAAATTTAAAGCTATCTTGGTACACAAACCCATCTGATCCCGTATTGTAAGGAGGATCAATATATATCATTTTAATTTTTTCACGGTAGCCATTGACCAAATGCTTCAATACTTCAAGATTATCGCCTTTAATCAGTACATTACCGCTATCACTGTTCTCTGAGCTCTCGTTATGGGCTGTATCAGGCTTTAGTAGCTTTTGTGGCGGTAAGTTGGTTAACAGCCTAGCATAGGCTTTACCAAGCCAATTTAAGCTATATGATTCCTTGACCATATCTACTTCGTTGGCTTTTACGACCTCCATCATCTTTTCAGGCTGAAAGTGACCATCCTTGTCAAAACATTGAGGAAAATGCTTTTTCAAAATAGCAATTTGTTTGCTATTTGCCGTTTCAGTTTCATCAAAGAGGGTTTCGGTAGACAGGTTGGTCATGATACTTCCTAAGGTGTAAGGTAAAAGGAGCACTTATAAAACTGCTTTGGCATTATGACAAAGTCATTCTATCCAAACAATGAGCCAAATATTTCAAACGACACATATTGTCGCATATGCTCGGCTAATGTGAATTGTTAATCAGCTAACCTGCTATTATAACTTTATAAAATTCGATAGTCATGAAATAGGAGTAGATAAGATGTTTGAGATAAAAGGGCTGGATCAACTGAACAAGACATTAAGTGAGTTGGGCAAAGTGACCGATGAGCTTGAAGGTGAATTAGGAACCATACAGTTCGATGCTGAAAGTGCTGAAAGCATTGAGTTAGCTATCGTTGAAATGGAAAATATGATTGATAAAAAGTTCGAAAATTACGCTTCAAATCCTGTGGCTATCGACATGGCTAACGGTATAAAGGCAGCCTATAGGCAGATGATTGTAGATAAAGCAAGTGAAGCAAGAATACAGGCTGATAGTGAGGGGAATGAAAATGGCCGTTGATCTATTCAAAAAAATTGATAATACCGTGTTAGATCTCCAAGCCTCACAAAGCCAAACCTATGAAGGGTTGCTTGAAAATCTAGCTCAGTTGTTAAGCCATGAAGACTTACAGCCTTTCAATGAAACACTTACTCAAAATATTGATTTAGAACAATTTCTAGAGGCGAGCTATGCCACTCAGCAAGGGATGTTTGGCACTAGCAAACTACAGTGGACTGGTAGTGATGAACAAGACCTGGGACTAAAGTATGCATTAGTTCAAAAACTAGGTAATGATACAAGTTATGCGTCAAATTTTGCATACGAGTTTTTTAGTAGCCGCGATAATAAAATAATCTCTTGTATTCATAATTTAGTTAGAGGATTAATCATTCCATTTGTGCGCGACTACAAAGAATATGTTGCTTCAAATAGCAAAATTGAGCCTGAGCTTAAGACATATGATGCTAACGCTGTAGCTCAATCTAATAGAAAAGTATTTGTCGTTCATGGGCATGACGATCATGCAAAAGAAATGATGGCACGTTTTCTAGAAAAAAATGATTTTGAAGCTATTGTTCTTCATGAACAGGCAAGTGGTAATAAGACGATTATTGAAAAAATTGAGCATTATTCTGATGTAGGGTTTGCAATTATATTACTGACTCCAGATGATGTAGGTAAATCGAAAAATGCAGATAATTACCACCCTCGGGCCCGTCAAAATGTGATTTTAGAGTTGGGTTATTTCATGGGCAAACTCGGTCGGAACAAGGTATGTGCATTTAAATCAGGTGATTTAGAAATTCCAACAGATTTTAGCGGTGTTATTTGGAACCAGTTAGATAATGCTGGCGCTTGGAAACATATACTATCGAAAGAGCTGAGTGAAGCAGGCTATGATCTAGATAGTAACAAGTTTATAAAGTCTTTAGGGTAAGTCATTCACATCAAAAATAAGCCGTCTAGATCCATTTTCTGGCACGGGTAGCTTAAACAGTTTGCTACAGCTGAATACCGAAGGCTATTGAAGTCTTCTCAGTTGTCATTGATACTCATTAACGGAGAGTCACGTAGTGAAAAGTACAGGTCACCATATAGCATACGAAGCATCTCTATCAATTTCTGATGGTTATACAGGATTACAGAGTAGAGATGAGTATAACGCTGCTATTATGCATATCTTTGATTTGATAAAAGCTTCATATACCTTATTAATGACTGACAGTGCAGCACCTTCGCTATTTTTATCTATTACTGTATTCGAAGAAATTGCTAAAGTTCACGCTGGGCACATGCGCTCAAGAGGAGGGCTAGAAACGAAGCAAAGAGTAAAGCGATCGAAAGACCCTCTCTTTAATCATGGCAAAAAGCATAGGATCTCTATCGACCCTTTATTTTTATCTTCTGAACGCTTATATAACAGTATTGGTAAAGAGAGAGTTGAAGAGATAATAATGAACTATGAAACAGGGAAATACTCAGCTCTTAGAGAAAAGTCGTTGTATTTTAGTCGAACTAATGAAGGTTTGCATATACCCTCTAAATTCATAAGCATTAATTTATCAGCTGAACACCTACTGATAGCTATTGAGCTATTTGGTGAATTATTTTGGGGTATGACGGCTGTTGCTTCTATAGCAAGTGATGAAACTGATGAGATTTTTTTAAGAGTGACAAAAATACTCATTCAATGAAAATTATATAATTATGCTCGTTTTTTATACTAAGCATCCGCAATCATTCAGCCAAACCTAGAACTGTATCCAATCGCTTTTGCCATCGTATAAAATCGTCACTACTTTCAGTAAGTTCGAACATACTTTTAGGATGGTTCAAGGTGTACACATCGTCAAATTTTTTTAAATAACTGCTCTTAGGCCAACGCAGTGATCTCTTAACAACTAAGCTCAGAAACTCATCCATATGATCGTCCCAGTAATCTAAATCATTGATTTTTATTATTAAGGTCGATATTGGCTTAAAGTTGTCAGTAGTATCTATCTCTAAAATGACGAACTGAGAAGTGTCAGTTTTGACTCTTACTTCAAGTAAAGACCGTCTATTGCCGTCCATCGTTCTATGTAGCCTAGAGCGCCCAACAGCAGGTAAAAAATGTAGTTTTTCAGTACAGTCAGTCTTAGGTCGTTCTGATAGCCTCTTGATTAGTAGCTTAAAGGCTTCAAATCGTTGCATATACAGTTCTAAAACATCGCTGTCATCATCAAGCCCAGAGAAGTCCGCTTGGCATGCTGTGCCGTCAATCGTGGCCTCATCTGTACCAAGATCTAGTTCTACTAACTCTTCATAATCTTCAGTCTCTGCTCCTTGTGCGCCTGAAACTCTTTTTTTGACAACTTTTCGAGTTTCTATTGGAGTTGCAAAGCTAAAGGAGGTTGTTGGCACCTCTATCGTTTTCGGTTTAGTGTCAATATCTGCTTCTTGCTGATCATCAATAGTATCACTACTTACTGAACCATTTGGCTTAGCTACGTTACTTGTACCGCCGCCTCTCGTACCAGCTTTGAATTTCTCACTATAAAATGGCACTTTTTTGGGCAAAGAGGAGAGAATATTACTGATCCCTATAATTTCATGAACATAGTAATTGCCAGTATCCTTGTGCATCCAACCTCTAGTGTCTAGTGAGAGGTTATCAAGCCGTGGCGGACTAAATTTAAAGCACCATGTTTTCTTGTCTTCAGTTTCCTGAACTTCTTCAATAAAATTTTTGGCAATACTTTCATAGGAAGAACGCGCATTTCCATCTATTAGTATCCAAGCCAGTAAGCGTCTCTGTCCTTCGTGATCAAAAGTTTTTAAAGGTAGAGAGCTTATAGGCAAAACATTTACCAATACTGAATCATCTGGCATGTCTTGAATCCAAAACTCTCTATTGAGTAATCCGTGATCAATACAGTTTCGAGCAAGATAGGCATTATGAAAAAATAACACTCGTGCAAACTCAATCTGAGGTATATGGACCGTTACTGTTGACTCATCTGGTCTGATATAGTCAAACACAAAGGTATTACCGCCGCTTTCTGAATCAATGCCTACTTGCCAATTAGCAGTAGAGACATTACTCAAAAAAAATGGGTAGCCACCTTTACGAGACTGCCCATCTGAAGGGTTTATGACTCTTCTTTTCGCGAGAGCTGGTAGATTTGATAGTCTAGTATGTAATATTTGATTTTGCCTAGTGCTTGTTACGTATAGCTCAAGATTCCATGTCTTCAAGTGTTTAAACTTGAAAATATTAGCAACGTACATTATTTTCGAGTCTTCAGGAAAACCTTTAGCGATCATATACTCACCTTGTTTATTCGCATATTTGTAATACTGTATGCATGCTCTAGAAACCTACTAGACTCAGGAGTAATTCGCTCATCACTCAATTTAGCCAGTCGTAATATCTCCCAGCGCTGTAAAGTTTGATTGTTCGATATACTATCAATTAATACCTGGCTTAACCGTCTTATTTGATAGTTACTAACTTCTTCACTATATCTGTCCAAAAATGCTGAGACTAAAGGTAGCTTATCTTGATTCTTCTCAATCATTGAGACTGAATCAGTTTGATTCATCCACCACTTTTTTGATTTACGAGGTAATGTTAAGTCGAAACATGTGTGATCGTTTATTTTGATCAAAGACCTCACAAACTCGCTATCTCGCTTTTGCCAATCTACAGTGAATCCTTTAGGTATGTGACGTTGATGGTAGTTTTTGTTTGTATTAATAAACCATGTCTTATCGTTACGATATAGCCATGCATAAAGAGCTTTATTGACTTTTCTAGCTTCTTTAATCGATTGGTGTTCTTTAATCAAGTCTAACCATAGGTTTCGATTTGACTTTACCAATTCACTGTCAGGCTTTATGGTATTTTTCGCTTTTGTAATTTTACCAGATAGGGTGGTTTTCTGGCTTTTCACCTGCATTATTATTTCTTCAAAAGTCCATTCTTGCTCCAATATTGAACTAATAGCGATAATATGTTCAAGATAACTGAACGATTTACGATGTTTACGAAAAATACCGCGAAGCCAACCTGTTTCACTGTTAAGTCTATGAAGATTGTTCGTTTCTAAAAACTCTAATGACCATCTATTTTCCACCTTTTCTAGTATACGAAGATGATCGATATGTTTAGACCCTCTTATACAGTTACTAGATCGAGCTAAACCGTGGTAAAAAGCAGTCCACTGCTCAAAAGTCGGAGAAGATTGTTCAGCTAAGGATAAAAGCTCAGATATTTTAGAAATGAGGAACCTATTATCTTCATTGACACTTCCTTGTGGATTTATATTACAGTTATGTGGAGTAGGGGCAATAAAATCATGACGGGAGTTAGGACGATATTCAACTGAAGAATCCGCTAATGATCCATGCTTGCTACAACAAGTTATGCCTGGAATTTGCCACATACGTGACCAATACCATTCACCATAATCTTTAAACTGCTCATTAAAACATTGTGGGCAGTAACGGATATATTTTACTGAGGGCAGTCTTGATGCATTACTCCCTATTGCTAAGTGAATAGCGCCTTGCGAATGATTAGCCATCCATCTCAAACATTCTTGTCGCCTAGACTCAGGGATAAAAGGAGCATACAAAGGAAAAAGCGTATGCTGGTATGCAATATAATTCAGATTAAAACGGTTATGAGGATAGTGATTCGCTATTTTAGATAAATGGCATGGCAAATCAACAGTTGCAACTACTCCTCTATCTTCAAAAACATCATCTAATAACTGCTTTGGACTAATCAATCCAGCTCTAATTTTGTACCTAGCAACTGTGCTGTAAATTAGCTCTTCGGCATACGGGATAGGGAGGTTTATCACATCAACTTACCTTAGGTAGCCAATCATTGATATCAAATATTAGCGATGTAGAATCTTTTAAGTGTTCATAAAATGAATCATCCCTTTCCTTTTGAGTGAACTGATAGCGTAAATCTTCAGAGTCAAGCGTATGCCAATCCTTTGGTTTGATATAATTCGATTTCTTTGTACGAATAATCGTTTGAGAGTCATCTTTTAAATTGCTGTTTCCAACTTTAACCTCTTTCGACCATTCTAAAATAATAGACATCAACTCGGGCATAGAGGCTTCAGGTAGCTCAGAAACTGCCTTTTTAACTGTAGGAACTAGTACAGGGGAGTCTTTCCCCATATCGACTAACATACGATGTAATCTAATGCTTAGTTCGCACCCCTGATATTCTGATACCTCATCGAACTCAGACTTCTTTTGATGTAGCTTACTTTGGAGCTGCAGTAACTTTTTATCGATGTCGGGTATTACTAGATCTGAAAACTCGGCAATTTTATCTGATCTACCAGATTGCAAGGCTTCTATCATAGGATGTATAGGTCTTAGATCTTCATCGTAAGTGGTCTGCAGTAGTTTAACCGTAATACGCTCTATCCCTGAATCTATAGCTCTGAGCTGAGCTAGTACAAAAAGCTTAACTACGATATCTAAAATGCCTTGTGACAGATCATACCAACGACTTCTTACATCGTCAGATAAGATAATATCTGCTTTTCTCAACCATTGATACTTCCACAAATTATCCGTAAACCTGTTCCATTCAGATTTATATATTTTGCCATCTGCTAAAACTATATTTGGTTCTTGTGCCATCTGCTCCCAAAAAACTGAGCCAAAACCTGCTCCACGTCGAGCTGATCTTAAGTCTCCTTCAAATATAAATCTAGCTTTTGGTGTTCCAACCATAACGACAGGAAGACCTACCGTATTTACTAGCGTCACAAAAAAATTCAACATTTTCTCAGCACCGCCAGACTTATTAACACTGAGATGTTGTATTTCGTCTATTACTAACAGTCCGATAGCATGGTGATTAGAAATCTGACGCATCAAATTCAATAAAGTTTCAATACTATGTCGTTTTAGCGCATACTTTTTTTCATAATTAGAGTCTAAAGCTTGGTCGATTGCTCTAAAAAAATGAAGACATAGGCTTTTAAGTGAACCATCATGTGGACAATCTACTCTTAGGTAGACAATTTGAGTAAAGTTCAAGTCTGAATGATAAATGACTTGAGGGTAGGTCGATAGGATTTTATTAAGGGTAGTCGTTTTACCACTACCTGAGCAGCCTATAAATGCCAAGCTACGAGCTGTAGAAGTCGCTGTAGGAAACCTAATCACATCGTCCTCACCAGACATTAAACGCTCATAGCCATTTTGAAGATGAGTATTTAAAGAGCCGTCTTTAGGATTGCGTCCAACATACCCTTCACGAATCATTATTGATAACTTCTTCTCAAGATCAATATGACGGTTGATAGGCTGAAAAAACAGACCCATCATTTGAGATATCAAATGTGCTCTAATAGAAGAGGAAGCCTGACAGTCAGAATGATTGAGCTTTATACTACCTTTAAGTTTTTTGACCACTTGTTCTGGTTCTAGAATGTCAGGCAGTGCCTCAATAAAGGGGTTCCCTTTGTAAGAACCAAAGCTTTCTTTATAAACTGCATTAATCATTACTGTCTCCAACATTCTGTAATCAGTCATCTTCAGATAAAATATCATGATAAACTGGGAACTTAAGCGCTAGCTCTTCATCATCCAGTTCACTTTGACTTCTCGTGCTTTTTTTGGTCGTAGGCAGTTGAATTAACTCACCTTTTTTAAACTTGCTTTTCTGCCTGTTCTGTCGCTCCTCATCTTTAGCTAACCTTTTGTTATCATTGATATTAGCTAACTGAGCTGACTTGCTTTTAAATGCCGTTGGTTTAGCCTTCATAGCTTCTTTTATGATTTTTTCATTTTCTCGTTCAAGGGTTTCTAATGCGAAACTACTTTTAAGCTCTTGATTGGCAGCTGTTTTTTTCTGCTCTTCTTGTATTTGCCACACCTCCCAAAAACTACAGCCCTTAAACTCTCTTGATCTATCGGATAAATGGGCTTTCCAATAATTGAGGCTACCTTGTTCATAAAAGATAAAAATTGTATTTGCATCTAAAGGATCGTAAGCAACTTTAATCGATTTAGGTCTATTGATTGTGTTTTTCCGATGAAGCCAGCCTTTTTCTCTTATTTCAGCACAAATATAGTAATTACCAAAGAGCTTGATACCTAAATCTGAAATGCTGGCTTTTTTTTGAGGTAATAGCGCTATGTATAAAGCATCCGCTGAGACAGCACGAAGCCTACCTGTTCGATGTTGTAACCCCCACTTCCATAATTCAATAGGAACTAGAGGTAAGTCAGATGGCATATCACTATCTCTATCATAGTGACTTAATTGATGAGCATTGTTATGCATCAAAATTGAATTAATAAGAATTTTTTTTAAATCTGAAATTGTCAAAGCAGCATCTAATCGGTAGTCGTTGCCACCTTTTTTCTTCTCTTTAACCCCTGTGACTACTCCTGGCGCAAATGGTTTGAACTTTGCCTGCATGGTTTTAAAGTAACGCTCCACAATAGGTTTTAAGTCGCCACGATAAGGAGGGGTATTCTCTACTCGAACTGAAAAGCTTTTTTCCAAGGTCTCAATTTGATGACCTAGTAACTCTCCACGATCTGCGAGAATTGCATCTGGCAAGCCTATACATGGCCAATCGTCAGCTGTGATATTAATACCATTATTTTTACAGTAACTTTGTTTATCCGCTACTGCCATCTCTAAGGCTTGAATACTCGTGGCATAGGAAGGGTTTTCAAATCCAATATAAAAACCTGCTACCATGCGGCTAAACACATCTGTAACGAAGTAAATAACTGGACGACCTACAATACTCTGCCTATCTGAATCAGATACTAGATAAATATCTGCAATAGTAGCGTCGATCTCATAGCGTGAACCAGGACCAAGAACTTGAGTGTTAACAGTCGAGCTTAACTGTCTCACATCTTTGTTATAACTGATTTTATTATATCTAGCTTTGAGTTTTTGAACGGAAGTAAAGTTCTTGTCATAAAAGTATTTAAACTGCCAGATACTAGGAAAGTCCTCTTCTTTAACATCTGGATTTAAAGAGCGATACATTGTTTTAAATTTTCGGTAAGCATAGACGACTGTATGCTTGCTATCGTTTAATAAGTACTTATTTATAGTAATTGAGAAGAGCCTTTCTACATCTTCATTAATAACGGCAGTAACCCCTTCCTTATAGAGCCTAGGCCTACCTAGCTCTTTATCTTTAGCAATACGCTTTTTTCCTTTCGCTCCAGAATTCTTATAGTTCGGAAGTAGAGCATTAGGTACTTGGCCTTTTTGCCAATACCTACGAAGTAATCGATATAGCGTTTGCTTTGTACTTCTTTTAGAGTCAACAATCTCATTAATGAAATTTGCACGTTCCTCTGGAAGGTAATATAAAGGGTGACTTACGATAGGCTTAATAAGCTCATAATTCTCATCTCTTTTTAACTGAGCTTTACTGCCATCTTTTGGAGTTTGTAACAGTAAACTCTGATGAGGGTCGTCAGTGATATAACACACACCCTCTTCAATCAGACTTACTAAATCCTTAATAAGTACAAGTTCAGGCAATGAGGATGTACGATCAATCTCAATCCAAACAACTTGCTCTGGTAAAAGGCTTAGTATTCTATACGTTGAACCTTGATTACTATAGACATCATTGATTCGCAACATATCCAAGCTCCTCAGTCATCAAGTCCCAATAATGAGAGTTACTTATTTGAATGTCGCTACACTTTAGCTTTCTGAAGTCTATGCGAAGGTCGAATGTGAAGAACCTCAGCCCTAATAGCGTTCTCAACTCATTAAGCGAACTGCCTACCTCACTGAAATATGCAGTATCAATATCTTTGCACACAGCGATAATGCTTTTTTCAGGATATTTGGTAAATTCCTTAGCGTAAAAATACAGACTGTCTTGAGTATCAACTGACCTATTTAGAGTAGTTTCTGGATATAGCCATTTAATGTTATTTTGAACGGCTATAGGTATGTCTTTTTCAGTGATTATCTGCCACGAAATGCCTTTAGAGTGCCAGTATCGACGCTCTATCTCTAGTTTCTCTAGAGTTCTGGGCTTCATTAGATCTTTTGAATATTTTGCCTGCAAAACAAATTGGCTAAGCTCTTTATCAGAGCTCACAACATAAAAGTCTGATGTCATAACATGAGTATTGCCTCTAATAGCAGGATGCTTTACTTGCATATTCTCTGCAATCCGAAGGGTTTCATCAAATTTAAGAGGAAATTGCTCTCGAATATCTATTATTTCTTGACTCCATTCAAGAAATAGAAATGTTGCTAGCTCTAAATCAGACATTAAATGGTGAGTACGTCTTGTTTTGTGACCGAAAACCCTATGGGATCGACCTGACGACGATATATCAGATATTTTTATCCAAGGTTTGTAATCGGCAAACTCCCCCTGACCTCTACCTTCTTTAAGCCACTTTTCTTGTTTTTTTGAAAGCATAAAAAACCCCTGCTAAAGTTATATAAACTTTAGCAGGGGGTAATAGCGGAGTCAACAGTATGATACTTTATTACTCAGTATGAATCTTTATTACTCAGTATGACACTTTATTACTCGCGTACACAGATCTTACGTAAAGTAGTTTTTCTTATTCTACCGTGACTGATTTTGCCAAGTTGCGTGGCTGGTCGACGTCTGTGCCACGCATTACTGCTACATGGTATGACAACAGCTGCACAGGCACGCTGTAGACAATAGGGGCAAGCGTCTCGCAAACATCGGGCACATATACTAAGTGCAGTCTATCTTCAGCGACCATCTGACTGGCTTCACTAGCGAATACAAATAGCTCGCCATGACGCGCATGCACTTCTTGCATGTTGGCTTTTAATTTATCAAACATACTATCTTTAGGTGCCAATACGACGATGGGCATGTCTTTATCGACCAATGCCAATGGACCGTGTTTGAGTTCACCTGCCGCATAACCTTCTGCATGAATGTAAGAAATTTCTTTTAGCTTTAACGCGCCTTCCAGAGCAATCGGGAACTGTAGCCCGCGACCTAAAAATAGACAGCTTTTCTTATCCTCAAAGCTTTCACTCATGGTCTTAATGGAACCATCAAGGTTTAAGCTGGCATAGAGTTGTCCTGGTAATTGATGTAACTCACTTAATAACGTATTTAAATGTTCGTCAGTCATGCGTTTCTGCGTGACACCAACTTTTAATATTAATAATATCAATGCTACAAGCTGAGTAGTAAATGCTTTGGTAGAGGCGACGCCAATTTCAGGTCCTGCCAACGTCGGCAAGAAGATGTCTGTTTCACGTACCAGCGATGACGTCGGTACATTACATAGTGCCAAGCTAACTAAGCCTGCTGGCATTTGCTTCTGGATATCGCGTAACGCTGATAAGGTGTCAGCCGTTTCACCAGATTGAGAAATACAGATGACCAAAGTATTATCGACGACGACAGGATTGCGATAGCGGAATTCGCTGGCAACCTCGACGGAACAAGGTATACGGATAAGGCTCTCAAACCAGTATTTTGCGATCATACCAGCGTGATAACTGGTACCACAAGCAATCACTTGTACATGACGAATACCTGATAACAGTGTCTCATGACGCTGTAAAAAATCGTCGCGTAGTTTAGTCGTTTCACCATTATCCAAAGCCATCTCTATCGTACGAGCGACGGCATCTGGCTGCTCATAAATTTCTTTGAGCATATAATGTTTGAACTCGCCTTTATCGGCATTATGCTGGGTGGCATCAATTTCATGTATCTGACGTTGGACTTCAACACCATCTGCATAAACTTGAATGCTATTGCGAGTTAATTTGGCGATATCACCTTCTTCTAGATACATAAAGCGGTTAGTCACCGGCAGCAAAGCCAACTGATCTGATGCGATAAAATTCTCACCGATGCCGACACCGATCACTAAAGGTGAGCCTAGACGTACAGTAATGAGCTCATCAGGGCAGTCTACGTGGACGATACCCAATGCAAAAGCACCGTGCAATAACGGGATAATGGTGCGGACCGCTTCTAACAAGTCAGGCGTTTTTTTGTAAATATCATGGATTAGATGCGCCACAACTTCAGTATCTGTCTGTGAAGTAAACACATAGCCCTTGGCTATTAGCTCTTCTTTTAGTTCAGCGTAGTTTTCGACGATACCGTTATGAACGACCGCAATCTTGCCTGACACGTGTGGGTGCGCATTACGCTGTGCTGGCTCACCATGAGTTGCCCAGCGCGTATGAGCAATACCAATATGACCATCAAAAAACTCTGGATTGATAGCGACGGCATTAACCAGTGCCTGTACTTTACCTACTTGGCGCTCACGGTGTAGTTCACCATCACGAATAACGGTCAGACCAGCTGAGTCATAGCCGCGATATTCTAAACGTTTTAGGCCTTCAAGTAAGATATTAGCGATATTTCGCTCAGCAACGGCGCCTACAATTCCACACATGGCTATTCCTTAGATTCAAATTTTAGTAGTTCAATATATAATGGTGCAAGATCAAATAATTTGGTCGGATATTAATGATGAGTCATCAACAGATAAATATGATGAAGCAGCACCACAAAGATTGCCGTACTGCTTAAAATGGTTCAAGAATGACTGAGGTTGGCTAAACCACCAATGAGCAATTATTTTTTAGTTGGTCTTTGAAAGTCATTTTTTTGTACTTGACGCGCACGACCAAATGCCAACGCACTACTGTTAACGTCTTTAGTAATCACAGAGCCAGCGGCCACAGTAGCAGTATCGCCAATCGTCACTGGCGCGACTAAGCTAGCATTAGAGCCGATAAACGCATTGTCTTCAATGATGGTTTGCGATTTATTAGCACCGTCATAGTTACAAGTAATGACACCAGCGCCGATATTAACGCCTGTACCGACAGTCGCATCGCCGACATAGCTTAAGTGATTTACTTTACTGCCTTTGCCGATAGTCGATTTCTTAATTTCGACAAAATTACCAACTTTGCTGTTATCAGATAGTACGGTATCAGGACGCAAATGCGCAAAAGGCCCGATATCAACACCAGCACCAATATCAGCGCGATCGATCACGCAATACGGTTTGATGTAGCAGGCATTACCAATCTTGGCATTTTTGATGACACAGCCCGCTTCGATATAGACGTTGTCACCCAAGGTACAGTCACCTTCAAACACCACATTAACGTCAATAAATACATCTTGACCAGCGGTTAACGTACCACGGATATCGACACGAGTAGGGTCGGCAAACTGTACGCCAGCTTCTTGTAAGTCAGCAACTAGCTTACGTTGCCAAGTACGCTCTAAGCTAGCAAGCTGCTGGCGGTTATTTACCCCTTCAATCTCAAACGTATGCTCAGGCTCAATTGCCGCGATAGTAATACCATCGGCGACGGCCATTTTGACAATATCCGTCAGATAATATTCTTGTTGTGCATTATCGTTAGAGAGCTTAGGCAAGTATTTGTGCAGTAGCGCATTATCGACGCAGTAGATACCGCTGTTAATTTCTTTAATACTTTGCTCTTCAGCATCGGCATCTTTTTGCTCAACGATGGCTTCAATATTACCTGCTTGGTCACGCTTAATACGACCTAAGCCAAATGGATTATCGACAGTCAACGTCAGCATCGACATACCATTAGTATTGGCATTTTTTAATGCTGTCAATGTCTGACAGCTTACCAATGGCACATCACCGTAAAGAATGAGACTTTGTCCTGACTTAGGTAAATCAGACAGTGTCACCTTGACCGCATGGCCAGTTCCCAATTGTTCAGTTTGAGCAACCCAAGTAATCGGTGCTTGTGTATATTGATTGGTAATTTCTGACTTTACTTGATCACCACCAAAACCATGAACAATGATGGTTTCATCAACAGTTAGCTGATGACAAGTATCTAGCACATGACCTAATAAAGACTTCCCAGCCAATGTCTGCAATACCTTTGGCTTTGCTGATTGCATACGTGTGCCTTTACCGGCAGCTAAAATAATTACAGAAAGAGGAGATGTCATAATAGGCTCGCAAATGTAACAAAATATAATATTGGATTATAGCGCAAATGTTCATTTATAAAAATGCTGTGATGTGCAGGCTTTGTAATTTGAATACCAATAATTTAAGTAAGTAAAATCAAATATATAAGATAGCTAAAACTGTAGTAAATATTTCTGTGAGCTAATATCAAAAAGACATGAACATCATCACAATGATGTAAATAACCAACCAAATGACCGCTGCCATGATGCCTGCAATAATATCATCTAACATTACCCCAAGACCGCCAGCAACTTTTTTGTCTGCCCAGCCAATCGGTGGCGGCTTTAAGATATCAAATACGCGAAATAGGATAAAGGCGGTCGGTAGCCAGCCCCAAAACATAGGCATCATCATTAACGACAATGTGTTTTCAGGCTTAGGAAATAAATAAGACAAAATGTAAGATAACGGCAATAAGGTAATCCACATGCCTGCCCATTCATCCCACACAATATGTGGATCATCGTGTACCTGCATTAACTCAGAAGTACGCCCACAGATCCAGATACCAACCAAACAAGATAAAATAGTCAACAGTAAAAAAGGAATAAAACCTAGACTCATGAGGGGCACACCCACAATCAGCCCACCAACAGTACCCCAAGTGCCAGGTGCACGGCGCGGCAGACCACTACCTAAACCTAGCCCAAGCCAATAAACCACACGGTCAAGCATACTGGCACCGTCTGGTAGCGGTGGGCAGTCATTTGCTTTACGGATGTCAGGCTTAGATAAGTCGTGATCAGTCATGGATTAGCCTGTAAAGTGTTGGTAACCAGTAAGATTGGGCCACGTTAAAAACGGTGCGGGCTGAGTTGGCGTCACTGGCTGATTTTGATAAAACAGTTCAAGACGTGAGTTATCAGAAGACTTGGTATCTGTCGCTATCGGATCTGCTAGTGCAATTACCTCGCCGATACAAGTGACAGGTGTGTTGCCAGTAGGCGGTTTGATATGTGAAGGCAAAGTAAATGCCAGTTCATAATCATCGCCGCCCGCTAGCTGACCTAATAAGCGATCAGACAAATCGACAGTAGATAATGACTCGCTACTCGGTAGCTTATCTAAATGGATACGCATACCGACAGAGCTTTGCTGACAGATATGGCCAAGATCTTGATAAAGGCCGTCAGAGATATCTATCATCGATGTTGCACCCATCTTTGCCAATGCTGCACCTAGCGCAATACGCGGCGTCGGCATATGTAGACGATGTGCCAACTCGATACCTTGTGCGCTGTCAGGATACTTTAAGGCAAAAGCGGCATCACCAAGTGTGCCTGAAACATAAACTTTATCACCCACTTGTGCACCTGAGCGATAAATGGCTGGTGTATCTGTGGCCAGTAATCCCTGCGCGCTGACACTGAGTACTAAACGCTCACTGCGCGTGGTATCACCACCTATCAGCGTCACGCCAAACAGCTGGCACGCATGAAACAGCCCTTTGGCAAATTCAGTGAGCCATTCGTGATTTGCTAGACGTTCAGGTAGTGCCAACGCTAGCATAATGCTATGCGGCGTCGCACCCATAGCTGCAATGTCTGAGACATTAACCGCCACGGCTTTATAGCCAATGGCAAATGCCAGTTCATCAACTCTTTGCCAGTCAGCATGAAAGTGACGACCTTGAACCAGTGTATCAATACAGCTAACCAAGCGTGATCCTGCTGGCAATGCCATCACCGCCGCGTCGTCACCGATACCTTTTTCGATACCAGTTAATGGTGCATGTGTGGCCTGCATCTGTGAGAATATACGCTCAATCAGCTCAAACTCGTTCATGGCTAGTCTTAATCTTTAGTATCGTTAGCGTTTTTCTTACTCGCCTTAAAGTCACTGATATTTGCACTGGCTTTACTGGCACTACTGCGTTTGACGTTGGCTTTGTTAGCACTGATACGCGGCTTGTTGGATGCAGTCGGCTCATCGATAATCGCGCTTTCTGTTTCAGTAGCAGTTTCGATGCTATCCACTGGATTTGCTTCAGACTGTTTAGCCGCCGCTTTTTGTGACGTACGTAGATTGGCATTAGTATCTGCTTGTACCTCTAAAGCGCGCAGCTCACCGGCCATTTTATCTAGTACTGCATTAATCAATTTATGAGCATCAGTCGCCCCAAAATGATTGTTTAGCTTCATCGCTTCATCAAGCACGACTTTATAAGGAATCTCTATACGGTTTTGTAGCTCATACGCGCCAATCAACAAGATAGCGTGCTCAACAGTATCTAGCTTATCAACCTCACGATCGAGATGCTGACTGATAAGCGCATCGAGTGCTTCAATTTGCTCTGGGATGTCGCGCATCATTTCATGATAATAACCGATATGGACGGTATGCATGGCATTGGTTGCACGCGTGCGAGCAGCGATATCGTGCGGAGCATTGGCTTTCCAGCCAAGCTTGCCATCTACATCAAAGCGGCGATCAGTGACGAGCCATTCGTATAGGCCTTGCATCGCAAAGCGACGTGCCTTACGGATAGCAGTGTGACTGGTCTTATAAGAAGACTCACTCATATCGAATGTTTGATCACCCGCACTACTGCTCGCTATACGGGTAGCTTCAGCTTGTCCATCATTGGCTTGTGCGGTTTTCGCAGCGCTAATAGCGCGCTTGAGTTGGTCAGTCATAGGGGGTCTGTACCTAAATTTTTGAGATGATACCCAGTCAAAATATAAATTAGCAAAGTAACTTTTTAGCTTTGTTTATTTAAAATTTCAAAGGGTATAGAAATACGGCGAAAATTCAAAAAATAGCCAATTGTTTTGATAGCTGGCTAGTGCTATGAGGTGCTGTTATCACTCAATAGCAGCACCAGTTAAACTAGTAAATTTGAGCTTTAAAGCTTACGCTTCATCGATATCATCAATATCAAGCTGTGACAAAACAGCGATCATTTCTAGTACAACCATCGCAGCTTCAGAGCCTTTGTTGCCCGCTTTAGTACCAGAGCGCTCGATAGCTTGCTCGATGCTGTCAGTGGTGATGATACCGTTAGCAACAGGGATATTATAATCCATTGCCACAGCGCTCAAACCTTTAGCCGACTCGCTAGCTACAATATCAAAATGCGGCGTGCTGCCACGGATGATTGCACCCAATGCCACAATCGCGTCAAAGCGATCTGATTCAGCAGCACGTTGGGCTACAAGTGGTAGCTCAAATGCGCCAGGCACACGAATAACAGTAATATTGCTACCCAATACACCATGACGGAGTAGGGCATCGATTGCACCATCAACCAATGACTCAACGACGAAACCGTTAAAACGACCAACAACGATACCAATGCGAGCATCAGCGTTTTGATGTAGGTTACCATCGATGTGAGTCACGTCGTTGCGCTGCTGTTGTAAATTCGACATAAAAAATCCTTTGCTTAATAAGCGTTCAATTGAAATATAGGCGTCAATAAATAGCTAAATAGTCTGATGCGTTCAATCGACTCGGTCGCCTATTATTTTGGCGTTGCCCTAGTTAATTGAACGAAAATAAATGGTTAGCGCTATGATAGCATTTTTTTGGGTTTTATTTGTATATTACGAGCGTGCTAAAGACGCATCTGTATTCCTTGCGCTGCCATATACTCTTTGGCCTCCAATACCGTGTACTCACCGAAGTGAAAAATACTGGCGGCAAGTACGGCATCTACGCCGCCTTCTAGTACGCCTTCTGCTAAATGTTGCAGGTTACCGACGCCGCCTGAGGCGATAACTGGTACATTAACGCGGCTCGTAATTTGCTGCATCAGCGCCAAGTCGTAGCCTTTTTTGGTGCCATCACCGTCCATCGAGGTGACCAGTAATTCACCAGCGCCCAGCTCTGCCATTTTGCTCGCCCAAGCAACGGCATCGATACCCGTTGGTTTACGGCCACCATGGGTGAAAATCTCCCAACGTGGTACGACAATACCATCGACATTGATATCAGCGACGCGTTTGGCATCGATGGCAACGACGATACACTGGTTGCCAAATTTCTGCGCGGCTTCACCAACGAACTCCGGCGTAAATACGGCTGCTGAGTTAATCGCGACTTTATCCGCGCCAGCATTGAGCAAATTGCGAATATCAGCGATTTTTCGTACGCCGCCGCCAACAGTCAGCGGAACGAATACCGTCTCTGCCATGCGTTCAACAGTATGATAAGTGGTATCGCGCTCATCATTGGTCGCAGTAATATCCAAAAAAGTAATCTCATCAGCGCCTTGTTCGTTGTAGCGTTTGGCTACTTCAACAGGATCGCCTGCGTCTTTGATATCGACAAATTGCACGCCTTTGACCACGCGGCCATTGTCTACGTCCAAGCAAGGAATGATACGCTTTGCTAACATAGGGTCTTTCACCTTATAATCAATTCATAGGCGCTAGTCTAGCAAAATCACTGCTATTTCAGGCAGGTTTTCGCAAGATTATTACGCTTTTCACCATAGTTTTATCATGCGCGGTACAATTGCTGTCATTACCGCATAAATTTATCCTATTTAACTTCTTATCCAATTGCTATAAGTGAGATGTCATGTCCGTCTATACCCAGTTAACCGATGATCAGTTTGCCGCCTTTTGCCAAAGCTTTGGCGTGTCGTTTGCCCGTGCGATTCCGATCACTCAAGGTATTAAAAACTCAAACTGGTTTATTCAAACGACTGACGATGTAGATGGCAGATACTCTTATGTATTTACCTTGTTTGAAGAACGTCCGCCTGCTGATATCGAAAAAATGGCCGTTATTCTTAATCAATTAAATGGCAAGCTACCAGTCGCTGCGCCGCTAGCTGTTATTGAATCAAATAGTTCACAAATGGATGGTGATGATAATCGCTATGTTATCCATTATGAAGACAAGGCAATTACTTTAGTGCCGTGTTTAGCAGGCTCACATCCTGATCAAACCACGCAAGCAATGTGTCATGACATTGGCGCGGCATTAGCGATGCTGCATGAAACGCTACAAGCATTGCAGCCAAGTGAGCAGTACGGCGTGCCTTTGTACCCATGGGCAGATGTGCGCGACCGTGAAATGCAGTTTATGCCAGGTGATGAAGCTAAGCTGATGAGCGATATCTGGCGCTCTTATTCAGAATTACCACTGGCAACCTTGCCAAAAGGCCTATGTCATCTAGATATGTTTGCCGACAATACCTTATGGAATCTACAAAAAGGTGAAGCGCGTTTGACGGGCCTGTTGGACTTCACCGAAGTCAGTGTTGAGCATTACGTGATGGATATTGCCATTACTATCAATGATTTTTGTACCACGTGGGGCGTTGCAGAACAAGGCGAATCCGTTAACTTTGACCGCAGTAAAATGGCAGCATTCTTACAAGGTTATGAGTCGATCCGCCCGCTAAATAACGACGAAAACCGTGCACTACCTGTTATGCTGGCAAAGGCGGCGGTGATTTTCTGGTTATTACGCCTAAATGTGATTCACTACAATCGTACCGAAGGTCGTACGGGTGATAACATCATGGTCAAAAATCCTGATTTGATGAAGCGTCTGGCCGCTTACCATTGGGCACACGTTGAAAAATCGCAAAATACCGTATTTGTACTATTAAACAAACCAGACAATCAAATAGTCGGCGTGTTTAGCAGTATCACCCAAGCTGAGCAAGCGCAGGAAACATTAAATAGTAGTGAATTTGCAATCAAAGAATATACGCTAGATCAATTATCGTAAGCGTTGCTTATTCATTTATTCTAGTACTAATGCTAGTACTAATTTTAGCACCGAAACCTTAGAGGCGACCCCATGACCGATCAAGTTGATAACTGGCACAAACTGGCGCGCTACGATACCAATATGCAAGGTGAGCTGCACGCCAACCTACTACGTAATAACGGCATTACCGTGTCCTTGCAGCCGCTTAGCGCTATCCCAGGTATGAACTCGGGTATCGTTCTCTGGGTAGAAAGTACTGATCTGGCAGAAGCTCAGCGCATTTTGGATACCATCCCAACTGATGGTGCGGCCTTACTAAATGAAATGAGTGATGCTGACTTTGATGCGCTATCTGCTGCTCAAAGCAATGCTCCCCAAGGTAACTCGATAATAGACGACAATAACGGCGGTAATGATTAAATGTGTCAACTCTTAGGAATGAACTGTAATACCCCAACGGATATTGGCTTTAGCTTTGCAGGATTTCGCAAGCGCGGCGGGATGACTGACAGTCATGAAGATGGCTTTGGCATTGCATTTTTCGAGCGTAGCGAATGCAGCAATAATGATAGAATTAACGATGAGACGGCAAATGACTCAACGGGTCTGCGTCTGTTTCATGATAATCGTCCAAGCCATCTATCGCCAGTCGCCGATTTGGTCAATAACTACCCAATCAAAGCCATGAATGTCATCGCGCATATTCGTAAAGCGACGCAAGGACAGAACTGTTTGGCAAACACCCATCCATTCGTCCGTGAAGTATGGGGCGAGCAGTGGGTATTTGCTCATAATGGGCAGATGAATAGCGAATTTATCAAACGCTGTCAGCGCTTACAAGACAATGGCAATGCCTCACATTGTCAGCCAGTCGGTTCAACTGATTCTGAGATGGCATTCTGTTATTTGGTCAATCGTCTAAAGAGTAGCTTTAAGTCACGCCCTGATGACAAGACGCTTTTTAACTTTTTGACCACGCAATGTCGTTATCTATCTGCCAATGGGTTATTTAATTGCTTAATATCGAATGGCAGGTGGCAACTGGCTTATGCGGGCAGCCTACTGTTTTATCTTACGCGCAAAGCACCATTTGGTGAAGCGAAACTCGCTGATGATGATATGGCGATTAACTTTGGTGATGTGACCACAGACACGGATAAAGTTACTATTTTAGTCACCGTGCCACTGACTGAAAATGAGAAATGGCAGCAGCTCGCCGTCAATGAATGCTTAATTTTTCAAGACGGTGATGTCATTTATAAAGACAGCCCAAGTCAGCGCAAGTTTTTAACAGTGGATGAAGGCATTGCGATTGCACGAGCCGTTGGAGCGAGTGTTTAGCGGTTAATGAATATCCAATACTGTTTAAATATAAACTCCACAACACCGCTTAAACTTCTCACCAGATCCACAAATGCACGGTTGCTTTTGGCTGACAGTCATCGCAACCGTCGGGTCTAAGAAATACCAGCGCGCATCGCTATTAGCCTTGTCTTTTACCTTTACGAAAGTAGAAAGTTCATGATGCGCCTGTATTTTTTCTTCTAAACCACTTGTTGTTTTCTCAGGGCTTTTAAAATAAGCTTTAAATTCAACCTGTGCATGACGTTTACCAAGCTTTGGCGTGTGCTCTACGATTTCTAATCCTGCCCAATCGGTTTCTTTTGCCCAACTCTCAATCGCTGCAACATCAAGTAATGCTTGCTGAGCAGGCACTGTGGTTTTGACGATATACTCTGGTTTCACCAATGCAAAGGCACTATAGCGCGTGCGCATAAGCCGTTCGGCTGTCTCCGCTTTTGTACCATCTGCTTTATCAACCTCATTATTATAAAAAGCACCATTATAAAAAGTATCATGATATGGTTGGCAGCAGTCTTGATAGGATAGCGGAGCGTCTGTCGTTTCTGCTGTTAGATTGATTTGGCAAGGGCAAGTATCTGGGTAAGATTGCATGTTTTACTCTACTTTTTGTTTGGGCTTATTCGTTTAGGATTAATAGCCTTATGATAACTTTATTGCAGCATGCTTTTTATTAATTCTGGCAATATACCGACTTTGAGCTGCGCCCATGCGGAAGGCTCACTTAGTCGTGACCAAAACATCTCAAAAGGCGGGGCGGCATACACCAGTAGCGCAAGGATAGTGTATAGAAGCAAATACCACCATTTGTCTTTTGGCTGATAAAACTTCATCGCTGTGCCCGATGAACGTTTCATTTTCATATTGGACAGATTGACGCTATACAGCTCATCCAATGATAAGTGCACCATTGCGCCACCAAATAAAAACAGGCCATAAAACCAGCTGGTCGTCAGTGGTAGGTGCAAGCCATAATAACTTAGGCACGTCAGACCCAGTCCCAGTATCGCCATATACGGCACAGAGTGGATGACACCGCGATGCACCGTCATAGTAGTAAAAATATGAAAAACCACATAACGCATAAAACCGTAGCCCGCCAGCCACAATACTATTAATGCCAGTAAGCTTAAATCACTCCGCCAATGCATGACTAGCCCAAAGGCAAATATAAACGAGGTAATATTAAAACCGAGCTTAATCGGTGTTGAATTATCAGAATCCAAGTCTGGCAGCAATCCACCGATAGTACCAAGCGCCACGCACACCAAAAATCCTGAATCATCAATCAATCCAGCTTTATAAACCGTCAAACTTAGTGTGCCGCTGACCATAAATGCGACATTTAAGTGGGTATTAAAATTTGCCATAAAACTCATTCATCCATAGCGCTCAAAAAGTCCTTTCGAGCGGCGTATCTAGCAGTAAAAAAGCGCACCATGATACCATAGACCGTCCATACGTCTAATAGAGATAGCCCGTAAGAGAGAGCTTCTATGCCTGCCATTGATTTACCAGCCACACTTAACTCTGATACTCATACTAAGCAGCTACCTGTAGTAGAAGGTCAGCTTGATAACAGCTTTGCTGCTATTGATTGGCAAGCGCCTTGGTTGTCGCATATTACTCAATTGAGTTATATCAGCAACACGATTGAACGCCTTAGTCGCTCAAAATCACAGAGAAATAGCTTGGATAATTTGGGTGATTTGGGTGATTCAGAAAGTTTGGATAATGTGAAAAGCCTAGATGAGTACGATATAAATGCTTCTGACATCAATACGCCTGACACGATGGCCAAGGTCTTAAAAACGGCGATGGTACAACAAGCTGATCACTTACGACAGCCGTTACCGCATACCAAACCTGCTTACGACCACAAATCTCAAACGCTACAATTCGTCTCTCAAAATGCATTGCCTGAAGGGGAGGCCTATGAGCATTTCATCGGCACAACTGGCAATATCCCGACGCGTGATAATTTGCATGACTTGTTTAATGGCAGTATTTGGCTGACTTTTCCGAAGACTAAAGCTGTGCTTAATTACTACCATATGCTAGAAATCGCTAAGCAGGGCATTAGTGAGCGCCGAGGGCGTGTGCGCGACACTATTACTGTCTTTGATGAGAATGGTGCAGTGCTAGTGACTTCTGATGCTAATATCGGTAAGGCATTGGTTGATTTTGACTGGCAGGCAAGTTTGGTGAAGCCGCGCGCTAAATGGGACAACCCAACCCAGCCTGATAACAGCGCTCAAGCCGCAGTTTATATCTTTGGCCATGCATTGCTTGAGCAGTTGGTACATCCACGCAAACCTTTATGCGCTCACAGCATTGTCATTCACGTTGCACAAGAATTCTTTACCTTATCGTTAGCTGAACGTATGCACTATTTGGATGACAAGGTTGCCAAATACATGGACACATTGTTATCCAATGATGACGTCAAGCCGCGCCAGCTTGCGCCGTTACCAATTTTGGGGGTACCACACTTTTGGGCAGAGAATGCCAATACTGACTTCTATGAGGACAGCTATGTGTTCCGCAGTGGGCGACGTAAAAAAGGTAAAAAATAAATAGAAAGATATTGCTTAAGAATAGCTCGCTAAACCGTTGTTACGTTTACGATTGTGCCACGATTCGACAACGTCCGGACGTTAACAAAGCCTTGTATGTTTGTTATGGTAAAAGGGAGTTTCTGTTAATCACTACAGATATGATTATCTCTTTTGTTAACACTGACTCATATCAGACAGTTTTGCGAAACTGCGATATTGATTCAAGACAGATCAATCATTTATTGAGCCACCAGTCATACATAAACTTATAATAATTTATGTCCAGGATTTATAACAACGATAAGGAAGCTATCATGAGTGATATTTTTGATGTAAAAGACACCCTTTCGGTTGCTGGCAAGGAACATGCCTACTACAGCCTGCCAAAGCTGACCGAAACTTATGAGCATATCAAGACATTACCATTTTGTATGAAAGTGGTATTAGAAAACCTATTGCGTAACGAAGACGGTGGCCAGTCGGTTGGTAAAAACCATATCGAAGCGGTTGCCAACTGGGATGCAGGGGCTGAGGCGTCGAAAGAAATCGCCTTTATGCCAGCGCGTGTGGTATTGCAGGATTTCACTGGTGTACCTTCGGTAGTTGATTTGGCTGCGATGCGTGATGCAGTTGTCGAGCTTGGCGGTAAGGCTGAGCAGATCAATCCGTTTATCCCTAGTGAGCTGGTCGTCGACCACTCTGTACAGGTTGATGCTTATGGCCGCGAAGATGCGCTAGATTTGAACGAAAAGATTGAATTTAAGCGTAATAATGAGCGCTATGAATTTTTGCATTGGGGCAAGCAAGCCTTTGAAAACTTCGTCGTGGTACCGCCAGCGACAGGTATCGTGCATCAGGTCAACCTTGAGTATCTAGCCCGTGTCGTGATGGCAGCAGACGTCGATGGCGAGCTGACAGCTTATCCAGATACAGTGTTTGGTACAGATAGTCATACCACGATGATTAATGGTATCGGTGTACTTGGTTGGGGTGTGGGCGGTATCGAAGCTGAAGCTGCGATGCTAGGCCAACCGTCATCGATGCTGATTCCACAAGTAGTCGGTTTTGAGCTAAAAGGCAAGCTAACCGAAGGCGTCACGGCAACTGATTTGGTATTACGTGTGGTTGAGATGTTGCGCGCACATGGCGTAGTGGGCAAGTTCGTCGAGTTTTATGGCGAAGGCTTACACAGTATGCCGCTAGCGGATCGCGCCACCATTGCCAACATGTCACCAGAGTATGGCGCGACTTGTGGTATTTTCCCAATTGACCAAATGGCAATTGATTATCTGCGTTTATCAGGCCGTGACGAAGAGCAGATTGAACTGGTTGAAAAATATGCTAAGGCGCAAGGCTTATGGCACGATGCTGATACACCTGCGGCGACTTATTCAAGCAAATTAGAACTAGATCTGTCGTCAGTACAGCCAGCACTTGCTGGTCCAAACTTGCCACAGCAGCGTATCAATTTGTCTGATATGCATGAGAAGTTTGGCGAAACGCTAGAAAAAATGACCAAAGATCGTAAGTCAGAAGTAGAAGGCAAAGTACGCTTTGATCAAGAAGGCGGCGAGCAAGAGCAAGCTGAACACTTAGCGGCTGAACCGAATATCGAAGTTGATACCAGTGATGACAATGCAGGTTACGCGCCAGCAAACAATGTCTTCTCAAATGTCAGCATCGATGACAAACAACACAAACTACGAGACGGGTCGGTAGTTATTGCTGCCATTACTTCTTGTACCAATACTTCCAATCCAGCGGTAATGATTGGTGCAGGTCTAGTGGCCAAAAAAGCGGCTGCCAAAGGTCTTAAAGCCAAGCCTTGGGTTAAGACATCGCTCGCACCGGGTTCTAAAGTGGTCACCGACTATTTAGAAAAGACCCATCTGATGGATGAGCTAGAAAAAACGGGCTTCTACCTAGTAGGGTATGGGTGTACGACGTGTATCGGTAACTCAGGGCCATTATCAGAAGAGATCGAAAAAGGCATTGAAGAAAACGACTTAGTCGCGGCAGCAGTACTGTCTGGTAACCGTAACTTTGAAGGTCGTATTCACTCGCATGTCAAAGCCAGTTACTTAGCATCACCACCGCTAGTGGTTGCCTATGCGCTGGCAGGTACAGTCGATATCGATCTGACGACTCATCCGCTAGGACAGGATCAAGATGGCAATGATGTATTCCTAAAAGATATCTGGCCAACCTCGGAAGAAATTAACGAGCTGATTGCCAACAATATTGATGCTGATATGTTCCGCAAAAACTATGGCGAAGTATTTGATGGTAGTGCCGCATGGAACGCAATTAGTTCAGCGGATAGCCAATTGTATCCATGGGATGAAGGGTCGACGTATATCAAAAACCCACCGTTCTTTGATGGTATGACCATGGAGCCAGAAGGTATCCCTGATATCGAAGGCGCGCGTATCTTAGGTCTATTTGGTGATTCAATCACTACCGATCATATCTCACCAGCAGGTAATATCGATCCAGACTCACCAGCAGGTAAGTACTTGCAAGAGCGCGGTGTGATGGAAGCAGACTTCAACAGCTATGGCTCACGCCGTGGTAACGATGCAGTAATGACTCGTGGTACTTTTGCCAACATCCGTATCAAAAATACCATGATGGGCGGTAAAGAAGGCGGCTATACCTACTACTTCAAAGATGACAGCGCTACGCTACAAGATGGCGAAGAGATGCCTATCTATAACGCAGCGATGAAATATAAAGAAGACAAGCTTCCGCTCGTCGTACTTGGTGGATCAGAGTATGGTTCTGGTTCGAGCCGTGACTGGGCAGCTAAAGGTACGATCTTGCTCGGCGTAAAAGCGGTATTGACCAGCTCGTTTGAGCGTATTCACCGCTCGAATCTCGTCGGTATGGGCGTGCTGCCATTGACATTTAAAGACGGTCAAAATGCAGAGACCTATAAACTAGATGGTTCTGAAGTACTGAGCATCACAGGTTTGAACAATGGCGAGAGTAAAACAGCCACGGTCACGGCTACACGTGCTGACGGAACGGCAGAAACCTTTGAAGTAAATGTCGGTCTACAAACGCCAAAAGAGCGCGAATATGTGCGTCATGGTGGCGTATTGCACTATGTACTACGTCAATTAGCTGCTGAGAGCAAAGAAGCAGGCTAGTAGTTAGTTAAGCTTTATATGACAAAAAGCCCAATCTCCGTCAAAGTAGGGGATTGGGCTTTTCTATGGAAGATGTTTTTTTCTTGTTACTTTACTCTTCAAGCTTTTTCAGTCAACAGCTTAATTCCTAGCCCCATAAATACGACACCACTTATTTTATTCATCATGGATTCAATTTTTGGATTCGCTCTTAGTTTTTTGCTGAACTTTGACGCCAACAGCGCCAAACTCAAGCACCATATAAAGCCTGTGGTGGCAAAAGTCAGCCCCAACATTAAAAATGACAGCATGCCATAAGCATAACTAGCGTCGATAAACTGCGGGAAGAACGCCAAGAAGAATAAAGCGACTTTTGGATTAAAAGTATTGGTCAACACACCTTGCTTATATATTTGCCAACCATCTACAGCCTTTTGGCTAGTCACGTGTTGATCTTTGGATAAATTGTTTGCTATCGAGCTCAAGTTTTTGCTCGTCAGCATCTTAAAGCCTAAATAACATAAATAGCTGGCCCCAATATATTTAACGATCATAAACGCCGTAGGGGAATTGGCAAGCAATACGGACAACCCTAGCGCCGCCAATAAAGTATGTACCAAAATACCCGAAGTAATGCCAAGAACAGAATAAACCCCTGCTGTTTGCCCCTGTGAGACACTACGGGTGATGATGTACATGCTATCCGTACCTGGCGTTAGGTTTAACAAAATAGCCGCCAAGATAAACCCTAGATAATTCTCGATACCAAACATAGCAATCACTTCCCTTTAAGCACGCCAAGCCCTATCATTTATAGTATGTAGGTGCACTTTATAAATACGCTTGTCAGGTCGATATTAACGAGTATTAAATAGGTTGGCAATAGCGCTATCAACAGTAAGCTAGCGGCTATTAATAATAAGCTAACGAAAACAGAATAGAGGATTTCAAGAAACGACAGACATAAAAAAGCCCAGTCACCATATGATGACTGGGCTTTTTTATTGTTCGCTTATTAGTCTAACCTGATGCTAAGCAAAAGTGCTAATAAGTGACGCCGAATAGTGGCGTCCCCAGGGGGATTCGAACCCCCGTTACCGCCGTGAAAGGGCGGTGTCCTAGGCCTCTAGACGATGGGGACGCATAGAGTGTTATAACCAGTGGTTACAACGGTACTTCACAATATCAGATAGCTTATTAAATAAGCATTGCCTAGGTGCTGATATCGTCCTACTAGCGAGTATTTATTATTACGTTTCAGTAATACTGAGCGTTGCTATAAATAAGTATGGTGGAGCTAAACGGAGTCGAACCGTTGACCCCTTGCATGCCATGCAAGTGCTCTACCAACTGAGCTATAGCCCCTCGCTAAGAGTGTGCGTATTTTATGTAAGAGCGGCAGTCTTGTCAACAACTATTTTAAAAATAATTCATAAATATGCAAAAAAAAGTGATTTAGCCTATTTTAAAGGCTCAATAAGCCCAAATTAGCGTGGATTTTGCTTAAGTGCGATCTCTTTGATGGCTTTATCGGTATAAAACTCTTCTTCACTACCATCAGAAAAAATAATCGCACAGCATTCAGTTGGCATATATTGACCACCTTTTTCTCGGATCGTTCTTATACCTTTGACGCCAACGATGTCATATTCGCTCAATTTATCCAGATTATGCTTGGTGTAACCACAGTAAGTGCTGTATATCCATTTTAAATCTTCGAAGTCTTGGCCCTTGGTCAGGGTCAAAGTTGCATCAAACAGTTCTTTTATGATGGCATCATAATATTTCTGTGCTTCTTTTAGGGTATTAAAGACATAATCTTTGCTTTCTATCGTGACGGTTTTGGCGGCCATGTTTATTTCCAATTAAAATATTGAGTAAGAGATTTTTATATTCTGAGAGTAGTAGTACTTATTAACAACGAAAAAAGGGCCAGAGATGGCCTGACCCTTTTACATTCGACAAGTTTAGCTAGTTAACTGTTTAGTAGATAAGTTATTCAGCTTCTAAGCTATTCAGCAGCAGCTAAGAAATCTGGCAATTCTGCCGCTTGTTTCTCAAGTTTTTTCAGTTTCTTTTTACCGAGGCCGCCTAATACATCAACTGCGTGACGCAAGCGAGTCAGAGTCATATCGGCACCGATAATCGCCATAGAGTTCATGACTGGCGTCGATGAGGTGCTACCAGCGATAGCGATAAAGAACGGCGCCATAAAATCACGCATCTTAATATCAAGATGAGCAGCAAGGCCTTTTAGCGTGGCATAGATGTTTTCTTCTGACCACGTTGGTAAGACTTCTAACTGCCAAAGGGCTAATTGCAGCATCTCGATAATTTGCTCAGGGGTGAGTGATTTATGAGTAAAGCTCTCAGCATTGATGTCAGGTAGGTTTTGGAAATAGAAACCACCCCAATTAACCGCATCAGACAATAGCTCGATACGTGGCTGAATCGCCGCTGCGATAGCGGTTAGTTTGTCACTGTTGCTGGCCCATTCAAGGATTTTATTCTTTAGTTCTTCAGGGCTAAGCGCACGTAGCCATTCTGCATTGAGCCAGTTTAGCTTTTCGATATCGAAGATAGGGCCACCAAGCGACACACGCTGAATGTCAAAGCTGGCAATCATTTCTTCTAGCGTAAACTGCTCAGCATCATTGGGCATTGAGTAGCCCATACGACCAAGATAGTTTAGCAGCGCTTCAGGTAGCACGCCTGCATCACGATAGTAGGTGATAGAAGTTGGGTTTTTGCGCTTAGAAAGTTTTGACTTGTCCGGGTTGCGTAGGAGCGGCATATGGCAAAGCGTTGGCATTTCCCAACCAAAATAATCATATAGCAGTTGATGCTTAGGCGCAGAGTTCAACCACTCTTCACCGCGCATCACATGAGTGATTTCCATCAGATGGTCATCGACGACGTTGGCTAAATGATACGTTGGCATGCCGTCTGTTTTTAGCAGTACTTGCATATCGACTTGGGTCCAAGGAATCTCAACCGTGCCACGTAGCATGTCATGTACCTGACAGATGCCTTCGGTAGGTACGCGCATACGAATCACGTGCGGTTTGCCCTCGCTTACCAATTGCTCGGTTTTTTCTGGTGCAAGATGGGCACAGCGACCATCATAACGAGGGGTCTCGCCATTGGCCATTTGTTCAGCGCGCATAGCGTCTAATTCTTCACTGGTACAAAAACAGCGGAACGCATGGTCTTTTTCTATGAGTATCTCGGCGTGTTTTTTGTAGATATCGCTACGCTCGCTCTGACGATAAGGGGCGTGTGGGCCGCCAATATCTGGGCCCTCGCTCCAATCCAGACCAACCCAGCGTAGGGCATCCAAAATCATTTGTTCTGATTGCTCAGTCGAGCGAGTCTGATCAGTGTCTTCGATACGTAAGATGAATTCGCCACCGCGCGCTTTGGCAAAAGCCAAGTTAAATAGGGCAATATAGGCAGTACCTACGTGTGGAAAGCCAGTTGGTGATGGGGCGATACGCGTACGTACAGGGCGCGTGCTGTCAGTAGAGGTTTGCATGGTAAAAGTCTCAAAGTTTGCTATCGATATAAGCTATTAGTATAAATAGCGATGAAAGATATGAAGTCGATGTTAAGAAATAGCGTAAAATATAGCGCTAGTATAACAGAGACATGTGATATTTTTAATGAAAAGCCCTTCTAGTGCTTGACTACAGGTGTATCCTTGCGATAATAATGCTAAGCAAGTCATAACTTGTTTATTTTCATCTAATTACTGGCCAGTATGGTCGTCATCTATTGAGTTGTTTGTGTCCCTATCAAAGTCTAAGCCAAAATCGAAAGCCAGTCCTTCTGCCGCCGCTGATCTCTCTGAGTCAGCGTCTAATCCTTCTGCTGTAAAGGATGCGTCTACGCAAGATGTCGATCTGGATGTTACTCACGCCCGTCATGAGGGCGATATCACGTCTGATGAATTAAGTTTTGTCCATGATGCGGTGCTGCTGCAAGAGACTGTCGCAGCAGTACTGGGTGTAAAATCCTTGCCCAAGCAAACAGAAGGCGACCAACATAGCTTAAATATAAGTGGCATCTACGTTGATGCAACCTTTGGTCGTGGTGGCCATAGCCGACTACTATTAAGTCAACTCGCCGATGACGCCACGCTGATTGTCTTTGACAAAGATCCAACAGCCATTAGTGTGGCGCAAGAGCTGGCAAGCAAAGACAGCCGCGTGCGTGTGGTTCACGATAGTTTTGCGACGTTGACCGACAGTCTGGCTGCTATGGGCATCACTGAAATTGATGGTTTGATGGCAGATTTGGGCATTTCATCACCGCAGATTGATGACGGTAGCCGCGGCTTTAGCTTTATGCGTGATGGGGCAGTAGACATGCGTATGGATACCAGTCGTGGCCAGTCAGTTGCCGAATGGCTCGAGAAAGTCAATGATGAAACGTTGGCCAATGTACTTTATGAGTTTGGCGAAGAGCGTCATAGCCGCCGTATTGCACGCGCTATCAAACAGATGGAGAGCTACGAGTCTACGCTTGAATTGGCAGAAGTCATCAAAGTAGCGCATCCCAACTGGCAACGCGGTAAACATCCAGCCACACAAAGCTTTCAAGCCATGCGTATTTTTATTAACAATGAGCTGGGCGATGTTGATGACTTTTTAGAGCAAAGTATTCCTATCTTAAAGTCAGGTGGACAGCTTGCGGTCATTAGCTTTCACTCATTAGAAGATCGCCGTATCAAGCAGTTTTTGCAGCGACATAGTAAAGGGCAATATCCAGAAGACGAAAACCTGCCAATGCTGCCGAATCGTCCACGCTATTTTAGCAAGCCAAAACGTGTTGGCCCAAGCAAAGCTGAGACGAGTCAAAACCCGCGCGCGCGTAGTGCATGGCTGCGTATGGCAACGCGTACCGACACAGCTTATGAGCAGACAACAAAATCATAGAACAACATGATGCCACAAGTCATAGCTGAATATGATTATTGAGTAGTCTAAGATTGCTAATATTTGTCTAAATGATGCGCAAATGTCCTAATGGCTACGCCACTGTTAAAAATCTGTAAATATTGTCTGTTAGGCTCATCAGTTGGTTTTTATCTGCTTAATAGTTAAATGGTTTTATATAGTACAGCCACTCAACGTGTTTGGTTGTGGTATGGCATATTGATAGTCATGAGTTGTGATGACTTGTGGCTATTGAAGATATTAGCTATTGGCTGTGTTTTTCATATTCGTTTTTTAGGTTTAGGTTTTACACTTATAAGTGTCTTTGGTTTTATATTTATCGATGGTATGACCGAATAATGACACGTTCATCTTTCGCAATCCGTTATCTACTCTATCGTTTACGTTCACCTTTTTGAGATCGTCATGGCAATATCTGACAAACCTGCGAATCGCCGCACTGCTACACCTTATAATACCGATGTCGGCGAGCTGTTCGTGCGCCGGTTTAATGTGGTGAGCATTTATGTGGTCGTGCTACTGCTATTGGCAGCCACGATTGTATGGAGTGGTATCAAAACTGCCGAAGAAGTTCAGCAATATCATCAGGACTACAAAACTTTGCAAGACATGAAAAAACAAGAACGTAAGCTACAAGTAGAGCATCAGCGTCTATTGATTGAGCAGCAAACCTTTAGCGCCACACCGCAGATTGCCAGTCGAGCGGTTGCTGAATTGGGTATGTATTCGCCAACATTAAAGGATAAGCTGATTATCCAGCCTGGTGTCGCTACTGCATTGGTGCCAGTGGTTACGGAAGACTCAGATGAAGATATGTCTGACGTGATTGGGCCACGTGCCTCTACTGACATCTCTCCTGAAGAACCAGCGACGGAGGCAGGACAATGAGTGAGAAAAAGCCTAAATCCACCGCAAAAAACACCAGCAAGAAACCAGCCAGCGGCAAGGTAACCAAACCTCTCCGCCGAGCCAGTGCTGCTAAGTCTGGTCAAACAAGTAGCAAGCCTGATAAAGCTGCAAGTAATCGTAAGGCCAAATTGTTTGGTCGCATCAAAAAAAGCGATACCCAAGGCGCTTATACCAGTGTAAAAAACCGCAAAAGTAAAATGGTTTTTTCGAGCAAAGCGTCAGGTGCGTCTGCTCTCGGTGGTTTCGAACAAGACAAAAACCGTTTTCGTATGGTCTGGGGTCTAGCGCTGGTCATATTAGCGCTACTGATTAGCCGCGCCTATTATATTCAGGTTGCCAACGCACAGTTCTATCAAGACAAAGGCAATGAGCTCATTACCAGTGAGCGCACCCAAAAGTCTTATCGCGGTATGATTACCGATCGTAATAATCTACCGCTTGCGGTCAGCGCGCCGCTCGCGACAGTTTCATTCAGTCCGCATGATTACTCTCGTGAATATTATGAGCTAAAGCGCATTATCATTACCAATCCTAGCAGTCCACAATTACAAGCGCGTATGCAAAAGCGTCTAGATAATATGGATCTAACAAAGCTAGCCGCTGCTGCCAATATCTCGGTCGATGAGTTAAAAAAAGTCACGGCTATTGATGACAGTATCGATGTGACCGATGAAAAAGCCGTAAAAGCAGCTTTGCCATCTGGTGCGGGCTCACACTATTTGCCACTGCTTAATAAGGTCACACCTGAGATTGCCCAAAGCGTCAGCTCACTTGATTTCCCTGGTGTCTACGAAAAGAATTTCTTTCAGCGTTATTATCCACAGCCACAGTCTAATGCGCAGCTGCTGGGCTTTATGGGTCAAAACGCCAAAGATCCTGAAGGCGGCTACGAAGGCCGTGCTGGTATTGAGCGTCAGTATGAAAAAGATTTGGCAGGTGATGACGGAAAAGTACTGGTTCTAAAAGACGCCAAACAAAACAGTCTAAAAGAAATCAAACAAATCGAGCCAGAAGTACCCGGCAAAGATGTGGCATTAACGATTGATTCGCGCTTACAGTATTTGCTATATAAAGAGTTAGAAAAAGCTGGACGCTTACAAAAAGCACGCTGGTCAACAGGTATGATCGTTGACGTGCAAACTGGTGAAGTATTGGCGTTATCGACATGGCCGTCGTTTAACTCGAACAACCTTAATGAGATGACGGGTGAAAATCAGCGTAACCGCGCACTGTTAGATGTGTTCGAGCCAGGTTCGGTGATGAAACCGTTTACCGTGGCGGCAGCGCTAGACTCGGGCAAATATACGCCAACGACTTTGATTGATACCAATCCCGGTTCGATTCGCGTACGTGGCTATACCATTCGAGATCATAATAATTTGGGTATGATTAACATGGCCACGCTATTACAGAAATCTAGTAACGTTGCCTCCACCAAGATTGCGCTATCACTGCCAGCCGATGCTATTAGTAATATGCAACGACAGTTTGGCTTTGGCTCAAAGACTCCATTGCAGTTCCCAGGTGAGGGCAGCGGTTTGATCGTCACGCCAAAAGAAAAAGAAACCTCGCGCCGTGCAACGGTTAGTTATGGTTATGGTCTGCAAGTGACATTGGCACAGGTTGCACAGGCGTACTCAGCCCTAGCAGCAGGTGGAGTCATGCATCCATTAACTTTAATTAAAGATGACAAGTCGCAGCCAAGCAAACGCATTATGGCGCATGAGCAGGCAATGTCTATCGTACAGATGCTCGAGAGCGTGACTGAGCCTGGTGGTACGGCGAAAGCCGCTGCCATTGATGGATATCGCGTGGCAGGTAAGACAGGTACGTCACGCCGCATCAATCCAGATGGTGGTTATTATACGGATCAGTATCGTAACGTCTTTGCTGGTATGGCACCTGCATCCAATCCAAAGCTGGTAGGCGTAATGCTTATTGAAGACCCACGTGGTCAGATTTATGCTGGTCTAACGGTCGCACCTGTTTTCCATAATGTAATGAAAGAAGCATTGCGATTGTATAACGTGCCTTTGGATAAGCCACTAAAAACGGAAGCGCAGTAAGCGTTCAATTATTTTAAATGTCCAGCTCTACTGAGCTGACACGTTTTAACTGTTTAGGATTTATCTATGACTATATCATCGCTAGATAGCGCTACTGTTACTTTACAACAGCTTATAGATGCCAATAAAAGCCAGCAGCAAAAACTGGCTGAGCAGCTTACAGCGATGATAGCAGCATCGATTCAGGAAGAATCCAATCAGGTAGGTTCAGATCAATCCCAGTCTATTGCCCATATTCCGTTTCAACAGTTTCGCTTGGACAATCGCCAATTGGAAGCGAATGACGTATTTGTCCTGTTAAAAAGTCAAACAGCCAATCCTCAAAAAAGTCGCGATTATCTACTACAAGCCGCTGAGCAAGCCGCGTTTATTCTCTCAGAAATTGACCCTATTGTTTTGCTTAGCGAAGCAGATAATTCCTCAAATACCACTAATGAACCGCAGACAGATAGTATTGCTAATGCACAGCAGCAACTAGCAGCATTACCATGCCCTGTATTGTACGTTCCTAATATTCGCGACTTTTTGGGTAGCTTAATTCAAGCGCGCCTGCAATATCAGCAGCCAGCGACTCTACCGACCGTGGTTGCGGTAACTGGTACAAATGGTAAAACAACCATCAGTCAATTAGTAGCACAGCTTACCCAGTTGATGGGTCAGAGTAGTGCGGTGATGGGTACGGCAGGTAATGGTCGACTTGGTGCTCTGGTGCAAGCCAGCCATACCACAGGCGATGCGTTAGCTGTCCAGCAGTTCTTATATCAAATGGGAACGGAGCAGGCAGAAATATTGGCATTAGAGGCCAGCTCTCACGGGTTGGATCAGCAACGTCTACAAGGTATGCCAGTCACTGTAGCGATTTATACCAATTTGAGCCGTGACCATTTAGACTATCATGCTGATATGGCAGAATATGCCGCTGCCAAAGCCAAGCTGTTTGATAAAGCCCATTTTCCAGATTTGACCCATGCCATTATTAATATCGATGATGAGCATGCTCAGGTTATGTTAGATATAGCAAATGATAGCGGTTTGACGGTATGGACATACAGTTTGGATTCATCAAAAACTGCTACTTTCGTTGCTGCTGATATCACGCCGAGTCTGCAAGGCGTCAAAATAAATCTGCGTACTGATTTTGGCGATGAGAAAGCTGACAACATAGAGGTTGTTAGTCCACTATTAGGTCGCTTCAATGTAGCCAATTTGCTCGCAGCGATCGCAGCTGTCGTAGCACTTGATACTGACTTGGCTATGAATATTGAACATATTGCGCCTGCTGTTGCACAGTTGCAAGGTGCAGTTGGGCGTATGCAGCGTGTATCATCAAATGATGGCTGCTTTATCGTTGATTATGCGCATACTCCAGATGCGCTAAGCCAAGTGCTAGCAAGTTTAAAAACCCACTGTAAAGGTCAGCTTTGGGCAGTATTTGGTTGCGGCGGAGATCGCGATGCAGGCAAGCGACCGTTGATGGCGCAAGCAGGTCTGGCAGGTGCTGATCAAGTTATTTTGACTGCGGATAATCCACGTACCGAAGACCCAAATGTAATTTTGCAAGATATGCAGGCTGGTATGACAGATGAGCAATATCAACGAACCCATATCGAGCCTGCCCGCCAAACCGCTATTGAATATGCAGTTAGTCACTCAGGTGTAGATGATATCGTGGTCATCGCAGGCAAAGGTCATGAAACCTATCAAGAGATTAACAACGTTCGCTATGATTTCGATGACAGTGTTGTTTTGCAGCAGGCATTGAAACAAGCTAGCCGTGTGTAGTTGATTGGCTTTCGATACATGTATTAGTAAAAATTGATCATTAAATATAAAAATTAAGTAGTCATCATATAAGGTAATCATTATGACAGCCGACACCGATAATACTGCCCAGTCGCAAGGGCTCTATGTCTGGCAAATGGACAATCTGCTCGCAGCGACCACGTCGCTCGATGGGCAGTGGCAACTACCACAAGGCCATGCAGCAGAACAGGCGGCCTTGTCTAGTAAACGTATAGCCACTGATACTCGCACGATAAAGCCAGGCGATATATTTTTAGCGCTAAGCGGCGACAATTTCGATGGTCACGATTATATCGAGACAGCAATATTAAAAGGTGCAGTTGCCGCTGTCGTCTCTCGTCCTATTTCGTTGTCCGGCCCAAATGCTATTCCGCAATTGGTGGTCAGCGATACCCGTCTGGCACTAGGTCAATTGGCAGCATATCGTCGTCAGCAGCATACAGATTTAACTGTGATTGCTATTACGGGCTCTAGCGGCAAGACTACTTGCAAAGAAATGCTTGGCAGTATTTTTGGTAGATTGGCACCGACCTTGATCACTCGTGGTAACCTCAATAACGATTTGGGTGTACCAATGATGTTGCTTGAGCTATCAGACCATCATCGTTATGCTATTTTAGAGTTGGGCGCAAACCATATTGGCGAGATTGCTTATACGACTGAAATTGTTCAGCCTGATGTGGCCTGTATCTTAAACATCGGTACAGCGCATTTGGGTGAGTTTGGTAGCCGTGAAGGCATCTGCCAGACCAAAGCAGAGATTTACCATACGTTGACGGACGCGCAGTTTGCGATTGTTCCTGATAAGGATGACTTTACCAATCAGTTGCGTCGTATCGCTGAAAAGCACACCTCACATGTGATTGGCTTTGGTAATACGGATGTAAGCGCAAGCCATCTAGACGTAGAGCCTGAACGTAGCGAATTTAAGCTACATATCGGTAACCAAGTCCATGATATCAACTTGCCATTGGCAGGTGAGCACAATGTCAATAATGCCTTGGCCGCTGCTGCCTGTGCACATGCGCTGAATATTGAGGTGAGCGACATCGTCATTGGGCTCGAAAATGCGCGTCCTGCTAAAGGTCGTCTAAATAGCCAGATACTTGGTATGCATCGTCTTATTGATGATACTTATAATGCCAACCCTCATTCGGTACGTGCCGCCGCCAAAGTATTGGCTGCGCAAACAGGTACGCAGGTCATGGTGCTGGGCGATATCGGTGAGCTAGGAGAGGCTGCTATTAGTGAACATCAAAGCTTGGGCCGTACTATCGCGACCACAGGTATCAACGTGCTGCTTTGTGTTGGCGAATATGCCCCTTATACCGTTGCAGGTGCGCAAGAGGTGTCTGATATCAGTGCTCATGCTTTTGCCGACAAAGACAGTTTATTACAGTATTTACAGCCGTATTTGCAAGCGCAACAAGCTAAGCCTTGTACTGTGTTGTTCAAAGGCTCTCGTTCCATGGGAATGGAAACACTTATTCATGCGCTAGTAGAGGAGTAGGCGGTGTTAGTTTGGTTGTTCGGCTGGCTTGGCCAGTATTATACGCCGTTTTCTGCGGTTTCTTCGTTGACGCTGCGAGCATTGCTTGCAGTTGTTACCGCCCTTGTATTTAGCATGATGTTTGGTGGCCGTGTCATTCGGCACTTGCGATCGCTCAAATATGGTCAGGCCATTCGTAATGATGGGCCTCAGTCGCATTTGGCCAAGACTGGTACACCAACCATGGGCGGGGTATTGATCCTAAGCGCGATTGGCATATCGACGCTGCTGTGGGCACGACTAAACAATCCTTATGTTTGGATTTTGCTCGTGGTTATGGTTATCTTCGGTGCCGTAGGTTGGGCTGATGATTGGCTAAAAATTAAGTATAAAGATCCAAAAGGCTTAATCGCTCGCAAAAAGTATTTTTGGTTATCTATGGGCGCACTGTTTGTCGGTGTGTCTTTGTATTATATCGCCACGCTACAACCCGATATCAATACCACGCGCGAGATGCAGGATTTGCTATTGCCAGTATTCAAAGACTGGATGATTCCATTTTCAGCGGTGCCATTTGGTATTGGCTTTATCATCTTTACCTATTTTGTGATTAATGGTGCTTCTAACGCAGTCAACCTAACCGACGGTTTGGATGGTTTGGCGATTTTGCCAGTTGTTCTCGTCGCTGCAGGTTTGGGCGCGATGGCCTATGTATCAGGCGATGTACGCTTTGCTGACTACTTGCATGTGCCTTATATTTCTTATAACTCCGAAGTTATCATCGTCTGTGGCTCAATGGTGGGAGCAGGCCTTGGTTTCTTATGGTTCAACGCGCATCCAGCACAAGTGTTTATGGGTGATGTTGGCGCGCTAGCATTGGGTGCAATGTTAGGTACTATCGCTGTGATGACCCGTCAAGAGATTGCCTTCGCGATTATGGGCGGTTTGTTTGTCGCAGAAGCGCTATCAGTGATGTTGCAAGTTGGCTCGTACAAACTGCGCAAGAAACGCGTCTTCCGTATGGCACCGCTGCATCATCATTTTGAAGAAATTGGCTGGAAAGAAACGCAAGTGGTAGCGAGATTCTGGATTATTGCCATTATCCTTGTCATCCTCGGGCTAATGACCTTGAAGCTGCGCTAGAAAAACAATCCTCAAATATACCTAACTTTCCTGCTTAGAAGCCACCTTAATGATTATTGAGGTGGCTTTTTATCGTTTAAGGCACACGAAATTTGTTAAAATGCGAAGCATATTGCTATCACTTTGGGATGCCCGTGTCGTTATTTATTTGTCCACTTTGTCAGTCACCGCTACAGCCCGCCGCAGATACTTGGCGCTGTGATGGTAGTTTGCACCCTAAGCAGACTTCACATCCCTTTGATGTAGCGCGTCAAGGCTATGTCAACCTGCTGCCAGTACAACAGAAAAAGTCCAAAGCCCCCGGTGATAGTCAAGAATCTATCGATGCGCGTAAACGGTTTTTGAATCATGGGCACTATGCACCGCTCCAAAACCTAATTAGCCAAAAAATGACAGAGTTATTGTCTAAAGATGAGCTAATAAACGAGCAAGATAACAAGCCAGTCAATTGGCTAGATATTGGCTGCGGTGAAGGCTATTACACGCAGGCAATGGCACAAATGGGATCGGATGTTATAGATACGCTGATAGCCGCTGACATCAGTAAGCCTGCAGTGGTTGAGCTGGCCAAAGTCAGTAAAGTAGCAGGTCGTCTATGGTATCAGATGCGTAAAGAAGATACTGCCAATACGACAGCGATCTATCCATTAGTGACCAGTGCTGCACATTTACCATTACGCCCGCACAGTATGACGGGTATTAGCAGTATTTTTAGCCCCATTTTGCCCGAGGCGTTTGATAATGTATTGATGGATGGTGGCTATTTAATCATTGCCAAACCTGATATCGGGCATTTGGCAACGATGCGTGATGCGCTGTTTGATGATGTACGTGAGCATGATTCTGATAAATTTTTGCAAGAATTGGCACCATATTTTACGTTGGTTGAGACCTGCCGTGTCAGTACAGAGCTAACGTTATCCGCAGAGGATTTGGCTGATTTGATGACGATGACACCTTATGCGTACCGTGCCCGCAGCGAAAAAAGGCAAGTACTATTGGCTGCCGTAGAAACAGCAGCATTTAGCACAGAGGCCAAGTTTGTGGTTTATATTTTGCAGAAAACATCTGTTTAGCACATTTAGAGCATAGCAGTATGGGGTATTGCTATGCTCGTTTTAAACATTAACCAGCAATTTCTAATGAGTTAGCTTTTTCAAATACCAGAAATATTGATATCAGTAAATTTGGCTTAACCGTTTCCGTATTTGCATTCTTTATCAATCAGCTAGTCATTCGCGTTTTTATAAATATCCTGTCTACGATGCTTACCGATAAAGCGTAAATACGCTGTCATTTAACCAAACATTACGCTAACACCTAACATGTCTTTAAGCGCGCATGCCCTCGTAACAATCGCAACCTTTCTTCAAGTTTCATAAATCTACTTAATACTAGAATCATTTATCATTCTCTTTGTCGATAGAGTAAAGCTTTATCACGATAGTTCATTTAACACTAAATGCATTATCTATAACGACTCTAAATATGAATTCAAAGGAATAAAATGATGAAAAAGATACTAGTTAGTTCGATTTTAGCCGCTACTGCTTGTTTGTCGATGGTGGGTCAAGCCAATGCTGCACCTAATTTTGATAAGCATCATTCAGCTCAAGTACAGCAACAAAAACACAGCAGCGATAAAGCGAGTAATAACTATAAGCATGCCAAAGCTAAGGCAGCAAAGTCACATCATAAAGCGAACGTAGTGGCTGCTAAGCACAAAGCAATAGCCAAAAATGTTCATGCTAAAAACAGCCACGACAAAAACAATCATGACCGTCGCTCGTAAAAACCCGATTTTACTATCCAAAAATAGCGCCTTAATGAGGCGCTATTTTTTTTGTTCTTATATGACACTATTGATCGTTACTAATTGAGCAAATGCTACTGACTGATAAACGTCATTGATTTGGATATGCCGCTTTTATTAGGCTGAGTGAGTGTGACTTTACTACTTAAAACATCGCCTTTGGCATTGATTTTATAGCACTCTGAAGACGTATCTGCAGCGTCAGAAGTCAAAAGTAGATTGCCTGAAGTTTTTATACAGAGCCACGCCGTGTTATTTGTATCTTGTGTGAGGGACCAGTCCTGCTTATAAGTGGCGGTTTTATGACGCATACTACTGTCAGCATATACGTTTTCAGTGATGAGCTGATTTGAGTCGCCCACCGTAGCTATCTTAGGGACACTTGTCGTTTGGTTAGCGATTGAATACTCACCCGTACTATCCGTAAAACCATGGAACACCAATGGGTCTAGCGTAAAATAATTGATAACGACTGACTGATCCGTGATCTGCTGATTCACTGTGTTGATTGTGCTGACTTCTGCGCCTTGTACCATTTTATTATTAAAGCGCATGCTGCCTTTAGGAGTGATTTGAATATTTGCGGCTACGCTTTGTCCGCCGACAGTGGCTACCAATTTTTCACTACGTTGTTTGGTATAGATATTGAGTAGGGCAGTCTCAACTGGGTATTGAGTGACCACTTTATCAGAGTTGTTATTTTGATTGGTATTATCTGTTGCCATCCCGCCCATGCCAGTAGCGCAAGCACTCAATCCGAGTCCTGCTACGATACACATTCCTAGTGTTTTCATCGTTGTATCCTTTAGTTTATTTAAATAAATACTACCGATATCTACTATAATCCAATTTTTGGACAATGGCATCTGCCGAGTATCAGAGACCCTATTGTGATTACATTTTTGTACGGAATAGCAATATTGACTAGCATTGATATAAAACTAGATTGAGCGCCACAGAAAAACTCAAAGCCTTTTCGTATAAGGGTCTAGGGATAAAATTAAGCTGATAATAAAACGAATCGTAATAGAATATCGAATCATTTTATGAGTCACTCTCAGTCCATGATACGAGTTTTTTAGCTTGGTCAATCAATGTGCTATTAGATATATATTTATTTATTAGATTCATACAACACACGGAATTAAGACTAAACAGAAGTGTTTCAGATAGCAGTAGAGAATGAGTATAGACTGAAAGTCTTACTATTAAACTGTCAAAAAATATTTAGAGAAGGGTAGAACAAGATAGAAAAACTGAGGCTTTGCTTACGCAAAATAAGATTGGCGGTGAAGGAGGGATTCGAACCCTCGATACGCTATGAACGTATACACACTTTCCAGGCGTGCGGTTTCAGCCACTCACCCACTTCACCGTTTTTTGAACGCCTAAGTATAGCGGATACCATTTAAAATGTCACGACTTGCGCGCTATCTTTCTTTATTGGCAAGCGCCTGCTAGGATAGCAAGTATGTAACGGCAAGTATAAATGGTTGAAAGTTGAATGATAAGTTTTAGTAGGCTTAAGTACGGATGTAAGAATAGTGCGATGATGGCAGTATTGCTTGTCGCGACGGGTATTACCCAAGCGCACGCTGATGATCTAATCCAGTGTAGCCAGTCTTTTTATGGGGGTGTTTATCCTGAATTTACCAATACCAAGCTAAAAAAAGACACACAAGCATTATGCATGGATGGCTTTGCGGTGATGTACTCAGGGGTATCGCGTACACCGCTATGGTCAGCAGAATATCTCGATCGCACACGTCTGCAACAAGCTAAGCAGATTGATCGTGAAGATAGCTTTCATGAAGAAAGTAAGCTACCAAAGTCAGCACGAGCCTCATTATCTGATTATTCAGGCTCTGGCTATGATCGAGGACATTTGGCACCCAATGCCAATATGGCCAATCGCAGCCAGCAGTACGATAGTTTTAGTTTAGCCAATATTGCCCCGCAGTCACCACGTAACAATCGCTACATTTGGCGTAATATTGAATCTGTCACTCGGCATTTAACGCAGCAATACGGTGAGGTGTATACCATTACAGGTGTGGCATTTACAGATAAAAAAACCAAGCAGATCGCTAATCGTGTCCTTGTGCCTAGCCATTTCTTCAAAGCTGTATATATCCCAGCAACCAATCAAGCAGGCGCGTATTACGCACCAAATGATGAGTCAGAACGCATCGACGTAATTAGTATCGATGAGCTAACCACTGAGATTGGCATCGATGTATTACCTATGCTAGATAATCAGTCCAAATCTCAAGCGTTTGATTTACCATTGAAGGTAGGTGAGAGCTCAAATACCCCCGAGGCGCCAGTGGAGGAGCCTGAGTGGATGCTGTTTGTGTGGGCTATTTTAGAATGGTTAATTGCACAGTTGCAGGCTTAATTTGACAGTAAGACCCAAAAATAACCTCATTTTGAAAAAAATAAATGTTACTGATAATAAGGATAATTAAATGATTGAGCCATTCGCCAACGACCATCAAAGCATGCAGATTGGTGATCTTGTCATTGAAAATCAAAAAGACAAGATTATTATATATGGTGATATTGATCTCACTTTTGATGAGTTAGGATATGAGCAAGCCCAACAGCTACATGAGCTGTCGGGGAAAATCGTACAAGCATTTGCAGATAAAAATCTATATAGCAAGAACAATGCTAAGTCAAAGGAAAATGATGACCAATTAGGTAAAGATATCGACAATCCTTTCCTATAAGTCTTTGATATGGTTTTATTTTTATAGAAATAAGAAACTGTAAAAAAATTACTAGGCAAAACCTAAAAATTGCTTATAATGAATTAAGACATCGCTTGTGTCGCTCGAATCTTTAACCAAAAGCTTATAAGTTGTCATGGTAACTATCATTTAAAAAGGTCGAAGCCGTAAAGCTCGTAATGAAAGGTTCTAGCAAAGGATAAGCATAGGACAACAGAAACATAACGTTTCGAGTAATCATTGTATGAAGGGAGTCAATCTATGAAATTATTTACAAAGACCACTTTAGCAGTTGCTGGTATTGGTATTGCTAGCATGGCATTCGCCGCTGACCCATTAGCCAACACTACTTGGCAGACATATGATGATGGTGAACCAAAAGGTACGGTAAAAATCACTGAGTCAAATGGTGTTCTGACCGGTACTCTTATTGCTGCCAATACTGCGAAAGGCAAGAAGCACGTTGGTACGACCATTATTAGAGGTCTAAAAGCTGACGGTGGTGGTAAATATAGTGGTGGTACGATTACTGATCCAGCAAAAGGTAAAGACTATCGTATGACTGCAAGCTTAAGCGGCAACACATTAAAGCTAAAAGGCTATATCGGTCCATTCTCTCGTAGCCAAGAGTGGAAAAAGAAATAAACTAAAAAATTAGTTTTAGCGTAATACATAAAAATCCCGCGTTACCGAAAGGTCTCGCGGGATTTTTACGTTTTAGATTTAAGCTTATATTTCATATATTCAATGGGGGAGAACTTTAAACACTAAAATTATAAACGCCGATACTACAGTAGGTAGTATCAGCGTATTTAACAGCAATCTTTAGCTTACTTCAAAGGAACTTATCTTATAAATTCTGGGTAAGCTTCCATACCGCATTCTGCAATATCAGCACCTTCGTATTCATCTTCTTCAGAGATACGTAGACCGATAACCAGCTTGATAATAGACCAAACCACTAGGCTGGCAATGAATACCCAAGCAAAGATGGTTGCAGCGCCCACAATCTGACCGATAAAGGTAGATGCTGGGTTAGTGATAGGTACAATTAGCAAACCAAATAGGCCGACCACACCATGAACTGAGATTGCACCAACTGGATCATCAATCTTGATTTTGTCTAAGGCTAAGATTGATAACACTACAATTATACCGGCGATAACACCAAAGATAGTGGCTTGTAATGCAGAAGGGGTTGAAGGCTCAGCAGTAATGGCTACTAGACCAGCTAGTGCACCGTTTAGGAGCATAGTTAGATCCGCTTTACCAAAGATGATGCGAGCTAAGATCAAGGCACCGACAGCACCGCCAGCAGCAGCAGCATTAGTGTTCAAAAATACCATTGCAACAGCATTAGCACTAGCGATGTCGCCTAATTTAAGCACTGAACCACCGTTGAAACCGAACCAACCCATCCACAAGATTAGTGTACCGAGTGCCGCCAATGGTAGGTTGGCACCAGGAATAGCACGTATCTCGCCGTTAGGGCCATATTTACCTTTACGTGAGCCTAATAGTAGTACACCTGCTAGAGCTGCTGCTGCACCTGCCATATGTACAATACCAGAGCCTGCAAAGTCAGAGAAGCCCATGTCGCCTAGGTTAAATAGGCCAAAGACATCGTTGCCGCCCCATGTCCAGCTACCTTCTAATGGGTAGATAACACCAGTCATGACCACAGCAAACAATAAGAATGACCACAGTTTCATGCGCTCAGCAACAGCACCTGATACGATTGACATACAGGTCGCTACAAAGACTACTTGGAAGAAAAAGTCTGATGCGGCAGAGTAGACAGAGTCGCCACCGAAGCCGTTTTCAGCAGAGGCTGCTAGGGCGTCTTCTACTAACGTATCACCGCCTGCAATTCCGCTTAAGAATAGATCGCCACCATACATAATCGCATAGCCGCATACCATATACATGATGCTAGCCGTTGCAAATAGTGCAACGTTTTTGGTTAAGATTTCGACTGTATTTTTTGATCGGACCAGTCCGGCCTCTAACATAGTGAAGCCTGCTGCCATCCACATGACCAACGCACCACATATCAAAAAGTAAAACGTATCGAGCGCATATTGGAGCTCAAAGATTTGACTTTCCATTTAAATTCCCCCTTGAATTTATAATATAGATATCGGCATTACCGATAGATAAAAATGCTGTAAGAGTCTGTACCTATAAGTTTATGCCCGTAGGTAGGTCTTCAAATTTAGATAGCGTCAGGTCCCGTTTCACCCGTACGGATACGGATAACTTGCTCAAGTGCAGTGACGAAAATCTTGCCATCACCAATCTTACCAGTGCTAGCGATACGAGTGATTGCCTCGATAGCAGGCTCAACCATCTCGTCGATCACAGCGACTTCGACTTTTACTTTAGGTAAAAAGTCCACCACGTATTCTGCGCCGCGATAGAGCTCTGTATGACCTTTTTGACGACCGAAACCTTTGACTTCAGTGACAGTGACACCTTTAACACCGATGTCGGAAAGCGCTTCACGCACGTCGTCGAGCTTAAACGGTTTTAAGATCGCAGTGATTAGCTTCATAAAAAATTCCTTATTTGTGTGATGCCGCAGATTGATAGAAGTACTATGGTGCATCATCATATCTCTGCCTTGCTTACTGTAAGTTATTCAAGAACCGTGCCAACCTACTCAAGGGGGGAGGTAGAATTGGCGTTGTTCATTAAAAAGTAATGACAGTAGTAACATAGAATATGGGCTACGATGCAACGATTAGAGCCATCGCTACAAGCATAATAAAGGTGAATCAATCTTTAGCGTTTGGTTAACGAAAACTTTATTATAACCAACTTTTTGAGTGCTTGGGGAGGCTATCCCTTTATTTCATGTGACGATTTGCTAACTTGAGTTTGGTCGTTAGCTTGGCCTTTTCATGCAAGCGTATCAAAGATGAATGGCGAGAAGGTAGAGAGAAAGTAGAGATAAGCGATAGAGCCTAACATAGTAGTTAGACCCCTGTGCTTAGGTAGATAAAGGGTTTGGGCGTGTTTATATATACGTCGTTAGGCTTTAGGAAATAATAGATAAGGGGTTTTTGTGCTGACCAATAGCTTTTTTGTATCGCTACCTTGTAGTAATTCGCGTAGACGAGATTGGCCAAAAGCCCCAGTCATAAGTAAACCGATATCATGTTGGTTTTGATAGTAGTTCAAAGCTGCTGCAACATCACGGCAGTCAAGCAATGTCTTTTTGGATTTAATACCCGCCTGTTTGAGTTTGGCGTAGGCTTCACGCAACGCATCACAGTTATCAGAAGTTTCCTTGCCAACCATTACAATATGAACCGTTAGTGCACGCACCAGTGGCGTTTTACACAGCCAATTTAGTAGTTTATGGCACGTTGGACTGTTATCAAACGCAAATAAAGCGGTAGTAGGGGGCAAAAATGGTGCATGTGTCACCAAAATGGGGCAGTGGCTGACTCGAATGAGTTGGCTCAGCGTTGATTTGCAAGTGACATGATGACCTATAACGATCAATTGTGCTTGGTCATCAACGTAATCAATGCTTTGATTGAGGTTCTCATGACGATGCAATGTGTATGTCTTTAGCTTATGGCGTTGCTGTTCACAATACGAGGTTGCTTGAGATAATAGCAATCGGCCCTGTGCTTTTAGCTCACAGTTGCTTAGATGTTCTTTGGATGTGAACTGTTCGAGCAAAGCATTTTCGTCATCAATATTGAGGCAACCAGAATAATTAATAGCGGCTTTTTGCTGCAAGCTCGGCATTGAGTGCAATAAGCCAACAGGCGCGCGCAGGCGAATAGAAGCCCACATACTGGCCTCTAGTACCGCTTGAACATGATCAGGACAGTCCAAGCAAGCAATCACACTATCTGGTTTTAAATTACTCATAAAACGACCACATCATTTTAATAATAAAAATCTGCTATCTCAGTTTAGGGTTGGCGTATGAAAAATACATCCAACCCTTTTACCAATATAACTGTCTATTAATATCCGATATATTAGCCATGGACTAATAATATAGCCACATGGCAACCGCGTAGATTCGCTTAGCAGTTTCGCTTAGTCTAACAAGCCAATGTCTCGGCGGTCATGAACAGAGAAGCGATCAATCAGTGTTCGACTCGCATTGTTGAGTCCTACCACTTTGACATCAATGCCTTCACGTTGCAAGCGCATCACTAGCTTGTCTAAGGTATCAACAGCGCTGACATCCCAAAAATGCGCTTGGCTTACATCAATCTGAATACTATCTACAGCTTCTTTAGTATCAAAACTATGTAGGAATTGGGTGGTAGAAGCAAAGAATACCTGCCCTTGAACATAATAGTAGCGAGTGTTGCTGCTGTCATCATATTCACTAAAGATGGTTAAGAATTGACCAATTTTATTGGCAAATGCCAAGGCAGATAGTAAGACACCTACGCCGACACCGTAAGCTAAGTTGTGAGTAAAGACGGTAGTCAATACAGTCGCTAGCATAACGATATTGAACGACATTGGATGCGTTTTAAACTCGCGAATAGATTGCCAGTTAAACGTACCAATCGATACCATAATCATGACTGCAACTAGGGCCGCCATTGGAATTTGGCTGACCCATTCGCTCAAGAATACTACCATGATAAGAAGAACAACACCGGCCATCAAGGTAGATAGACGCGTACGACCACCCGATTTGACGTTGATCATTGACTGACCAATCATCGCACAGCCTGCCATACCACCAAAGAAACCTGACACGACGTTAGCCATACCTTGTCCACGACACTCTTTGTTTTTATCACTTGGTGTATCGGTCAATTCATCGACGATTGTCGCTGTCATCATAGACTCTAAAAGACCAACGATGGCAAGCGCGATAGAGTATGGTGCAATAATCAGCAAGGTATTTAGGTTTAATGGAATGTCAGGCAACAAGAATACTGGTAATGAATCTGGCAAATCACCCATGCTACCAACGTTGCGAATATCAAGATTCATATACATTGCAACAGCAGTCAAACCTACAATACAAATAAGTGGTGAAGGAACGATGCGACCGATTTTAGGGATAAGTGGAAACAGATAAATAATCGCCAAACCAGCTGCCGTCATGATGTAAACGGTCATGCCGACACGCTCAGTCATTGGGTTCAGTTCTGGTAATTGCGCAGCAAAAATCAATATTGCTAAAGCATTGACGAAACCGATAACCACTGAGCGAGAAACAAAGCGCATCAGATTACCAAGCTTTAGAATGCCCATCACGACCTGAATGGCACCGCAAAGCAAAGTTGCGGCAAGCAAATATTGCAGACCGTGGTCAGCAACCAAATCGACCATGACCAATGCCATAGCGCCAGTTGCTGCCGAGATCATACCTGGACGACCACCGACAAAACTGATCACTACGGCGATACAAAATGAGGCATATAAGCCAACCTTTGGATCAACACCAGCGATAATAGAAAAGGCAATGGCTTCTGGAATAAGGGCTAGGGCTACAACCAAACCCGATAAAACGTCACCGCGAACATTGGAAAACCACTCGTCACGCAAGTTATCAATAAAAGATGTCATAAGTAAACTACATAGGGTTAGAGGCAAAAAAAGTAATCATTACTCATTTATAAAATGATCGCGTCGCTAATAATAGCTATTCATTTTTCTTTTACTTCAACATGCACTAGGTCATGTTGCTGTGTTGAATTGTGAGAAATTAATAACCAAGATATCTAACTAATAACCGAGGTATCTAACTAATAACTAAGGTATCTACTGATTTTTTTGGTATCAAAAATACGCTCATCAATAATCAATACGATGATAAGGGCAGTAAATTACCTAAAAATATTTTTTAAAAGATTGCTTAAAATAGGCAACTAGATAGATGTACCTACAATAATATATAGAGTCAGCAATCACTTGCTGTAGTAGAAGGTGATATATCACTCGTCAAATTATCAAAATTGTCTGATACACCCTTATCACAACAAGAATCGTTGATGAAGAGGCGTGACAATAGCGCGATAAATGTGACAACATGCTAAACTAAAATGCTTGAGCAATGTGCTCAGCAAAATACTGATAAATATTAATCAAGCTGACTATTATAGCATTAGCCACTTAATATAAAAACAGGCGAATAATAGCATAAACTCATAAAAAATCATTACCGAAATCTGAACGATGGCGTTAAGATGCTGCATATCTTAGCGGCGTCGTTTAGAGTCGCTATACAGCAGATTTATTTGATACAACTTTTCTCGTTTAATAGAAGGAATAGATATGACCACTAATACAGCAACAGAAGCCTTACTTCATAAGGGTAGTGGTCTACAAGTCGTGGTGGGTTTGGGGCAGTCTGGATTGTCAGTCGCGCATTATCTGGCCAAGCAAGGCTATCAAGTCGCAGTCACTGATGCTCAAGTTGCCCCTAAATTGGCCGATCAGTTGCCAGCCGAGATAAATATTCGTCAGTTTGGTGCGATAGATGCCGATTTATTGCAGCAAGCAGCACGTATTATTATTAGCCCAGGTATTTCTCTTGAGACTGCCGCTGTAGCTGCTGCTCGCCAAGCCAATATTCCTGTAGTTAGCGATATTCAACTGTTCTGTGAAGCGTGTACCGCACCCATCGTAGCGATTACAGGTTCTAACGCTAAAAGTACGGTCACTACGTTAGTTGGTCAAATGGCGGCAGATGCTGGCGTTAATGTGGGTGTCGGCGGCAATATCGGTGTACCAGCTTTAACATTGCTAGACAATTCTGATATGGAACTTGCGGTACTTGAGCTGTCTAGTTTCCAATTAGAAACCGTCACCAACTTGGGCGCAAAAGTAGCGACTGTGCTCAATATGTCGCCTGATCATTTAGATCGTCATGGAGATATGCTTGGCTACCATCAAGCCAAACATCGTATTTTCCAAGGTGCCAAGTCGGTGATGATTAACCGTGAAGATGCACTCACTCGTCCATTGGTCGCAGACAACCTACCGAGAATTAGTACGGGTATTCATGCCCCTGATAAAGGTCAGTATGGTCTGATTACCGATACAGAAGGCCAAACTTATCTTGCTCGTGGTACAGAACGATTACTGTCGGCAGACAAACTGTTGATTAAAGGTCGTCATAATCTACTGAATGCGCAAGCGGCTCTGGCCCTTGGTGAGCTTGCAGGATTACCGCTAGAGAGCATGCTAACCACTTTACAGCAGTTCACAGGTCTTGAGCACCGCTGCCAATATGTGGCAAATGCTGCTAGCATTGATTATTTCAACGATTCTAAAGGCACCAATATTGGTTCGACCATGGCCGCTATCGAAGGCTTAGGCGCAGTCTATGCGCCAAAAGACGGTAAGCTATTATTGATCTTAGGTGGGCAAGGCAAAGGGCAACAGTTTGGTGAATTAACGCCTTTTATCAATCAATACGTGAGCCAAGTTTTGTTCATTGGTGAAGATGGCGAGCAGATTGAACAACATCTAAGAGCTGCGAAATTGAGTGATGATATTGCGCTACATCAGTGTCAGACATTAGAGAATGCGTTTGCGACTATTCAACAAGTCACTACCAGTAGTTTATCGCAAGTGCAGGCTGTGTTGTTGTCACCTGCCTGCGCCAGCTTTGACCAATATAGTGGTTATGCGGCTCGCGGTGACCACTTTAGCCAACTGGTCAATCAATTAGACACCGCACAATCAGAAGCTTGATAGGTAGTCGAATATATTAAGCAGCTATATAGATTGGCATAGCAGATGTCTCTTCTCTAGCAACAGCCAGTATTTTCTGGATAAATGATTGTTTTGCTTATAGATTGCTGCTACTGTCAAGCATATAATCCTGATTGCTGAAATAGGTGCTAGCTAAGGCGTTTGCCGATGGTTACAGGTTTTCTATCACCATCTATTTAGTACGATTTATTTTATGATTTTTTAAACGGTGGCGTTTCATAGACGCCGTGTTTTTTCGTTTGTTAGTGTATATAAAATTATGGCGCTCTCTTCTTTTTTTCGTTCCTCGCCCCAAACCAAGCAAACCTCTGGCTCAGATGGTGTTCTGTCTATGCCATCAGCGCGCGCAATTTTGTTATCAAGCGTCGGCTGTATGATGGTGCTTAGTCTGCTGATGGTTGCTTCTGCTTCTATCCCTTTTGCGCTTAGCCGCGGTATGACCGAGCTGTATTTTTTCAAGAATCAGCTGTTGTATATGACGATTGGTTTAATCGTTGCGGTCATTCCTTATTATGGCGTGTCTTTACGCACACTTTATAAGACCGAGACTCAGTTTGCTTTGTTAGGCATCACGGGGCTATTACTTGTTGCCACGTTGTTTAGCACACCAATCAATGGTTCCAAACGCTGGCTTACGGTAGGTGGTTTTAACTTTCAGGTAGCCGAGTTAGCTAAACTGGTCATGATTGTGTTTGTATCTGACTTTGTGGTGCGCCGATCTTTTGAAGTTCGTAATGGCCTAGATGGTTTCTTACGAATTATGTTGGTAGTCGCGCTGATAACGATACTGCTATTGTCGCAGCCAGACTTTGGTTCTTTTGTCGTCATTATTGGTACGCTGTTCGCGATTTTTTATATCGCTGGGGCACCTTACAAGCATTTCTTAGCCTTGGGTGCTGCTGCTGTTGGCGGTGCAGTGTTGATGGTGACTACGGCAGAGTACCGATTGGTACGTGTGATGTCGTTTATGGATCCATTTGACGATGTACAAGATACCGATTATCAGCTGGCACGTAGTTTGATCGCCTTTGGTCGTGGGCAGTTCACGGGTGTCGGCTATGGCGAAAGTGTACAGAAACTGTCGCATTTGCCTGAGGCACATACGGATTTCCTATTAGCCATTACGGGTGAAGAGTTAGGGTTCGTCGGTGTCAGCATGGTACTGATACTTGAAGCGTTAATTATCGGTAGTGCGATGCGGATCAGTTACAACGCGCTCAAACGCCGTCAAATGCGCATGAGCTATACCGCTTTCGGTATTGGTGTAGTATTTATTGCCCAGACGATTATTAACGCTGCGATGAATATGGGCGCCATTCCAACCAAAGGTTTGACTATGCCGTTCTTTAGTTATGGCGGATCGTCTATGTTGATTAGTTTGGTTATGGTCGCGCTATTATTGAAAATATATAAAGAAAGCCCTGAAATAGAAAAAAGCCAATGCCGTTACTATTAATAGGTTTTGCATACAATGGGCTTGGCATAATGTAACTTTAAGATTTCGGTAAATAGTGTTGCGAACTATTGGAATAAAAGCGTCACTCATAGTGGCGCTTTTTATTGTCTATTTATAGCTTTTGAACTCTTATCAGTAGGACAAGTTTAACTGTTGCTTGCCTTGTAGTGGGGTATTGTCCCATTGAGCAATGGCTTGTTTAAGCATATTTTCTGGGGTATCGCTATCGACCTTTGCTTGCTGTAATAGTGATAGGGCTTCAGTAATAAGTTGGCTCGGATCTGATGTGTCGATTGGTTGAGCAAGGTTTTGCTTAGAGAGCTTTTGGCCGTCAGCATTATTAATTAATGGCAGATGATACCATTGGTCAATAGTAGGTAGGCGCGCGGCTTGCATGATACCGATTTGCGCCGTCGTCATAGGTAGGATATCAAGACCACGCATGATATGAGTAACCTGCTGTAGACCATCATCGAGGCTGGCTGCCAGTATATAGTTAATCATGCCATCCTGACGACGAGCGACCATATCGCCTAACGTCTGCTGCGGATTATCCCATTGCAATCCCTGAATACCGTCATTGAAGCCAATCCGATAGTCTGGTAGCTGAATACGTAGCTTATGCTGCTGTCTATCAAGGTCAGCTGACACACAGCGACGTGGATAGCGCTGCCGATTTGGCTGTACTTGGTCAATTGATGAAACTTGTTCGTTTAATGATTGGTCGGTCAGCGCAGCTAAGCTGGCAAGACTATGGTTTCTACTTATCTCTTCTTGCGCCCAGTACTGTTCTAAGTCTTTACGAGAGCATTGGCAACCATAGGTCAACGGCCGCAGGTATGATGATAGATAATCGTTATAGATATCAATGCGCTCAGACTGATAAATAACATCACCATCCCAATGTAGCCCAAGTGCCTCAAGATCCATCAAAATTTGCTCAGTGAACTGCCTGTCACAGCGTTCAGTATCAGTATCTTCCATACGCAGCAGCCATTTACCACCGGTTGATTTGATATGGCAAAAGCTAGCAAGCGCAGTGGTTAGAGAGCCGAGATGTAACTCACCCGTTGGCGAAGGCGCAAAGCGGCCAATGGGCTGTGATGGTGGCGTTTGAGTCGGCATGGCGGTAGGCATTGTTTTCAAAATAAATGGCTGTCTATAAGAGGTAATAAAGATAGAATAATAAATATGAGTATCAAAAGATATTCATTAAATGAGATTGTTTTGTTAGTTGTATCATTATTGAGGCGATTATATTTTGTGAAGTAGTGCTATGAGGTTAGCAAAATAGTGACAGTCTGAAATACAAAAAGCGACCTATTATAAGGTCGCTTCTGCTTACATTCATATCTGTAACATCTGATCTAAGCGCCTTGGTTTTGACGTTCTTTGATTTCAGATAAGGTTTTGCAGTCGATACATTGGGTAGCGGTTGGACGTGCCTCAAGGCGACGTAATCCAATCTCTACACCACAAGTCTCACAAAATCCATAGTCATCATTTTCGATTTCTAACATAGATTTGTCGATTTTGCGGATAAGTTTGCGCTCACGGTCGCGAGTACGTAATGCCAGTGCAAACTCTTCTTCTTGAGTGGCACGGTCATTGATGTCTGGCATGGCGCTTGACTCATCTTGGATGTAGTTTTTGGTACGATCCGCTTCGCCAATCAGTTGGTTTTTCCAATCCAATAAAATAGCCTTAAAGTGCTCCAACTGCGCATCAGACATATACTCTTCGTCTTTGGCCGGCACATAAGGAGTAAATTTAACTTCACTCGGATTCGTGGTCAGGGTGCTCATATGGGTATCCTACTTTTTCAAATTAATTCAATAAAACGACGTATCAAAAGACAAGACGTTATTAATGCTACAAACGCTACAATTTGTCCTTTTATCAAACGTTTCACCACTTGGTAATACAAGTAACACAGCTGATCAAATAATATCGTAGACTTTATATCTTGACAGTTATATACCGATTGTTAGATAGGTTGTTATATAAACTTCGGTTTGAATAATACTGTCTAAAGCATGCCGTAGGTCATTGATTGTGAAAACTGAGCTTGTGGTTAATGGGCCATCCTAGCTATCGTGCAGTGGCTTCATATTAGATATTGGGCCACCCTTGCTTTATTTCATAAGTTGTATCATTGTTTGTAATAATAATGAAGTGATTTTTTATATTGAATGCATATTTTATTTGTTCATCACTGCATTTTTGATTAGGAATTATTGACGAAAGCTATAAGTACAAAGGGCTATAGCTTTTACTAGTACCAATAATTCTGGGCATCAAGTATCCAGTCTTTCAACCCAGCTTGCAACTGTTCCATTGTTGGCTAATTGCAACCAGCGATATCCTGGTAGTGCATGCTCGTCATAAGAAAAATCATCTTCATAAGGTTTGAACTGATAGCAGGTAGATGGCGTGCTATACACCGTGACGCCTTGGCGCAGTCGAACTTGCTCTTGGTGAGTATGGCCACTGATCACCACTTGTAGCTGTTCAAATGGCGCCATATGCTGCCAAAAACTCTCAGTGTTTTCTGCCATATGGGTATCAATCCAGCCAGAATCAACTGGAACAATATGATGGTGTAGGGCGATTAATGCGGGCTTATCACAGGTGCTGAGTCTCTCACATAACCAATTGATATCAGTAGGCGTGATTTCGCCTGCGACCTTACCAGAAATGGAGGAGTCTAATAACAACAGCTGCCAGTATTCAGTCTCAATGACATGACGACTTAACAAACGTGAGTCAGCAGGTTGAGCGACAAGCTCTCGCTGAAAAAACGGCAAGTCTTTACCATTCTCGTCCGTCACATCATGATTACCAGCAATACAAGCAAAAGGAATCTGAGTCGCCTGTAATACAGTAAAGATATGATCGTAAATTGAAGACTTTACTCGATTGACCAAGTCACCAGTCACAATAATCAAATCACAGCGAATATCTTCATTAAGTGCCTGCTGGAGCACTGCTTCGAAACTATGCTGACAAGCCACGTCCTCACTATAGGTATTACTTTCAGCAACAAAGACAGGCGTCGATAAATGCAAATCAGTAATTTGTAAGATATTTATCGTTTGGTCAGAGGTGCTTAACTTATTGGCAGGATAGTTTGGCATTGGTTCAGTCCCTTATCGAATCACAACAATAAGTATTGTTAGCGCGAGTATGGATAAATGAGCTACTATTTTTCACTGGGTATTTATAATTATCATGAATCTACTATAGAAGAGCACAGTGTTTGTCTAGAGCTTACTTTGATTCTAATCAACGATATTTATACTATCAACTAGCAATAGCAAATTTAAAGTTAGAGCCGACTTATAGTATTATCGAGCTAAAGTATTCATTATATTAATAAAATAAAGTCGAACAAAAAGATAGCGAAAAACAGTCATGTTTTATTTATTATAACGTATTTACAGCGACGCTAACTAAAGTTTTATCTTTATTAGCTTTGAAAAAATGAGTGCAGCAAAAAATAAAGCAGCTAATATCAAGACGATAGAAAGACCTGTTTGAATATCTAGCCAGATACTACCCCACACACCAAGTGTCACACCCAGTTGAGCGATTATCAACGCTATAATCACCATTTGTTTTGGCGATGCCGACCATAGACGTGCGGTCAGTGCAGGTAGTACTAATAATCCGCTGATTAATAGACTGCCAACCGCTTGTAGCGCAATCGCACAGAACCCTGCAAGAACACCCATAAAAAACAGTCGTTGCCGTGTTGGGTTGATACCTTGAATACGTGCCAATGCTTCATGCGTTGCCAGCTTGATTTGCGCGGGCCAAATGTAAATAAGCAATCCCAAGCCAGCTAATACGCTACCAGCAAGCAAAGGCAAATCTGCCCAATCAAGATCTAATAAGTTACCGAATAAAAACCCGAGCACATTCGCTTGTTGGTCAGTCAATTGGGTCAAAGCCAGCAAGCCTAAGCACAAGAGCGACACCGACACGACTGCCAATACAGCATCCACTGGCAGACGCTCATCATCAATCAAGACCAGCCCCAGTACGACCATGACACTGACCAATGCAATGCCGATACCCATTGGCAATTGCCACCAGACAGCCAACGCCACACCCAACAACGTGCCATGGGCTAAGGCATCAGCGAAAAACGCCATACGCCGCCACAATACTAAGCAACCTAACGGCGCTGATAATAACGCTAATATACTGCCAGCGATCCAAGCAGGCGCAATGATGGCTAACCAAGCAGTCATAATGAATGTCCGTAAAATTTTTTATAAAAGAGTAGAGCCGTATTATTTATATGTTTAATAGTTTTGGCTTTAATGAGCTAGATTTCGAGCTTTGTCTATTAAAACTATAGCTCGCTTGGCGCATGGTGTTCACAGGCATGAGGCTGATGCACGTATGGCTGCTCATAATGATGACCAAATAGCTTTTGAAATTCAGTACTAATGGCCAGCTCGCTTGGTTGTCCTTCACAGCAAATATGCTTATTCAAACAAATGACGCGGCGGCTGCCTTTCATGACCCAGTGTAAATCATGAGACACCACTAGCATGGCGCAACGTAAGAAATCAGGCAGCTCATCAATAAACTGATATAGCCAAACTTCAGTATCAGGATCGAGACCCTGCATCGGCTCATCTAAAATAAGCAAGTTGGGTTTGTCTAATAGCGCTCTGGCCAATAGTACGCGCTGCGTCTCACCACCTGATAAATGCAACATTTGCCGTGACAGTAAATGCGTTAATGATAAGTTATCAAAGATAAACTGCCGCTGCTTAGAAGTTAAACGTTTCTTATCTGCTTGCGCCAACAAGTCGCAAACGCGTAATGGCAATATCGGTGGTACAGCAAATCGCTGCGGTACGTAGCCAAGCTGTAGCGGCTGATGTGCTGTCATAGAGCCATCAGTTGACTCAATCAAACCTAAGATAAGTTTGACTAGCGTTGACTTACCAGCGCCATTGGGACCGATAAGACTGACCGTCTCATTAACAGCAATGTCAATATCGATGTGAGAGAGCAGACGTTGAGGCCCAATATGGTAACTGATATTGTTTAAGCTCAATAATTGGTCAGCATTACTCACAGTACTGCTATTCGCAACAGCATTATTCGACTGATTAGAAGGTAGGGTAGAGGTATTCATAATATGACAACGCATAGGTAAATAGACAATCGACGAAACATGCTTAAAACGTTTACACAAACTATAGTAGCTTTAATTTTACTGGCAAGCTTGGCAACGACCGCTAAGCTCAATGACACTACGCTCAACCACAAACCCCACATCTTGCTCGGCAAAGCTCATCATTTCTTGAACGGGTAGACTGCTGCATTCTTGCACTCGTTGACACTGATCGCAGATCAAGAAGGCGGCTGTATGCTGGGCGCGAGGATGACAGCAAGGAACATAAGCATTAATAGAGGTTAATTGATGAATCAACCCTTCACTTAGCAAAAACTCTAAACTGCGATAAACCGTTGGTGGCGCGACGTTTTTTGGCGCGCGTTTTTTGGTTGTCTTAGTTTCTACCGAAAGTGTTGGTGAGCTCGCTACTTTTTGAATATCGCTGTCATCAGGTATAGACAACCGCATTTGCTGCAACTGAGTGATTAGGTCATAAGCGCCAACGGGCTGATCCGCCTCTAAAACCAATTGGTATATCTGCTGACGCAAAGGCGTAAAGCGCGCGCCATTTAGACGGCAATGCTCTTTAGCTGCTGCTAAGCGTTCATAAACATCATGCGGAGTCAGATCTTGCACATCATGCAAATGTTCGCAGATCGATGAAGTAATAGACATGGTACAAGCTCCTAAAAATAGCATGGTAATCGCATGACGTTTTTTATGATAGCGTTTTTTATTGTTATAGTATAACATACTAAAATAAGAACTGAGTTAATTGTCTTATAGTAGTCTTGTATATCTACCCTTTTTACAGGAGTGGGGCAGGACACTATTACTCATACGTTCGTTATCCAACAATGCTATCTAACAATAAAAGAGCTTACTATGAACGCTGTTTTTACTTACTCCGTACGTTCGCTTATCACATTACAGCGCTTGCTAATGACAGGACTGATAGTTTTAGGAACTTTCACACTGAATGCACAAGCTGCAACGGTCAGTGTTAGTAATTATCCGCTATTCTTGTTAAGTGAAGCAGTAACAGAAGGTGCGCCATCAGCCAATCGACTATTGCAAGCGGGGGAGGTTGGGCATCATGGTAGTATCAGCCCTGGTGATATCAAGGCAATCAAAGACAGCAAGTTCGTCGTATGGTTTGGTGAGCCGCTAGAAAACAATCTAGCAGCAAGCCTAAAAACAGCCCCGAATACCATTGCTTTATTTGAGTTCGATGCATTCAATCGACATCCATTACGTGATGTAAAGGGCAACGCTATCGCGGGTACACTAGATCCACATATTTGGCTAGATCCTGAAAATGCCAAAGCCATTACCCGTGCATTGGCTGTGATTCATAGTCATGCCAATCCACAATATAAAGATCTATACCAAGCCAACGCGAAAAAATTTGCGCAGCAGCTAGACGAAGAAGTTGCTACATTTGAGCAAAGCTTTACTCAGAGTGACTCAAAAACACGACCTTATTGGGCTTATCATGATGCCTATCAATATATCGAAGACAGCTTAAACTTAACGCTCGTTGGTAGCCTTAGCGTGGATCATCATCTATCGCCCAAAGCAAGCCAACTCCGTTGGTTGAATGAGCAACGCCCAGCCAAACAAATGTGTTTGGTCAGTCCAAGTGAGCCAGCAAAAGGCTTACTTGCGAAGCTACAACCAGTGAAGAGTACGGTACAGCCAGAAGATATGAGTAGTAGCGATGATTTTATCAGCGGTTGGCAGAGTATGGCCAAACAGATATATCAATGTATCTCGTAATATAGCCAAGAACAGCAATTTGCTAGGATTGTTTAAGTTAGTTGTATAGCTTTGTTTAAAGCATTTATTACAGACTAAATAATATAATAATCTTAGCAAAATGCGTTAGGTGACTGATAAAAGTCATATTTTACTTGCTTAATAGTTACGCTCTACCTATAATAAGTAGCGTTTTATTTTGGCCGAAAGGTAATGCCTGTAGAGTAAGTCATTCACGGATAAAATTATCATAAGTATGATATATTGTCCCAATGCTATAAGGGCTATAGGAATACCGATGACCAAGCCTGCCAAACGCACGCAAAAAGACAAGATTGGCATCTATATTAAACGACAAGCATGGATACTATTTATCCTTATTATCATTGCTTGGATAGTAGATACTCTTTGGCTACATAGTGAGCTTACGATAGCAAAAAGCGCTGCAATTGGTGCGCTACTAAGTTTTATCACTCAAGCAGTATTTGCGTTTTTTATTTTTTGGTACACCGGATATCGCGCGCGCCAACACATCGTTAGCCAGCTATATCGGGGTCAAATGTCAAAATGGTTATTGACCGTGTTTGGTTTTGCACTAATTTTTATTACCGTACAACCCCTATCTGCGCCAGCGCTGTTTATCGGTTTTATGGTAATGCAAATTAGTCACAGTTGGATGTTGTGGCATATACGCTAGCGCTAATAAATGATCGCTAAACAGATGGTTTATTAATAGTACTGGCAAGTCACCCTGCCGTCCAGCTTCTCTATGACTAGTTCGAAAAGTCGAAGCACAACGCTGTCTTAGGATAGCACCAGTGATTATAAAGACCGCACTATGAGTCTCAATGTTAGACGTAGTATGCAGTGAGAGGGTAGGGGTTACTCAACTATCTGTATCACTGATAATTAGAGTACTGTTATCTAATTATGGTTAGTAGCTATATTAGCAAGTAAAACTGGTGGCTAACTTATTCATACAGTGGATAAAAAAATCACAATTGACTTTACACGAATACAACGCTGCATTAATATAGGCGGCTAAATATTTTGCTTATAAGCGCTACATTAAGCGCCGATCGTAAAAAACGGTCAGTGGGCAAGCACATATATAATAATTTTGCGTATAAAAATGCAAGGGCTATTACTGAGTTATCATAAGCCCTTTTTTGATAGCTAAAATTTATCTCACGCTATCAAATACTGCATATTAGTAATAGAACTATGGGTTGGATGTTGTTGGTTACATGAGTGATTTAGTACGGTTTATTTGTCTGCTTAATAGCAAGATGGATATAAATACTACACCTCATCAGATGACAACCATATTTTTGGTAGTTGATTAAATCGTTGATTAATAAGAAGCTTACATTATGGCATCCGAGCAAACATCATCAGAATATATCTCTCACCACTTAACGAATTGGACGTATGGCTATCTGCCAGGCGAAGGTTGGAAAGTTGCTCATACTGCTGAAGAAGCAGGGGCAATGGGCTTTAACGCTATCCATCTTGATTCTATGCTATGGTCGATTGGTCTAGGTATCTTATTTTGCGCCGTCTTTTGGATGGTTGCCAAAAAAGTCACTTCAGGCGTGCCAGGAAAAACTCAGGCCGCAGTTGAGATGATCGTTGAGTTTGTTGATAACAACGTTCGTGATTCATACAGTGGTACATCAAAACTGATTGCGCCATTGGCGTTGACCATTTTTGTCTGGATCTTTTTGATGAACTTGATGGATTTAATACCTGTTGATTTCATTCCAGGTATTGCTGGGCAAATCGGTGCCGCTATGGGCCATGATCCACATCATGTTTTCTTTAAGATTGTTCCAACGACTGATCCTAACATCACGCTTGGCATGTCGTTCTCTGTCTTTGCACTGATTATCTTTTATAGCATTAAAGAAAAAGGTTTGGGCGGCTTTATCGGTGAGTTAACACTGCATCCGTTTGGCGCCAAAAACCCAATCGTACAAGCGATTTTGATTCCCATCAACTTCATCCTAGAAGCAGTTACTCTAATAGCCAAACCTGTATCACTTGGTTTGCGTCTATTCGGCAACATGTATGCTGGGGAATTGATTTTCATACTGATTGCTCTAATGCCGTTTTGGATTCAATGGGCGTTATCGGTACCGTGGGCTATCTTCCACATCTTAGTTATTACACTTCAAGCGTTCGTATTCATGATGCTGACGATAGTTTACATGTCGCTTGCATCATCAACTGAACATTAATTAGACATTCAATAGGTAAATGAGGATACATCAATGGATCCAGTATTAGGTGGTTACACAGTTATCGCAGTAGCACTACTTATCGGTCTTGGCGCACTTGGCACAGGTATTGGTTTTGCTATTCTAGGTGGAAAATTCTTAGAAGGCGTTGCGCGTCAACCAGAGCTTGGCTCACAATTGCAAACTCGTATGTTCATCGTAGCAGGTCTTCTTGATGCTATTCCGATGATCGGTGTTGGTATTGCTATGCTATTGTTGTTCGCTAACCCTCTAGCAGGTTAATCCGAAAGCTCAGTTGTAAATGTTTGGTATTCGGAGACTTTCTATCAAATATAGTCAAGATTTGACTACCAAACATGATCAATGAAACTGATTTTTCATTAACAAAGAGGTGATCACGTGAATATCAATTTTACCCTCGTCGGTCAAGCCATTGCTTTTGCAATATTTGTGATTTTTTGCATGAAATTCGTGTGGCCACCACTTATCGGTGCCATCAATGAGCGTCAGCGTAAAATTGCTGAAGGTCTGAATGCCGCAGAAAAAGCAAAAGCAGATTTGGCGACCGCGGAGCAAAATGTCCAGCAGGAACTTGATCTTGCAAAGACCAAGGCTGCCGCTCTAATCGAGCAAGCGAACAAGAGTGCCAATCAGCTCGTCGAAGATGCAAAATCGCAAGCCCAAGCGGAAGGCGAGCGCATTCGTCAACAAGCGCAAGCATCTATCGATCAAGAAATCAATCAAGCGCGTGAATCATTACGTGCCCAAGTTGCTGAACTGGCTGTACTTGGTGCAGAGAAGATTTTGCAAGACAAAGTCGATGTGCAAAAACATGCCAGTATGTTAGACCAACTGGCGGCGAAGCTGTAATTGTGAGGATATAATGGCTGACTTATCAACCTTAGCACGACCGTACGCTAAAGCCGCGTTTGACTATGCCAACGAAAACGGCGCAGTCAACGAGTGGGAAAACTTCTTACTTGTTGCTAGCACTGTTGTCAATGACAAGTCGTTCAGTACTTGGCTAGACAATCCAGCTGTTTCTGCTGAGCATAAGTCAGCTGCTTTGGTCGATCTTTATGATACGCAAGTAGCTAGCGCTAATGATTCTGCTTTCAAGCAGTTATTAAGCGAAGCTCAAGGGACTAGCCTTGACAGTAACGTAAGCTATCCAAAAGTATCAGTAGCACTTAGTAACTTCGTTAAACAGTTATCAGAACAAGAGCGTCTGGCGCTGCTTCCTGAAGTTTATGAGCATTATCGCCGTCACAAGGCAATAAGCTTAAAGCAGCTTGACGCATATGTGACCTCTGCCTACCCATTGACTGATGAACAGCGTCAAACGCTACAAACGCGTCTTGCTGCCTCGCTAAATGCTAGTGTAGTGATTCACGAATCAGTTGATCCAAGTCTATTGGCAGGCGCTACAATCAAAGTCGGTGACAAAGTCATTGATGATTCGATGCGCGGCAAGTTACAACAGTTAAAAACACAGCTAACTGCCTAATGCCAATCATCAATATAGTCAAATATTGACTGTATGATTATAAGAGCAATTAAGTCAGTGGGCGGGTTATCATAAATTAAAGGAAACAAGGCAATGCAACAATTGAATCCAGCGGAAATCAGTAACCTGATTAAGCAGCGTATTCAAGACCTTGATGCGGGTGCAACTGCAAAGAATGAAGGCACGATTGTCAAAGTATCTGACGGTATCGTGCAGATTCATGGTCTTGAAGATGCCATGTACGGCGAAATGATTGAGTTTGAAGGCGAAATCTACGGAATGGCTCTAAACTTAGAGCGTGATTCTGTTGGCGCGGTAGTACTTGGTGATTACCTAAAGCTGCAAGAAGGTCAAAAAGCCTATTGTACTGGTCGTATTCTTGAAGTACCAGTAGGTCCTGAGCTGTTAGGCCGTGTTGTTGATGCTTTGGGTAATCCTATTGATGGCAAAGGTCCTATCGATGCCAAAATGACTGATAAAGTCGAAAAGATCGCTCCAGGCGTTATCGACCGTCAATCAGTAGATCAACCAGTAATGACTGGTTATAAAGCCGTTGATACCATGATTCCAATCGGTCGTGGTCAGCGTGAGCTTATCATTGGTGACCGTCAGACTGGTAAAACAGCGATGGCTATCGATGCGATCATCGCACAGAAAGCGTCAGGCATTAAATGTGTATACGTGGCTATCGGACAGAAACGTTCGACTATCGCTAACGTCGTACGTAAGCTTGAGCAAACTGGCGCACTAGAATATACCACTGTTGTGGTTGCTTCAGCATCAGAGCCTGCAGCACTTCAGTATATCGCACCGTACTCAGGTTGTACGATGGGCGAATACTTCCGTGACCGCGGCGAAGATGCACTGATTGTATTTGATGACTTATCAAAGCAAGCAGTTGCTTATCGTCAGATTTCACTACTATTACGTCGTCCGCCAGGTCGTGAAGCTTATCCTGGTGACGTATTCTATTTACACTCACGCCTACTTGAGCGTGCATCACGTGTAAATGCTGATTATGTAGAAAAGTTCACTAACGGTGAAGTGAAAGGTAAAACTGGTTCTTTAACCGCACTACCAATCATTGAAACACAAGCTGGTGACGTATCTGCATTCGTACCAACTAACGTGATTTCGATCACTGATGGTCAGATCTTCCTAGAGTCTAGCTTATTCGCCTCAGGTATCCGTCCAGCAGTAAACGCTGGTATCTCGGTATCTCGTGTTGGTGGTGCCGCTCAGACTAAGATCATCAAAAAGTTATCTGGTGGTATTCGTACCGCTCTAGCTCAGTATCGTGAACTAGCAGCATTCGCTCAGTTCGCATCAGATCTTGATGACGCAACTCGCGAGCAGCTTGATCATGGTGAGCGTGTGACTGAATTGATGAAGCAGAAGCAGTATCAGCCGATGTCAATCTCTGAGCAAGCAGCCGTTATCTATGCTTCAAACGAAGGCTTCTTAGCTGACGTACCTGTCGAAAAGATTGGTTCTTTCGAAGAAGCGTACCTACGTTATATGCATGATGAGCAAAGTGAATTGATGCGTGAGATTGATGACACTGCGAACTACAATGATGATATCGCAGGTCGTTTAAAGTCATCTCTAGAGACCTTTAAACAAAATCACAGTTATTAATTTAACGGGTTAAGCCGAATTGGTTATAACTGTAGCTTAGAGCTGATAAAGTGGCGCGTTGTCTGACCAGATATTTGCGCCACTGTTTTAACCATTACCGGTATTAGATCGCGTAATGCCACAAGATATAAAATGTTATTCTGTAGGATTGATGTTGTATATCAAACGATTGTCGCATGCGCCAATGCTTTTTAACCCTCTTATATTGGAATCATTATGGCAAGCTTAAAAGAGATACGTGCCAAAGTCACCAGTATTAAAAGCACCCAGAAAATTACTCGTGCTATGCAAATGGTAGCGGCAAGTAAAATGCGCCGTGCGCAAGAGCGCATGGAAGTGGGTCGCCCGTATGCTGATAGTATGCGCCGGGTTATTTCACATTTGGTGCATGCCTCATCAGACTACAAACATCCGTATATGGTATCGCGTCCAGTCAATAAGGTTGGCTATATTGTCATTACCTCTGACCGTGGCCTAGCGGGTGGTTTGAATATTAACTTATTCAAAGCCCTAACTAAAAGTATCCAAGATTATCAAGATCAGTCTGTACAAGCTGAGTTTGCAGTCATCGGTGCCAAAGGTGTGAGTTTCTTTAAAAACTTTGGTGGTAAAGTTACATCGGCTGTGACCGATTATGGCGATAAACCAACGTTTGAACAGTTGAATGCACCGGTTCAAGCGATGCTTGAAGACTATAGTAACGGCAATATTGACCGTATCTATGTGGTCTACAACCGATTCGTCAATGCGATGACTCAGAAACCAACAGTCAATCAGTTGGTTCCTCTACCAGAGCAGTCATTTGATGATGAAGACAGTGGTCTACAGACAGAACTTAGCTGGGATTATATCTACGAGCCTGACATCAAGACGTTAATTGATGAGTTGCTTGGTCGCTATATTGAGTCGATTGTTTATCAAGCGGTAATGGAAAACATTGCCTCTGAGCAGTCTTCACGTATGGTTGCGATGAAAGCGGCAACAGATAATGCTGGTGACCTTATTAACGATTTACAGTTGGTTTATAACAAGCTGCGTCAAGCGGCGATTACCCGAGAAATCTCGGAAATCGTTGGCGGTGCTGCTGCTGTTTCATAATTGACTACACCTATATATAGAAGTTCAAGGAGAACGCAATGAGTAGCGGTCGTATTGTACAGATTATTGGCGCGGTTCTTGACGTTGAGTTCAACCGTAATGAAGTTCCTCAAATTTTTGATGCCTTGCAAGTAGACGGTACCGAAACTACCCTAGAAGTACAGCAACAGCTAGGTGACGGTATTGTACGTACTATTGCAATGGGTTCAACCGAAGGTTTAAAGCGTAACCTACCTGTTACTAATACTGGTGCACCTATCTCTGTGCCTGTTGGTACTGGTACGCTAGGTCGCATCATGGATGTTCTTGGTCGTCCTATCGATGAAGAAGGTCCTGTTGTTGCTGACGAAAAATGGTCTATCCACCGTGAAGCGCCAAGCTACGCGGATCAGTCAAACAGCACTGAGCTACTAGAGACTGGTATTAAAGTTATCGATCTACTTTGCCCGTTCGCTAAAGGTGGTAAAGTTGGTCTGTTCGGTGGTGCTGGTGTTGGTAAAACCGTTAACATGATGGAGCTGATTAACAACATCGCTCTAAAACATGAAGGTTTGTCAGTATTTGCTGGTGTTGGTGAGCGTACTCGTGAAGGTAACGATTTCTATCACGAAATGCAGGAAGCTGGCGTTGTAAACACTGAAGACTTCAGTAAGTCTAAAGTAGCAATGGTATATGGCCAGATGAATGAGCCACCAGGTAACCGTTTACGTGTTGCACTGTCTGGTTTGACCATGGCTGAGTACTTCCGTGATACCAAAGATCCTGTTACTGGTAAAGGTCGTGACGTCCTATTGTTTGTTGATAACATCTACCGTTATACACTAGCGGGTACAGAAGTATCAGCACTACTTGGTCGTATGCCATCAGCGGTTGGTTATCAGCCAACACTAGCTGAAGAGATGGGCTTACTACAAGAGCGTATTACATCAACTCAGTCAGGCTCTATTACTTCAGTTCAGGCAGTATACGTACCTGCGGATGATTTGACCGATCCATCACCTGCTACAACGTTTGCTCACTTGGATGCAACAGTTGTACTAAGCCGTGATATCGCATCACAAGGTATCTATCCTGCGGTTGATCCATTGGATTCAACATCACGTCAGTTAGATCCACAAGTAATCGGCGAAGATCATTACAATGTTGCTCGTGGTGTTCAGGAAGTTCTACAGCGTTATAAAGAGCTTAAAGACATCATCGCTATCTTGGGTATGGATGAGTTATCAGAAGAAGATAAACTGGTTGTTTATCGTGCTCGTAAGATTCAGCGCTTCTTGTCTCAGCCATTCCACGTAGCCGAAGTCTTCACTGGTGCACCTGGTAAATACGTACCACTACGCGATACTATTGCTAGCTTTAAAGCAATCATCGCTGGTGAATACGATGACCTACCAGAGCAGGCGTTCTACATGGCTGGTAGCATCGATGAAGTAGTCGCTAAAGCTGAAAAAATGAAGTCTAAGTCAGCGTAAGTTGTATAAGCATAAGCTAACGAGTAGATATAATATAAACCTTGTATCTACTCTTCAGTAACGCATCGCAGTTTTACTGTTTTTTGATCGCGCTTTGATGGTAAGGAATTAAGTATGGCAACGTTACAATGTCGCGTCGTAAGTGCTCGTGAAGAGTTGTATTCAGGCGAAATTAGCATGTTAATAGCTACTGGTACCGAAGGCGAGATTGGTGTATTGCCAGGTCACACACCGCTTATTACTTTGCTAAAGCCAGGTGCAATGCGAGTGCAAACACCAAACGGTGAAGAAGAAGTAATTTACGTCTCAGGCGGTGTACTAGAAGTACAGCCTAAGATGGTTACGGTATTGGCTGATACAGCCATGCGTGCACACAATCTTGACGAAAGCAAAATCGTCGAAGCACGTAAAAAAGCTGAGCAAATGCTAGTTAACCAGTCTGATACGCTACAAACCAATGCGGCTTTGGCCTCACTTGCAGAGTCAGTAGGACAATTACAGACTATTCGTAAGTACAAAAACCGCGCGTAATTTATTACTGATAGCTCTAGCTAATCATTTATAGTTATCGCTAGAAGTAATAATAAAAAGACAGTCCATTATATGGGCTGTTTTTTTATGTCTATTCATTATGAAACTAACTGTTCTGCGGTAAATACACACGGTTATTACTTGGATAGTATTTGTGGTAGTTCAATCTATTCTCAGGAAAAATCTTTTATTATCAATGAATCATCGCCTATTGGAATTTTCTTAAAAAGACACTGGCGACAACGTTAATATATGGTTATATTAGACATAACGTATTATAAGCAACGAGCAGTAACTGTACGCGATAATGTTGGCTCGATGGTTTGGGTAATTAGCAAACGATAGATAATACAAACTGCGATGTACTAACAAAGTAATTGGCATAATTTCTGGACGCAAACTAAAGTTTTGATAGGGGTAGTTTATAGGTTTTGTTACCGACTATCAGCTATAGTATAGGAAGCTGATAATTTAATAGTATACTGTGCTACCAAGTTTGTAACAGCTATACGAACATCAATTGTGCCACTATATGGTGCTATTAATTTTACCGCTCTTACTTTTACTGCTTTTAAATTAGATGTATTAGAGGATATAACAATGACAACGAATGAAGAAGACAACACCCCCCGAATCTTGATTGTTGAAGATGATGAGCGTCTGGCCATGTTGACTCAAGATTACTTGGTCAAAAATGGTTTAGAAGTGGCAATTGAAACTGATGGTAATCGTGCTATTCGCCGTATCGTCAATGAGCAGCCAGATATGGTTGTACTTGATGTCATGCTACCTGGTAGCGATGGTTTGACCGTATGCCGTGAAGTACGCCCACATTATCAAAATCCAATTTTGATGTTGACCGCACGTACTGAAGACATGGATCAAGTATTGGGTCTTGAGATGGGTGCTGACGATTATGTTGCCAAGCCTGCTCAGCCACGTGTATTGCTTGCACGTATTCGTGCGCTACTGCGCCGCTCAGAAAATGCACCATCAGAAGATGTGCCACAACGTCTAGAGTTTGGCGAGTTAGTCATCGACAACGGTGGCCGTTCAGTTAACCTAGGTGATGAGTTGGTTGATTTCACCAGTGCTGAGTATGATTTACTATGGTTACTTGCTTCTAACGCAGGTCGTATTCTATCTCGTGAAGATATCTTTGAGCGTCTACGCGGTATTGAGTATGATGGTCAAGATCGTTCAATTGACGTACGTATCTCACGTATTCGTCCAAAAATCGGTGATGATCCAGAAAATCCAAAGCGTATTAAGACCGTACGTAGTAAAGGCTATCTATTCGTAAAAGAAGGCAACTAATATTGTTGCTTCTATAGGTTGATTAATTATTAATCACTATTCGAAAAAACCAGCAACGATGCTGGTTTTTTTGTGGCTAAATTTTAATTTTTAAACTTAAATGCAGTGTTATGTGGTTTAATTAACCCATTATTATAGACGCTGACTAAATATATGTCATACATATAAGTCTTTGGATGATTGCTGCATATGAATTAAAATGCGGTAATTAAAAGTCAAAGTTAAAGTCTATCTCTATTCGATTATGTTCGATATCATCAAACACATAGCACTACCTATATGTTTGATGATATTAGCAATCTCTATTTATTAAGTTGGTCACGGCACGTATGTCATTAGTCTCTTCTTTAAAACACAGTATTTTTGTTCGTATCTATGCTGGGCTACTTATAGTATGCTTGTGTGTGGCACTATTTGCGCAGTTATTGATGGATACCATTAATAAGGAGCGTGTGCAGTCCTATCGTGAAAATATGGCAATGGGGGCATTTCATTTGGTGAGTGAAGGAATTGCTCACCAAAATAGCGAAGAAGAGCGTGAATATTGGTTATCAGATGCGAGTAGTTTGTTTGGTACTACTTTTAAAGTCTTGCCTATTGACGAAGTAGATTTTAGCGCCAGCGAGCTACGCCGTTTTAAAAATGATAATACCGTTGTACGTTATTTCAACCAGCCTGTATATGCAGATGTTTATTACCGCTTACCGGATAATAAGAGTGTGTTAACAGCGAGAATCTCTCAAGTTACCGAGCAGCAAGTACGAGCAATTGCGGTATTTCTGTTAGATGATTTGTCTTATCACATGACACTATCGGACAAGCGCGCACGTTTGGCTGAATTGGAGAAAAAGTTTTCTTTCCCTTTAGCGTTTAAAGCAGTTAATACGCTTGAGTTAGATTCAGATCAGATGTCTCGCCTGCGCCGTGACGAAGTCGTCATATCGTTGCAAGATACTAACAGTAGTACGAGTAACTCTGCGATTAGGGTAGTGGTACCCTCTGAAATCAATGATATGGCAATTTTGATTGGGCCTATACCGTTATTTAACTGGTTTCCGCTCAACTTAATTATTAGTATGATTCTTATCAGTATGTTCCTAATTAGCTTAGGTGTGTATGCGCTCATCTTCCCGCTTGAACGTAAGCTACAATTGATTCAGGTAGGTGTGAATGAGGTCAGTCAAGGTAACCTTGATATTCAAGTACAGGTTATTGGTCAAGATGAAATAGCGCGTTTGTCAGCGACTTTTAATGCCATGACCTCGCATATTAAGCGTTTGATTGAATCACAGCGCGAGCTTACCCGAGCGGTCTCACATGAGCTTCGTACGCCAGTGGCTCGTATTCGATTTGCCGTAGATATGCTTGCTGATACGGATGACGAAGACTCACGTTTTATGCAGCGTGACTATATTGATGAAGATATTGAATCGCTTAATGGTTTGATTGATGAGATTTTGACCTATGCTAAGCTTGAGGAAGGGTCACCTAAGCTAGATTTAGAACCAGTAAACTTAAGAGAGCTGTTAGAGCAGATCGAGCGCGAAACCAATGCACTAGGTAAACCTATCAAAATAGTAACCAGTTTGCCAAATGCAAAAGTCACAGCAGTTGCGGATAGACGCTACTTACACCGTGTGATTCAGAATCTTGCAGGTAATGCATTACGCTATGCAGAAACAACCATTATCATTAGTGCAGGTGTCAAAAAAGGCAATGCCTTCGTCAGTGTTGAAGATGATGGACACGGTATTCCTGAAGCAGATCGTGAAAAAGTGTTCATTCCATTCTCACGTTTAGATGACAGCCGTACACGCGCGTCAGGTGGCTATGGCCTAGGCTTGTCTATTGTATCGCGCATTGCCTTTTGGTTTAATGGTAGTATGAAAGTAGATGAGAGTCGTGAGTTAGGCGGTGCAAGGTTTGTGATGACGTGGCCTATCAAACCATTGACACAAATTCTTGCTGCTGATGAATTGACGCAAGAGAAAAGCGAGCGCGACTTCGATACTAAGTTGTCAGACTAAACCAAGTTATAGGGCTAAGCCATAATTATTAGTCATGATACTAAAGACAATCAGCGTCATTTTAATGGTATAACAGGATACAGCTTTATAGCTAGATGACGCGCACGTCGCTATTTTTAAGACAGTTGGACAATGTCATAGGAGGGCATAGGATGCCATATTTATTTGGTGGGTTGGTAGTATTGAATGCGATTACGCTAGGCTATTATTTATTCTTAAAACAGCCGTCAACGACCCAAACACTACAAGCAGCTCAGGCTGAAATTACCCAGCCCCTAGCTTTCACTAACAGTGCTGAGTATATTCCGCCGGCTATTGGTAGCAAAGACTAGCTTTGATATCTTTGCTTATTCAGATTAAATTCTCATCGCTATTTTGAATTTGGTACCGTATTGTTTACCTCAGATACCTCTTCTACTTCAGCCGCCAATGTAGTATCTCCAGCGACTTTGGAGAGTAGAGGAATACGTACGCATACTTGTAGCCCGCCTTCAGGGTGGTTGATGGCTTCAACGGTACCGTGATGTAATCGTGCAATACGATCAACAATCGCAAGACCTAGACCGCTACCTTGAGTAGTCCGTGCCGTCTCTCCTCGTTCAAACGGTTGCATAATTCGCTCTAATTGATCGTCAGCGACGCCATCACCGCAATCTCGTACACAAATCACTAACTGTTCTTGAGCTTCTTTGTTCACCGCATTTTCGCTGACCACATCCGTATCTTCGTCTTCGACAGTTTCTATAAATGTCGGTACAACCGTCGCCGATAAATAAATAGGTGGCTTTCCATAACGATTGGCATTATTGACCAAGTTGATAATCAGACGTTTGATGGATAATGGACGTACGGGAACGACCTTGTCGCATTCTGACTCATATACAAACTTCATTGGCGCAAACTGCACCATGATTTCATTAAATATAGTGTCTAGGTTGGTCAAGCTGACTGGCTCATCAGAACCATCTTTCATAAATGAGATGAACTGCTCTAAAATGGCATCCATATCCTCAATATCGTAAATCAGCCCTTCCCGAAAGAAGTCATCTGGTAGCATCTCTGCGGTCAAGCGCATACGTGTCAATGGTGTCCGCAAATCATGTGAGATGCCGGCAAGCATGATTGTTCGCTCTTTTTGCGCCTGATTTAAGGTCGTGAACAGTCGGTTAAACGCCATATTAACTTGACGTATTTCTGTGGGGCCTTTTTGCGTTGGCAGTGTGGTTGCATGACCAAGCCTAATATAGTTAGTAGCTGCCCGCTGTAAGTAGCGTAGGGGGCGATTTAATTGACGGGCTAATAGAATAATCGTTAATAGCGATAGGATAGGCAGTCCGATCAAAAATAGCACCAGTAACGTCGGGCTATACTGTGAATAGTAGACGACAGGCTCACGCACCCAAAAACTGTCATCACGGCTATCTTGTACCCATAGCTGCGGCGTTGGCTTAAATTTAAAATAGACCTCTACAGGGCGACCGAGCTGCGCACCGATTTCACGTTGTAGTACGTCAGTAAAAAAGCTCACGAATGGCTTGTCAGCGACTTCTGGGAAGTCACTAGGGTTATTCACCACGACGACATGAGAGTGCTGGTAAATCCATTGGCGTACTTCGGGACGACTTTGCCAGTCTTTATTAACGCTATTGATCAGCTGCAACTCACTCGTCAAATAACGCGCATGGTTTTTTAACTCTGGCAGATACAGACTGCGCCAAAAGAACAGAATTGATAAGCTCACACTGATAAGCACGATAAAGGCAACCATTAAGGTCGTTAGCCAAGTGTTGGAATAAGAGCGTGGCAGCCAACCTTTACGACGCGGCTTTGGGTTCGGAGAGATCATATGTGTCCAACAGAGTAAAAGAAAAGTTAGTGTGATATAGCGTGTAGCTCTTTAAATACGATTGCCTTAAGGCTAGTCCGTGCATCAATCTATAGCGGTATATCATAGAATAGCATAACCAATAAATAGTACTGATACAGTATGCAATCGACGAGCGAGCCAGATAGTTATTAGAATAGATGTAAAGTTAAGCTTAAGGATAAATGTATTTAGCAATCATCTATTTTTCAGAGAGAGCAATAGTAATCTATAGAATCTAAAGAAAAACTTTAAAAATAAGTCATTATCATCAGTTATATTTTACTTAGGTCGTCATTTAAGCTATTGTTAATAAATAATTAAATATGCACAGTTTATGTTTTCAACAAATAAAGACTGTGATATAATTATGCCCTTTTTGGTATACCTGCGAAAGAGAGAATTCACATGGTTGTTATTCGTTTAGCACGGGGCGGTGCCAAGAAACGCCCATTTTATCAAGTAGTTGTTGCTGATCAACGCCGCGCGCGTGACGGTCGCTATATTGAAAACATCGGCTTTTTTAACCCACTCGCTAAAGAGTCTGAAGAAGCAGTACGCCTAAACATGGAAGCGTACAATGCGTGGATCGCAAAAGGTGCACAACCTTCAGATCGCGTTGCTTCATTAGCAAAAGCTTACAACAAGTCTGCAGCTCAAACTGAAGCAACTGCTTAAGTTTTGGTTGTTACTGAGACGTTCGTAGCAAAACTATGATATGACTCAGTAGACTTTAGAATACATAGCGTAACTGGTCTGACCAGGGTGCGCCATTAACTGTTTATCGCTTTTGACGCAATTGTTTTTGCAATTGCTGTTTTAATCATTGTTAGGTTAGCTGCTATGTCATCTGTTCCAAACGCTAGTGCCCTTATGAAAATTGGTCAGCTTAAGAAGCCTTACGGCATTAAAGGCTGGCTTTGGGTATTCAGTGATACGGATGACCGTACAGCAATATTCGACATGAAGCCGTGGTGGATGAAAACTGCCACTGGCATGAAACCTTTAACTGTGAAGGCTTGGCGTGAGCAAAGAACAGGAATTGTGGCTCAATTTGAGCAGATTCCTGATCGTAATGTTGCTGAGACTATGAACGGTGTTACCGTTTGGGTCGAACAAAACGTCCTACCTGAAACAGCTGAAGACGAATATTATTGGTCGGATTTGGTCAGTCTGCGCGTGATGAACGAGCAGGATGAGTATCTAGGTAATATCACTGAAATGTTTGAAACCGGTGCCCATGACATCATGCGTGTAACGGCAAATTCAGACAGTTTAGACAATGAAGAACGCCTGATTCCATGGCATAAGCAAACTGTGATAGAAGTCAATATGACTGAAAAAACAGTGCTTGTGGCATGGCCGAGTGATTACTGATAGCGTTTCTGGCTTTTTAGTCAGACGTTATTAGTACTTACACCGATTGTTTTAGCCTTAACGCAAGTAGACATCAGATGTATTTTGCCGTAATTAGTATTTTTCCTGAGATGTTTGCCACGATTCGTGAATTTGGAATCACGGGCCGAGCAGTGACTCAAGAGCAAGTTACGATTGAATGCATTAATCCACGTGATTATACCACCGATAACTATCGCCGTATTGATGAGCGCCCTTATGGGGGTGGTCCTGGGATGGTGATGATGGCTGAGCCATTATCGAAAGCCATTGAGGATGCACGATTACGTGCCAGTCAGCATGGTTGCCGTGTCGATAGTGAGCACTGTCCGGTGATTTATATGTCACCGCAAGGGCAAACGCTTAGTGAGAGTAGCGTAGTCAACATGACTGATTACGATGGCATGATTTTATTATGCGGTCGTTATGAAGGTATTGACGAGCGTTTACTGTCACAATATGTCGATATGGAAGTATCGTTAGGTGACTACGTGTTGACTGGTGGCGAGTTGCCAGCAATGGTGCTGATGGATAGTGTGATACGTCGTCTGCCCGATATCATGGGTGATGACATGTCAGCGGAGCAAGACTCTTTTGTCGATGGCTTGCTTGACTGTCCACACTATACTAAGCCGCATGAGTTTGCGGGTATGGCGGTTCCTGAGGTATTACTTTCAGGTCACCATGCCAATATCGCTAAGTGGCGTTTTAGTCAGCAAGTCAGTCGTACGCAAACGCGTCGTCCAGACTTATGGCAAGCGTTTACCCCAACGTTAGAGCAAGCGAAGTGGTTGAAAGCATTGGCCAAAGCAGATAAAAAGTAGGTTTTTAAAATCTAAATTTATCGTTAGCAAGTTTGATAAACAGTTAAGAAACAGAATTTTGAGCAATAATAAAACGAGTCATAGCATAGTGGCCGTTGGTTATAACCCATTTACGTTGTGTCTCACTATAAAGAGATGCGATTAATTATTACAAACAGGTGATATGCGTCAAGCCTCTATTATCTAATGTGAGGAGATAACTCTCATGAGCAACAAGCATCCATTGGTTCAGGTCATCGAAAACGCTCAATTGCTTGAGCGCCCAAGCTTTGCACCCGGCGATACCGTTGTGGTACAAGTAAAAGTACGTGAAGGTGAGCGTGAGCGTTTACAGGCTTTTGAAGGCGTTGTAATTGCTAAGCGTAACCGCGGTTTAAACTCAGCGTTTACCGTACGTAAAATCTCAAGCGGCGTTGGCGTTGAGCGTGCATTCCAATTGCATTCACCAATCATCGAGAGCATCGAAGTGAAACGTCGCGGTGCTGTTCGCCGTGCGAAACTATACTACTTACGTGAGCGCTCTGGTAAATCAGCACGTATCCGCGAAAAACTTGGTGCTCGTCCAGTTGCTAAGAAAAAAACTGACGCTGGCGTACCTGATGCAGTTGATACTGCACCTGGTATCTAAGCACAAGTTTGCCGCTTTGAGTTAATCATATGATTTAGGATTGGCTCAAGACAAGGTAATAGTAGATACAAGCCCTTATTCATAGGTTTATTTATAAATAAGCGGGCCATACCAAAAAAGACGAAACCCCAATCTATGCGAAAGCTAGATTGGGGTTTTTGTATGTATAGCATTAATAATTTAAGTTTTATCAGCTCTAATAGTGCCAGTTAGAAGCTAAAGCTTATTGAGCATCAAATGTATCGATGCGGTTGACTTGCTCTTTGGACTTACTGTATTTGCGCAGTCTAATGTATAACGTCTTGGTGACAGTCGCGATTAGCTTTTGCTGCTCGTCAACGATGTCGACTTTATACTCACGGAATACCGCTTCACCTTCTTTTGCCAGCTCTTGAATAGTGATAATTTCAGAGCTAGGTATTTTCATGCGCGCAGTAACCTTGCTATTGCCAGGCGCAACAAAATCAATGTGCGAGCTTTTGTCCCACACTACATAATTGCTACCCAGTTGATGCATCAGCATAAGCATATAAAAAGGGTCAACCATTGAATATAAGCTACCACCGAACTGAGTACCGACGATATTTTTGTTCAGAGTGTTTAGTCCCATGCTTACCACACACAAACCCTGATCGAGACTGATATGATCGATTTTGATACCTGCGCCAATGTATGGTGCATAAGTGTTGAGACGCAGCTTTAACAAATGCGGTGTCAGCAATGGCATGATGCTTTGCTTGGCCCGACGTTTCAAAGTCTCAAGGTTGGTAGGTAATACACTCATAAACTTGTCCTATTGCCTTTTCTCAATTTTTTGATTGTATCAACGATGCGGTTTTAAACAGTATCACTGAGAAATAAATCGATAAAAAGTATTTATCATAATTAAAAAGTACTCAGCCTGCTAGCTCTAAAGCGTAACCAAAATGACATATTTATGCCCACTTATAAGTAACGATCGTTATTTATTATAACTATCTTTGCTATTCATCTATGTGATAAAAAATCATCTAGATGCAAATAATTATCAATAAAACGGTCGTTTATTCTAACTCAAAGTCTATAACAGAGAGATTTTTCCCTCATGGTTTTCTATTAAGGTTAATTTCGTCTCAAATAGAAACTTTAGTTTATATATTATAATGAGATACATAGTATCTTTAAATGGTTTTAGGTTCGCATTTCATCAAGTCTTGGCATACAATAGTTCGCAGTTTGTAATAGGCGCTTTGGTCTATGACATTAGAGCAGAGCGTGTGTAGTCAATCAAAGACGTAATCGACACAAGGAAATGTGATGAGTAACCCTCAGACCCCCTCTTCAGGGTCTAATACGCCGACCTCGAACGTAAACCACGACAGTCAAGTACAAGGCAGTTATGTAGATTTGCATAAGCCCAGTTCTAGTTTTGACAGTCGTGATGCTTATTTAAACCATGAATTACAAATCATGCAGCCGAAACGCTGGCGTCCTAATTTACCATTCCGTGATTACCGTTTTGAATACGAAGATACTATTCCAGCAATGGCCGCCACCATCGGTAAAGTTGTTATGGTGGGCGCCATTGCAGCAACCTTTGCAGGTCCACTGGGCTTAGGTGATGCGTTTGTCTTAGAAAACGTGCGCTACGAGCTATTGATCGTCTCCTTCTTTATTATCTTATTTTCGGGATTTCTACTGCCGACGGCCAACCTCGCTGGTACTCACGGCCCACTAATCCCTCTGATTCCTATTGTGGTAGCAGCTGGTGGGCACCCGATGGCCTTTGGTTTGCTTATCGGTGCTTTTGGTCTGCTCCTCGCGATTAGTAAAGGGGGGAGTTTGCTGGCTAATTTGACCAGTAAGGGTGTGTGCGGTGGCCTCTTGATTTACTTGGGCTTTATCGGAACGACGTCACAGGTCAAAAATCTCTTTGCTTGGGCAGAAGGGATTGGCATGTCGCATATCGCTTTCTTTATTATCTTGGCGACTATCCTGCTATATGCATTGCTTGAGCATTGGCAAAAACGCTGGCTCGCGGTTCCGCTAAGCTGTGTGTTGGGTGGTGGTCTTGCCTTTGCATTGGGCGCACCTTTTGCGTTCAAAACAGCGCCAGGTCTACCAAACATGAATCCAATGTATTGGTGGGGCGAAAACACAGGTTGGATGTTAGGTCTGCCGACGATTGAAAGCTTCATCGTAGTACTGCCATTTGCTATTTTGGCCGTGGCAATGTGGTCGCCAGATTTCTTAGGCCATCAGGTATTCCAAAAAATCAGCTATCCTAAGCGTACTGAAAAAGTGCTTATGGATATCGATGACACCATGACCAGTGCTTCATTTCGTCAGGTAGTCGGCTCTGTATTGGGCGGTGCCAACTTTGCGTCGTCGTGGGGAACGTATATTGTTCCTGCAGCGATTGCCAAACGTCCGATTCCTGCTGGCGCTTTATTGACAGCCCTATTCTGTATCATCGCAGGGGTTTGGGGCTATCCGATGGATTTGGCCATTTGGCAGCCAGTGATGTGTGTGGCCTTGATCGTTGGGGTGTTTATTCCATTACTAGAAGCTGGTATGGAGATGACGCGTGAAGGTAAAACCACGCAGTCTGCTGCTATTGTGGTATTTGCTTCGGCATTGGTTAACCCAGCCTTTGGTTGGTCGCTCACGTTGTTGCTTGATAACTTAGGTTTGATCGGCTCTAAAGAACGTAGTGCCAATTTGACTAAGATGAGCCGCTGGATCATACCGGGTATTATGTTTGTAGTACTGACAGGCGTCATGGCTATCGTCGGTATGTTGCCAGGCATCCCAGCATTGATGGCTAACTTCCGTCATTAATAGTATGTGATTGAATAAACGATAATAGAACAGACTAAGCCGGCGAAAGCTGGCTTTTTTATGGGTAGAACTGCGATAATAATTGGCTTGTAAAACAATGACTCCCGCCCCATAACTAGCAGTATTACTAAGGTTTTTAAGAGCAATAAATTCTATGGTTAATGTCTCAGAATCGAGTCCTGTCGATGATAAAAAAGCCCGTCTTAAGCATCTGATTAAACGCCTGCCTAACTTGCCAGGGGTGTATAAGATGCTGGGTAAGAACGGCGATATATTATACGTTGGTAAAGCTAAGTCGCTAAAAAGCCGAGTAAATAGCTATTTTGCCAAAACGATAGATCATCCAAAGACACGGGCGCTAGTGGCACGGATTCACAATATTGAGACTATCATTACGCGTAGTGAGACCGAAGCGCTATTGCTCGAGCAGAATCTAATCAAAGAGCACCGTCCACCTTATAACGTGCTGCTGCGTGATGATAAATCCTATCTTTATGTGTTTATCTCAGCCGATAAACCTTATCCACGTTTGGCTTACGGTCGCGGTAAAGGCAATCACCAAAAGGGTCGATTCTTTGGCCCGTTTCCCTCTGCACATGCGGCAAAAGAAACGCTAGTGTTGATGCAGAAGATGTTTCAAATGCGTCAATGTACCAACACCTTTTTTAAGCAGCGTCAGCGTCCTTGTCTGGAGTATCAGATCAAACGTTGCCGTGCGCCTTGTGTCGGCTTGGTATCGCCAGAAGAGTACGCAGAAGACGTGAATAATACCATCCGTTTTTTAAAGGGAGATTCTAGCGATATTCATAGTACGCTGATTGAAAAGATGGAAGCGTCAGCTGAAGCGTTAGATTTCGAAAAGGCGGTATTTTATCGCGATCAGCTGTCCATGTTACGTGAAGTACAAGCAAGGCAAGCGGTTTATACCGTACAAGGTGAGGCAGATGTGATTGCGATTGCCAGTCAAGCTGGCATGACCTGTGTGAACGTGCTGACGGTACGTGGTGGACGTGTATTGGGCGGGAAAAACTATTTCCCAGATGTGGATAGTAGTGAGTCGCTAGCAGACAATTTATCAGCCTTCATTACGTCATTTTATTTCCAAGTGACCGATGATTTGCCTGCCGAAATCATATTGAGCCATCAGATACCAGATCAGGTGGCAGTGAGTGAAGCATTGGCAACGCACTTTGGCAATAAAGTAGTCATCAAGACCAATGTACGCGAACACCGTTCAGAGTGGCTAGACTTAGCAACACTAAATACCAGTAATGCATTAAAAACCAAGCTTGGCGATTACTTAGAGCTGCACGCACGCTTTGGTGCACTAAAAGACGTACTGGTGACTGTCACCGATCGGACGATTGATCGCATTGAATGTTTTGATATCTCTCATACGATGGGTGAAGCGACCATTGGTAGCTGCGTGGTGTTTGACCAAGGTGGCTCGCGCCGTCGCGATTACCGTCAGTATGCTATTCATGACATCGTAGGCGGTGACGACTATGCAGCAATGAAACAAGTGCTGACTCGACGTTATAAAAAGCAGCCATTGCCGGACTTGCTATTGGTTGATGGTGGTAAAGGTCAGCTTGGCATTGCTAAAGAAGTATTGACTGAATTGGGTATTCTTGGGGACACTTTGCTCATTAGTGTGGCAAAAGGGGAAGGGCGCAAGGCTGGGCTTGAGGTATTGCACTTTATCGATCACGAACCGTTAGATCTACCGATGGATAGCAAAGCATTGCATTTGCTGATGCATATTCGTGATGAGGCGCATCGTTTTGCGATTACTGCTCACCGTAAAAAACGCGATAAGCGTCGCTCGTCATCAGTGCTAGAGGTAATACCGGGACTGGGTGAGAAACGTCGTCGTGACTTGCTCAATCACTTTGGTGGTATGCAGCAGCTGCTTGGTGCTTCGCAGCAGGAGTTGGCAGGTGTACAAGGTATCGGACCAGTACTCGCAAAAACGGTGTATAAAGTATTGCACGAGTAATGGATTAGATAGTATCAACCAGCAGTCTTTATAGATTGTCTATAAATAAAGCTGTGTGGAGATTAAACAAAAGAGGGGCAGTCTTAGATAATTTTACTTATCCAAGACTGCCCCTTTTTCAATAGGCTTTTACTACTTATCAGTTTCTACTTTATAAGTGGTAAATCTAAAGCTTAAATCGCTTTTTTCATCGTGCATTTGCTCAGATTCGTCTGCTACTTTAAAGCGTTCTGGCAACTCAGGATAAAATGCATCGCCGTCAACAATGTCGGTATCTACATGAGTCAGCTCAATACGGTCCGTATACATCAGAGCATCACTAAATACTCGCTCACCGCCAATCACCCAAATCGTATCGAGATGCGCACCATGAGCAAGGCTAGCTGCTTGTGTCAGAGCATCGTCTAGGTTGTGTACCACATAAGCATTGCTGCTATCTGCAAGACCTTTCGTCTCAGCATAATCCATCTGTGTCGTAACAATAAAGCTCACACGCTTTGGTAATGGTTTGCTACCCATCGACTCAAATGTCTTACGACCCATGATCACAATACCTTGAATCTTACTATCATTTTCTTTGGTCGTCATGCTTTTGAAATGTTGCAAATCTGCTGAGATATGCCACGGTAGCTCATTGTTTTTGCCGATACAGCGATTGCTACTAATAGCAGCGATTTGGGCAACTTCGGTATGGGCATAGCTCATAATATATCCTTTTTATTATATTCTTAAATTTTGCTTTTATTTAGCGTAGTTAACCAGACTAACTTTATACGGCAACTTTTGCTTTGATAGCAGGGTGCGACTCATAGTCGTTGACACTAATGTCTTCGTACTCAAACGCAAATATGTCCTTTACTTCATGGTTCAAAGACAATGTCGGCAGTTTATATAGCGAGCGAGTCAGCTGTAGCTCGGCTTGCTCACGATGGTTTTGGTAAATATGACAATCACCACCTGTCCAAACAAACTCTCCAACTTCTAGACCACATACCTGCGCGATCATATGAGTCAATAGCGCATAGCTCGCAATGTTAAAAGGCACGCCTAGGAATAAGTCAGCCGAACGTTGATACAGCTGGCATGACAGCTTATTGTCTGCGACAAAGAACTGAAATAACGTATGACATGGTGGTAGGGCTACTTGCTCTGCCTCACCTGGATTCCAGCCAGAAACAATCAAACGGCGCGAATTCGGATTGGTCTTTATCTGTTCAACGACCTGTGCGATTTGATCGACGCCATCAGCGTTATAACTGGCATCTTCATTTTTGGTCGCGCCATAGTTACGCCATTGATGACCATAGATAGGACCCAAATCGCCAGCAGGTCTGTTAAAGCGTGCGGTCTGTTCTGCTGTCGCCCACTCATTCCAGATACGAACGTTATTCTGTTGTAGATAATCGACATGAGTGCTGCCACTTAAAAACCATAATAGCTCATAAGCGATAGATTTAAAGTGAACTTTTTTGGTCGTTAGCAGTGGAAAGCCTTCTGCTAAGTCAAAGCGTAGCTGCGCGCCAAAATGGCTAAGCGTACCAGTACCAGTACGATCGCCTTTTTCAGTGCCATTGTCGAGAACGTGGCGTAGCAAATCAAGATAGCCTTGCTCGTTATTACTTTGGGTGCCATTGATCATAAAATGCTCTTTAGTTACTGCTGACAGCGCATACAGGCTAAATGGGTAGTCGATATATACACTGTCATTATTGAAAGTATTGCTAGGATAAGCGTTTTGACAGCTTACCCTATTTTAAGTCATCAACCTTTATCACAAAAGGGTAGGCTTAATAAGCAGCTTGCTTACCCCAGTCGTAGATGCCGCGTTTGTAAGCGTAACCGATCAAGAACAGACCAATAATTATCATTGGGGCGCTTAGTATCTGACCTTTGGTCATCCAACCTAGCAAGATGAATCCTTGGTCGATGTCTGGCTGGCGGAAGAACTCAATGATGAAACGGCTAAAGCCATAACCAAGCATAAAGACACCGGTCACTGCCATACGAGGACGGGGCTTCGATGAGTACCACCACAAGAATAGAAACAACAGGAGACCTTCTGCAAGGGCTTCATACAATTGCGACGGGTGACGAGGCAACAGGTACTGGCCATTGACTTCAGTCATAAGGTCTTGTAGTGCAGGATTAGCTTGTAGCTGCTGCATATCAACACTAGCGGCCTGCGGGAAGTAGGTCAACCAGTTGTAGCCACCGTCAGAGACGCGGCCCCATAGCTCGGCATTGATGTAGTTACCAATACGTCCGAACAATAAACCAGTTGGTACACAGGGAACGACAAAATCGAGCACTTGGAAAGGTGTCTTTTTATATTTGCGGGCAAAATACAGCATACCCAACATGACACCAATCAGGCCACCATGGAACGACATACCGCCTTCCCAGACCTTGAACAGATAGGCAGGGTTTTGAAGCAGTTCACCGAACTGATAAAACAGTACATAGCCGACACGACCACCTAATATCACACCAAGTGCGCCAAAGAACACTAGGTCTGAGACCATATCTGTCGTCCAGCCTTCACGCTTGGTACTGCGATACCACGCCAGTCCGTAGGCTGCGGCAAATGCCAACAAATACATCAGCCCATACCAATGGACTTCGACAGGCCCAACTGCTAATGCTACAGGATCGTACTGAGGATGAATCATCATAAGGGCATCATAATATTGATAATAAAATGCTGACTATAATAGCAAATTTCGTTCGCTGGGCATACATAATTGCTCTGGTGCTAATCAGAGTGTATGAGTAATTTGAGTTTTTGAGATGGTACAGAATGTATAGGCTAAGAGTCAAAAAATAAGAAGTGAGGTAAAAAAGTGACTTTAATTAAGGAGTGTTTTCGTGATGATATGTAATCTTGGTAGCTAGCAGCTTGAGATAAAAGTGCCATTTTTAGCATTATCGAGCGTTCACTACCAATTTGTATTATTACATCTATTATTAAAAGAAATTAGATGGCGACTAGATCTTGTACGTTATTTTCGACCATCGTATCGCCTGCGCCTTGTGAGACTACCTTGCCGCGTGATAGTACCGTGTAATTGTCAGCGAGCTCTTCAGCAAATTCATAGAACTGCTCAACCAGCACAATGGCCATGTCACCTTTATCCGCTAAGTCGCGCAGGACGCGGCCAATATCTTTGATGATAGAGGGCTGAATACCTTCAGTTGGCTCGTCTAAAATTAACACAGTCGGCTCGGAGGCTAGGGCACGGGCGATAGCAAGCTGCTGCTGCTGACCACCAGACAAATCACCACCGCGCCGATGTTTCATCTCATCGAGTACGGGGAAAATATCGTATAAATACTTGGGTACATGTTTGGCCTTACTGCGTGAAAACTTGGCCATACCAATTAGAATATTTTCTTCGACCGTCAATGTCGAAAAAATATCGCGTCCTTGTGGTACATAAGCTAGACCTGCTCGGACACGTTGCTCGGGAGACATCTTGCTGATATCTTTATCATTGAGCAGAATCTCTCCTGATTTAATCGGTAGTATCCCCATCAAACATTTAAGTAGCGTAGTTTTGCCCACGCCATTGCGTCCAAGTACCACGCTGCACGCGCCTACAGGCGCTGTAAACGAGACGTCTCGTAAAATATGACTGCCGCCGTAGTACTGGTTGATGTCGTTCACTTGTAACATGGCTGTCTCCTAAACTCTAAAACTTTTCTAATATTTCAAAGGGAATATTCGTTTGGCTCGTCTAGATGATTCGTTCGGCTATCGACCTAAGTAGGACTCAATCACTGCTTCATTGGCTTGTACTTCCGCTAATGTACCTTCGGCCAAAATCGCTCCTTGTGCCAATACCGTGACTTTTTCACTGATGGCATCGATAAAGGTCATATCATGCTCAACCACGACCAAAGTATGGTTCTTTTTGAGGCGTAGACACAGCTCGGCGGTATGCTCAGTTTCTGCATCGGTCATACCTGCCACTGGCTCATCAAGCAGAATTAGCTTGGGACTCTGCATCAGCAGCATGCCAATCTCTAACCACTGTTTTTGCCCATGTGAGAGCAAACCAGCTGGCTTGTTGATTTTGTCGGTCAGGCGAATTTGTTGTAGGGTCGCGTCGAGGGTATCGCGAGTATCGGCATTGAGTTTGTTGAATAAGCTTTTGACCACACGTTTGTCTTTCGGCGCAGCAAGTAACAGATTATCCATCACCGTAAAATTTTCAAAGACAGTAGGTTTTTGAAACTTACGGCCGATACCTGCTTCTGCGATCTCTTCGGTAGATAAGCTGGCAAGATTATGAGTCTGACCAAAAAACACGCTGCCTTCCGTAGGGCGGGTTTTACCTGTAATGACATCCATTAGCGTGGTTTTACCAGCGCCGTTGGGGCCGATAATACAGCGTAGCTCGCCTTCTTCGATATAGAGCGATAGATTGTTAAGTGCGCGAAACGAATCAAACCAGACACTCACATCTTCTAAGTACAGAGCAATACCATGGCTAAAATCGACGCCTGATTTTTTGGGGTGACTGAGACCGTCACGTCCATCAGTATGATCATATTCAGACAGCGCTTTGGTCGATTGTTCAGTCGATGGTGATTTATTATTTAGCATTATTGTTTCTCCTTTTTGAATCGATCGAACAAGCCCATAATGCCATTGGGTAAAAACAACGTCACGACGACGAATAGCCCGCCTAATATCAGTAGCCAAAACTCAGGGTAGGCGACAGTAAAATAGGTTTTTACCGCGTTTACCACACCAGTTCCTAAAATCGCGCCAATTAAGCTTCCTCTACCACCAGTCGCTACCCAGACGGCTATCTCAATCGAGTTCACAGGATTCATTTCACTCGGATTGATGATGCCTACTTGCGGTACGTATAGTGCACCTGCGATACCAGCGATGACAGCGGACAGCACCCAAGCGGATAGCTTGTACCACAGCGTACGGTAGCCCAAATACTGCAAGCGGTTTTCGCTGTCACGAATCGCACCAAGCACTCGCCCATAAGGTTGGTTCATTAAATGACGCAAACCCATATAAGAGACTAATAATGCTACGGCCGTGACAAAGCACAGCATAGAGCGGGTAGAAGCAGCGGTAATGTCATAGCCGAGAAGGGTGGTAAAACCAGTAAAGCCATTATTACCACCAAAGCCTGTCTCATTACGGAAAAATAGCAAGGCTGCTGCATAGACCATGGCTTGAGTGATGATGGAAAAATAAACGCCTTTGATTTTGGAGCGGAAGGCAAAGAAACCAAAGATAAAAGCAACCAAGCCAGGCACTAATACGACCAGTGCGACTGCCCACCAAAAATGCTGCGTGCCAGCCCAGTACCATGGCATCTCAGTCCAGCTCAAAAATCGCATAAAATCAGGAAGCGCGTCGCCCGCTGTCTCACGTGTTAGGTACATGCCAAACGCATAACCACCCAAAGCAAAATACAAGCCATGTCCCAAGCTCAAAATACCGGCATAGCCCCAGACGAGATCTAGTGCCAAAGCCACCATGGCTAAAGCCATAATTTTGCCAATCAGGGTAATCCAGTAGGCTGAAAGGTGAAAGGCTGAGGTCTCTGGCATAAGATGTAGCCAAGGTAGTATCAGTAGTACAGCAAAACATAAGCCAATTAAAACAGCACTACGCGGCGTATCAGACAGTAATTTGGTCAGTATCATAGGAGTCTCCTTATTCGACAAAGCGGCCTTTGAGTGCAAATAAACCTTGTGGCCGTTTCTGAATAAACAGAATCACAAGAACCAACAATACAATCTTTGCCAATACTGCACCGATACCAATCTCAAGTACCGTACCGCTCACACCAAGTCCTAAGGCGGCCAATACTGCGCCCCATACTTGTCCGACACCGCCAACGACGACGACCAAAAACGTATCAATGATATAAGTTTGGCCCAAATCAGGACCGACGTTGCCTACTTGGGCAAGTGCACAGCCAGCCATACCAGCCAGCCCAGAGCCCAAACCAAATGCCATCATATCGATACGTGCAGAGGGGATACCGACAGCACGTGCCATCTGGCGATTTTGAGTGACAGCTCGTATAAATAAACCAAAGCGGGTTTTGTTGAGCAAGTACACCAGTAGCGCCACGACAATGACGGTAAAGCCAATAATGGCGATACGGTTATAAGGCAGTACGAGGCTTGATGACACTTGGTACGCGCCGCTTAACCATGCCACGTTACTGACTTCAACGTTCTGAGCACCAAAAATCATCCGTACCAACTGCATCAAAATCAGACTGACGCCAAAGGTCGCCAGCAAGGTCTCTAGCTCGCGGCCATATAGCGGACGAATCACGATACGTTCAATAATCATGCCGATGATGGCACTGACTAAAAAAGCAGCTGGAATAGCAGCAAGCAAATACCAACCAGCCATATCTGGCATGTAAGCTTGAAAGAAGTTTTGCACCATATAAGTGGTATAAGCACCAATCATAATTAGCTCACCGTGCGCCATATTGATAACGCCAAGTAAGCCAAAGGTAATGGCAAGACCAAGCGCCGCTAGCAGTAAAATACTAGCGGTACTCATGCCAGTGAAAATATGCCCCGTCCATGTGCTGATTTCGATACGCCGTGACACGCTAGATTCAGCATCGATAAGCGCTGCTTCAAGTGCAGAATCTAAATTATCAGCGGCAAGGGCAGACTCGATATCGACCAATACTTGTGGGTTATCACTATCTGCAAGTAGATTGACCGCTGCAATCTGAGTGGGTAGGTCGCCGTTTTTGAAATCAATACGAGCTTGTAGTGCCGTTAGTGCTTTTTGAACTTTAGCGCTGTCTTCATTTGCCGCTGCTGTCGTAATAATGGCTGGATCTACTTGGTCAATATTATCGGCTAAAATCTCTACAGCTTGTAGGCGCTGTGCTGGTTTGTCAGATTCCAGCTTTACCTTGGCTTGACCAAAGATGAGCGCTGAGCGTAGGGCATTGGTCAGGGTGATTTGTGATAAATCACTAGGCCAGTCCGCCGTTTCTTTTTTATCAGGATAAGTAAACAGCTGGTCATCTTTATTAAGTAGATACGTTTGCCCACCGTTGCCTTGATATAGCTCATCATTGGCAATAAATTCAACCAAACTATCTAAACTCTCAGCGGATCCTGGCCAATCACTTAGCATGGCTTGACGCTTACTAAAATCACCCGCCACAAATTGTTGAATGGCATCACCTGAATTTGTAGTTGCTGTCGAAATATTTGAGATGCTGGCTTGAGTAGAAGTGGCTACGTTGACAGGTGTGACCAAGGATTGCTCACTATGAGCGGTATCCGTATCGTGGTCATGTACTTGACCATCATGATCGGCATACGCCATGGTTGTAAAAGTTGTTATACATAATGCCATCAATGCAAGTAATCGCAGAGGCGCATAAATTGAAAAACGAGCCGCATACTGCATGACTTCACTGGCTGATGCTTGTGGGTTATTTCCATTTTTGGACGATGTTTGCCCTACAAACGGGCGTAAAGTATGGTGCTGCATGTGCGGCTCCCTGTTTTTCACAGACAACAAACCCTTAGCTTCTACCGCCTAGCGTACTAAGCGATAGAAGAGTTGATAAGGTTTGGTGTTATTTAAAGGTTAAGAATAAGTGTTGAAAATAAATATGAAAGTAGGCTTTAGGATTGTTATTAGTGTCGTTTATCCATCCGCCTACTATTCAGTTACTATCCATGTGATTTTCAGTACCACTTTATTTGTAGGACAGGTTATTTAGGAATGTACTCGCTCCATGGCTGTGCTTGGATGACCTCAGGCGTTTTGAAAATCGTATCAAACTGTCCATCGGCACGAATTTGACCAATCATGACAGGCTTCCATAGGTGATGGTTTTCTTCATCCATTTTTAATGTATAACCTGAAGGTGCGTCGAACGTTTGTCCCGCCATGCTAATACGTACTTTATCGACATCAGTCGTACCTGCTTTTTCGACAGCTTGCTTCCACATGTTGATACCGACATAAGTAGCTTCCATTGGATCATTGGTCACGACTTTTTCAGCATTTGGTAGTTTTTGGTCCAATGCATACTGCTTATAGCGTTTGGTAAAGGCGCTATTGGTCGGGTTTTTGATCGACATAAAGTAGTTCCACGCCGCTAAATGCCCTTGTAGCAGACTGGTATCGATACCGCGTAGCTCTTCTTCACCGACTGAGAATGCCATGACTGGAATATCTGACGCTTTGATACCTTGGTTGGCAAGCTCACGATAGAACGGAACGTTTGAGTCGCCATTAATGGTCGAGATAACCGCGGTCTTTTTGCCCGTTGAGAATTTTTTGACGTTAGATACGATGGTTTGATAATTGCTGAAACCAAATGGTGTGTACTCTTCCATGATGTCTGCATCAGCCACGCCTTTTGATTTCAAAAACGCCTTTAAAATCTGGTTGGTGGTGCGTGGATAAACGTAATCAGTACCTAACAACACAAAGCGCTCTGCACCGCCGCCTTCTTCGCTCATCAAGTACTCTACCGCTGGAATAGCTTGCTGATTTGGTGCCGCACCAGTGTAAAAGATGTTTTCTGACTGTTCTTGCCCTTCGTACTGCACTGGATAGAACATCAACCCGTTTAACTCTTCAACCACAGGTAATACAGATTTGCGTGATACTGATGTCCAACCACCAAAGATGACATCTACTTTGTCTTGAGTGAGTAGCTGACGTGCTTTTTCAGCGAATAGTGGCCAATCAGAAGCAGGGTCGACAACTACTGGTTCGAGTTGCTTGCCGAGCACGCCGCCATTGGCATTGATTTCATCAATCGTCATCAACGCGGTATCTTTTAGAGAGGTTTCAGAGATGGCCATGGTGCCAGATAGCGAATGTAGAATGCCGACTTTGATAGTGTCGCCATCAGCAGCAGGCTCGGTGGTTGTTTCTGTGCTGGTTTCAGTTGTAGTCTCTGTTGATGCTGCAGTTTCGGCAGGTTTTTGACAACCAATAAGACTTAAGCTGCCAACGACGGCCACCGCTAGTAACGAAAAACGTGATTTGATTTTTTCGTGTGATTGAGGGTCTACTACTTGAGTGTTGGCTAAAATTGGTAACGAAAACATGGACATCTCCTAATAAATACAAAAGGTAAAATAATGTTCCTGAACAACCATTAAGAGTTCAAGTTCCGTGCCAAGTTAAAAAAGCCAATAATAGAGTAATAATTGAGCAATAATTAAGTTCTGATTAATATATTCATTAATTTAGTGCAGGATGGTAAATAAATTGCACCATAAAGGGGAGATGAACAAAAAAATGGTGCAATACAGAAAACTAAGTTTTTAAAACTGAATAGCTGCCACATGAAGAGATTTATCGATAAAGGCGCTGTTTACTAAAAATGCTGTCTGTCAAAAGCATTTATTGCCAAAGACCTGCAAAACGGCTACGGTAATATCTCTAAGATAGTTACTATTTTGCGCTTTGAGCCAATGCGTGGCTGCCATGATGGATTTTACTGCTAAGGAATGATGTATGAACGCACAATTAACGGATTCGCCTGTCTCAACAGACCATGGCAGCGTATTATCGCCACTTAACCAAATGACTAGATTTGCTATCCTGCCATTTGTACTTGGTAGTAGTGGCATCTTGGGATTGTCTTCGGCGCAAGCGGCCACCAGTAGCGTCGAGCAAGTGACCATTTATCAGGGGCTGGCGAGCGTGACGCGCGCATTGCCTATCACAGGTAGCGGTGAGCAAACGGTTGTGTTTTCGTGCCTGTCACCTTATATGGATAAAGAAAGCCTAAGCGTACAGGTGACAGGTAGTGTCAACGTTGGGGAAGTCAGTATCGAAGAGTTGACAGGTGAGCAGGCAGCCCAGTGCCAATATCAAGGTGACGCCAAGGTACAGACGCAGCAAAATACCTTAGCCAATATCAATGCTGAGTTAGAAGCTGCACGATTAGCAAAGGCCTACTTGCAAAATCTGACCAAAGCCACGCAAGTCAATACAGATAGCACGATTGCCAATAATGCCCGCGATATAGAAACTCAAGCGACTAGTATTAACCAAAGAATTTTAGAGATTCAACAGCGACAAGTGCGTGCCCAAGACGCACTGAACCAACTCATGGCAGGCAGCGCGACATCGACCTTTAACAAGGTGACACAGGTGAGTGTACGTACGGCAAGCCGCTCGCCAACTAGTATTAAGTTGCATTATCAAGTGCAAGGTGCAGGTTGGGAGCCTGCGTATCAAGCTCGTCTAAACACAAATAGTGACCAATTAAGTATCACAGCCTCTGCGATTATTGCTCAGCAAACTGGCGAGAACTGGACAAACGTACCACTAACACTTAGTACCGTTAATCCCAATCAAAGTACGACGGGGCAACTGCCGTATGTGCAGCGTCTGTCATTGTATGAAGAGAGCGAAGATGCTCGAGTAAGACGTGAGCTACCTATGATGGATGCGTCCCCTGTTATGATGGAAGAGCCTGCTTATAACAAAGGAGCAGGGGCAGCTATGGCACCGCTACCTAATTTTGCGGTCAGTAGCCAAAACAAGAATGGCATCATCGAGTATCGTTTACCGCAGTTGGTCAGTATTCCGAGTGACGGGAGACGCGTACGAACAGTGATTGGGGAGCAGACAGGTAATAGTAAGCTCTGGATTCGCAGTACGCCAAGTGTTGAGACTGCCGCCTACTGGTATGCGTCAGCGCCGTTTTTGACACCGGACTGGGTCGATGGTTCGCTACAGTTGTACCGTGATGACAACTATGTAGGTCAGTCACGTTATAATTATCAAGTGCTAAAAGAGCAGGGGATTGGATTTGGTCGTGACTCAAATATGCTCGTAAAAGAGCTGACCAATGAAGATAAGCAAGGTGAGAAAGGTGTGCTAAACCGTACGCAAACACTGACGACCACCAAAGCCTATCAATTTACCAATCAGCACAATCGTAGCGTACGCTTGCAAGTACTGGGCAGTGAGCCTATCAGTCGTGACGATAGTTTAAAAGTTGCGGTGACTCATACGCCGCCTGTAACTGAGCGAGATTGGAATGACAATCAAGGCATGGTAGCGTGGGAGTTTGACTTACCAAGTAAGCAATCACAAGTAATACGTTCAACCTCTCAAATCAGTTATCCTGCCAATAAATTATTAACTGGCAATTAATGAGCACTGCCTGTAAGTGCTACCTTATTAATAAGTAAAGTCTGAAATAATATCTTTGCCTCTATTAAGAATTACCCGCATAACGAAAATTATTATAAAAGGAAAGCTATGTGTATTGTCGCTATTGCTTGGCAATTATTTGATGAGTTACCGCTAGTACTACTGTCTAACCGTGATGAGTTTTTGCAGCGCCCAACTGAGCCGCTCCACCAGTGGTCTGACCAACCTATCTATGCTGGACGTGATAAACAAAGCGGTGGTACGTGGTTAGGCATTCATCAGCAAGCATCGCCAGCGCAGAGTCCAGAGTATTATGAACAAAATGGTCGTTGGGCTGCGGTATTGAACTTTCGTGATGGGGTGCAGGCAAGCAGTGATGAGCGATCGCGGGGCGCGTTGGTCACTGAGTTTTTAACAGGAACTCTAAGTCCAATGAATTTTGCACGGCAGATTGATTTGCAGGATTATGCGGGCTTTAATCTGATCATTGGTGACGCTGCGCAAGCTGTGATCGTCAATAATCGTGGTCATGCACCCACGCCATTGTATTCAGGTCTACATGTTATCTCTAATGGACAACCAGAGGACAGCTGGTTTAAGACAGAGCGGTTGCGCGGGCGACTACGTCAAGAAGTACTGCCATTGATTGCAGAGGATAGCTCGCCTGCGTACTGGCAAGCGGCGGCTTTTAATGTCTTGTCAGATAGTATCAAAGCACCAGAAGACAAACTGCCTATTACTGGCGTGGCATTTGAAGTGGAGCAGATGTTATCGTCTGTTTATATTGAACCCGTCGCTTTTGGCGATACCAAAACCAGCAAACCTACTTATGGTACCCGCACTCAAAGCATCTTAACGTTGCGCAAAGAGAGAGATACGGGATCAAACTACACGGCTGACATTATTAGCCGAGAGTTTGACAATCCATAATCATAGTCACTAACAATGACTATTGGTAGATAATAAAAAACACCCACGGTAATTGCTAACATTCTAGCTACTATCGTGGGTGTTTTGCATCGTACTATTAAGTGACTCATTACATCAGCAAGTGATTATTTTGCTCAGGAATGATCAGCTCTTGCTTTAGCGGGAGTTCGCGTACCAATTCTTGCAAGGCACGACGATAAACGCCTCGTTTAAAGTGAATCACTTGTCCGAGTGGATACCAGTAGCTGACCCATTGCCAATGGTCAAATTCGGGTTTCCCTTCATCAAAGCGGATATGTTGAGTATTTGGCTCATCTAAGCGTAGCAAAAACCATTTTTGTTTTTGCCCAATACATAAGGGATGCTGACCATGACGTACATAACGTTTTGGCAAACGATAGCGCAGCCAGTCTTGCGTGACTGCCAATAAGTCTACATGACGCGGATGTAAGCCGACCTCTTCCCAGAGCTCGCGATACATTGCATCGATCGGCGTCTCCCCGCGGTCGATACCACCCTGCGGAAATTGCCAAGCGTTGTGACCAATACGTTTTGCCCACAGAACCTGCCCTTGTGTATTTGCCAAGATGATGCCGACGTTGGCGCGAAAGCCGTCTGCATCTATCATGACTAAACCTTTTAATTTGTTTAAAAATAGCTTGTTTTGACTTGAAACCGTGACAGCAATCGTAATTATTATAAGGTGATTGTTATCGATATCCGCTCAAAACAAGATTCATTACCGTTATTAAACCAAGAAACAAGCAAAATGTGTAACAGTATTTTGCTATAAAATGTTTCACGAGTTTTACCTTTTAAAATCAACCATTTATAAGCAAACTTTTGTAGGTTTTTATACGGAATTTTTAGGCAAGAGTTGAAGAGTCGTAATAGGCGGATGAACATACGATTATTTAGTAAACTATCGAACTCCAATATTTCGATATGTATAAAGTGATAAAAGTACAGATTTCACTGGTGAGCTAGCAGCAAAACAATGAGCCTATAAAATCTTGCTTTGGCTTATGCTACACTAGCTGGGTAATATATCATTCACACAATAATAATAGGCAATACGCCATTTAAAATAAGGAACATCTGCAATGTCAGAATCAAAAGCAAGCGTCATATGGCAAGAGAACAAAGCCTTTATGGGTGTGTCACCATCAGGACATAATGTACAAATCGATGCTGATAAAGAGAAAGGCTCAAGCCCAATGGAGCTGATTTTGCTAGGACTAGGTGGTTGCGCCAGTTATGATGTCGTAGAGATTTTACAAAAATCGCGCCAAGCAGTGACAGATGTACGTTGTGAGCTAACCGCCCAGCGCGCTGAAACCGTACCAGCGGTCTATACCGATATTCATATGCATTTCATTGTCACTGGTCAAGATGTCAAAGAAAAACAAGTCGAAAAAGCTATCCAGTTATCAGCAGAAAAATACTGTTCTGCCAGCCGTATGTTAGTAGCAGGTGGGGTCAATATCACCCATGATTTCGAAGTGGTTGCAGGCTAGGGACTTATATAATGATAAGTGCATTTTTTGAGTTGGTAACTGATAAAGTGGCGTCTGCCATTTTAGCCATGGTGGTAGCAAGCCTACTGCCATGGGCGGTGTCAATCGTTGCAAAAGTATCTGGTGGCTTTAGAGTCAGAAATAATGCACATCCTCGCGAATTTTTTCAAAATGCGACAGGCATGGCAGCACGGGCTAATGCAGCACAACAAAACAGCTATGAAACCTTGCCAGTATTCTTGGCAGCAGTGATAGTCGCTATGCTGTTCTTTGTACCGCAATCGATTATTAACGTATTGGCTTGGTTGTATGTGATGATACGAATTGGTTTTTGTGTAGCATATATTACTAATTTGGCAATGTTCCGCTCTATCCTCTGGGTATTATCAATGGCATGCTGTCTAATGCTATTTTATTTAGCGATACGAGTCAGTGTATAGCGCCACCCATCCATACTTATCAAATACATTAGATCAGAATAGGTGATTGTTCTTGAACACTCGCTTGTAGTGCACGAATAATCACCGCTTTATTTTTCTCTCGTTTAATGCCTTCCCACACTGTTTGCGCCTCAATATAGCCTTTGGTGAGCATACCTAGCCATTGCTTATAGCGGCCGACCAACACCACATCGTTCTTTGCTTCCCCTTCTAAAAACTTGATCTGATGCCCGATTAAATCTTGCCATAACAATGTAGCCGTATTCTCTCCGCTGTCAGTACTGTTTTCAGTACAATTATCAACCTGTGCCACTAAATCAGGACGCGTTACTGCGCCGCGACCTAACATTAAATGCTGTGTACCTGCTTGCGTCATACAGTTTTGCGCATGCTCAAAGTTCCAAATTTCTCCATTGGCAATGACAGGAATATTGAGCGCATTAAAACTTTGAATTTTGTCCCAGTAGGCGGGCGGCTTATAGCCTTGGGTTTTAGTGCGTGCATGAATGGTGAGCCAGTCGGCGCCACTGTCGTTAATTGCGCCGCGGATATCATCCATTCGGCTAGTATCGGTATAGCCCAGACGAATTTTAGCTGATACTGGTATATGAGTGGGCACAGCTTGGCGTACGGCACTGATAATCTGATACATGGCTTCAGGTTCATCTAACAATACAGAACCACCACGATGGCTGTTGACCGTTTTTGCTGGACAGCCAAAGTTGATATCAATAGCAGGCGCGCCAAGCTCACAAGCGTACGCGGCGTTTTCTGCCATAAGCTGCGCTTCGCTACCCAAAATCTGTACATGAATGGGCGTACCAGAGGCTGTTTTGGCATCATGATGTAGCTCAGGCACATATTTATAAAACACATGCGCAGGTAAGACGTGCTGAGTGATGCGAATAAACTCACTGACCGACCAATCATAAGGACGACCCAAGTCAGACGCAATTTGGGTTAAGATTTGGCGCATTAATGGATCGGTCAAGCCCTCCATAGGTGCGAGCAAACGCACGGGAGCTGCAAATAACTGATTAATAGTATTTTGACGTGTTTGAAGTTGCTGGCTATTATTCATGCTGGTAATTCACTGCTAAAGGGTCGTTATAAGAGAGATTGAATAAAACTTGAGGCTGACCGAGGTGTAGGGTAATTAAGTATTACCAAAAATCACTTTTTTGCCCGTCTGTAATCCTGATATCAAGTCTTTAATATTATGAATATCCAAATTGCTTTGCGCGCGCGTGCAAGCAACGTAGAGCAAACGCAACTCTTCTGGACTAATCTTGACTACATTGGTGGTCACATCGTAGTAAAAATCATCATCTAACTGTACTTTTCCCCATTCGAGCCCTTTGGCTTTATGAGCGGTAGAGATGACATAGTCAGCATTTTCAATACTGGTCAGACTATTGACCGCTTGGCTTAGTACATTAGTACCATGGTCATCGACCAGTTTGACCAGTGTTTTGAGGTCGCTACCCTCGTTGGTCTCAGCGTACTCTTGCACATCACCCCAATTATAAAAATACGCTAGCTCAGGTACACCATAAGCCGATTTACCATTTTTTAAATTTTCGGCTGCTTGACAGAATTTGAGCATACGGTCGGTATCTGCCTGTAGCGCAACGCGATGCCCGTGCTTTAGTCCTGTCAACAACTGCGACATCGCCGCAGCATTGGTACGGCAGAGAATGGCGTCCTTTTTACTGTGTACCATACCCTTGTCGGTAGAAGATTGTTTATTCGGATTGCCTTTTAGCGGTACGTCTTCTTGTAGTGCCTTTAATAGGGTATTGGCTACTTCTGCAATCGGCTCACCGAATCTGAAAGATTGCGTCAATAACGTCTGCGGCAATGGCAGTTTTTTCATGGCATTGACCGCGCCGCGCCATTCATAAATCTGCTGATGCGCATCGCCCACATAGATTACTTGTCTCGACTGCTGCGTCAAGATGCCCATCATCAATGGGTCGGCATCCTGTGCTTCATCAAATAAGATAAAGTCCGCTGGAATACTGGGCTTAGATAGTGCCCAAAGCTTGAGATAAATATCATGGCCAATACCAGCAGGATGACGCGCATCGATCGACTGTAGCCAGCGCTGCTCAACGGCAGGGTAGAGCATCTCACGTAGCTGCTCTGCGTCTGAGGCATCGAGCCAGCTTGGAAAGAGTATGTGCCTTGGTGCAGGGTAGCTGGCATGTGTACTACAGAAATTGCTTACCGCGTCGCTGACGAAACGCGATAGTCGTGCTGGCGTCAGCGTAATATATTTATTAACGCCATCCATTTGCCGACGGACTTGTACAGGCTGTAGTCCCAAATCATCACCGAGCCGCTTGGGTGAAAATCGCGGCAGCGACAGCTTGGCGGTAATATCACGAGCGACATGGCGATAGGCCAGTGAGTGAAAAGTACGGCATTCTACATGTGGTGGAAACTTTGAACGAGCATCATTGGCAATCGCTTTGTTAAAAGCCAGATACAGTCCGCGACCCCGTAAACGCTCACCGATTAGCTTGAGTGTCGTGGTCTTACCAGCGCCTGCATACGCCACCACTTTAAATGATTTGTGGTCCATCGCCATATTCAGCGCGGCGAGCTGCTCATCAGTGGGATCGCTCATATAAGCTGGCATCGATGCGGACATAATAAAGCTACCTAAATACAAAAATTGATTAAAAACAAAAGGGGCAAAAAAAGCCACTGGGTAAACAATGGCTTATAGATGATGGTGATGCTAAAACGTGATAATAAGCAATCAGCTTACTAATGAGGCAAGAATAAAACGGTGTAATGGTAGTTTAACGCATAGCTATATGTAATCAATAACTTTATTTTAGTCTGGATTAGACTGATAAGTGTTTTATTCTTTGTCTGTCGACACGAGAGTAGGACTGGGCTCTTCTTTGATTAAAATCTTTGCCAAAAACAAACCAAGCTCAAATAACAACCACATCGGAATCGCTAGCATGAGCATCGATACGCCATCTGGCGGCGTGACAACGGCAGCCACAGCAAAACAGCCTACAATGATATAACGACGTTTTTCTTCTAAGCTCTGAATGGAGACAATACCTGCCAATATCAATAGCAAAGTGACAACTGGAATCTCAAACGTTAAACCAAATACCATAAATAGTTTTAAGGCAAAACTGAGATAGCTGTCGATATCCGTCATGGGTAGTACGTTTTGCGGGGCAAACATGATAAAAAACTTTAAGACCCCTTTGAGCACAATAAAGTAAGAAAAAGCCACACCAGCATAAAACAGAAGTATAGAAGATAGCAGTACTGGAATAGCGATTTTCTTTTCTTTCTTATACAGACCGGGCGCTACAAATGACCAAATTTGATAAAGAATGTAGGGCATCGCCAAAAACGCGGCTACGAATACGGTCAGACGTATCGGTGCCATAAAGTTTGACGTGATATCGGTGGCAATCATGGTCGAGTTGGCGGGTAACTGCGCAACTAGTGGATCAGACAACAAGTTATATAGCTCGCGCGAATAGCCGACCAAGCCTAAAAATATTATCAGTACCGCCACACATATTTTGATCAAATGCCGACGCAGCTCAATCAAATGCTCAGTAATAGGCATATCAGCCAAAGGGCTTAACACATCCTCTGGTTTTTTATCTTGAGTGGTATTGGTTGCTGTAGCATCTTGATTAAGAGTGTCTTTATTAAAGGCATCTTGATCGATAGTTTCTTGATCAATAACATCTTGGTCAGTAATGGCAGAAACAGCGATTTTCTCTTGACGACTTTTTTTGCGCTTGAATAATGGCATCAATCAGTCTCCTGCTTATGGTCAGAAGTCTGCATGTTGGCAGGACTGTTGAGTAGAGCATCCGCTTTATAGTTTGGCACATATGGCGGCATTGGGAGCCGACGTGCTTTGTCATAAGCGCCAAGTCGAAACCACATGTTTTCCCATGGACGGGTAATGATGGTCTGAACAACTGGTGCTGCCTTGGCGTTATCGCCCACATTTGCATCATCTACATTTGCATCATTTATATCGTCACCGCTGTGACCGCCTTTCGATAATCGGCTATTTTCCAATGTATCTGTCTGCTCGTCAGTGGCATAAGCATAGTCGAAGGCTTTTGGTGTGGCTGATTGCTGCTTTTGTGTGCGGCTATTTTTATGAGCTTCGTCACCCTTGCTGTTTTCAGCGTTCGTAGATGCTTCAGAAGCTGTCGTAGTAGGACTATGTGAGCTTTCAAAAGCTTTCATATTGCCGCGCATCTCAGCCATCTCACGCCTCATTTCAGCTTCAGTCTGGCGAATTTTGGCAAGCTCTTTTTGCATTTGTTGACGTGTCTCAGCCAAGTCAAGCTCAGCCTCTATTTCAGACTGCAATGTTGAGACTGTACGGCGAATTTTGGCATACCATTGCCCAGCCGTGCGCGCTGCCTGCGGCAGTTTTTCTGGGCCCAGTACGATTAGGGCGATAACGCCAAAGAGAAGTAGTTCAGAAAACCCGATATCAAACATAATGGTCCGATGTCACTGTTTAGATGCTATACGTTATGCTTATCATCAACTTTGGTGGTTGAGCGCTCTTCAGTGTGTGCCGTCGCATCGTGGTCAAGAACCGCGTGTTTTTTGGCATGCTCTGTATTTTCATCTTTAACAGCTTCTTTAAAACCTTTGACAGCACCGCCCAAATCTTTACCAGCATTTCTGAGTTTTGAGGTGCCAAACACGACAACGACAACGACCAATAGTATCAGCCAATGTGTAATAGAAAAACTACCCATAATGGTATCCTTGTGACTTGGTTTTCAGTCTTTATACGCCTGCTTTTAGTTTGCAAAAAGGTCTATTTAGCAAACAAAAAGCATCGACATATAATGCGAGATAAAACAGAGCTATATTATAACCTGCACTTATTACAAATAGGTGAAAGCAACAATAATCAAATAAAATAGACGTTTATTTTTTATTTAGGCTTATCTAGCGGCTTTTTCATCGATACCGGATAACCCAAAACGTCTGCCTAGCTCATTTAACACAGCATCCGACTCTATATCAAACCATGCTAGCCCAACCAAGGTATGGAACCAGACATCGGCGACTTCATAGATCAGCTCATGACGCGCTTCATCGTAGCTTGCTTTGTCTGTGCTCTCATCGCAGTTAGCAAAATCTTTGGCAGCGATGATACTTTCTGTGCTCTCTTCACCGACTTTTTCTAATATCTTATTTAATCCTTTGGCGTACAGGCTGGCCACATAAGAGCTGTCGGCATCGGCTTGTTTGCGCTCTGCTAATACGCTATCAAGCTGCTGTAATACAGAGGCTTTATTGACTTGTGCTTGAGCAGTATCAGATTGTGCTTGGATGGTATCAGAGTCAGTATTCGCACAAGTGTTTTCAGTTTCACGAGTGTCGCTAGTAGATTCATGAGAATGATAAATATCCGCAGGGTCTTTTAATACTTTATCGACGGTCTGCCATTCAGGCGTTTGACCTGATAAATCCAAACGCTGATAAAAGCAAGATTCACGTCCCGTATGGCAAGCAATGCCGCCAGCCTGAGTGACGCTAAGCACAATCACATCTGCATCACAGTCTAGATGAATATCATGCACAGTTTGCGTATGGCCTGATGACTCACCTTTATGCCACAGCTTGGCACGCGAGCGTGAAAAATAAACCGCTGTCTGTGTTTGTGCGGTGAGCTGTAATGCCTCTGCATTCATCCACGCCATCATCAAAATACGACCTGTCTGATGATCTTGAGCAATTGCAGGAATCAAACCATCATCATTAAAAGTTACGGCAGTCAGCCAAGCAGGTAAAGTCATAATGTATTTGTCGTCTTATAGGTAGAAAGTGAAAAAGAGTGATAAGCAATTATACTACTTATGATTAAAGCGGGGAGATTATCTAAAATGCTCTGTAATATGCTGACAGCTAGCAATATGATGTCAACCAAATGCGCTATAGAGTGCAACTATGCTAAATGACAGCATACTATTTATGACAAGTGGTTCTACAGTCTAAATAAATGCGGATATAGCGCTTCTTTGATCGTATTATCAAGCTTATTCACTTTATTGAGGTTAAAGTCGTAACCTCTAAAATGCTGGCGCGCTTTTGCTACTATCTCGCCCGTGTGCATCCGCGTGACCTTTAGGATTATATTACCGCCATTATCATATATTGGCTCAACACCAACTTCAAACAGCAGCTCTTCTCGTACACGAATACGGCTCACAATATCTAGCTGCAATTTATCAATAATTAAGCCTTGATGGTCTGCATTGATTTCTTTGACACCTTTAGCGTATAGAAACCTTAGCCGTGCTTCGGACAATAGCGCTGTTAGAGATTCAACCGTCATGTGCTGTCCTGCGTCGGCTTCCGTATGACGCACACGCATCACTGTCTCAAAAACAAACAAGTCGTCGTCGAATACTAACTCTTGTTTTGACACACTATCTCCTAGAGTGATGGCCAAAGATTGTTCTACTTATCGCGCTATATGTTGGCAGCATTGTTATCGTTATAGCTACACATTACAGCGTAAATACTCATGGTGAATAAGGTGGTTTTAATAGTGTTTGTATAAAGATATAGCTCAGTCTCTACTTAAGCACAGCTTAGGCTGACATTCAATCTATTTGGATAAAAATCAGTCATTTTATTGGTGCTTTTAGGGGAGCCGCTATCGCTTATTTGATGCTGATTACTTGTCTATATTGTCTACTAAAACCTCGCCAAAACTTTACTTGGCAAAACAAGGCACTATCTGCTAAAATAGCGCCTCCCACCTCGAGGCAAATAGAGGTTTAGTGGTTATTTATATAACGATTATTCAGTGTGACTATTTGACGACCAGGTTCTAAAACAGAAAAAGAGGCAAATCATCATGAAAGTTAAGATGAAAACCAGAAGCGGCGCAGCTAAACGCTTCAAAAAAACAGCGAATGGCTTCAAGCGTAAGCAAGCATTCAAAAGCCATATTTTGACCAAGAAATCAGCTAAGCGTATTCGCCAATTGCGTGGTCTTAAGTTGGTGCACAAGTCTGACGAAGCAGCAGTTCGTCGTATGTGCCCATACATTTAATAGCCTACCGTCATCTATATTTGATTGAAAATATTTGACTTTGCAATCTGACAATGATGTTTGTTATTTAACGGCATCATCACTCGCTTAACAGTGATTAAAAAATCTTGGAGTAAATTATGGCCCGTGTAAAACGTGGTGTACAGGCAAATCGCCGTCACAAAAAAATCTTAAAGCGCGCAAAAGGCTACTACGGTGCCCGTTCACGTGTTTACCGCGTAGCGGTACAGGCAGTGACCAAAGCTGGTCAATATGCTTATCGTGACCGTCGCAACAAGAAACGTACTTTCCGTCGTCTTTGGATCGCACGTATCAATGCTGGTGCACGCTTAAACGGCTTAAGCTATAGCCGCTTCATCAATGGCATGAAAAAAGCAAACATCGCAATCGATCGTCGCGTTCTAGCAGACATCGCTATGCATGATGCAGCGACTTTCACAGCATTGGTCGAAAAAGCAAAAGCGGAATTGGCCTAAATATTAACCGTCCTTTAGGTATGATGCTTTTAAATAATTATTTATAAGCAATTGTCTAAATGGATAGGACTAATATTGATTAATAGTATGATATTAATAAAAGCTACCGCTGGTCGGTGGCTTTTTTTATATTAAATTATTTTAAGTGTGCTCTATATTGAACATTGTCGAGCAAAAATACGCTTATTATCGTCTAAATATTCAAGCCATTCTTATAGCCAGCCTTTATATCAATTTTTTATATAAACATAACTGGATAAATGGTTTGCAATATTTGGTCAAATCCCTACAATTAATAGTCCGTTCAAATCAGGAATAATGCGTCTTATGACTAACCCTGCTGCCACCAACGACTTGTCGGCGCTACCGACCTTGTCTTCAGAGCTTAATGAGCTTAACGAAGCTCAGCTTACCGAATTTGCAAATGCTGCTGAAGCTCTAATCCTACAAGTAACTGATGCGCGTACACTACAAGATTTGCGTGTGCAATTGACTGGTAAAAAGAGTCCGTTAACGGGCTGGTCAAAGCAGATGGGCAAGCTCGATGCTGATGATAAAAAAACCTATGGCGGCTGGTTGCATCAAGTGCGTAGTCGCATTCAGCAAGCACTGACAGACCAACAGCAACAACTAGAAGTCGCAGCGCTCAATGCCAAGCTAGAGGCCGAGAGTATTGATATCACGTTGCCTGCTCGCGGTGGTCAAAAAGGTCATCTGCATCCAGTGACCATGATTACTCAGCGTATGCAGCAGTACTTTGTTCAAGCGGGCTTCAATGTCGCAACCGGCCCTGAAGTCGAGAGCGACTACTATAATTTTGAAGCGTTGAATATCCCGTCGCACCATCCTGCGCGCGCGATGCATGATACATTCTATTTTGATGCGCATTATCTATTGCGTACGCATACTAGTCCTGTCCAGATTCGTACCATGGAAAAAAATGAGCCGCCGATTCGCATCATTTGCCCAGGTCGTGTTTATCGTAATGACTCAGACCAAACTCATTCGCCGATGTTCCATCAGCTAGAAGGCCTTATGGTCACCGAGTCGAGCACTTTTGCTGAGCTAAAAGGTTTAATCAGTGAGTTTCTAGAAGCGTTTTTTGCCAAAGAGCTGACCGTACGTTTCCGTCCGTCATTTTTCCCGTTCACTGAGCCTTCTGCAGAAGTGGATATCTTAGATGACAATGGCAAGTGGCTTGAAGTGATGGGTTGCGGCATGGTGCATCCACAGGTATTAACCAATTGCGGTATTGATAGCGATAAATATACTGGCTTTGCTTTTGGTATGGGTATCGAGCGCTTTGCGATGCTTTATTACGGTATTGATGACTTGCGCTTATTTTTCCAAAATGACGTGCGCTTCTTAAAGCAATTTGGCTAGAGTTTTCCTTATACCTATATAGTCAGTTCAAGATAATTTAGATCCAAGGAACGTGAGTGAAAGTGCTACAAATCGTAGACTGAGCGAGCCTGACATTGTATCTAATTTATATAGGATTGACTATAGCAAGCGAATTCGCCAAGCTTTACTCCAACATCTTTATTATAAAATTCTGATCCGAGATATTTATGAAAATTAGCGAACAGTGGCTACGTCAGTGGGTAAACCCTACAAATACTAGCGAACAGTTAGCCGAACAGTTGACTATGGCAGGTCTTGAGATTGATGATCGCTATACGGTTGCCCGTGCTTTTAGCGGTGTGGTTGTCGGTGAAGTCATCAGCGTTGAGCAGCATCCTGATGCAGATAAATTACGTGTTACTCAGGTAAATATCGGTGACGCTGAGCCATTACAAATTGTCTGCGGCGCGCCTAATGTGACCGTCGGTATGAAAGCACCGGTTGCTACCGTTGGTGCGGTATTGCCAAGCGATGATAAGAAAGGGTTTAAAATCAAAAAGAGTAAGCTACGCGGTGTGGCCTCAAATGGCATGCTATGTGGCGCTTCTGAAATTGATTTAGTCGATGATATAGATGGCTTGCTTGAGCTGCCTGAAGATGCACCAGTTGGTACAGATATTCGTGAATATCTAGGTTTAGATAATCAAATATTGGATATCTCAATCACCCCAAACCGTGGTGATTGCTTTAGCGTACGTGGTATCGCTCGTGAAATATCTGTCATCAACGACTTACCTGTACAAACGCCAGAAATCTCGGCCAATACTGCTGGCACTGCCGCAACACCAGCTGTGACAGTCGATGCAAAGGAAGCGTGTCCTCGCTATCTGCTGCAGTCGATTAGCAATATTGACCGTAGCATCGATACTCCGAAATGGATGCAAGATGCGCTAGTACAGTCAGGCCTACGTTCACACAATTTCTTGGTAGATGTGACCAACTATGTATTGATGGAATTGGGTCAACCGTTACATGCGTTTGATGCAGACACGATCGAAGGTGATATCGTTGTACGTTTGGCACAGCCTGATGAAACCATTACTTTGCTAAATGAGCAAACCGTTACCTTGACCGGTGATGAACTTGTGATTGCTGATGACAAAGGTGCCTTGGCACTGGCTGGTATTATGGGTGGTCAGCGTAGCAGTGTCACTGATAGCACGACCAATATCATTGTAGAAAGCGCTTTCTTTAATCAGCTAGCTATTGCTGCACGCGCACGTCGTTTTGGGCTACATACGGACGCATCACAGCGTTTTGAGCGTGGCGTCGACTTTGAATTGCCAGCATTGGCGTTGGCACGAGCTTGTGATTTAATCACCAGTATTACTGGCGGGGAAGCAGGTCAAATAGTCGCGGCCGAAAACCTTGAGCATTTGCCAGCACGCGCACCGATTACATTGCCAATCGCGAAAGTTCGTGATGTCATTGGGATTGATATTGAACCAACTGAGATGGTACGTATCTTGACCCAATTGGGTTTTGATGTAGAGCAGCAGAGCGATTCACTGATTTGCAAGCCGCCATCTTATCGTTTTGATATGAGTATCCGCGAGGACTTAATCGAAGAGATTGCTCGTATCTATGGCTATGACAATATTCCAAGCGTCCTGCCACATTTGCAAGTCAGCATGGACTATGATGATACTGCAGATTTGACGCATGAGATGAAGCTATCATTAGTTGACAACGGCTATATGGAAGCGATTAGCTTTAGCTTTAGTGATGCAAAACTAGAAGCATTACTTGACGACGAAGCGCTAGGGGAGGTGTTGGCACTGGCAAACCCTATCTCTAATGATTTAGCCGTTATGCGTCGTACCTTGCTATCGAGCCTACTGCCTTGCGTTCAATATAACTTGAATCGTCAACAGCCACGTGTACGTTTCTTTGAGACGGGTCTTAGCTTTGTTGGACAAAGTATTAGTGACTTAGTACAAACGCCAAGTATTGCTTTAGTTGCAGTTGGTGATATATGGAGCGAGCAAGCTTATCAAAACCGCGCCTTAGATTTTTATGACCTAAAGCATGATATTGAGCAGCTATTACCAGCACAAATCGATAGCGCACGTATCCGCTATGAGCGTAGTACGCTGAGTTTCCTGCATCCAGGACAAAGCGCTGAGTTATACATCGATGATATATACGTTGGTTGGTTGGGTCAGTTGCACCCAAATACTGCTAAGCAGTTAGATCTGCCGACTACATGGGTCGCTCAATTGTCACTGGCACCGCTATTGACGATTGCACGTGAGCAGCATGCTATCACGACACCAAGCAAGTTCCCACAAGTACGCCGTGATATTGCTATCTTGGTAGACAGTGACATCAGTTTGCAGACACTAGAGACAACCGTGCGAGCTGCGGCAGGTGATTTGTTGACTGATCTTTGGTTATTTGATGTCTATCAAGGTGACAAAGTACCAGAAGGTCAGCGCTCACTAGCGTTTGCACTGATATGGCAAGATAGTACGCAAACGTTGTCTGACGAAGCCGTCAAGACTGCCACAGATAAAGTGGTACAAGCGCTAACTGACCAGCATTCAGTACAGCTGCGCGACAGCTAACATTTAGTAAGTATTATACCCAATGCTCTGTAGTCTTTTTACCACGAGGCTACGGAGCATTGCTATTCATAGAATAAGTTAAGTGGTTATTAATAAAGGATTTTAATGAAGACTTTGTTAAAAAACGGTCAAAAAACCTTTATAATAGCTAGCCTTAACCCTCATACCGCTAAACCATGATATTCGACATCACGACATAGCATAGGAGTCGTACTGTGAGCACCTTAACCAAATCTGACATGATTGAGCATTTGATGAGTCACCTAAACCTAACACGCCAAGAAGGTCGCTGTCTGGTGGAGAACTTTTTTGATGAGCTGTCAGAGAGTTTGATTGATGGCAAAGAGGTCAAGCTTTCAGGCTTTGGCAACTTTGAGCTTAAAGATAAAAACAGCCGTCCAGGCCGTAACCCGAAAACAGGGGAGCCTGTTGCAGTATCTGCGCGCCGTGTGGTTACTTTTAAGACAGGGCAGAAATTTCGTCAGAAGGTTGACGAGCGTTTGTTCGATAGCTAATACTTAGTTTGGCGCTGTGCTGAACGATAGTGTGTCTGTTTTATCGTGAAATAATAAGAATGCTAGTGCGTATTTGCACTTAGTTATTTTTGCGTACATCTATATATTTCGATATTGCAGCATGCCTCGTATATTAGGGTTATCTATAAAGTAGCATCCTACTAAGATCATAAACGATAGACATAAAAAAAGAGAGCATAGGCTCTCTTTTTTTTACTACAGTTTATCTATTGTATGAACAATAAATTACTGAGCTTCTTCAACTACTACTTCGTCAGAAGCTTCAACAGCAGCAGTATCAGTTTCGCTAGCTACGTCTACGCTAGTGGTGTCGCCGTCTACAGGAACTTCAGCGTCCATTTCGTCAGTAGCAGTTGCAGCTTGTGCATCAGCGATGTCAGCTTCAGCGCCAGCAACAGCAGCGTCAGCATCAGCAGTCATTTCGCCTTCAGCAGCAGCTTCGTTTAGCTCTTCAGAAGCGTCTTGCACTTCTTCTTGCGCGTCAGATAAATCTTCAGCAGCGTTTTCTTTGCTGCTATCACAGGCAGTAAGGCCCATAGTTGCAGTCATGATACCAGCTAGAGCAAGTAATTTAAGTTTCATATGGTTTTCTCCGGAAAAATGAAATGAGCAGTAGCAGCAACAAAGGTCGAAATCCGAGATTTCTCAGAATTCAACTAGTCTTAGTCACAGCTACTCAGCTTCCACGCATTCTATAGGTTTTCTAAGTAAATAGAAATAGCTTGTACAATTAAGTAACAATAAAATTTAAAATAATATTTTACTTTCTCTATCCGATATACTTTTTAATACAAGAAGCCAAATTAATCGACGTATAATCAAAGACATGAGATAGATTAAGAGCTTTTTTGGTTATTATTTATTGTCTCGAATTATCGATATTAATCCCGTTTATATGGGTAAGAATTGAATTAAATAGTCCGATTATCGTCCTATATTACATAAATCCTAGTTAAGTTAGCAATTTTATAGGTTTCTCCTTGCTTTTAGGATAGTAGACTAGGTCATAACGTGAATTGACTGGCTAAATAGTATATAACATCAGTAATGAGTAATAGAAGTAGTGGCTAATAGAGACAGTGGTTAATAGAAGTAATGAATCAATCTATATTTGAGGAATAGAATTATGAAATGGCAAGGTAGACGAGGTAGCTCAAATGTGCGCTCTAGCACAGGTGGCGGTAAGATGATCGGCGGTGGTATTGGCGGTATTATTATCGCTGGTATCTTGTGGTTGGTATTTGGGGTAAACCCAATGACCGCATTACAGACAGGTCAAGCGGTCACAGGTGGTGGTAGTGAGTCATCTACCGAGCTTGCAACCAGCACAGACCGAGACACGCAGTTTGTAAAAGTTGTACTAGCAGATACAGAAGAAGTCTGGCATCAAATATTTAACGAAGCTGGTAGCACTTATCAAGAGCCGTCATTGATTTTGTTTAATGGTCAGGTCAGCTCGGCATGTGGTAGTGCTAGCTCTGCCACAGGTCCATTTTATTGCCCAGGGGATCAGACTGTTTATTTGGATACGTCATTCTTCGTAGAGATGCGTCAGAATCTTGGTATTTCAGGCGATCAGCAAGGCTCTGGTGGTGAAGATAACCAAGGCAAGGCTGGCGATTTCGCACAGGCCTACGTGATAGCACATGAAGTAGGTCACCATGTACAGACGCTACTGGGCATTAGCCAACAGGTCAATGAAGCTCGTCAGCAAGTGACCCAAGCACAGTCCAATAAGCTATCAGTATTGCAAGAGTTGCAAGCGGATTGTTTTGCTGGTGTATGGGCACAGCGCAATCAAGAACGTGTACAGTTTTTAGAGGCTGGTGATCTTGACGAAGCGGTGAATGCAGCTAGTCAAATCGGTGATGATCGTCTGGCGAAAGCGAGCGGTGGTGCAGTAGTGCCTGATAACTTTACTCATGGTACCAGTCAACAACGTGTCGAATGGTTCACCCGTGGTCTAGAAAGCGGTAATGTACAATCTTGCGATACGTTCAGCGGTGCACTTTAATGGCCATAGATATTAATAATCGTGTATTTGATTAATGATGCTTTTTCATACTAACGTTTTTGATTATAAGCCTAGCACATGGACTTATAATCAAAATTAAGACATAAAAAAGCCTGCAACGAGTTGCAGGCTTTTTATTATCTTTTATCTGATATTACTCAATCAATTGTCAAATAATATCAGCGTAGAAAGATTTAGTTGTTATCAAGAACATAACCACCAGCACCGCCAATCGCTGCACCAGCCAATGCACCACGAGCGATATCTTTGCTGTCGCCTTTGCTTCTGATAAGAGCACCAGCTGCTGCTCCAGCAGTAGCACCTTTGGCTGTGTTGCTCATACCGCTATAAGAGTTACAACCAGTCATGATTAGGGCTGAGCTAGTAATGGCAGTCATTGCGATCGTTTTAGCAAATTTCATATTATCACCTATTAAGTCATCAAGTTTAAGATACAATACCTTCAAAATACTGTGTCCATGATATTTTCAAGTATATTCCTACTGTCTGTCATAATAGTCGGTTACTAATAATATAGTCGTAGTAAAAACGCTAAACTTTGCAAACGAGATGTAAGCGATGTTGCCGTACTGTATCATCAGCAATGCCTATGAACGACAGAGCAGTATAGTTTAATCGGCTTAACTATTAATACTTCGATATTGCTATAAAAAAGACTACCTATAGGTAGTCTTAATATCAAATCAAAGCTGTATATGTTTAACAAGTTAACTAAGAATTAGTTTTGTGACTTACGCTTCATTTGCTCAAAGAATTCATCATTGGTTTTCGCTTCTTTTAGGCGGTCCAATAAGAACTCAGTGGCTTGTACGCCATCCATCGGTTGAAGTAGTTTGCGTAAAATCCATACTTTACGCAGCTTGTCTTCGTCCAATAGACGCTCTTCGCGGCGTGTACCAGATTTTTTGATATTAATCGCAGGGAATACACGTTTTTCAGCCAAGTCACGCTCAAGCGTGATCTCTTGGTTACCCGTTCCCTTAAACTCTTCAAAAATAACGCTATCCATCTTACTTCCAGTATCAATCAATGCACTGGCAATAATGGTCAAACTACCACCTTCTTCAACGTTACGCGCAGCACCAAAGAAACGTTTTGGACGCTCTAGGGCGTTGGCATCCAGACCACCCGTCAATACTTTGCCTGATGATGGGATGACCGTGTTATAAGCACGTGCTAGACGCGTAATTGAATCAAGTAAAATCACCACGTCTTGCTTGTGTTCAACCAAACGTTTGGCTTTTTCGATGACCATTTCAGCAACTTGTACGTGACGCTGTGGTGGCTCATCAAAAGTAGAAGCAACCACTTCACCGCGTACTGTACGTACCATCTCGGTAACTTCTTCTGGACGCTCATCAATCAGTAGTACGATCAAATAGCATTCAGGATTATTACGAGTGATTGATTGCGCGATCGTCTGTAGCAACATCGTTTTACCCGCTTTTGGCGGTGCGACGATGATAGAACGCTGACCTTTACCAATCGGAGCGATTAGATCGATGATACGACCAGTCAAATCTTCAGTGGTTCCGTTACCAAGCTCAAGTTTTAAATGCTCAGTTGGGAATAGGGGCGTCAGGTTCTCAAAGATAAGCTTATGACGTGAGCGATCTGGCGTATCAAAGTTGATTTCGCCAACTTTTAACAATGCAAAATAACGCTCAGAATCTTTTGGTGGACGAATTGTACCAGCGATACTGTCACCAGTTTTTAGACTGAAACGGCGAATTTGGCTAGGGCTGACATAAATATCATCAGGACCGGCTAAATATGAGCCTTCTGATGAGCGCAAAAATCCAAAACCATCAGGAAGAACCTCAAGTACGCCGTCACCATAAATGGCTTCACCGTTACGCGCATGGGTTTTTAGAATAGCAAAGATAATGTCCTGTTTACGGCTACGCGCCATATTATCAAGACCCATTTCTTTGGCGATAGCCAATAGCTCAGCGATTGATTTTTTCTTTAATTCAGTAAGATTCATAGATAGGTCATTAGCAATTGATCAGATGAGAGATGCCATTAGCAGCACAAGTCACGACAGTGATTAAAATAACGGTAATATGATGATATGGGTGTGTGCACAGCGCTGTAGTTTATGTAGTTTTGGTTTTATATGTCTGCTTATGTACGCATTGCCATCATTGGATGCAAGGTAATAAGAAATAAGGATAAAAAAGGCTACATAAGAGTCTGCGTCAAAAACTCAATATCAGTAATTGCGTTTAGTCATTTTGTTCAGCAATGGTGTTTATAATGACGATTGTGTTTTTGTTGATAAACACGAGGAGAATAGCGACAAGATACTTAGGAAAACAGTTGGTTTTCTCTTGTCAGCAGACTATACGGTCTTCACAATAGCGTTGTCAATAAATTTTGCCAAAAAAGTCACATTATCGAGTTTTTTGCACAAAAAACAAGCAAAAAAGCCACTATCTTGGTTAGATAATGGCTTTCTCGGTTATTCTATTTTACCCGCTCAAGTTCATCTAGAGCGAGCAAATGTAACTTATAAATGCTTGTCTAGTACTTTAGCCAATTCAGCTTTTGGCTGTAGGCCCATTACTGAATCAACTTTTTCGCCATCTTTGAATACAAATAGCGTTGGGATATTACGAATACCGAAACGGCTAGCCGCTTGTGGGTTGTTGTCTACGTCTACTTTAACGATTTTAACTTTACCTTGGTACTCAGTCGCTAGATCTTCTAAAATAGGAGCGATGGCTTTACAAGGACCACACCATGGCGCCCAGAAGTCTACTAGTACAGGTACGTCTGATTGTAGAACGTCTTGATCAAAGTCCGTGTCGGTAGTATGTACAATAAGGTCTGACATAATTTTATCTCTCTTGTTTTATTACTTCTATCACCACTCATCAACCTATATATTGGTTTAATAATAAATCAGTTGGTGGTCAAAGAATTGTTTAGAAGGGGTGAAAATGTGCCATTATATTAACATGTTTGCCCTAATTTGACAGATACAGGCTGGTTAAATTGTTTAACAACTAGTATTAGCACAATAAATCGAAACGGTGCAGCACAAGAGTGTCTAATCTGTTATTTAATACGATTATCTTTATCAAAGTATGTATCTCGGCACTATAGAAGTCGTATTTTATACCTTGTTTATATAGTAGCTAGTGATTAGCAGCTAGCGATATTAATAACGTTAAAAATCAGCCAAATTTTTGCTCTTTTGTCCAAATAACCATTGTTCTTAAAATGGCTATCGTGGCAAATATAGCTATCGTGTCCAAAAGATTAGCCACCAAAAATCCTTATCTTAAAACCAATTTACATAAGTAGTTAAATTTATGCCTTTTACCGATGAAGAAGTTAGTGCCCTCAATGCCCAAGAAAGTGCTTATCCGCTTGAGTTTTTTAAAAATTTTGCACAAGAGATTACGGTTTACGAAGACGATGACATTTGGGTGGTTGATAAACCTGCAGGCCTATTGAGCGTCGATGGTAAAACACTCAAAGTCAGTCTGCTTGCTCGTCTTGAGCGTGCCAATCCAGCTGTCAAATTGATTCACCGTTTAGATATGGACACGTCGGGACTGCTTATTTTTGCAAAAAATGCAGCAGCGCAAACCAATATCAGTAAGCAATTCATCGAGCGTCTACCGCAAAAGAAATACCAAGCACGTGTTTTTGGTGAATGGGAGCAGGTCGGCGCAACTGGTGAGATATCAGTGCCAGTGCGTTATGAGCCAAGTACCAAACCGCGCCATATCGTCGATCACGACTGGTCAAAGCATGCACTGACGTTATATGAAGTGGTGGCTCACGAAACCTGTAATGGCGAGGTAGTTACTAGGGTCATGCTAAAGCCAGTCACTGGTCGCAGCCATCAGCTACGCGTACATATGGTCCATGTCGATCATGTGATGATTGGCGATCCGATTTATGCTGAAGGTGCCGCACTAGAGATAGCACCAAGGCTCAACTTGCATGCACAGCAATTGCGTTTAAAGCATCCGGTACTGGGTGCTTGGATGGACTGGGAGAGTCCTTGCCCATTTTAAAGCGTTAGATTTTACCGCTTACTGTTAATAGATGCGATAAACGGCTCTAAAGCCAGCTATAAAATGCCAGTCATGCAAATACAAGGATGAAAGTATGCTTGATATCACCACTACCAAACAGGCTATCAAAAACCGCTTTAAAGGTAGAAAATCAAAGACGGATAAAGTAGCCGATTATGAAGTATTGATCATCGGTGCGGGTATTGCAGGTATTGGCATGGCTTGCCGTTTACAGCAACAGCAGCATAAAGGTCTATTCGGTCATAAAGCTCCCCAAAAGCAAAAGCAGGCAAAACCGACTAATAAGCAAAAACTTCCACAGCGCTTTGCTATCTTAGAAAAGCGTGCTGATTTGGGTGGTACATGGGATTTATTTACCTATCCCGGGATTCGTTCTGACTCTGACGCCTTGACCTTTGGCTATAACTTTAAGCCGTGGCTTGATTATAGAATGCTTGCAGCAGGCGATGATATCAAGCGCTATATTGCCGATACGGCACGCGAGTTTGGGGTGACCGAACATATCCATTATCAGCATGAAGTTCAGCAGATATCATGGTCTAGCGAGGATCAACAGTGGTCAGTAACCATCAAAAACTATGCAAGCGGTGAGAGGTTTGTTAAGACTGCCAAGTTTATCGTAGGTGCCACTGGTTATTATGATTATGAGCAAGGCTATCGCCCTCATTTTGAAGGAGAGGAGGATTTTCACGGTCAAATCATTCATCCACAGCACTGGAATAATCTAAATTATGATGATAAAAAAGTCGTCGTTATTGGTAGCGGTGCCACAGCGATGACGTTGCTACCTGCGCTAGTAGATAAAGACAGTGGTCAGTGTGCGCGTCATGTCACGATGCTGCAGCGTACGCCGACCTATGTGGCAAGCGTGCCGGGCGACGACTATGCTATCGACTGGCTATCTGGCAAGTTTTCACCATTATCAAAAGAGCAAGCTTATACGGTACTGCGTGCGCGCAATGTGTTGAGACAGCAAGGCCTGTACAAAGTTGCGACTCATGCACCCAAGGTGATGAAGGCAGTCTTAAAAAATGGGGTTAAGAAAGAGTTAAAAGGTAGCGGCGTTGATAGCAAGCATTTTATGCCTGACTATAACCCATGGGATCAACGAGTATGCGCGGTACCTGACGGTGATTTATTCAAAGCTCTGCAGGACAAACGCGCAACAGTGGTGACCGATCAAATCAGCCACTTTACTGAAACAGGGATTATGCTGCAATCTGGCCAGCATCTCGACGCTGATATCATCGTTACCGCGACTGGCTTAAAGCTACAGATGTTGGGTGGGGCTGCGGTATATATCGACGGTCAAGCTGTCGATATTGGCACGCGTATGACCTACAAAGCGGTCATGATAGAAGGCATACCTAATCTGGCTGCACTGTTTGGCTATACCAATGCCTCGTGGACACTAAAAATCGATTTATCTTGTCAGTATGTAGTGAGGCTACTGGGATATATGCATAAAAACCGCTATCAAGTTGCATTACCACAAGCACAGACTGCAGATATGACAGCCTGTGCTCAAGCAGATACCGTAATGGGTTCGCTATCGTCTGGATATGTCAGACGCGGCAAAGACGAGCTACCTAAGCAAGGCGATCGCTATCCTTGGTTCGTGACCAACAACTATCTAAGCGATCGAGTCATGCTTAAGTATCGCAAGATAAAAGACGATTGGTTACGGTTTAGTCGTTAGTATCTTGATAGTTATTGATAGTTATTGATATAGTTATTGATGATGGTTGTCGATGAAATCGGCCACTTGCTTGCTTAACATCTGCCACAAGGTCTCTTGGGCGCTTTTGCTGCCCCAGGCATTGTGCGGACTAAAGATAATACGTGGATGGTCGCTGATACTGAGCAAGGGGTCATTGTCAGCGATCGGTTCTTGTTCAAACACATCGCTAGCATAGCCGATGATTTGCTCACTATTAATCGCGTCAGTTAATGCCTGGCTATCAACGATGCCGCCACGTGCGACGTTGACGATGAGCGGCTGTTTAACCATCTTCGCTAGAGTGTCTTTATTAATAAGATGCTCAGTTTGTTCGTTCAATGGACAGTGCAGACTGACTACATCTGCCCGCGCTAGCACTTCATCAAACGCGGTATAGTCGTCGCTGCGTGGTTCACGTCCTTGATGCTCTGCCCATAGTACAGTCATACCAAAGGCACGAGCGATTTCGGTTACGCGCTTGCCGATGGTGCCAATACCGATAATACCTAACGTCTTATCTTCCAAATCAATCAGCGGAATATCCAGCAGGCAAAAATTGCCGTTTGCCAGCCACGTGCCATCAGCGACTTTCTGATGGTAGTGGATGCCTGCGCGCATTGCATTTAACATAAGCATAAATGTGTGTTCGGGCACGCTTTTGACCGCATAACCAGCGACATTGAACAGCGCAACACCGTGCTTATCGCAAGCCTCTTGATCGACGTTATTCATGCCAGTGGCAGTCAGTTGGATAAGCTTAAGTTTCGGTAGTTGCTCTATCACCTCAGCGCCAATCTGCACTTTATTGGTGATAATAATGTCAGCATCTTTGCAACGCTCAATGATGGTAGCCGTGTCTTTTGGCGTGTCGTTATAAGTGATGTAATCGCTCACACCTATTGGCGCTGGCAGGTCAATACCATCAGAAAAAGTACCTTTATCTAAAAAAACGGCTTGCATGGCTAGTCCTTACTTATTGTTGTCTTATAAATAGTTAGCGAATAAATGGTTAGCGAATAAATGGCTATCGCATGATTTCTTATCGACTTAATGTAGCACGTTGGTATTTTTAGTCAAAAACGAATCGGCCAAATATCGATCGAATAGATATAAGCTGCTGATAAAATAGGACAATCTGTATTATTTAACAATCGTGTATTTGTCTAACATAGTATCGATCAAATAGCTTATAAAATCATAGCTATCGCAAGCTGCCTCTTGAAAATTCAACTTAACGCACTCATCTACCCGCTAACGTTATATAATGGTGTGACTGAGCTGCTGGCTCTACTAAGATTACGACATTTATTTTGCGTCTATTGACGATTTATGTTCTTTGTAATCTTACCGCTATCACAATCTACCATTGCTATCTAAATTTCATTATCTGAGTACAAAAGACATCGCCTTATGACTATCTCTATTGCTTCATTGCACAGTACTGAATTCGCCGTTGGTCAACGTTATTTATCTGATACGGAGTCTGAGCTTGGCTTAGGTGTGGTCATCGATGTTGACGACCGATGTGTGCATATTTTATTTCCGCAAAGTGAAGAGACACGCGTCTATGCAAAAAACTCTGCGCCATTATCGCGCGTGGTGTTTAAAGTGGGCGATAGCATCTACGACCAAGATGGCAAAAGCTATACGGTCAATGCTGTTGATGAGGTGATGGGTGTACTCAAATATGGCGTCGATGAGCACGAGCGCGGCATCATGGAAACCCGCCTTGCTGCCAATATCACGTTGGCCAAGCCACTTGAGCGTTTGCTTGCTGGCCGTATTGAGCGCGGTGACTGGTATGAGCTGCGCCAAGACATCTTGCGCATGCAGTCAGCGCTGGCAGGTCATCCACTAAAAGGCCTAATGGGTGCACGTGTCGATATCATCGAGCATCAGCTGTATATCGCACATGAAGTCGGTAAGCGTATTGCACCGCGTGTACTACTGGCTGATGAAGTTGGCCTTGGTAAGACCATCGAAGCGGGCATGATTATTCATCAGCAGTTGCTAACGGGCAAAGCTGAGCGTGTATTGATTTTAGTACCTGATAGTTTGCAGTATCAATGGATGATTGAGCTGCGTCGCCGCTTTAACCTAAACTTTGCCTTGTTTGATCTAGTGCGTACTGCGGCTATCAAAGAACACGATCCTGAACAAAACGTCTTTGCTACTGAGCAATGTATCATTGGTGGTATGGATCTATTACTCGATCACCCAGACTTATACGACCAAGCGATGGATGCAGGGTTTGATTTATTGGTCGTTGATGAAGCGCATCATCTGCATTGGGATGAAGCACAGGGCGGCAATGATAAGTATGACTTGATTGCAGATTTCGCAGAAGAAACGCCAGGCGTGATGCTATTGACAGCAACGCCAGAGCAGCTTGGTGCGCAAAGCCACTTTGCCCGTTTGCGTCTACTTGATCCAGATCGCTTTGATGATTTGGATGAGTTTATCGATGGTCAAGAAGCTTTTGCAGAAACAGCAGCAGTTGCTGGCGTCTTAATAGAAGAAAAGCCATTGAATGAAGGCCAAATTGCTGCCTTAAGTAGTCTATTAGATATTAGTATTGAAGAACTATCTTCAATCAATGAAGATGAAAAACTACGAACGCATGCGCTAAACGAGCTACTAGATCGTCATGGTACAGGTCGTATTTTGTTCCGTAATACTCGTGAGAGTGTGAAAGGTTTCTATGGCCGCAGTAGCCAGCCATATCCATTGCCACTTCCTGAAGCATGGAAAGATAGCTATCAAACCAATGGCAAGTTGCGTGAGCAGCTATGGGGCGAAGAAAACCAACCAGACGGTGGCTGGCTAGAAGATGATCCACGTGTTTCTTGGTTGATTGATATCTTACGCGGTGAGCTTAAGCATCAAAAAGTTCTATTAATCGCTCGTAGTGGCGCGACGGTAGAGAGTTTAGAAGCGGTGTTGCGTCTGCATGCAGGTATCAAAACAGCTATCTTTACTGAGCAGATGACTTTGCTTGAGCGTGACCAAGCGGCCGCATTCTTTGCAGATAGTGAAGGTGCTCAGATACTACTGTGTTCAGAAATTGGTTCAGAAGGTCGTAACTTCCAGTTTGCAAGCCAGTTGATACTATGGGATCTACCTGCTAATCCAGATACGTTAGAGCAGCGTATCGGCCGTCTAGATCGTATCGGTCAGACGCAGCAAATCATGCTACATGTACCTTACGTACAAGGTACAGCGCAAGAGCGTCTGTATCAGTGGTATAACGATGCGCTGAACATGTTCAATCAGATATCGCCAACCGCACAAAGCGTACAAGAGCAATATATTCAAGAGCTTAAGCCAATGCTTGAGGGTGCTGATACCGCTGAAAATAATGTCATCTTGCAAGACATCATTGACGAGGCGCTACAGACACGTTTGGGACTAGAAGCACAGCTACAAGCTGGTCGTGATCGCCTGTTAGAGTACAACTCATGCCGTCCGCGTGTCGCAGGTCGTATCGCCGATGCTATGCGTGACTTCGATGGTAATAATTTGCTGCCGCACTTTATTGAGCGTTTCTTTGCATCTGCCAATATCGATCACAACATCCAACGTGATGGCTCGTGGGTTATCGCGCCTATCGATAGCACCGAGATCAGTGACTATATTGATGGTTTACCACTTGGTGATGAAGACGGTATGACCCTGACCTTTGAGCGTGAGCAAGCGCTTCAGCGTGAAGATATCGAGTTTATCACTCACGAGCATCCATTGATGCGGGCGATTTATGAGCTAGCGAGTACCAGCACGTTTGGTAATACGACAGTTGCCATGCTAAAAAGTGCCGCTGTTCCGCAAGGTATGGTACTGCTAGAGGTGAACTTCCGTGTTGAAGCAATCGCGCCAAAAGTGCTCAATCTGCCAGCGACTTTGTCCACGCAAAATATCCGTGTCTTTATCAGTGAGCAGGGCAGTGATTTATCGGCTCGTATCAGTGCTGAGATGATTATGCCGCACGTTGAGCGTTTGGATAAAAACCGTGCCCGCCAAGTCATTAAAGTACGCGGTGATGTGATTGAGCAGCGTTATTACGAAGCTGAAGACATTGCTCGTCAGCAGATCGCTGAAATTGGTGAGCAAGCAAGTAGCCGCTTTAGCCAGCAGTGGTCACGTGAAATCAAGCGTCTAAAACATCTACAGACGATCAATCCAAACGTACGTCCTGAAGAGATTGAGCGTTTAGAGCAGCTTAAAGCTCAAGGTGAGCAAGCGCTTGGTAACTTGTCATTAGTACCGGACTCTATTCGCGTACTCGTAGCAGTTAAGCCATAAACATCGGCGTATTTGTCAAAAACGAGGTGTTATTATACATCTCGTTTTTTTATGGTTGAGATTGCTTGCTTTGATCTTTAGTTGAGATTTGTCTGGCAAAAACTGACAAGCAATACTTATGAGTAAGCTGACAGCAACTAGTCAAAGCCACCAATATTGGGTAAGATGTTTACCTTTTCTATAGAAAATAAATATTCGGTGATAACATCGCTAACGATGTCTGTATGTTTATTTTAAGGTCTCCTTCGACAGATCTTAACAAGTGATCTCGCATTATTTTACATTCAAATATGATGGCTATATGGCATCAATATCATCAGATGCTGAGCGTTTTTGATAAAAATAAGGAAACATATCGTCATGTCCGATAATCTACAACTGATTGATGAGCTGCTGGCTACTATCGCGCTTATTGAAGTTACCCCTGATGTGTTTGAGGGTAAAAGCCATGACTATGTGGGCAGTCGTATATTTGGTGGGCAAGTGCTCGCTCAAGCGATTATGGCAGCGGCGCATACATTAGATAAAGACAAACCTTGTCACTCACTGCATGGATATTTTTTGCGTGGTGGCGATATTAACCAACCGGTGATATATCAAGTTCGTCGATTGCGTGATGGTCGTAGCTTGTCTGCACGTGAAGTCACGGCTATTCAGTACAAAGAAGTACGTGGTAAGCCGCCTGTTGAACAAGTAATATTTTCAATGATTGCCTCGTTTTCGCCGATGGAAGATGGGCTTGAGTATCAAGAAGATATGCCTGTCTATCCACCGCCAGAAGACTTGCTGACAGAGCAAGATCTAAAAGAAGAAAATGTCGGAAAAGTACCAGAAGCGCTAAAAGCAAGATTTATGCGCCGCCGTCATGTCGAGATTAAGCCAGTGAAGCCGCGTAATCCGATTAGCCCAGAACCAATGAAACCTAAGCAAGCAAACTGGCTACGTATTCGTGAATTGGGTAATCAGCCAGTGGCCATTCAACAAGCACTATTGGCATTTTCGTCAGACTTTTATTTGGTTGGTACAGGGCTAATGTCACATGGTGTTAGCTTTATGACCAGTGGTCTGCAAGCTGCCAGTATTGACCATTCAATGCATTTCCATCGTGACTTCGACCTAAATAAATGGATGCTGTACGACATGTGGAGCGATACCACGTCTAATGCGAAAGGATTGAATCATGGTCAGTTTTGGCAAGATGGTAAACTGGTCGCTACCGTTCAACAAGAAGGACTTATGCGTTTACGTGTGCCAAAGTCTTAGAGTGCTGTAGGCTCAGCTGCCTTTAGATTGTCATTATAAAAAAGCGACTCGTTATTAATAATGAGTCGCTTTTTTTTATTCCAACTTTTTACTCTAAGATCTTAACCATCGCGCGAGGTAGCCCTAGGCTGTCCTGCGCTTTTTGTTCGGTTAGCCATTTAAAGTCAATTTCAGCCGCTGCTAATTTTTGATTTAGTTCAGTTACCTGCGTCGCGTTAATCGTCAATTTACGTGGGGTCAAATACCAGTGAAAATGCGTCAGCGAATGCTTGATAGGGGCGTCATCGAGCAAGGTATTGCTGACTGACTTTGCCACCAGTTCATTTTTTATCAGCCATTCATTTATGATTTGCTCGGCAGTGGTAAATTCTGCTTCGTATACTTTTTCATTACTACGTACGTCATTTGGCATATTCGATAGTTTGTCATCGTTAGCTTCTACTTTCTTCGCAGTGTTACCACTCGTTTTACCATCAACTTTTTCCACGAACTGTAATGGTAAGCTCCATAATCCGCCCCAGATACCGTTGTCAGGGCGCTGTAGCCATAGTATGTCACCATCTGCACTTTCGATCAGCAGGGCATCACTGAACTTACTAGGTTTGGGCTGCTTTTTGGCTTTGACGGGATAATCAGTCTCACGCCCTTGCGCATGGGCTAGGCAGTCTTCTTTTAATGGACATAATAGGCAGGCAGGCTTGCTACGGGTACATAATGTCGCGCCCATATCCATCATCGCTTGCGCAAATAGTCCTGAGTTCTCTGTAGGTGTCAGGCGCTCTGCCAATGCCCACAGCTCTTTAGTCGTAGCAGACTTGGTGATATCACCATCAATCGCTGCCCAACGCGTGATTACTCGCTTGACGTTGCCATCACAGATAACGCCGTAATGATGCAGTCCCATCGCCATAATTGCACCAGCGGTCGATGGCCCAACACCAGAAATCGCTTCCCATCCTGTGAGCGTCTGTGGAAAGTTACCAGTTTCATCGATTACTTCGACCAACTGCTTGGCACCTTTATGCAAATTACGCGCACGCGCATAATAGCCAAGCCCTGCCCAATGCTCTGCTACGGTATCCCATTCTGCTGCGGCCAAATCCTGCACGGTCGGAAACGATGCCATAAAACGTGCAAAGTAGGGCAGTACAGTGGTCACTTGCGTTTGCTGAAGCATCACTTCGGATAACCAAACGATATAAGGATTTGGCGTATCGGTTTGGTGCTGTTGCCAAGGTAAGTCATGGCGACCGTTTTCGGCAAACCAATCTAGTAGGCGTGGGGCAAAGGAGTTTAGGGAAGTAGGTGACTGAGAAAATTGAGTAGGCAAGAGTATTCCTTGTAAGTTGAACAGGGATATATAGGATTTGGAGTTGGCAGGAAAAAAGGTAAATAGATAAAACTATTTACCAATATATGAGGCTTAATTGTTTATAAATAAAGGGGATAGATAGTATCGCTATAGAGAAGTAAGAGTTTATCGATAGACACTGTCTAAAGTTTCACCCGATTCACTCTTCCATTTAATCCACCCGTTTGTTGAACGTCCTGACACTAAAGAACTGGCTCCACTGGGTGTTTTAAATAAATGGTTTTCAGTGAGTTTATAGCTTTTATCGTTTATGGCTACGAGTTTGCCGCTACTGAGTAGACTCTCTTTCAATTTAGCTACGAATGGTGGAGCTGATGACGTTTGTGTTTGCCGTATTAGAGAACCTGCTAATATTACAAAGCCATCGTCGTCATAGTATCCTTTAGCATCACCATCTTTTACCTTATAGTAAAACAGAGCTGGAATAGTTTTCGTTGGAGCTTCATCGATTATTTGAGTAACTTTAGCAATGGTGGAATCAGTCGATTTGCTTTTATAAGTCTCGTTGCTATAAAGGCTATCATGAATAGCCAAGGACTCGAAAATAGGCTGTCCTAAAGTGGATAGTAAAACATCAAGAGTGTGGAATAATTCCTCGCAATCAGCCTTTAATGGGTCAGGTGTATGCGGTTTATTACCATTATTTCCATTTTTTAGTTCGTAACGTCCCACCTCAATGGCAGTTGCGATAGCCTTATGTTCCATATATAGCGCATGGGTTTGTGTCATAGAGTTATTGGTCGAAAGCATGACAAAAGCCCGTGTCCAGAAGTCTTTGTCATCATGTTGGTTAAGACGTCTTTTAAGATCGCCAGTTTGTCCAACATAAAGTAACGGCTTCTCTACACTATCGGTATCACCAATCAAAAAATACAAACCAACTTGATTGGCATCGGGCATCGCAAAAAAATCGTCAATATGGATACGGGGGATTTCAATTAATCTTACTGTACGTGTAGTCATCTCTGCCAAACGCAACCCACGAGGGTTACCTTTTGGCAGATAAATTTGAATGGTTTTAGCCGATGGTATTAATGGATTCATAGTAACTTAGATTATTGGTGAATCTACTTCCGATTCTTTCGCGTTTTTAGACGACGTAAGCGCTTTTCTTCCTCTTTAGCTTTTTTCTTCTCTTCAGCAGCGAGTCGTTGTTCCGCGACGACGATTTCTTCTGCTTCTATCATCGCTGGTGTTTCAAGCGTGATACGACCAATCTTTGCGCTACGCAACTCGTTGATGAGGATCTCAGACATACGGTACGTATCGACTTGATTGCCCGCACGTACACAGCCACGATTGCGCCCAGCCACTTCAAAAAACTCCCAATCAGTCTTTGGCAGCTCTTCAATTTTGTAGCGGGTTTTTAGCAGCTCAGGATAGGCTTGCATCAGGTACTCAGCGGTATAGCTGGCCACATCAGCGAAATCAAAAGCAGTATCACGGATACCGCCTGTCGCTGCTAAACGATAACCAGAGTTTTCGTTTTCAACTTTTGGCCATAGCATACCAGGTGTGTCATAAAGCATGATGTCATCGTCGAGCTTAATTAGCTGCTGCGATTTGGTCACGGCTGGCTCATCGCCTGTCTTCGCCACAGCGCGTCCTGCTAGCGTATTGATCAGCGTTGATTTACCAACGTTTGGAATACCCATAATCATCGCTTTGATTTGGCGACCAGTCCCGACTTTATTGGGTACGAGATGCTTACAGATAGCGATAATACGTTTTACATCATTGGCTTTTTCAGTATCGCACGCAATGGCTTTGACCCCATCTTGCTGCTCGAGATAATCCATCCATGCTTGAGTCAACTCAGGATCGGCAAGGTCAGCTTTGTTCAGGATTTTGATAACAGGTTTTTCACCGCGTAGTGCTGCGACCATTGGGTTTTCACTACTATAAGGAATACGCGCATCGATGACCTCGATGACCAAATCCATCTGCGGCATGACTTCTTTGATTTCGTTACGGGCTTTGTTCATATGCCCAGGGAACCACTGAATACTTGCTCTCTTATCCATCTGCTTTCATAACCTTTTATAAAAAATGCTAAAAGTAAAACAATCAACGTTTACTTTCTGATGGTGTCCAGTTTACTACAGAACCACCTTGCTCACGGCACAATTTCACCCAACCAGCTTTGTCATTACGCTTGATTTTGGTTTTCTGTTTCCTCGTGCGCTGGTGGTAATGGGGCAAGGTAACCAATTAATAGTATTAAGCTGCCTGCGCCAAGGAAGGATATCACTCGCCAAATTGCCTCAGTCTGTGACAAATCGACCAAGACCAGCTTGAGGACGACGATACCTAATAATCCAATACCCATAAACCAAAGCGCGCGTTGCCAGTAGCGACTCGCCATTATGGTGGCGATCAATGCCAAGAGCGTCCACAAAATCGTCAGTCCAGTTTGTACTTGCTCGCTTTGCCATGCGCCGCCTTGATAGTCATTCCAAAGTGGCGTGCCAGTAAAGGCGTGTAGCGTTCTGACCAACATACTGGAAATCAACCAAAAGCTGATCAGTCCCAATACAATTAACAGACTCTCAGCGGTGAATACGCGCTTAGATTTGGCAGTTGCACCCGACTCGGTAAAATTTTCATTGTGTCGGCGTTGGCTGATGTAGTACAGACTAAAACCAACTGATAGCGTCAGCCATGATGTGATGTCATATAGGTTGAACAATGGAAAATAAGACAGTCCCCCAATCACACCGTCATAAGACCAATTGGTAAGAACAACCCACAGTAAAGCAATGGGAGCGAAAATGGCAGCGCATCCTAATAGTGCCTGTTGCCAATCAAACCAATACAGTAGACCTTGTTCCGAAACTCTATTAGTTGAGGTGTTTTCTTCATTTTGTCTGAGATAACGATGATTGAACCATAACCCAGACAATATGAGTACCGCTGAAAACAAGAAAGCCATTACGCCATCAGAGTCTGGTAGGCCATAATGCGCCGCGGCAGCAATGAGTAAGATACCCGTACCTAGCCAGCTTGCATCAGTATAGCGTGAGGTATTCTTATTATCAGACCATGTTTTTAGCCATAGCTGCCCCATGACTAACCAGCCGATTATTAACCCTACAAACACCAACCATTCCGTTGTTGACCATGTTAAATTTCGCTCAAACTTTTGTGGCAGTTGCAGTATTAGCATGAAGTAGAACAGGGCCAATAATCCATGACTAAGCTGTCTAATTTCCGCCCACGGACGATAGCGATTGATGACCCAATAAGCAATCAAGCTGATGAGTGCTGCCAGTGCAATTACCGTCGTGCTTGATTGCCAGATATCAAACCAATGATGCAAATCAAGCATCAGTACTTGTAGCATCCAAGCCATCGCGGTCAATGTTAAAAATTTGATGAATCTAGGGCTATGCCAAACGAATTTGAATACGCGGCTCTGACTATTGATAGAGGTCAGCCATTGATGCGCAGTTTGCATACTGACACCCAGCGCATGGGCATAGCTAGTTAATGGATCTGATGTGCTGTCCAATGTTTGTGTTTTCATTACTGAGGATTGTGATTGTATTACTGAGGATGTTGTAGTGCTTTTATTGTTAAGGCTATTAAGGCTATTACTACTATCTAAGCTATTAATTAGCGCGGCAGGGGAGTTGCTAGCGCGTAATATAAAGACGGTCGCTAGATAACTGAGCGCTGAAATACTAAAGGCCAAAACGGGATAGTCTTTGCTAGAGAATATCGCTGTCGTCACTAGCATACCAATACTGACGAGCTGTAATAGTAAGCCGAATAACACAGACCACGACCGCAGCGAGCGTCGTCCAAACCATACTAGCGCCAATCCTTGTACTGACCAGCCAAAAGCAATCCATTCAGCATCTAGCGCCAGCGGAATAACGAGCGCAAAAAATCCTAATCCTAACGCTAGCATGCCTTCGGTGATTAAAGCATAGCGTTTACTGCGCTGGATAAATAGCCAGCCTAAGCCAAGATAAACCGTAGCCAAAATGGCACTGGTAATCGTGAGGGCGTTAGAGATGTCGTTTAGTAAGGCAGAAAATAAACCAAAAGCCAGTAGCGGTACTGAAAACAGTAAGCCCGTATCAATAGGGAATACATAGGAGCTGCCTACATGGGCTCTGTCCAAGTGTTTTGTGTCATCTGTATTGTCAGCATGACTGAGGTCTTTTTCGTTTAGCGCATTATAGGTAATGATTTGCTGCGCATAACGAATGACGACAAACAAGTAAAGCAGCCAGTGTAAGGTTACTAATGCTACCAATGACCAGCGCTGCGTTTCAATGACGGCGCTCAGGTTTTCGCTGATACCCCAATAGTATGCCAAGCCAAATGTCACAGTCACACCGAATAGATTTAATATTTTCCACGGTCGATAATGAGCAATAACAGCAATCGTGACGTTTAGCAGTAGATAATAGCTGAATAAGGTAACCAAGCTGCCAGTATCTTCACTGGTTAAAATCGGTGCAAAAAATCCACCTGATAATGCCAGTAATGCTAATGGAAAAGCGTTTTGACGTACGGCGAGCGCAATAGTGACGGCGGACAATAACCCAAGTCCGATAAGGCTTGGGATACTCGGAATAATTTCATAAACACTGTAAGCGAAAAAGGTGCTTAGATACGCAATTGCTAAGCCTGCGCCTTGTAGCGTAATCCCATATGAAAAGCGTTTTGCCGTTAGCTTTAATCCAAGCGCTGCCAATGCTAACCCTGTAACGCCAACTGCTATCAGCTTTGTGGCAATCGAAATCTCAATATATTCGCTTAATAAGCGAAGCAGGAGTACCACACCTACTAGCAGAACCAATACACCGACTCGCACGACTAAATTGCCACCGAAGAACCAGTTTTTGATTGAGTGAATCAGCGAGGTAACGATAGGTAGTGAGTGTTCATCTGGCTCAATCGGTGCGGTAGACGCCGTATTTTTCGTATTTATCGAGGCGTTATCGTCTATAGATTTACTATTAGATATATTTGATGCTGCATGTGTGGTTGAGTTTGAAGCAATGTTAGGAAGCGGTGGTGGTGATACAGGCAGCCGATTATCTGGAGAGAATGGTTGTGATTCAAAAGCTATTTCTTTATCATCGTGGTTTTTAGCATCACTGTCTTTAGAAACATTGTCTTTAAGATCATGATCGTTAGTACCAGTGTTGCGTGCATAACCATTTTCATCGACGAAAGGTGCAGACGGAGGCGTCATACTACGATGTCTTTGCTGCTCTAGCTCAGCTTGCAGCGTCGTCACATCACGGCGTAGATGCTCGATTTTTCGAGCTATCCTAGTATATAACGCGACCACTACGATCAATAAAATCGTAAAAGCCAGCCAGCCCAACTGGGTCACCATTAGATACAACATCTTCGTCACTCAATCCAGTTTATAGTAAAGTGATAATGACGTGATTTAATAAGAAGCACAAGACTACTCTGATTACTGGGCTAAAAGACAGGTGCTAAAACGCTGCTCAAAATAAAAGGGTAGCTTAATAATTAAGCTACCCTTCTTGATGAGTTTTATACCAGATATTTTTTATGCCAAATTGGCTTTCATAAACTCAAGCATGTTTTCCCAGCTTTGTTTAGCAGCGGCTTCATTGTAGCCAAGATCTACTTCATTTTTGGCGGCGCGCTCATCGGCATGCGGATTGGTAAAGCCATGTTTAGCGTTGTCATAAACATCGATAGTGTAATCAACATCGGCTGCGTCTAGCTCTGATTTTAGACCTTCGATAGCATCCATTGATACCATTGAGTCATCACGGCCATGAGCGACCAACACTTTTGCTGCGAAGTTTTTGTCTGCTGGCTGTTTTGGGGTTGGGTTACCATGGAACGTCGCAACCGCTTTTAGCGGCATGCCTTCGCGAGCCATATCTAGTACAACTTTACCGCCGAAGCAATAACCGATTGCGCCTAGGTTGTCACCATCGACTGATAACTGATCGCTGAAATCATTAAGGATTAAGCGGCAGCGTGCCATTAGCATGTCTTGATCAGCCAGTACTTGCTCCATCCACATGTTTGCCATTGCCGCATCAGTAGTTAGTTTGCCTTCACCGTAAACGTCCATAGCGACAGCCGCATAACCTGCCTCTGCCAAACGCTCAACCACTGATTTCGGATGATCGACCACGCCCCACCATTCTGGCGCAACCAAAATACCTGCTGCTGGATTTTCATCTGAAGCGTTCTCTGGTAGTGCTACATAACTGATAAGTTCTACACCGTTTTCGGTAGTACTGATTAATTCAAAAGTCTTAATTGACATATTATTGTCCTTTTTTATGTTGTGAGTTTTAATTATTCGTCATTGTGATGGTTCGTTTTTCTAACTCGTACTACCTTAACGCCCATGTCTAGCAAAAACAGCTATAATACTGTAACGCTCTTTATCAAAATGCTACTGCGACTTTATGACTATAAATTTGTTAAACAAAAATAATGACCAATCTGACTTGAACTCAGGTATCGATGCGGCGGCCAAGCCTGCGCAATCGGTGAGTTTGTTCCCTGATAGTGGCGATGTTGATTCTGCTGATTCTGACTCTAAGTATGAGTCCGAGCCACTACGTCCGCAGTTTTGGTCGCGATTTGCGTTAACAGAACTAAACCATAGCGAGTGGGAAGCGCTGTGTGATGGTTGCGGCAGTTGCTGCTTGATTAAATACATCGATGAAGATGAAAGTGGCAATGTGGATGAGGAGCTGGTCGAATATACCGATGTCACCTGCCAGTTGATGGACTGCGCGACAGGATATTGCAGTCACTATGCAACGCGTCAAGAGCACGTGCCAGACTGTATTCAGCTGACTATGGACAACTTGCCCAAAATGATGTGGCTACCATCGCATTGCGCCTACAAACGTTTGTATAAAGGACAGGGCTTACCAAGTTGGCATTTATTATTGACTGGGGATGCGGTGGTAACACAACAACAAATGCGCGCTGCCAATGTGGGCGTCGCTGGTCGCTGTGTCACGGAAATCGGTATGTCTGATGAAGAGATGGAAACGCGGGTGGTTAACTGGGTTAATCCTTAGTCTACAGTTAGTTGGATGCCTTAGCAGTAGATTTGGCCTTTGCTTCGGCACTGGCTTGCGAGTTAGCCAATGCTGGTATCGGAATATCTTGACGAATCCGCTGTGAAAAGTTACGGCTGTTTTTATTTCTATCGATATCAGACTGTAAGTTGACTTGATTATCAAAGCCTTTTGCTTTTGGGTTGATATGAGTGCGCTCATACCACGTATTCATTGACCAAGGTTGGCTGTTCTTTTCTGGCGCCGCATCCAACATGCCCACATCATATAGATAGTTCGGTAACCAACCAGAGACCCAAATTCGATAATCCCATGGCAAACGATCGCCACTGACGATACGCGCCATATAAAAGATAATATTGGTACAGTTGCTAATCAGTGTATTGTACCAAGCAGGTTTAGCGTTCAAATCATCAGCCGCAGTCAGATAAGATTCAAACAGCGACCTCACCTCATGCTGTTGCAAATTGCTAATAGGAAACAGATAAACCTGCTCGCCGCGCGCATTGCTACGGGTATAGATGATGTCGCGCTCTTCTGCAGCAATCAGGCTCAGCTCATAACGTCGAAAAAACCCAGCAAGCGCTGAAAAAGACTCGCCATCTTCTTTACGTATCTCAAATGAGAAGGCAAGTGGTCTATCATCTTCAAATCGAAAGCTAACTAAGGTATGAGCGATTAGCGGTCCCATCCAATAAGAGTTGGTCACATCGACGCCAGAGAGTTTAGACAGATCAATTGTACGGGTATCCCAGTGCTCGGTGGCGTCTTCTTCAGTTTGCCAATCAAAGTTACGAACATTGGTTAAGGTAATCAAATCAGGGTTAGTCGCATCGCGCTCATAGGAGACTCGCTGACTGACTTCAGCCATCCATTCTCGATCTTGTTTAGGTTCGATAGAAAAAAACCAACCTAGACCCACAAGCCAAACAGCGCCATATATGCCGATAAGTAGCTTGGTTGCTGTGCCTTTGCTAATTGATTTTTTATTAGACAATGAGTCGCTGTGCAATACTCTTGTGACGGCATCCCAATAACGCGTACTTAGCAGCGCAGCTAATATACCTACAATCGCTATTGTCGCAAGCCACGTCAATACTGAGCTGACGCCGTATTGATACCAAATCGCGAGTAATAACCATAGCGCTGATAACAATAACGTAACGGCAATTAAAAAAGTCACAAGACGCTGGCGCCATGTAGGCTTTGACTGTTTACGTTCTAATGTTTTGCGTTTTAAGTCCAGACTCTCTAAACCACGGTTCTCTAAACCACGACTGTCTGTCTGTCGACTGGGTGAACGCGACGAGAGTAAGCGAGAAAAAACGGAACGTAGCGACATAGGGTTTGCTTTGATAAATAAAGGCTTTGACCATAGCAAAGTTTATAACACGCTGACAATACAATTTGAGTGAATTTGTCGTTGAATGTCAGTGAGCCTTGCGATAAAGTGAAGCTAATTTGTACTAGCAAATTTGTTATTCATCCATTAATTAATAACAAACCAGCCGTTTTATTTGCTACTTTTATCCCCATCTAGGCTCTACTTGTTTTTTTATTGAGTATTGTTCGTTTTTCTATTGAATACTATTCTAATTTTTATTAACTAAAGAGGTTAAATCACACCACCATGTCTGACGACACTCCCAGCCCGAGTAGTTGGTCGATGCGCGGCTTAAAACGCTGGCTATCGACCGCCCCCGAAACCCGTGATGAATTGATTCGTCTGGTACAAGACTCGCGCCAGTTTTTAGAGCCTGATACGGTCGATATGTTAGAAGGCGTGCTAGATTTGCCTGCGACACAAGTCCGCGAAATCATGACACCGCGTCCGCAAGTGATTGGTCTGCACGAGAGCACCAGTCTTGCTGAAGTGATGGACATCATTCTTGAGACCACCCACTCGCGCTATCCTGTTTTTGACAGTCAAGATGATGACGCCGTTATCGGTATCTTATTGGCAAAAGACTTGATTCCGATTCTGGTACATATGGTTCGTAACCAAGAAGACAAAATTGACAGTAAGCGTCTCAGAGACTTGGTGCGCCAGCCGTTATATATCAGTGAGACGGCTCGTTCTGATACCTTGCTACGCTCATTGCAGCGCACCCAAGTACATATGGCGATTGTCGTTGATGAGTTTGGTAACTTTGGTGGTGTCGTCACCATGGAAGACTTGTTGGAAGAAATCGTTGGCGACATCGTCGATGAGCATGATGACTTTGATGAAGACAGCGATATCAATAACATCGTCCCTGATCCAGAAAAACCAAATACATGGCGTGTCCAAGCATCTACGGTGATTGAAGACTGTAATGATGAGCTGGGTAGCCGTTTTGACGACACCGATGTCGATACGATGGGCGGTCTGGTCATGCAAGCACTTGGCTTCGTTGGTGATCTAGAAGGCGAGAGCGTCGTGATAGATGATTGGAAAATTACCATTACCGATGTCGAAGGGCGATTTATCCAAAATCTAGAGCTGACCAAAACCAATTCCGAGCAACAGATATTGATAGGCAGCCATTAGCTTGCTTATAGTGTCACGATAGTTGGTCAATGAATAAAACTTGTTAGCAAATTAACAGAAAACACGATGAAAAATCGTGTTTTTTGCTTTCTGCCTTTTGAACTTTAGAATGAGGTTTTAGCTACGCAAATTTACCCACTTGTAGGTTTTGACTGGTATCATGGGTGGGTTTTATTTGTGGCCCTGCATAAAGCATTATGCAGTCAGGTTTTGCGTGAGTATTATCTCATCGCTTAGCTGAGAAATTTTAGAAAATATGGTTTTGGATAACTGCTATGCGTCTGTCTACTGTTGATTTGCAAAAACGTCTGAACCCCGATAAGCCAAAAGGTTTACATATGGGGTTGACGGTACTAATAGCTTGGCTGGCAGGGGCAGCTTTCATACTTGCGCTCGCGCCTTATGGGATTTGGCCAGTTGCCTTGGTGTCACCTGCTATTTTGTACGCGTTATTAGTACCAGCGATGACAGGTCGTCGTGCTTTTCTGATTGGTCAGGCCTACGGTACGGGGCTGTGGTGTGTTGGCGCATTTTGGCTATACACCTCGATACACGTTTATGGCGATACACCCGCATGGCTTGCGCTGATTATGATTGCGCTTATGGGTCTGGGCATGGGTTTGTTCCATGGCTTTTTGGCGCTCATCTTTAATCGTGTAGTCGGCAAGCAGCCTTTATCTTTTGCCGCCTTGTGGATACTCCAAGAGTGGATGAAAACGTGGCTGTTTACTGGTTTTCCTTGGCTATTCGTTGGTTATGCGTTTACTGAACAGTATTGGCTGTCTTCGCTAGCACCTGTAGCTGGCGTCTTTGCGGTTTCTTTCGTAGCGGTATTATTGGCTGCCAGTATCATTGAGCTGTTGCGTCGCCGCGGTGGCTATATGATTCCATCGATAGCATTGCTTATCATTAGTAGCGCGCTATGGTTGATTAATCCGCAGTGGACCAAACCAAAAGGCACTCCTGATTTATCGGTATCTTTGATTCAGGGTAATATCCCACAAGACCTAAAATGGCTCACCGAATATCAGATTGAGACGTTAAAAATCTATGCAACGTTGACTCGTGACGAGTGGGGACGTGACATCGTGCTGTGGCCTGAATCTTCGATTCCTATGTTTCAGACAGAGGCTGTGGGTTTTATCAGTGAAATGGTCGCGATGGCCAAAGAGACTGATACGACATGGGTGACAGGTATTCCTTATAAGGACGAAGCGGCGTTTGATGCCAGTACAGATAAATATCCGCCATTCTACAATAGCGTGGTTGCGCTAGGGGCACAGGCAGAAGGGCTTTATAAAAAGCAACGTCTGGTGCCATTTGGTGAATACATTCCATTCCAAGGAGTGCTTGATATTCTGCCTAATCTAGCAGGCAGCCAAGATATTATGAGCTATAGTCGCGGCAGTGATCAGCAGTCGCCGCTACGTGTACGAGGGCACAACCTAGGCGCAGCCATCTGTTACGAAGTGGCCTATCCAGATACCACACGCAAAAACGCGATTGGCACGGACTTCTTATTAACCATCTCAAACGATGCTTGGTTTGGTACGTCGGCAGGCCCGCTACAGCATCTACAGATGGTACAGATGCGCGCGTTAGAAAATGGTCGCTGGTTTATGCGTGCGACCAACACAGGGGTGACAGCTATTATCGATCATAAAGGTCGTATCGTAGAGCGTGCACCGCAGTTTGAACGTACTGTATTGCGCGGTAATATTCAGGCGCGAGTTGGCAATACGCCGTTCATGCGCTTTGGTCAATATCCTATTTTATTTATCATGGCACTGTTGCTGATACTTAGCTATTTGGGTAAGCGTCCGAAGACTCCAGTACGTTTGGTTAAGTAGTATTGTTAAGTAAGATGTGACGATAGCGAATAATAGATAACTGATTAAGTAGTTAGCTGTCACAAGTGTCAAAAATGAATATTTAAATTGTGGATAATAAACCCTTTAAATACTTAAGGGTTTTCACAAATCAGTATAAATTGCGATATAATAGGTCAATATTTCAAATATTTTGTGCAAGGTGGATAAGGTATGTCAGAAGGTATCGTTAATAACAATCCAAAAAAAGAGCTGTTATTCGCTTTAGGTGGCATTGCCATGTTCTTAGGTATTGTCTTACTTATTGGTGTTTCTGCATTTTTGCGTCCAGCAGGCGAGCATATCACTGCTGAGACAACTGAAGCATCAGCTGCGGCAGATGAAGCAGAAGCTACTGCTACTGAAGAAGAAGCGGCTCCAGCCGATGCAGAAGCTGCAACAACAGAAGAAGCGTCAGATGCTACAGCACCTGATACTGCAGCAGATGCAACCGTAACACCAGCGTCAGATGCGGATAGTGCAGTTGTTACCGCAGAAGCTGGTACCGCAACTGCCTCTGGTACTGTGAGCCAAGCCGCTGTTGCTGATGCTGATTTGACAGCTGAGGAAGCGGATGGTGATGTAGATGCTGGGAATGCTGGCGACGCTACTGATGAGGTCGCAGCACAGTAAGCTGTAGTATGGCTATATAAATGATTTAAAATAGTGCTACTTGATTGTCAGATGAGATGCATTATGAAGCCTGTATCAACAGTGCTATAAGCATAATATCACTGTCCTAGATACCCATAAAAAGAGTCCGTTCTCAACCATTGAGATCGGGCTTTTTTTATGGGTATTTGTGTAATTTTTGACCAATTTTTTCTTTACTTGATTATAGCCAAGTGAAACAATGTTCCGCCTATATGACCGTCCATCTGGATAATCAGGGGTTTGGTCATTACAAATATGATCTTTAAAGGAATAAAGTTATGGGCACAGAAACAAAATCGGGGGCTAGTGCAGCAGAGCTAGAAGCACTAGACAATGGCTTTATGGGACATCCTGCGCCCTTACGCTCATTGTTTTTTACCGAAATGTGGGAGCGATTCTCCTATTATAGTATCCGTCCACTATTAGTTTTATTTATGGTGGCAACAGTGAGCAGTGGCGGTTTTGGCTTCGATGAAGTCACCGCTTCTGCTATTTATGGTATTTTTGCGGGTTCGTTGTACTTAGCAGCAGTACCAGGTGGCTGGTTAGCAGATAACTGGCTAGGTCAAGAGCGCGCATTGTGGTGGGGCAGTATTATTATTGCCCTTGGTCACTTGTGTATCGCGCTTTCAGCGATGTTTGGTATGACGCTGTTCTTCGTTGGTTTAATCTGTATTGTCTTGGGCTCAGGGTTATTTAAAACCTGTATCTCAGTGATGGTTGGTGCCTTATACCCCAAAGACGACTCTCGCCGTGATGGCGGTTTTACCTTGTTTTATATGGGTATTAATATCGGTGCGTTACTAGCGGCACTTATCGTTGGCGTATTCAAAGAAAAAGGCATGTGGCATGTCGGCTTTGGCGTTGGTGGTCTGGGTATGCTGGTTTCATTATTGATTTATCGTTTTTTCGCGCAAAAGAACTTAACGCGTTATGCACGCGCTAAAGGTATTTCTGCTGAGTGGGAAAAATCTAACGACCATTACAAAAACATCGGTCGCTGGGTTGGTGGTTTTGTCGCCTTGCTAGTAGCCGCAGTGCTATTAGTATCTACTGGCATGATATCGTTCAATCCTGAGATGGTTGCAGAGTATATGACGTATATCATTGCTGCGGTGGTCATCTTGTATTTTGCGATTATGTTTATCTCACCACGATTGGATAAGACAGACAAACTACGCTTGTTAATTTGTTTTGTTTTAATCATTGGCTCGACGCTGTTTTGGTCAAGCTTTGAGCAGCAACCAACGTCTTTTAACTTGTTTGCCGATCGTTATACCGATCTGAATGTTTTAGGATTTGAGATACCAAGTATCTGGTTCCAGTCATTGAACCCGCTATTTATTTTAATATTGGCACCTATCGTTAGTATTATCTGGGTCAAGCTTGGTAACCGAGGTCTTGAGCCTAGCAGTATGGCTAAGTTTGCACTCGGTATGCTGCTCGCAGCCGCAGGTTTCGCCTTGATGATTTTTGCTTCAAAAAGCATTTTAGCGCCTGGTGCTGGCTTGGCATCACCACTATGGTTGGTTGGTAGTTTATTATTATTGACGCTAGGTGAGTTAGCATTAAGCCCAGTTGGTTTGTCTGCTATGACTAAATTGGCGCCAGAAGGTATGCAAGGCCAAATGATGGGGCTATTCTTTGCTTCTATCGCTATGGGTAACTTGGTTGCCGCCTTCTTTGGTGGGCATGTATCAGCTGATAAAATCGAAGGCTTACCAGGTCTGTTCACAACCATGACCATCTTCTTGGTAGTGACCGCTGTACTATTATTGATACTAGCAAAACCTATCAATAAAATGCTTAAAGAAAGCGAGCGTGAGAAACAACTGGCCAAGCAATAAGATAGTCTGATGTACATTTGTGATTAACAACAGCACAAGTGACTTATGACGAGACGTGTTACCATTACTGGTAGCACGTTTTATTGTTTTAGTTGGTGAGATATTTGGCACGAGCCATTGAAAGCATACTATCTGCCCAAACATCTAATGATAGGGCACTGTGAACCCCAGTGACACAATATTAATCTCAATTTTTTATTCTCAATAAGTAGAAGCAATTACCCAAACAAACATAATTAGATAGCTAAATAAGTAGACTGTTTGCTTGAATAATTGCTATCAATGATAAATATCTTATTACAACTAAAGCGGTATTAATAACTCAAACAAGACGACTATTAGAACAAGACGATTGTAGATAATCGCGCCATCATCATATTTTTATAATTTCTATAAGGACACATTCAATGAATAAACAAGCCATTCACGAACGTATTGCTAATTTACGCAGCACCTTAGCCGCGCAAGATCTCACCGCAATCATCGTACCCTCTGCTGATCCACATTTATCTGAATATCTACCAGAGTACTGGCAAGCACGCTTATGGTTGTCAGGGTTTACTGGTTCTGTCGGCACGCTGGTTGTGACTGCTGATTTTGCAGGTCTATGGACGGATAGCCGTTATTGGGTACATGCTGCCGAGCAGTTAGAAGGCACCGGTATTACTTTAGAAAAGCTTGCGCCGGGTCAGCCAAATCATATCGATTGGCTAGCCGAGCATTTGCAAGAAGGGGATAGCGTAGCAGTAGACGGTAATGTGTTATCTATCGCTGAGCAAGATCGCCTGCTAAATGCTTTTGATGCCAATGACATTACTTTGATCACTGAGCGTGATGTGCTGACAGAGATTTGGACAGATCGCCCAGCACTACCAGCGGCCAAATTATACGCTCATGATGACCAGTTCCTTGCTCAGTCTGCCACCTCAAAGCTGGCTGCAGTGCGTGCAGGTATGGCAGAAGCAGGTGCGACCCATCATTTACTTTCAAGCTTAGACGATATCGCTTGGTTGACGAACTTGCGCGGTGCTGATGTTGATTATAATCCGGTATTCTTGTCACATATATTAATTGATGCCGACAAAGCAACGTTGTTTGTTGATACTGATAAAGTAAGCGAAGATATTGCACAGAGTTTAAAAGACAGTGGCATCATATTAGCTGACTATTCTGCTGTGCAAGAGGCATTGAGTGCATTAACGCCAGACGATTTATTATTGTTAGATCCGAGCAAAGTCGCAGTAGGTACGCTCTCAAAAATGGCAGACGATGTTGGTTTTATTGAGCAAATGGCGCCTAGTACATTACTCAAATCTGTAAAATCTGATGCAGATATCGATCATGTCCGTGAAGCGATGCGTCAAGATGGTGCTGCTTTGGCTGAGTTTTTTGCTACATTTGAGCAACGTCTAGCAAACGGCGAGCGTTTGAGTGAATTAGATGTTGATAGCATGCTGATAGAGGTGCGCAGTCGTCAGCCAAATTATGTCTCGCCAAGCTTCCCAACCATCGCAGGCTTTAACGAAAATGGCGCGTTGCCACATTACCGCGCTACACCAGAAAAATTCAGCTACCTTGATGTGGCCGAAGGCGAAGGCGGATTGCTACTGATTGACTCAGGTGCACAATATCAAAACGGTACGACTGATATCACCCGCGTAGTCGGTATTGGGCAAGTCACTGCTGAGCATAAACGTGACTTTACGATTGTGCTAAAAGCTCATATTGCGCTAGCTCGCGCTCATTTCCCTGATGGTATTGCTTCACCATTGATCGATGCCATTTGCCGTGCGCCATTGTGGCAAGCACAGATGGACTATGGTCATGGTACGGGTCACGGCGTTGGTTATTTCTTAAACGTGCACGAAGGCCCACAAGTCATTGCCTATAGCGCCAGTACACCAAAAGAGCGCGCGATGAAAGTCGGTATGATTTCTAGTAATGAGCCAGGCCTATACCGCGAAGGTAAATGGGGTATCCGTATCGAGAACTTGGTAGTAAATACGCCAGTTGCTAAGCCTACTGAGACAGAGTTTGGTGATTTCTTGAACTTTGAGACCATCACTTACTGTCCAATTGACACGCGTCTGATTGAGCCATCATTGTTGGACCAAACCGAGATTGATTGGCTAAATGACTATCATAGCCAAGTCTTCGCAGAGCTAAAAGATCGTGTTGAAGGGTCAGCGCTTGAATGGTTAACTGAACGTACCAAAGCCATTTAATACCAAGCTCAAAACATTAACTAAAATTATTAAAAAGCCCCGTAAATTATTTACGGGGCTTTTTAGTGTTTGTTATCTAATACTTACTACTGAGCGGCTGTTTCTAACTGTAGGTTCAATACTGAAAAATAATCACTGTTAGTGAATACTTTTCTTAGCAGCTTCATTATTAGTAGTTGAGTCATTCTGTTCGCTAAAGTGTTGAGTGACCTCAGCGCGTAGCCAAGACTTTAGGTTTTCAGACATCAGCATCATTTGCTCACTTAAATAGTCATCGACCTGTGTTTCTAGCTCGCGGATTAGCTGTTGGTGTGTTGCATCTAGCTTCGCGTCTTTTAAGGCCAGATTAATCGCTGTACTGGCTTTATTATTAATATCTTTAATATGGTTATCGCTAAGCGTATGAGCCTGTTCGCCAATGGCTTTGTTATCAGCACTTTTATTATCGCTAACATTGCTTTCAGTATTTTTCGTTTCTGATACCGCTTTTTCAGTCTTTGCGCTAGAATTATCAGTAACAAAATCGTCAATAACAGCGCTATCTCCCACGATTTTATCTGTGTTTGATTTAGCTACGTTGGTAGCAGCTATTTCTTTGTCATTGTCTGCCTCTAACGCTGCCTGCTCATTTTTCTCTTGTTCTTTTTGAGTCGATTCTGCCTTGCGTGTGGCTTCTTCCGCTTCTTTTTTCTTTCGCTCATCTTCTAGCTTTTGTTTTGCAGCGGCCGCGTCTTCTTGCTCTTGTTTGTCTGTGATCGCTTTCGCAATGGCCTGTTCTGCATTATAGTTGTCATATAGCTCGTCTACATGCGCATCTAAATCATGGGTATTAAAAGTAAAGTCTTCAAATGAGGTGTCAGATTGCAGCAGAGTAGTGATGTCTTTTAGTTCTTGAGTAATTGCTGCACGTACTGGCTCAGGTGCACACGTCCAGCGTTGATAAAACTGATGGGAAAATGAGTAGCTTGACATGGTATCTTCCATAAATGTTCCAAAAATTACCCCTTATCATACGCAAGTACGATAAGGGGCTGCAAGTGGACAAACGTAGCAAATCTGACACCAACGTTACAACGCATTTATTACCATGCGCTGCGATGTAGATGGGCGGCTGCTATTGACTGACAGGCCAGCGAGCAAATACCAATGAGCCATTGGTACCACCAAAGCCAAAGCTGTTGGATACTGCGTACTGCAAGTTATCAACTTTGCGCGATTGATTAGCCACATAATCAAGGTTACAGTTGTCTTCGACATCGTCTAGATTGATCGTAGGTGGTACATGCTGATGCTGTAGCGCTAATACTGTAAAGATAGCTTCAACTCCGCCAGCAGCACCAAGTAAGTGACCGGTCATCGATTTGGTTGAGCTAACTAAGATGCTATCTTTTACAGGAGAGAACACAGTTTCGATAGCAATAGACTCAGCCACATCACCCGCAGGGGTACTAGTACCATGAGCGTTGACATAACCGACGCTTGATGACTCGATCCCAGCATCGTTTAGTGCATTTTGCATCGCTCTTGCCGCACCGCTACCGTCTTCTGGTGGTGCAGTAATATGACTGGCATCATCACTCATACCGAAACCGACTAGCTCTGCCAATATCGTTGCACCGCGCGCTTTGGCATGGGCAAGGCTTTCTAACACCACCACACCAGCACCATCACCAAGGACAAACCCGTCACGACCTTTATCAAATGGACGTGAGGCTTTGGTTGGCTCATCGTTGCGAGTAGAGAGTGCGTGCATAGCACTAAAGCCAGCTATACCAAGTGGGCTAGAACCTTTTTCACTACCGCCTGCCAGCATAACGTCAGCATCACCATAAGCAATCAAACGAGCAGCAAGACCCATAGCATGAGTCGCCGTGGTACAAGCCGTCGATGTCGCAAGGTTTGGGCCTTTTAACTTATGCTTAATTGCTACCAGTCCAGCGGCCATATTAACGATAGAGCCTGGGATAATAAAAGGTGAGACTTTGCCTGCGCCTTTTTCGTGTAGGGTATCACGACTGTTTTCAATCGTTTGGATACCGCCAATACCTGAACCTAAAATAATACCAAAGCGATCTTGGTCAACGCCTTGCACAGGCGCATCAGCAGCACTGACTTCATCGATAAAACCAGCGTGCTTTAGGGCCATGGCAGAAGCGGCAACCCCATAATGCATGAACTCATCGTAGCGACGCGCATCTTTAGCATTCATATATTGCTTGGCATCAAAGTCTTTGATCACGCCTGCGATTTGCGCACGGTAGCCGGTGGCATCGAAATGCGTAATCGGTGAGATACCACTCTCGCCATTGAGCAATTTGGTCCATGAGCTATCGACGTCTAGACCGAGCGGCGTAATAGCGCCCATACCTGTGACTACCACACGCGTATCATCAGAACGCTCGTAGTGAGGTGGTTTTTGACGCGATTTATGTACAGGTGCTGCAGTCATATTATTTGTGTCATCAGTGGTGGCTTGGTCGATAGGTGAACTACTATTCTGGCTCATGCGATATATCCTATACTTACAGGTCCTAAGAGGATGGCGTTTCAAAAGTCATTATAAAACACATAGGTGCACGTATGTAAACTAAAATTTAACTGGTCAGGCAAAACATACTTGACCCAATACCACGCCTTTATTTGCACCAGTTACCGCTGGTAAATTACCAGTTTCACCCATCAATGTTTGTCTGGCTAACCATGCAAAAGCAACGGCCTCTACCCATGTTGGCGCAAGCCCTAAATGTTCAGTAGTTTTTACTTTGCAATGGGGTAGGTGTGCTTGCAGGCGTGTCATTAAATAGTCATTCAACGCGCCGCCGCCGCAAACATAGACCGAGCTGTTTTTTGAAGGGCTGACAAACATATTGATTTGCGTACTGGCACTGATGGCCGTTAGCTCAGTCAAGGTTGCTTGCACATCGGCTGCTGAATAACTGATATTAGCATTGGCTTGCTCAAAAGCCTGTAGCTCACCCTGCAACCAAGTTAAGTTAAAGTCCTCACGACCTGTGCTTTTTGGATGAGACTGAGCAAAAAACGGATGTGTCAAAAGTTGCTGTAATAATGATTCAATGAGAGTTCCAGACTGCGCCCAAGCGCCACCTGCATCATAGCTATTATCTGTATGCAATGAGGTCCACGCATCCAATAACAAGTTGGCAGGTCCAGTATCGTAGCCAACAACTTGAATTTCTTCACTAGCTGGCAAGACGGTTATATTAGCAATACCGCCTAAGTTCAATAGCACACGGGTACTATCAGGATTGGCAAATAGTGCCTGATGAAACGCAGGTACTAAAGGCGCACCTTGACCACCAACTGCCATGTCACGACGTCGGAAATCACTGACCACACTGATGCCTGTGCGCTCAGCGATAATATTGGCATCGACCAGTTGCAACGTGAATCCCATTTGCGGGCGATGGCGTACGGTTTGTCCATGACAGCCAATCGCCAGTACTGACTCAGGATCGGTATTTGATTGCTGCAATAGGGCATTGACCACTTCACTCGCGAACTCAGCATACGTGCGACTTGCCCAGCCGAACCAATCCAACTCACTGCTTGGTTCATCGGCCTCTGGTACGAGTTGATTCACGCCATTCGGCTGACACAATGCCAGTAGCACTTCACGCAGACGTGGCGGAAAATCTTGGCTATAGGTCGCAAGCAGTCGCATGGGCGGTTGGGTGCCATCTTCGTTACTCACCTCAGGATTAAACTGACAAAGCACCGTGTCCATACCATCCAAACTGGTGCCAGACATCATGCCGATATATAAGCCATCATCGAAACTTTCAAACACCGTTTGCTCAAGGGCATCAGTTAAGGTGGCATAGTTCGAATTATCAGAGGTCAAATCATCAATATCGTCTGAAGGGTTGTCCAAACCATTATTCATAAGCAAGTCTGCGAGAGCATTATGGTCAGTATCAGCAATCGATGCGGGGTTGGTCATGGCAATTTACCTTAAAAAACGCTAGTATATCCGTCAAATTCTAGCATTTTTTCTGACCTTTTGAGGTTCTAAACTTCCTAAGGTGTTGAGCCAGTAACCGTCATTCATAAAAATCCCAATTAAAGCGATATATAGAGAGCATCATGACCAATCAAACTTACACCCTAGAAGAACAACTGGCCCTTATTCAGCGTGGTACGCAAGAGATATTGTCTGAAGATGACTTAGTGGCTAAGCTAAAGCTCAATCGTCCACTACGTATCAAGGCAGGCTTTGATCCTACCGCACCAGATCTACATTTGGGTCACACGGTATTGATCAATAAGCTTAAGCATTTTCAAGATTTAGGTCATGAGATTTATTTTCTAATCGGTGATTATACCGCCAAGATTGGTGACCCTTCTGGCAAAAACAGCACGCGTCCACCATTGACTGATGAGCAAATCAAAGCCAATGCCACGACCTACGCTGAGCAAGTATTCAAAATCTTGGACAAAGAAAAGACTCGCGTGGTCTTTAACTCTGAGTGGTTCAATGACATGAGCGCCGCTGACATGATTCAGCTTGCCAGTCAGCAAACCGTCTCGCGTATGCTAGAGCGTGATGACTTTTCAAAACGCTATGCATCACAAACGCCCATCTCAATTCACGAATTTCTTTATCCGCTAGTCCAAGGCTACGACTCTATCGCCCTAAAAGCCGATGTTGAGCTTGGCGGTACTGATCAAACCTTTAACTTGCTAATGGGTCGCACGTTGCAAGGACGCTATGGCCAAGAGCCGCAAGTTTGTATCACTGTGCCAATCTTAGAGGGGCTGGATGGTGTCAACAAAATGTCCAAATCACTGGGCAACTATGTCGCTATCTACGATGCACCAGGCACCATGTATCAAAAAATCCTGTCGATGCCAGACACACTAATCCATCGCTACTTTGAGTTTTTAAGCTTTAAGCCAATGGAAGAAGTGGAAAGCTTGATGGCAGACATGGAAGACGGACGCAACCCACAAGAAATCAAACGTATCTTAGCCGAAGAATTAATCGAGCGCTTCCATGATGCTGATGCAGCGGCAAATGCGCACAAATCTGCTGGTAACGTTTTAGCAGATGGCGAGCTACCAGTTGATTTGCCAGAAGTGACATTAACGCTTGAAGAAGGTCAAGAGGCCTTGTTTATCACACAGGTATTAAACCAAGCAGGTTTGACTAAAAATAGTGCAGCGGCAAAAGACATGATTAAGCGCAACGCAGTCAAAGTAGATGGCGAAGTCGTTGATGGTGGCTTTAGTCTAACCTCAGGTCAAACGGTCGTGATTCAAGCAGGTAAAAAGGCTTATGCAAAAGTGACTGTTGGTTAGATAATCTATAAAAATGATTAAAAGTGAGGTCGGCAGTAATTGTCGACCTTTTTTATGAAGCGATGATTAGTAGCCATTTTTTAATAGTAGGAGTTTGCTATGACTAAAACTATCCCCCAAGGCATTTACCGCCATTATAAAGGTAGCTTATATCAAGTATTGCATACAGCGCAGCATTCAGAAACCGAAGAATCGCTAGTGGTATATCGTTGTCTGTACGGTGAGTATGACGTATGGGTACGTCCGCTTGCGATGTTTGCTGAAACGGTTACGGTAGATGGTAAAGAAATTCCGCGATTCGAATTAATTAAATCATTAAATGATTAATACTTAGCCAATGATTTAGATTGAATTTAGCACATAAAAAACGACCCGTTGAGGTCGTTTTTTTTGTGCATTATCGCAAACTCACAATTAAGCGTTCAGAAACTCTTTCAGTACTTTATAAAAACTAACTGGTGCATCCATCGGTACAGCATGTCCTGATGTTGGCAAAATAATACTGTGCGCATTGGACAGCAGAGTGGTCAAACGCTGTTGCCACTCTGCACTATATAATTGCGAGCGCGCACCAATCAGCAAGGTAGTCGGAATATTGACCGTTGGCAAAACATCTCGGTAATCGTAGGGCAGCGCAACATAAGCCGATAGGCAGCGCAGTTTGTGTTGCCAAGTCGCGTGTTCCATTAATGAGATTTTGTGTGGTGCCCGATAACTGAGGGCTTTTACCAATAATTGCGAAGGTTTGCTACTAACAGAGAGCAGAGAAAAAGAGCGTTCCATGCCTAACAAATTTACTTTTAATCGATAGGGCAGGTGACGGAAGTCAACCACTTGTTCGGCTTGTAAATAAGGAGCAGTGTCGGTAATTAACTGTGTGAATTGTGCAAACAGTTCGGTTTGTCGTGTGCCGAATACACCGCCACCTTGCCAGTCTGGCTGATTATGGATAATCGGTGCTTGGTCAATATTCAGATAGTGACTCACGCGCTGAGTGCCAAAGCGCTGAAAATACGCCCACATGACTAATGCCCCCATAGATATCGCGGCAACAGGAAAAACCTCAAAGCCAGTTTCTTCGCTCACGTATTCAAACACATCTTGGGTATCTTGTGCATATTGCTCAATAAAATCAAACGTTGGCAACGTTTGATTACTGGCCAAACCAAACCCTCTAAAATGAGGCAAGTAAAAACAGTAGTGCTGAATGAGCGGTAAAATAAATGGCAAAAATTGCCTCGCATCCATACCAAAAGCATGCATTAATAGGACAGGCTTACCTTTGCCGATGACAGAGACGGGCAGCAGCGTTCCATCAGCTGTTTGGACAGTAATGGTCTTTAGCTGGTAGGGAGGAAGAAAGGGTATGAGGTCTTTTTTCATGGAGTGATATCTCTTTGATTTTTCAAGCTCTCTCGGTCAATTTAGCTAAGAAAGTATTGCGGTAGAGTACACCGCTACAAAATAGTTATACCGCGAATAAAAGACTGCTATATTAAAGCTGTCACCTGACCATAGCATAGAATTTGGCTGGCGGTAAAAGCAGTAGCGTTAACTGACAAGGATATAAGTGCATGAGCAGATCAACATTGCCATTACTCGATAGTAGCCTATATCCACAAATATGGCAGCAGCAGACATTTGCCAGTCCGCAAGCGCTTTTACTGTCGCTGTTATCTGCTACTGTGAGTAGGGATGTCACAATTGATGCCAGTGCTTTTACCAAGCAGTTATTGGCAGACGATGTTTATCAGGAATGGATTAATACTACGGTGTTCGGGCGTTATTTACATCGTAACTTCACCGCGTTTTATCAGCAGACAGAAGACAGTTTTAACACAGATATGCCTGCATTGTTCCGTCAAGAACTAGTACGCCATGCGCAGTATTTACCATTAGGTCAGGTATTGTTTTTTGCAGGAGATATGCCCAAAAGTGTACGACAGACTAAGACATTAACCACTACGGTGAATCCGGCAACGGCGATCATAAGTGCTCAGAAAATGACTCAGAATCTGTCCAAAAAGCTGAAAGTGAATAATTCAAGGTTAATCATTAATCAGATAACCATCACTGGTAAGCAAGTATTAGGGTTTGCGATACGACATAACAAGCGCACTAGCGAACGTCTGCGTAACGAAGTATTGATTATGGACTTTCAGGATTTGCGCTTGGTCAATGAGCAAGCTATTGAAGACATAAAAAAAAGCAATATAGATGACTCTATATTGCTTCGATCTTATGAGATACGCTAACAGGTTCGGTGTTAATAAGTGATATATCTATAATCAACATCGACACTATAACTAGCCGAGCAGTTAATATTAATTTTGCTTGGCGATCGTTAGTCCATTATAAGTCTGGGCAACTGGCATTACTTCTAAACGGTTGACGTTAATATGAGCAGGCGACTCAATCAACCATAATAAAATATCACCGATATCTTCACCTGTCATGGTTTTAAAGCCATCATACACCTTGGCAGCTTTGTCATCGTCACCATGATAGCGCACGTTTGAAAACTCAGTGCCAGCCACATTACCAGGTTCAAGATTGGTCACACGCACTTGGGTATAAATCAGATCTGCTCGCAAGTTTAAGCTGAACTGTTTTACAAACGCTTTAGTTGCGCCGTAAACATTACCACCGAAGTAAGGCCAGCTACCAGCAATCGAACCAACATTGATGACATAGCCACTGTCACGCTCAACCATCGCTGGCAAGACCGCATGAGTCAACGCCATCAAGCCTTTAATATTGGTATCAATCATACGCATCCAGTCATCAAGACTGGCTTTGTGAGCAGGCTCTGTACCCAGTGCCAATCCTGCATTATTGACCAAGACATCGATTTGTTTAAAATCATCAGGCAAGTCAGCAATGATTTGCGGGATAGAAGCCGTATCACTCACATCCATAACCACGGGCAAAAAAGCCTCACCTAAAGTCTCTGCCAATGCATTCAGTTTATCAAGGCGTCTGGCGCAACCAATCACGCGATGGCCATTAGCAACCAAACGCTCTGCCAACGCTTTACCAAAACCCGCGCTCGCTCCTGTAATCAATACGTTCATGATCTGTCCTTATTGTTGATACTGTCTGCTATTGCCATAATTTTGATGATGGTTTTGTTTACCCTAATGCGACTTATCTATTAGATAACTGCTTACCAAAAATCTTATCACCAGCATCGCCTAGACCTGGGATGATGTAGCCGTGCTCATCCAAATGGCTGTCTAATGCAGCGGTATAGATAGTCACGTCAGGATGCGCTTCATTTACCAAACGTACGCCTTCAGGTGCAGCCACCAATACCAATGCTTTTATGTTAGTACAGCCATTTTTCTTTAGCATTTCAATAGTCGCAACCATTGAGCCGCCCGTGGCTAGCATTGGATCAATGATCAGCGCAGGACGTTTGTCCATGTGGCTCACGAATTTTTCAAAGAAAGGGACTGGCTGCAATGTTTCTTCATCACGTTGTAGACCGACCACAGAAATCTTAGCAGTAGGGATTAAGTCGAGCACCCCATCAAGCATGCCAATACCTGCGCGTAAAATCGGTACGATCGTTGCCGTCTTACCGATGATTTGCTCACCAGTGATCTCGCCACACCAGCCTTCCATTGGGAAAGTCTCGATCTCAAAATCACGGCTTGCTTCATAAGCCATCAAGCGCGCAAGCTCTTTGGTCAATGTACGAAATTTATAAGTACTACAGTCTTTTTCGCGCATAAGGCTGAGTTTATGACGGACTAGTGGATGATCGATTACCGTAATTTTTAAATCGCTGTTTAAGTCACTCATAAGTACTCTCTTGGTTTCTTGTCTGATGCTTGCGCAGTTACTGCGGTTGCTATTAGTATAAAAGATACAAACACTTACCGCACTTTAACCATATCCTTAGCTTATAAATAGTAAAGTTAAATCCTTCACAATCAAGCTAATTAACTACTTTTCGACAGTGCTTATTTATCGCAATGACAATATTTGCGTTCACAGCTGCTATCAAAGCCTAAGCAGTTCAGGCTAAGTAAAATGATATTGCGCTATTTAAGTCAACTGATTGAACCGACTAAGTTTGACTATACAACACAACGTGATTATAAGTGAGGTAGTGTTTAGACTTGCTATGATACCAAAAAAACCGCTTTTCTGATGAAGAATATCATGACTATAAAAACACCAAGCATCCAAAAAAACATCGATACAGAGTCGCCATTAGCCGAAAACAGCGCTGTTGACGTCGAAACGCATCCTTTTGAGCCTGTTCTGCCGCCCAATGCCACCATTATGATGATGGGTACTTTTCCGCCGACTGCTGATAAATGGGCAATGAGTTTTCATTATCCCAATTTTTATAATGATATGTGGCGGATATATGGTCGAGTATTTTTTGATGATGATGACTATTTTAGAGTAGACGACGAGAAGCGCTTTGATCCTGAGCGTATTCGTGATTTTATGTTTGAACGTGGTATCGCTTCTTGTCCGACAGTAAAGCAAGCCATCCGCGAAACGGGTAATGCTTCGGATAAAAATCTAACGGTGGTCACTCCTGTTGATTTAGATAGTATCTTGCCGCAAGTGCCAAAGGTAAAGTCATTGTTTACGACAGGAGGCAAGGCGACCGAAGTATTGCTTGGGTTATTAGACGAGCCAATTGCCAAATCAAAGCATCCGAAAACCAATCAAAGTATGGATTACCCTTATCAGTGGCAGAGTACAGATAACCAGAAAGCTGATGTGAATAACCTAACCTTATATAGGTTACCGTCGACTTCACGTGCTTATCCACTATCGTTGGATAAAAAAGTAGCGGCGTATAAGGCGTTTTTTGAAAAGATGGGTAAGTTATAAAGTTCAAATAGAGAAATGGTTACTTTAATAGAAGATAAAGCTCAGAGATAAAAGGTATTTATCTAGCAAAGCTAAACGTTTTTGATGTTATAAATTATAATAAATAGCACATATATAGTCAGTCTTTAAACCTATTGAAATTAATTGGACAGTAACCCATTGAAAAAAGTACAGATTTACTCATCTCCTAAAATAAGATTAAAAACA
>NZ_JASDCS010000010.1 GCF_030407815.1 Psychrobacter sp. APC 3281
GTGAAGGCGGCCGTACTGTAGGCGCTGGTGTTGTTGCTAACGTATTGAACTAAGATTTAAGTCTCAGTAATGAGCTTATGAGTTAGTCATAAAAAAGGCCATCCTATTTAGGGTGGCCTTTTTTTGTGGAGGGAAGTGAAACATTACTAAAATAGAATAAGAGCTTTAGCGAAATAATAACTCACGATATGTGAGATAGAGATAATTATTTGTTAGATAGCATATTGTAATCTACGCCATAGCTTGTTATATTGTCGCTGCACTTAACGCTAGCAGTTATTTTAGATTGCAGTAGTGCAAAATCAGGTAAAATTAATAATTTTACCGTCAAGGGCTTGCATTCTATGCTAAATATTGTATAATGCTGTCCTTTACACCCATAGGCGATTGGCTCAATTGGTAGAGCATCGGTCTCCAAAACCGAGGGTTGTAGGTTCGAGTCCTACATCGCCTGCCATCTTCTTATCACATCTTTGTTGTACCCCACCATCTCCGAAGCGAGTTCTTTATGAGCAATGATCAAGATAACCTCGAGACTAAGTTATCTGATGCCAAGGCGGTTGCTGGTGGAATGCTGTCTAAAAATAAGCATGTTTCAGCTAGCGGTACTACTGCTGTTGAAGTGGCTAAGACTGGCTCAATAAAAGATTTGATTTTGTGGCTACTTGCCGCAGCTGTATTAATCGGTGCGACTCTAGTAAATCAATACTTACCAGGCTATTGGCAACCTGCCAACGATGTCTGGGTACGTATTGGTATTATTGTCGCACTTGTTGTATTTGCATTAGTCTGTTTGGCGCTAACGCATCAAGGCCGTGCTTTTAAAATATTGCTAAAAGACGCTGCCGTTGAGCTTCGCCGAGTGACATGGCCAGGTAAAGACGAAACCTTTCAATATACATGGCAAGTGATTGTTGTGATTGCGATTGCTGGTTTCTTTATTTGGTTATTGGATAACTTTTTTAATTGGTTCGTTGGTATCTTCATCGGTTAATAGCACGTATTAGTGACTATTAGCGAGACATTTACTCATAACAACTTATTTATAATGATCAGGAGCGTGATATGCGTTGGTATATTGTCCAAGCGTTTTCAGGATATGAAAAACAAGTACAACGTTCATTAACTGATCGTATTAATCGTAGTGACTTTGCTGAGTCATTCGGCGATGTATTGGTTCCTACTGAAGAAGTCGTCGAAATGAAAGACGGCAAAAAACGTAAGAGTGAGCGCAAGTTCTTTCCTGGATATGTATTGATCCAAATGGAAATGAACGATAATACTTGGCACATTGTAAAAGATTGCCCACGTATTATGGGCTTCATCGGTGGTACGCCTGAGATGCCTGCACCGATTACGCAAGTAGAAGCTGATCGCATTTTAAACCGTTTGAACCAGACTGAAACTGACCCACGTCCTAAGACTCTATTTGAGCCGGGCGAAGAGTTGTTGGTTATCGATGGTCCATTTACTGACTTTAAAGGGTTGGTAGAAAAAGTGGATTATGAGAAGTCTAAACTACATCTAACGGTAAACGTATTTAATCGACCTACACAGGTTGAGCTTGAATTTAGTAAAGTTGAAAAACTGGACTAAATTAGCAAAAAATTCATCAACCGGGGAGCTGTTAGTCAATTAGGTATATACCACGTTGATTTGGCGCTATTACCCATTTAGGAGAGTATCATGGCTAAGAAGATTGATGGTTACATCAAACTGCAAGTGCCTGCAGGCAAAGCAAATCCTTCACCACCTATTGGTCCAGCTTTGGGTCAAAAAGGCGTGAACATCATGGCGTTCTGTAAAGAATTTAATGCTGCGACCTCAGGCCAAGAGCCAGGTCTACCGATCCCAACTGAGATCACAGTATACAGTGACAAATCTTTTACCTTCATCATGAAGTCACCACCAGCTGCATACTTACTACGTAAGGCTTCTGGTATTGCTAAAGGTTCAGGTACACCGAACACTGCTAAAGTTGGTAAAGTTGACCGTGCACAACTAGAAGACATCGTTAAGACTAAAAATGCAGATTTAACTGCTGCTGATCTTGACGCTGCTGTCCGTACCATCGCTGGTACTGCACGTTCAATGGGTATTACCGTGGAGGGTGTATAATGTCTAAGCTAACCAAACGTCAAAAAGAAATTCAAAGCCGTATTGATAACGAAAAACAATACACTATTGAAGAAGCGGTTCAAATCCTAAACGATTTGCCAGCGCTAAAGTTCAAAGAGTCTATCGATATCGCAGTAAACTTGGGCGTTGACCCACGTAAATCTGACCAAGTAGTTCGTGGCGCAACCAACCTACCTGCTGGTACTGGTAAAACCAAACGCGTTGCTGTATTTGCTCAAGGCGCTGCTGCTGAAGCCGCTAAAGAAGCTGGTGCGGACATCGTTGGTTTTGAAGACCTAGCAGAGCAAATCAAAGCCGGTAACATGGACTTTGATGTTGTTATCGCAGCTCCAGATGCTATGCGTGTTGTTGGTCAATTAGGTACTATCCTAGGCCCACGTGGTCTAATGCCTAACCCTAAAGTTGGTACGGTAACGCCAAACGTTGCTGAAGCTGTGACTAATGCGAAAGCTGGTCAGGCTCAGTACCGTGTTGATAAAGCTGGTATCATCCATGCAACTATCGGCCAAGTTGGTTTCACTGCTGATCAAATCGAGCAAAACGCGCAAGCGATTCTTTCTGATCTAAAGCGTGCTAAGCCTGCTACTTCTAAAGGTACTTTCATTAAGAAAATCACCTTGTCTAGCACGATGGGTCCAGGTCTAACGATCGATGCTGTTCCTTATCGTACTGCTAAATAATTAAAGTTTTTATCTTCAAATATTTTGAATGATAAACACAAACAGTTTTTAAAGAATTAGGTCAGCGTAGTATTTGCTACGCTGTCTAAGACCGTAGGTAGAGAGTAGTTTAAAGTCATATTTAGCGATCTTCGGATAGTTGCTTATGATAATAAGTCACTTTTGTTAATCGACGACAGATGAAAATCTTAGTTGTCCTACGCAGACGGTGGCCCACACAGTTTAAGACACGAGCGAATAGGGCGATAGGATTATTTATAATCTTCAAACTATTACTCAACGTCATTCTGATAACGGTGCCGTAATCAGTCGTTGCCAGTAGATGCTTTTTTTATTAATTGAATCCGCTGGTAATGTGTCGTATCAAGTCAGTCTTAGCTTACAGTTTGAGCGCATAAAAACCTTGTTTTTGGCACTTTTATTATAAGTCGATTGATAAGATTAAAGGAGTCAACTTATGGCATTAACGCTAGAACAAAAACAACAAGTTGTGGCTGAAGTGTCTGAAGTTGCTGCTAATGCTTACTCAGCAGTAGCTGCCGAATATCACGGTATTGGTGTTGCACAGCTTACTAAGCTGCGCGAACAAGCTCGTGATAAAGGTGTTGTTTTGAAAGTGGTAAAAAATACACTAGCAAAACGCGCTTTTGAAGGCACTAAGTTTGAGAGCATGTCAGACCGTATGACTGGTCCACTACTTTTGGCTTTCTCTATGGAAGATTTGGGATCTGCTGCTCGAGTCGTTTTCGACTTCAGCAAAGATAACAAAGCTTTAGAGACCAAATTAGTATCAGTCGGTGGTGAAGTTTATGGTCCAGAAGAGCTAGAGAGCGTATCGAAGCTACCAACTCGCGACGAAGCAATCTCTATCTTGATGGCTACTATGAATGCACCAGTGACCAAGCTTGTCCAGACTATGAACGCTGTTCCTGGCAAGTTCGTTCGCACTGTAGCGGCAATCAAAGACGCAAAAGAAGCTGCTTAATTGCTTGTTTTAACGTAACTTTAACATCGCTAATTTTGGTTGCATTTTATTGTCACATTAGGCAAGCAATCAAGGCGATATTAGAATCAATTAATTTTTATCAGATAACGGAGAGTTCTCATGGCACTATCTAAAGATGACGTGTTAAATGCAATCGCTGAAATGTCAGTAATGGATATCGTTGAGTTAATCAGCGACATGGAAGAAAAATTCGGCGTAACAGCTGCTGTTGCTGCTGCACCTGCTGCTGCTGGTCCTGCTGCTGCTGCTGCTGAAGAAAAAGACGAGTTTGACGTAGTTCTTGCCAGCTTTGGCGAGAAGAAAGTTGGCGTAATTAAAGCCGTACGTGAAGCTACTGGTCTTGGCCTAAAAGAAGCGAAAGATTTGGTTGAAAGCGCTCCAGCTCCAATCAAAGAAGGCGCATCTAAAGCTGAAGCTGAAGAGTTGAAAAAGAAACTTGAAGAAGCTGGTGCAACTGTTGAACTAAAATAAGTTTAACACTGTACGAAAAAAAAGCTGGTAATGCCTTGCATTGCCAGCTTTTTTTTACTATAATTCGTAGCTTGACCTTTTGTGTCTGCCAACATACGTATGCAACATCACGGTGGATACCCATCAAAAGGACAGACGATATACATGCAAGCACACATGCCAGTTTTTGAAATCAGTTAATATGAGCTAAACGTCTGTAGATGTTTGGCATTTTTTTGTGTCTGCATGCTTTCCTATCAACACTATAGTTTATACTGATTCTAAAAGTTATAGTTACCCCGATTATTAATCCTGAAAAAAGCGGTATTCTTAAAAAAGCTGTTGATCATAAGTTGCCTACTTGGTTTGGCATGACTGTCGATATTTAGTCTTATAGACAGTTTGTATGTGTAGGGAACATAGTTCGGTAATAAGTAGTCTAGATGGCAAGTGGTATGGATGCAATCTTAATAGACATTATTCCCCAGCAATGTATTTGTAAATTATGCCTGATAGGCAATGCGTTATAGATTATATAATATTGAATTTTTTGGTTGCAACAGTCATATAACTGATTCACTTACCATGAATTTAGCAAGCAACGATGAGATTAAGTGAAGTGTGCTAGGTAAGCACTGAAGAGTAAAGTAGTAATTGACAGAAAAGACATGAACTGAACACGAAGACCTGTTTTATATTATCGTTTACGTCGCCACGTTTGCATCGTATTTATGCATACTGGCCACGCTTTTAATTTGTTTCCACGTTTACTGTAAGGACTCTCGATGGCATATTCTTATACTGAAAAAAAGCGTATTCGCAAAAGTTTTGCTGAATTGCCCACTGTAATGGACATTCCCTATTTACTGTCTATTCAAGTAGATTCTTATGAGCAATTTTTGCAAGAGCATAAAAAGCCGAAAGCTCGTGAGAATACTGGTTTGCAAGCTGCGTATTCCTCTATTTTCCCAATTGAGAGTCACTCTGGTAACGCAGAGCTACAATTTGTTGAGTACTATTTAGGCACGCCTGAATTTGATGAGCGTGAGTGTATCTTACGTGGTTCAACGTTTGCTGCGCCTATGCGTGTCAAAATCCGTTTGATTATCAAAGACAAAGACAGCAAAGACAAAGATAGCAAAGCTGCTATCAAAGATATCCGTGAGCAAAGCGTTTACATGGGCGAGATGCCTTTGATGACGGCTAACGGTACTTTCATTATCAATGGTACTGAGCGTGTTATCGTATCTCAGCTACATCGTTCACCTGGTGTGTTCTTTGATCATGATAAAGGTAAGTCGCACTCAAGTGGTAAAGTGCTTTATAACGCACGTATCATCCCTTACCGTGGTTCATGGTTAGACTTTGAATTTGATGCAAAAGATTTAGTATTTGCTCGTATTGATCGTCGCCGTAAGCTACTTGCGTCAATCATCCTACGCGCACTTGGTCTAACAACTTCTGAAATCTTAGATTTATTCTTTGATAAAGTTGCTGTTTATAAAGGCGAAGAGACGTTTGAAATTGATTTAGTTGCTGATCGTCTACGTGGCGAAATGGCTCAGTTTGATATCGTATCACCTGAAGGTGACGTTATCGTAGAGCAGGGCAAACGCATCAACGCACGCCGTATACGTCAGCTTGAAGAAGCAGGTATGACGAAAATTGCTGTGCCTGATGAGTATCTATACGAGCGTATCTTAGCAGAAGACATCGTCGTTAACGACGAAATCATCGCTAAAGCAAACACGCCAATCGACCATGAATTATTGGTTAAATTGAACTCATTTGAAGCCAGTGGTGCCATCAAAGAGTTCAGCATTCTATTCACGAATGATATCGACCAAGGTAGTTATATTGCCGATACGCTACGTGCTGATAGTACCTCAAGCCGTGAAGAAGCGTTGATCGAAATCTACAAAGTAATGCGTCCAGGTGAGCCACCAACGGTTGAAACTGCTGAGAAACTGTTTGAGAGCATGTTCTTTAATGCAGATCGTTATGACTTATCAAACGTCGGTCGTATGAAGTTCAACCGTCGTCTTGGTTTAGAATTTGATAACACTGATGATCCTGATATCCAGCGCGAACGCAGTGTATTGACCAACGATGATATCGTTAACGTTCTAAAAGAGCTTATCGAGATTCGTAATGGTCGAGGCGATGTCGATGATATTGACCATCTTGGTAACCGTCGTATTCGTTCAGTAGGTGAGATGGCAGAAAACCAATTCCGTGTTGGTCTAGTACGTGTTGAGCGTGCCGTAAAAGAGCGTTTAAGCTCAGCAGAATCAGACAACTTGTCGCCACAAGATTTGATTAACTCTAAGCCAGTAGCGGCTGCGGTTAAAGAATTCTTTGGTTCAAGCCAGTTGTCACAGTTTATGGATCAGAACAACCCGTTGTCTGAAGTTACCCATAAGCGCCGTGTATCAGCGTTAGGACCTGGTGGTCTAACTCGTGAACGTGCAGGCTTTGAAGTACGTGACGTACATGATACCCATTATGGCCGTGTATGTCCTATTGAGACTCCTGAAGGTCCAAACATTGGTCTAATTAACTCACTAGCAACATTTGCTAAAACCAACAGCTTTGGCTTCTTAGAAACGCCATATCGCCGTGTGGTTGATGGTAAAGTGACTGACGTTATTGAGTATCTATCAGCAATCGAAGAAGTAGGTACTGTCATTGCACAGGCTGATTCTCCGATGACTGAAGATGGCGCGTTATCTGATGAGATGGTCAGTGTACGTAGCTATGGTGAATTTGTTCGTATGCCGCCAGAAAAAGTGACGCATATGGATGTATCACCAAGTCAGGTAGTATCGGTTGCAGCAGGTCTGATTCCGTTCCTAGAGCATGATGATGCTAACCGTGCCTTGATGGGCTCGAACATGCAGCGTCAGGCTGTTCCTACGCTACGTGCTGATAAGCCGTTAGTAGGTACTGGTATGGAGCGTCACGTTGCTCGTGACTCTGGTGTTTGTGTTATCGCTAAGCGTGGCGGTGTGATTGAAGATGTTGATGCATCACGTATCGTTGTTCGTGTAAACGAAGACGAGATGACTGCTGGTGAAGCGGGTATCGATATCTATAACTTGATCAAATACACGCGCTCTAACCAAAACACTTGTATCAACCAACGTATCATTGTTAACCAAGGTGACGAGATTGCTTTGGGTGACATCTTGGCTGATGGTCCTTCAACGGATCTTGGTGAGCTAGCACTAGGCCAGAACATCCGCATCGCATTTATGCCGTGGAATGGTTACAACTTCGAAGATTCAATCTTGTTATCTGAAAAAGTAGTTAAAGAAGATCGTTTCACTACTATTCATATCCAAGAATTGACTTGTGTGGCTCGTGATACCAAGCTAGGTACAGAAGAGATCACTGCTGATATTCCAAACGTTGGTGAAGCAGCATTATCAAGTCTTGATGAAGCAGGTATCGTCTATATCGGTGCTGAAGTTGACGCTGGTGATATCCTAGTTGGTAAAGTGACGCCAAAAGGTGAAACGCAACTAACGCCAGAAGAGAAACTACTACGGGCTATCTTTGGCGAAAAAGCGGCTGACGTGAAAGACACTTCACTACGCGTACCAACTTCAAGTAAAGGTACGGTTATTGATGTACAGGTCTTCACCCGTGATGGCGTTGAAAAAGACGCACGCGCAAGAGCGATTGAAAAATCGCAGCTTGATAGCTATCGCAAAGATTTGAAAGAAGAGCTACGTATCTTTGAAGAAGCAGCACGTGGCCGTATTGGTAATCTACTAGATGGCCAAAAAGTCAGCGGCGGCGCTGGTCTAAAAGCTGGTACAGTTATGGCATTGGCTGATATGAAAGATATGAGCCTTGAGACATTGCTTGATATTCAACCAGTAGAAGAAGAAATCTCTGAGCGTCTAACGCAAATCGCTGATTACTTGGTTGATAAGCAAAAAGACATCGATGTGAAGTTTGCTGAGAAAAAACGCAAATTGACTGCTGGTGATGACTTACAACATGGCGTACAAAAAATCGTTAAAGTATATCTAGCGGTTAAGCGTCGTATTCAGCCTGGTGATAAAATGGCTGGTCGTCATGGTAACAAAGGTGTTGTATCGCGCATCATGCCAGTTGAAGACATGCCTTATGATGAAAATGGAAATACCGTTGACATCGTATTGAACCCGCTTGGTGTACCATCTCGTATGAACATCGGTCAGGTTCTAGAGACGCATTTGGGTATGGCAGCGAAAGGGTTGGGCGAGAAGATTGACGGTATGCTCAAATCTCAAGCAGCAATCAAAGAGCTACGTGACTTCTTGGACAAAATCTATAACCAAGTAGGCGGTGAGCAAGTTGATCTTGATAGCTTAAGTGATGATGACATCATGGCGCTAGCAGACAACTTACGTGGCGGTGTACCGATGGGCACAGCAGTATTTGACGGCGCAAGAGAAAGCCAAGTTAAAGACTTGCTCGAGCTTGCTGGTATGGATCGCGATGGTCAGCAGACGTTATATGATGGTCGTACAGGTCAGAAGTTTGACCGTAAAGTAACTGTCGGCTACATGTACATGCTTAAGCTTAACCATTTGGTTGATGACAAAATGCATGCGCGTTCAACAGGTTCTTATTCTCTAGTGACGCAGCAGCCATTGGGTGGTAAAGCTCAGTTTGGTGGTCAGCGCTTCGGTGAGATGGAAGTGTGGGCACTAGAAGCATACGGCGCGACTTACACGTTGCAAGAAATGCTAACGGTGAAGTCGGATGACGTTGAAGGCCGTACTCGTATGTACAAAAACATCGTTGATGGTGAGCAGTATATGGATCCAGGCATGCCTGAGTCGTTTAACGTACTGACCAAAGAAATCAAATCACTGGGTATTAATATTGAGTTAAAACAAAGCAACTAGCCCGTTGTTTAACTTAGTTGTCCACTAAAGGCAGTCTGCTTTATTGCTGCTGCTTTTAGTGATTTGTCTCAACCCTATTCATTGCCTTCATTCATCTTATCTGCGTCAATGGTACGCTGTCAGATGATTATAAAGATAACGGAGAAGCAACTTGAAAGATTTACTCGATATCATGCAAAGCCCTACCGGCAACGGTAACCAAGAGTTTGATAGCATTCAAATTACTTTAGCCTCACCTGACGTCATCAAGTCATGGTCGCACGGCGAAGTGAAAAAGCCTGAAACCATCAACTATCGCACGTTCAAGCCTGAGCGTGATGGTCTTTTTTGTGCCAAAATCTTTGGCCCAGTAAAAGACTTCGAATGTTTATGTGGTAAGTATAAGCGCCGTAAGTTCCAAGGCGTTATCTGCGAAAAATGTGGTGTTGAAGTTACCACTGCTAAAGTTCGTCGTGATCGCATGGGTCATATCGACCTAGCCAGTCCAGTTGCGCATATTTGGTTCTTAAAATCATTACCAAGCCGTATCGGTCTATTGCTAGACATGACGCTACGTGATATCGAGCGCGTTCTATATTTCGAAAGCTATATCGTTACTGAGCCTGGTCTAACTAGCTTAGAAAAGTACCAGTTACTTGATGATGAAGATTATTATAAAGCGCTTGAAGAGTTTGGTGACGAATTCACAGCCAAGATGGGTGCTGAAGCCGTTCAAGACCTATTAAAAGACATCGATATCGATCTTGAAATTGATGAGCTACGTGAAGCGATTCCACAAACTGGTTCTGAGACTAAGCTTAAGAAGATGTCTAAGCGTCTCAAATTATTAGAAGCATTCCGTGATTCTAATAACAAGCCTGAGTGGATGGTAATGAACATCTTGCCAGTACTACCACCAGATTTGCGTCCTCTAGTACCGCTAGAAGGCGGCCGTTTTGCGACGTCAGATCTAAACGATCTATATCGCCGCGTAATCAACCGTAACAACCGTCTTAAGCGCCTGCTTGAGCTAAGTGCTCCTGATATCATCGTACGTAATGAAAAGCGTATGTTGCAAGAGTCAGTCGATGCGTTGCTTGATAACGGTCGTCGCGGTCGTGCCATCACTGGTAGTAACAAACGTCCATTGAAATCTTTGGCAGATATGATCAAAGGTAAGCAAGGTCGTTTCCGTCAGAACTTACTTGGCAAGCGTGTCGATTACTCTGGTCGTTCGGTTATCGTTGTAGGTCCAACACTACGTCTACATCAGTGTGGTCTACCTAAGAAAATGGCACTAGAATTATTCAAGCCATTTACTTATAACAAACTATTGTCTCATGGTTTAGCGACTACGATTAAAGCTGCCAAAAAGATGGTAGAGCGTGAAGAGCCACAAGTGTGGGATATGCTGGCCATGGTTATCCGTGAGCATCCAGTACTTCTTAACCGTGCGCCAACACTTCACCGTTTGGGTCTACAGGCATTTGAGCCAGTATTGATCGAAGGTAAAGCCATCCAGTTGCATCCGCTTGTTTGTACTGCATTCAACGCCGATTTCGATGGTGACCAAATGGCCGTTCACGTGCCATTGACGCTAGAAGCACAGCTTGAATCACGTGCCCTGATGATGTCTACCAACAACATCTTGTCACCTGCGAACGGTGATCCGATCATCGTACCATCTCAGGATGTTGTACTAGGTCTATATTACATCAGTCGCTCGTCGATCAATGCCAAAGGCGAGAGCATGATTTTTGCTACCGTTAATGAAGCATTGCGTGCAATTGGTTCAAACGATCTACATGTAAACGCTAAGATCAAAGTGCGTGTTACTGAGACGCAAATTGACGAAGACGGTAACGAGACTAAAGAAATCAGTATCAAAGATACGGTTGCTGGTCGTCTACTTATCTGGAACATCATGCCTAAAGGTATGACGTTTGATGAGTGTAACCAGGAGATGACGAAGAAAAATATCTCTCGTTTGATTAACTCTTGCTACCGTAAAGTTGGCGTAAAAGAAAGTGTTATGTTTGCTGACCAATTGATGTATCTTGGTTTTGCTCAAGCAACACTATCTGGCGTGTCTATCGGTATCGACGACATGGTCATTCCACCACTTAAGAAGCAAATCATCGAAGTGGCAGAAGGCGAAGTTCGCGAAATCGAAGATCAGTTCGAGCAAGGTTTCGTAACTGCTGGTGAGCGCTATAACAAAGTAGTTGATATCTGGTCACGTACCAACGACAAAGTCGCTAAAGCGATGATGGACAACTTGGCAACAGATAAAGTTATCAACGCACAAGGTGAAGAAGACGAGCAGAAGTCATTCAACTCGATCTTTATCATGTCAGATTCTGGTGCTCGTGGTAGTGCGGCACAGATTCGTCAGTTGGCTGGTATGCGTGGTTTGATGGCGAAACCAGATGGCTCAATCATTGAGACACCGATTAAAGCTAACTTCCGTGAAGGTTTGACCGTACTACAGTACTTCATTTCAACTCACGGTGCACGTAAAGGTCTAGCGGATACGGCACTGAAAACAGCTAACTCGGGTTACCTAACTCGTCGTCTGGTTGATGTGGCACAAGATTTGGTTATCACTAGCGATGATTGTGGTACTGAAGAAGGCCTACTCATGAAACCACATATCCAAGGTGGTGAAATCATTGAGAAGCTAGGTGAGCTAGTACTGGGTCGTGTGACTGCTCGTGACGTTACTTACAATGACGATGCTGATAAAGTATTGATTCCAGCTGGTACATTGATCGATGAGTACTGGGTTAACGTCCTTGATAACAACGCAATCGATGATATCTGGGTACGTTCAGTAATTACGTGTGATATCGAGCATGGCGTATGTTCACAGTGTTATGGTCGTGACCTTGCACGTGGTCATAAAGTGAACATCGGCGAATCAGTCGGTGTTATGGCAGCTCAGTCTATTGGTGAGCCAGGTACTCAGTTAACCATGCGTACGTTCCACGTGGGCGGGGCAGCGAGCTCAGCCTCTGTAGATAACAGCATCTCTGTACGTAATGCTGGTCAAGCGCACTTTGAAAACATGAAAACAGTACAGCATACCGATGGTCACTTAGTCATCGTATCGCGTTCAGCTGAAATCGCATTGACCGATGAGCTTGGCCGTGAGCGTGAACGCTATAAAGTACCATATGGTTCAAGCGTACTTGTGAAAGACGAAGAGCAGGTTGAAGGCGGTCAAACTATCGCTAAGTGGGATCCGCATACGCATCCAATCATCACAGAATTTGCTGGTACAGCACGCTTCAGTGACATCACTGATGGTATGACTGCAACAGTGAAGGTTGATGATGCGACTGGTATGAGCTCATTTGAGATTCTAGCCACTCGTGACCGTTCAAGCTCGGCAAAAGACTTACGTCCTGCGATTATCTTGAACACTGACGAAGGCAAAGAAGTGGTTTACTTCTTACCAGCTGAAACTATTATCCGCGTAAGCGATGGTGAGAAAGTAGCAGCAGGTTCGATTCTAGGCCGTGTACCACAAGCGTCTTCTGGTACGAAAGATATTACCGGTGGTCTACCACGTGTTGCTGATCTATTCGAAGCACGTCGTCCAAAAGATCACGCCATCATGGCAGAAATGACTGGTGTGGTAAGCTTTGGTAAAGAGACTAAAGGTAAGAACCGCTTCATTATTACTAATGAAGATGGCGAAGTACATGAAGAGCTAATCCCGAAATGGCGTCAAATAAACGTCTTTGAAAACGAGACGGTAGCACGTGGTGAAGTGATCGCTGATGGTCCACAGAACCCACATGATATCTTGCGTTTGAAAGGTCAGACTGCACTTGCTGATTACATCGTCAACGAAGTACAGGACGTTTATCGCTTGCAGGGTGTAAAAATCAACGACAAGCACATCGAAGTTATCATTCGTCAGATGCTGCGTAAAGTTGAAATCACTGACGGCGGCGACTCAAGTCACTTCAAAGGTGATCAGGTCGAGTATGCAGATATCAAAGCATTGAATGCTAAGCTAGAAGCGGAAGATAAATTCCCAGTACAGTTTGAGCGTCAATTACTAGGTATCACCAAGGCAAGTCTAGCAACTGAAAGCTTTATCTCAGCGGCTTCTTTCCAGGAAACAACCCGTGTACTAACTGCGGCTGCTGTGACTGGTAAAGTAGATGAGCTACGTGGTCTAAAAGAAAACGTGGTTGTTGGTCGCTTGATTCCTGCAGGTACTGGTCTTGCTTATCATAAAGCACGTAAAGAAAAAGCAGATCAGAAGCTACAAGATAAAGATTTGAATGCAGCGTTTGATATGACTGCAAGCACTGATAGCAAAGACTTTGCAAGCTTTGATGAAGCATTTGCTCAAGAGTTAAATCAAGATAATTAATAGCATTAAGTATCCTGATTCATTCTTAATTTGATAAAAAAGCCAGCCTAAGTTGCTGGCTTTTTTGTGCGTATAAAAAGCTGAGAAAGGCATGGTGCTATTATCTAAAAAAATAGTACACTGGAAATAGGCTCTAATTCACTACTCATAGAAGGATAATTAGCAAATGGCAGGTAAAACTCGCGTCGCCAAATATCAAGCAGATCGAACCAATCAAAAGTTATATTTCTGTCGTTTATCTTGCCAATCTGCAGGAAGTACCAATGATAAGCAGTTATATCAAGCACATTGTGAGACTGCTATTTTTCACTTGCATGGTGCGCTGCTGGCATTTATTCAGGAGTTGGGTCATTTCTATAGCTTAAACATGACGGCGCCAACTTTGCTCGATATTGAACAAGCATTGAGCGAGCGTACGCAAGTATCTCCTGAGATTCAGCGTCTGCAGCAATTACAGCAGCAAGGTTTTATTGCCAATATAGAACGTGCTTATCAGCGTTGTCTGTATGCAGTACCGCCAGATACTATCGTTGATGAAGCACCAAGTAGCCAATCAGCGTCGCCAGACTTGATTGTCAATGTTGTCACTTTATCTAATCAATGGCTGCCTGATGAGACTACAATACGAGAATGGCGCAATCAGCTTTTAGAGCTGATTGAACAACTGCGTGCAGGTATGGTTGAATTCTAATAGGAAGTAAACCAGAAGATTTATTCTGTGCTTGCTATTTATTGAACCATTTGAAAGTATGATTAAGTAGGGTAGGTCATAGTCTACAGCGCATAAAAAAGGCTTATTCAGTCATTGCTGAATAAGCCTTTTTCTTATTAACTAAAAATAGTGTTGTTTGTTATTCTGGCATCGGAGGCATACTTTCAACGGGCGTCACTGTTAATGGATTTTCCGGTACGCTGTCATCACTACGATTGCTGCTTGGTTTCGTTGATGTTGGAGTGCTAGTATCTTCAGTAGGCTCTGGAACCGAAGGCTTACGCTGCTGGGTTTGAGTCTTGACTGGCTTGGCTGATTTATTAGCGTCATCGTTAACTAGGACGCCATCATCAGTCATCTCTATGATGCTTTGCTGTTGCTTTCTGGATTTTGAGCGGTTATTGATAGATACCCATTGGCTTGGCGTGTCTTTGAGCTGTGCTTTCATAAAGTCCATCCATACTGGCAGCGCTGCCACACCACCATATTCACGGCGACCCATAGTAGATGGTTGATCAAATCCCATCCATACTACTGTCGCATTGGTAGGATGGAACCCAGCAAACCACGCATCTTTGGCCTGATTGGTAGTACCAGTTTTGCCACCGATATCATTGCGACCTAATGCCTTTGCTCTTACCGCTGTACCGCGTTGGACTACATCGCGTAGTATATCTGCCATCTCAAAAGCGACTCTAGGTTGCAGTATGCGCGGTGCTTGTTTGGCTCTTACATATTGTACGGCAGGCGCTTTTAGGCGGTCTGACTGTGGACCTGCGTTATATACCGTTAAATCAAGCTTTTTATCTGTTGTTTCGCTATTATCATTGCTTTCTGATAATGAATTATTGGCAGTTATTTCATTAGTGCTATCATCAAGCGCTTCAATTGACTTCTCATACTCTTCAACTAAGCTGCTATTAACCTTTTCAAGTTTTTCGTTAAAGCATAGTGCACATGCTTGACGTGGATTAGCCTGAAACAACAGCTCGTTTTTATAATTATAAATTTGTTCAATAAAGTAAGGTTGGACACGATGACCACCATTCGCGAAAGTTGAGTAAGCCGTGGCCATTTGTAATGGTGTGGCTTGTCCTGCTCCAAGTGCTAATGACAAGGTTGTCGGCAGCTTTTCTTTATCAAGACCAAATTCATCTAATAGGTTGCGCGTACTTGAGATACCGATAGCTTGCAACAAGCGAATAGATACGAGGTTACGAGACAAATATAAACCACGACGTAAAGTGATATCACCTAAGAAACGTTCATCAGAGTTTTTGGGTTTCCAGTCACCTACTTGGATAGCTCGGTCAGACACGATGGTATCTGGGCGATAACCTTTTTCTAAAGCGGCCGTATAAACAAGTGGCTTAATGGTAGAGCCAGGTTGACGCCATCCTTGCAAGGCACGGTTGAATTTACTGTGGTTGAAATCAAAGCCACCGACCAATGCATTGACAGCACCAGTCTCTGGATTCAACGAGACCAAGCTGCCTTGGATTTTAGGTATTTGACCTAGTTGCCAGTTGCCATTTGAAGTAGGTATCACACGAACGATATCGTTTTTCTTAACGACTTGACTGGCATTGCTAGGGTAATAACCAATACGGTCGGCAGAAATATATTTGCGCGCCCATTTCATACCAGACCAATTAACGGTCACTTCTTCACCGGATTGAAGGACTGCATTAAAACTACGAGAATTGACTTTAGTCACTTTGGCAGGAGACATATTGCTGTAGCGTCGGAAGTTTTCGAGAGGTTCATCATTTGCTTCAGCACCGCGCCAACCATGGCGATGCTCATAGGCAATTAAGCCTGTTATTACTGCTGCTTCTGCATCTGTTTGCGCTTTACTATCTACTGTGAGACGTACGCGCCACCCACCGTGCATGACTTGATCGCCATAACGTTCGACCAAAGAAGCTCGCGTCATTTCTGCCAAATAAGGCATATTTACATCGAGCTTTTCTTTATATAGGTTGATACCTATAGGGGAGTTGACCGCTTCATCATACTGAGCTTTGGTAATATAGCCAAGCTCATGCATGCGTCCAACGATCCAGTTACGGCGAGTCAATGCACGGCTAGGATTGGCAACAGGATTGTATTTAGAAGGGGCTTTTGGTAGACCTGCTAACATGGCCATTTCAGCAATGGTTAGATGGTCTAATGACTTACTATAATATTTTTTGGCCGCAGCGCGGATGCCATAGGCGCCTTCACCCAGATAAATCTTATTGACATATAGTGTCAAGATGTCATTTTTGCTCAGTTCGTCTTCGATCTTCCGCGCCAAAAACAACTCTGTTAGTTTGCGGTTTAAAGTACGTTCTGGACTTAAGAAGTAATTTTTGGCGACCTGCATCGTAATGGTAGAGCCACCGGTTTGACCATCGTCATCAGTGACTGCTTCGGTGACAGCGCGACCAAGACCTTTAATGCTAATTCCACTATGCTGAAAGAAAGAAGCATCTTCGGCTGCTAAAAAAGCATGAGTTAAATCTTCAGGAATCTCATCAAAACTAACTGGCAACGATAAACGATTGCCATATTGGCCAATTAATTTATCATCACTACTATAAATCTGTAATGGCATTTCTAGTTTAGCTGTTTTAATCTCTTGCGTACTAGGTAGGGTCGGCGATAGATACATGGCCATCCCATAAAAACCAATAGGTACAGCAAGTGCTAGAACAACTGCCAATGCTAGGCAAGCGATAAAGAGTCCCACCAAAAAGCGAATGAGACGAGCGGTAGCATTTGTTTTGGCCATAATAAGACTTATTAGTTAGAATTTGTAGCAGACAATATTATTATACATTGAACAAAATAGGCAGGTCATAATAAATGTGTAAGTTGGTCTTAATATATTTTTAAATGCTTGAATCTATCAATTAAGTAAAGTATTGTATTGAATTATTACAAATAACTACCAGATTGTACACTTAATATAAGGTATAGAGCTAGTGAGGCTATTTACTTCCAAAAGTCGACATTTGATTGGCGTGGATATTTGTGCCACCTCAGTAAAGTTGGTTGACATACAGCGTCAGCAAGGCATGTTCCACCTAAAATCTTATGGTATTGAAAGACTACCGGAAGGTATCGTGGTTGATAAGATTCTAGTAGATACAGAAGCTGCCGGTAATATTATAACGAGCTTGGCACGACGCTGCCAAGTCGCGGGTAGCAATGCTGCGACCGCTGTTTCTGGCTCTGCAGTGATTACTAAAATCATTGATATGGATATGACACTCAGCGATGTAGAGCGTGAGGCGCAAATACGTTTAGATGCTGATCAGTATGTGCCTTATCCATTAGAAGACGTCAATCTAGATTTTGAAGTATTAGGACCGTCTTTGGTTAGTGAAGATATGGTTCAGGTATTGCTTGCTGCTTCTCGTTCAGAAAACGTCGACCAACGTGTTGATGCTTTAGCCTTTGGTGGACTACAAACGAAAGTCATGGATATCGAATCTCATGCAATCGAGCGTGCGTTTGGATTGATGGTAGATAGCCTACCAAATGTACCAGAACTAGTAGCATTGGTAGATATCGGCCATAATCAGACCACATTATATATTGCCAAGAATGGTGAGTTTATTTATAGTCGTGAGCAGTTATTTGGTGGTACTCAGCTGACCGAGGCAATACAAAATCGCTATGGCCTATCAGCAGAAGAAGCGACACTAAGTAAACGCGAACGTACCTTGCCTGATGACTACTATCCTGAAGTACTAACCCCTTTTATAGAAAATACCATTCAACAAATCACTCGCTCTTTACAGTTTTATTTTTCATCAAGTCAATATAGCAGTATCGATCATGTGGTGCTTGCAGGGGGCAGTAGTTCTATTGCAGGTCTCGCTGGTATGGCACAACAAAAGCTGGGTGTAACTGTCAGTGTTGCCAACCCTTTTACCAATATGACTATTGCACCAAATATTGACAATGAGCAACTGGCGGTTGATGCGCCAAGCTTAATGGCTGCATGCGGTCTTGCGTTAAGGAGCTTTGACTAATGGCTCGTATTAACCTTTTACCTTGGCGACAAGAAGAGCGTGAACGTCGTAACAAAGAGTTTATGACATTGATAGTGGCAGTAACGTTACTGACCCTATTAGCAGCTTTTGCTTCATGGAGTTATTTCAATAATGAACTTGATGAGCAGCTTGATGCCAACGCATTGATCGAACAAGAAAACACTCGCTTAGACACTGCATTGACCGAAATTGACAGTTTAGAACAGCGCCGTGAAGACATTATTTCACGCATGCAAGTCATTCAAGATTTGCAGGGACGACGTCCTGTGCCTGTACGTTTATGGGATGATCTCGCTAAAGCTATTCCACCAGCACTTTATCTAAATAACCTCAAACGTGAAGGTGATACGCTAACTTTGACAGGCTTAGCGGACAATCCAAATATTGTGTCCAGCCTGATTCGTAACCTTGATAACAGTAAATGGATGGGCAACTCAGCAGTAAGTAACATTCAACAGAATATTAGCGCTTATGAGGCTGCTCCAGTACTCAATAATACGGTTAATACTGGTGAGCAAGTGCGCCCCGTTTATCCTGAAGACAGTTACGTACAGTTTGTAGTAACGACTAGAGTACAATCGGAAACTCAGACTGCTGCTGATACCGATACTGGTCTAGGAGGTGCATTATGAAGCTTATCCGCAAAAAGAGCCTCTCTAAAACCAAAAAATCTGCTTTAAAGCCAAAAAAGCAATTCGATTTAAATGAGTTTCGTCGTAGTTTTGAGTCGCTAGATTCAGAAAACTATGGCAGTTGGCCATTACCTGTAAAGGTGACAGTGATTGGTCTTATCATCACTTTTATCGCAGCATTGTCATGGGCATTACCCATCAGTAGCAAAATCGATGAGATCAATGCGGCTGAAAGCCAGCAGCAGACCTTGCTTGATAGCTACCGTGAAAAAGAATCTCGCGCACGTCATTTAAAAGCATATCAAGCGCAAGTTGTCCAAATGGAAACTGAATTTAATACTTTGTTAGATCAGTTGCCGAAAGATACGCGTGTGTCAGAATTGGTGGAAGGCATAAACATGACAGGCGTTGGTAGTAATATTCGTTTTCAGGATATTTCAGTAGAGCCTGAAATTGAAAATGAATTCTTTATTGAGCAGCCAATACGTATTGCTGCTTTGGGTGAATACCATCAGTTTGGTAGCTTTATCAGTGGTCTGGCTGCACTGCCTCGAATTATCACGATGCATGATTTTGAAGTCAGTAACCCGCAGCCTACATTAGATGTTTTGCCAGAGCTTAACTTAGTCTTGCAAACTAAGACTTATCGCTCTAAAGAAGCGGCTCCTGAAGGTGATGAAGCCGCTGCTACTGATGCAAATGCAGGAGGCAACTAATGAGTATTCAAAGAATGCCCATGCTATTGGTTTTAAGTGTCGCTGTTTTATCTATGACTGGGTGTAGTGACCGTATAGGTATGGCAGAACAGGCAATGACCGATATCCGTAATCAGCCTGCACAGCCTATTGAGCCGCCGCCTAAAGCCGAGCTGGTAGAGGATTTTGTATATAGCGCTAGTTCGCAGCGTAGTCCATTTTTACCACCGAGTTTAGTCAATGTACAAGGCCCGACCACTCCTATAGATGGTGTACGACCAGATATCAACAGAATCAAAGAACCGCTTGAGCAGTATGAATTGTCGCAATTGGTCTTCCGAGGTGTGGTGATTTCGCCCGAAGGTCAGCGATATGCATTGATACAACGTCCTGATGGTTCGGTTGCCAGTGTTAAAGTAGGCGATTATCTTGGATTGAATGACGGCCGTATTGTTGAAATCACGCCGACCCAGGTTAACTTGATTGAAATTGTGCCAGATAGCCGCGCAGGGTTTGTAGAAAAACCCCAGTCGCTGGTATCCCCTATAAGCTAAGTCGGCAGATTTTTTGAGGAATAAATAATGACAGTACGCAATAACAAGGTAATGATGATGAGCAACCGCATGTCTTCTGCTTTTGCCATTTCAGCACTGGCAGTCAGTATGGTGGCTGTGACTAATAGTGCTCATGCTGCACAGCGCATCGATAATGTCTCTGTAGTACAGACCGCACCTGCAGTGACGCAAATGCGTTTGGGGTTTACAGGATTGCCAGTATTGCCTGCAGCCTATCAGCTTGATGATCCTAGTCGCTTAGTCTTAGATTTCGAACAAGTACAGAATGGGCTTGCTAGCCGCTTCAACGAATATAACATTGGTGCGATTAATGACGTTACGACGCTAAGTAGTGACAGTACCACGCGCCTCATTGTTGGTTTGAAAGAGTCAGGAAATTATACGACGGCGATTGAAGGCAATGATTTATTGCTAACCATCACTGATCCTAATCGTCCCGTCATTACCAGCGACCCGATTCAAGATGTGCTCAATAACAATAATAGTATGACAACGACCGCAATTGTTACGCCTATTGTTGAGAGCTCCACTGTACCAGTAGCACCTGTACGTACTACGAGCAAGGTTGTGGTGAAGAACGAAGTACCAGCTGATACGATGGTGGTCAGAGTCAATCCGCTTTTGAATCCTCAATTGGCAGCTTCGCAAGTAAGCAAGCAGTATAGTTATGATGGGCTAAGCGCAGTCAATTTTTCAGCAGGCAGTGATGGTGGCGGCAATGTCAGCATGGTACTCGCCAACGAAGCCATTCCAGTAGATGTGCAGCGTCAAGGCAATAAACTTGTCGTACGTTTGACTGGTAGTACGGTTCCGAGAAACTTACTACGCCGATTGAATATTAATAGTGGTCTTGTTGGTAGTATTGATACCAAAAACCAAGGACAGAATGGCGTCGTCACCATTAACATGAATGACGATTATGAGTATCAAGCTTACCAATCAGGTAACCAGTTGAATATTGGTATTAAAAAGCCTGAGCTGTTACGTGAGCCGACGCTGGAAGAAAGAGTCTATAGTGGCGAACCGCTATCTATGGAATTCCAAGATGTTGAGGTTCGTAGTGTCTTAGATATTTTGGCGCAGTTTACTGAGATGAATATCGTGGCAAGTGATTCCGTTGCTGGTAACATCACTTTGCGTTTGATTAACGTTCCTTGGGATCAAGCCCTCGATATTATTTTGAAAAGCAAAAACTTGGGTAAGCGTGAGAATGGTAATGTGATTTTGGTTGCGCCTTCTACTGAGCTCGCTGAGCAAGAAGCACGTGAATTAGAAGCGCAGCAAGCTGTTCAATCTTACGCACCTTTGCGTACTGAGTACATTCGTTTAAGCTATGCAAAAGCACAAGATGTCTTAACGCTTATTTCGCAAGGTAGCGGCGCGACCGGTAATAATAGTGGCCTATCAAATCGTGAGGATAATAATACGTTGTTATCCAATCGTGGTACGGTAACGGTTGATGAACGTACTAATACTTTGATTATTAAAGACGTTGCTGACAGTATCGAAAATATCCATAAACTAATCAGCAAAATTGATATTCCTGTTCGTCAAGTCATGATTGAAGCACGTATCGTCAGTGCAACTGATAGCTTCAGTAAAGAGATCGGTGTTCGTTGGGGTATCTTGTCAAATGGTGCAGCCAACAACCGTAGCTTATTGGTTGGCGGTAGCGATCAAACCTTATGGGATTTGAAAGATTTTGATGTAGAGACGACGACGGTAAATGGTCAAACCGTTTCTTATCCTTCTTATGACATTAGTCGTCCTGATAACCTAAACGTTGATTTAGGCGTTTCTAACCCAGCTGGCAGTATCGCTTTTGGTTTGCTCAGTATGTCTGATGTAATGCTTGATCTTGAGTTGTCAGCACTACAGGCGGACAACCGTGGTGAAGTTATTTCTACACCAAAGATTTTGACGGCGGACAAGCAGACAGCGAAAGTTTCTTCTGGTACTCAGATTCCGTATCAAGAAGCATCAGCCAGTGGTGCCACGACAACCAGTTTTAGAGAGGCTGCATTAAGTCTAGAAGCGACACCAAACATCACGCCTGATGGTAAAATTGGTTTGCAATTGGTCATTACCAACGGCACGCCAACTATTATCAATAATCAGGTTGCTATCTCTGAGGACTCTATATCAACCAATGTCATCATTGAAGATGGACAGACAGTGGTGTTAGGCGGCGTCTTTAAAAACCGCACTAGTAATGGCGTAGATAAAGTACCGTTCTTAGGGGACTTGCCTTATATCGGTCGTGCATTCCGTCGTGATGTACGTAGTAATAGTAAGGAAGAGCTACTTATTTTCGTAACTCCAAAGCTTATTAATGATGGTACGAGTCGTCTAAACTAATCATAAATTGTTTAGCTAGTTACTAAAAAAAGTAAGCCATAGTGCTTGCTTTTTTTATGCGCGAAATTAGTGGTTTTAGTGTTGTAATATCTATGTATGTACTGATGAATGGTGTGCTCTAAACTTTACTCACAATAATCACGGCTCATTACTAGCCAGAATAACAATGACGTTGTATCATACCTAATTTAGCTGAGTAAGTATTATGGGGCAGGAATTACCGTCGGTGTTTTTAGTGGGTCCGATGGGAGCAGGGAAGACGACAATCGGGAAACTGCTTGCCAAGCAGTTAGGTCGCACTTTTGTAGACAGTGATTGGTATATTGAATCGCAGACAGGTGCCGACATTGCTTGGATATTTGCCAAAGAAGGTGAAGCAGGTTTCCGTGAGCGTGAAACGCGTGCCATTGATGAATTGACCCAAAACTCTCAAATCGTATTAGCGACCGGTGGCGGTGCAGTTATGTGTGCTGAAAACCGAGAGTTCCTAAAACAGCGTGGCATCGTCGTTTATCTTAACGCACCTGTCGAGGTGCAGCTAGCACGCACCTCTAAAGACAAGTCTCGACCACTATTGCAGCAGCCTAATCCTAGAAAAATATTGCAAGAGTTATACAGTGCGCGCGATCCGCTCTATCGCCAAGTCGCCCATATTATTATGCCTACTGGTCACACGTACCCACGCCATATGGTCAATCAATTGATGCAGCAGCTAGAATCATTTGTTGATTGCACTACGGACTCATCGGCGCACCAAGAAGACTAGTAATAGACTGGTAACTACGTTTGATATGCAGACTCAATTACTTTTACCTCACCGAAAATGCTTTAGGAGTATCACATGGTAATGCCGTTTCATGATGGCCTAATAGTTCATACGCAAAGTCATGATTATCCTATTGTCATTACTGAAAAATCTACGACTGAACATAGCAGTATGGCGAAGCAAATCGCGCCTTATGTCAGTGGTCGTCAGGTTTTGATCGTTACTAATGACACTGTGGCACCTTTATACTTAAAAGCATTAGAAAATGAGCTAGCAGAGCAGTTTACGGTAAAGGTGTGCGCACTGCCAGATGGCGAACAATACAAAAATCAGGCAAGTATTGATCAGATTTACGATGCGCTAATGACAGAACACTTTAATCGCGATGTGACACTTATTGCCCTTGGCGGTGGTGTAATCGGAGATATGACTGGTTTTGCTGCTGCTAGCTTTATGCGCGGTGTCAATTTTATCCAAATTCCAACGACGCTACTGTCACAAGTAGATTCTAGTGTTGGTGGTAAAACAGGTATCAATCATCCGCAAGGTAAAAATATGATTGGTGCTTTTTGGCAGCCGCAAATGGTGCTTGCTGATATGAGTACGCTTAAGACACTGCCTGCGCGTGAGCTATCGGCTGGAGTGGCTGAGATTATTAAATATGCCCTTATCATGGATGAGGCGTTTTTAACGTGGCTTGAAGCAAACTTGCCTGCAATGATGGCGCTTGATTTGGCAGTACTTGGTGAAGCCGTAAAGCGCTGCTGTCAGTACAAAGCCGATGTAGTGGCACAAGACGAAAGAGAGTCTGGTGTGCGCGCGCTATTGAACTTTGGACATACTTTTGGTCATGTGATTGAAACACATGAAGGCTATGGCAATTGGTTACATGGCGAAGCAGTAGCCGCTGGCATGGTACAAGCAGCTGAGCTATCGCAAAAAATTGGCTGGTTAACTGATGATGAAGTCGTACGTATTAAGCATGTTTTAGAGTTGGCAAACTTACCTATTACGCCCCCAGCTATCGATGTAGACACTGCTCTAGATTTAATGGGACACGATAAAAAGGTGAAACACGGACAAATCCGCCTAATTTTGTTAAAATCAATTGGCGATGCGGTAATGACTAATGAGTTTGACGGCCAACTATTGCATGAAGTTTTGTCAAAACATAGCGCGTAACGTCTCAAGAATTTATCGTTTATATATTTATACTAAAATCTCGTACTTATAGCCGACTGGTTAGCTGTACCCCTGTTTAAATAAGCATTTATATCATGCTGTAAAACATGTGTTTACCAAGGACCGCCTCATGGCAACATCAAAAACAAAAACGCGTACTGCTAGCCAATCATACAGTCGTCAAGCACTGATTTGGCTAATAGTGACCTTGCTTTTAGGGGTGGTCACAGCGTTAGTATGGATGTTTAGTCAAACGCCAACCATGGGTGCCAAAATTGAGAATGCACCAATATCAGCGCCAGAGATTTTGAATGAAGAGTTTGAGCAACCACTAAAAGTCGAATCGCTACATGAGTTAGATACGGATGTACAACCGATTAACTTTGATGCAACGATTCGAGATTTGCGCGATTATCCAGACGAGTTCAAAGACAAGCGTTATCTGCTGGCTAATAAAGGCAAGTGGACTGTTCAAGTAATGAATGTCGCTGAAAATGATGTGATTGTTAGTTACTTAGAAGGCCGTAAAGATCGCGATAGATTTGCTTACTTCCGTTATCTTGATGATGAAAAACAAGTCCGTTATATGCTGACTTATGGGATTATGAGTAGCCCGCAAGAAGCGGTAGGAGCCGCAAAGCTAATAGACTTTAAGTTACCTACAAACGTACGTGTACTGCCAGAAGAGATTAATCGGTATGTCAGTATTATTGATAATTATGAGCGTCCTGATCCAGTAAAAGATTTGAGTACGAAACGTACACGTGCCGTCGATTTGAAACCTACTAAGCGCGAAGTGCCAGCTCGTTTGCAAGAAGAAGCTGATGACGCCGCTGCTCAAGCAGCTAGTGCTAACAGTAATCGAAGTAACCAAGAAAGCGCTAATAGTAGCAGCACTCAAGAAAGTATTCGTCAGTCGGTAGATACCTCTGCCACGCTATCTGTTAGCGAAGAGCGTACGGTTGGTGGTGAGACGCAAACAATATCTGAAGCCTCGCCAAAAGATGAAAACAACGCAAGTAAGTCCGCGCCAGAAAACAAAAAGCCTGCGGCACCGGCGGAGAACTCTACTAGTAAGAAGCCACCAGTCGTGCCAACGCCTAAGCCTCCTAGTAACACGAACAATAATTCAAATGCTAATGGCAAAAGTGCTAACGCTAACCCTCCCAAAAATAATAGCGATAGTATAAAAGCGCTAATAGAAGACAAAAGTAATTAATTTTTGCTTGATTAATTAAACCTACTAGCTATTTGGTTAGTGGGTTTTTTTAGCACTATACAAAATAGTTTTATCGTCACAATAAGCGGCAAGCTACTATTGCTAAGTATTATCAAAGCCTTTTGCTAACTGTCATTTATATGGTTTGCATTAAGATTTTAATAGCAGTTTTATTTGTCTCATAACCAATAGTAATAAGTCCTCTTACAATTTATGGCTGATGAATCGATAGAAAAGACTAGATTTTTCGACAATCATTAACTAATATAACTGTGGGCGACGTTCTGTATAGTTATCGTAAAAAATGTCTATTTAACAACTATTTAGTGGTTTTTTCTTAGTTTTTAGAGTTCTTTACTAAATATTATTGTCTCAAGCGCGGTTACTTACTATCTATAATAAGGTTATCGTAAGTGACGCAACCTCTCTTATTGTCACTCTTTTTAGGGTAAACAAAGTGCTTGAATACAGAGCGTCAGATATTCAAGATAAACGAGTGCACCGTTATTAAGTTATTGTATGCGTAGCGCTAAATGCTAGACATGACAACATAACAAATGATGCTTAAATGAATGGCATTAGATATCACTGATTGAGTAACTGGCATTTAAGGGCGTAGATTCTCCCGTTGCCAAGGGCTGCTACTTACTATCTTTTGATACACGGACCACATGTCAAGACATCAGCTAATGACCAGGAGGGTCAAGGGTTTTACTTTCTCTTAGAGTATGATGTCTATCGAGCATTGCACTATTTGCCAATTCGAACACACGAATATCCACTATCAGCCCGTTCTGCTTACGGGTACCAACTTATACTCCGCATTGGAAATGTAAGTTGCCCGTCTACTTAAAAGGACAAGCTATGTCAATGATTTCCTCACAAACACACCTGGCCACGCCAGATGATTTTTCTGATAATTGCGGTTTTGGCCTAATTGCCCATATTGAGGGTGAAGCGAGCCATGATTTGGTAAAAACTGCCATTCATAGTTTAAGTTGTATGACACATCGCGGCGGTGTTGCTGCTGACGGTAGAACTGGTGATGGTTGTGGCTTACTATTAGCGACGCCTACCGATTTCTTTAAACAGATTGCTGACGAGCAGCAATTTGCCATTACGGACAACTTTGCTGTCGGTATGGTGTTCGTGAATTTAGATAGCGATAAAGCCAAGCATAGCCAACAAGTATTAAGCGATGAGATTACCGCCCAAGGATTAGAAGTGGCTGGCTGGCGTGATGTACCACTCGACTTGAGTATTGTTGGTGAGATTGGTCGTGAGACATTGCCAGACTTTAAGCAAGTGTTCGTTAATGCGCCAGATGATCTAGCTGCTGATGACTTCAACCGTAAGCTGTTTGTTGCACGCAAAAAAGCAGAGCAGCGTTTGATAGATGATGAGCTATTCTATGTTTGCTCATTGAGTTGTCAGACCATTATTTATAAAGGCTTGGTAATGCCTTCAGACTTGCCAGCGTTTTTCTTGGATTTGCAAGATGAGCGTTTGGTATCACATATCGTAGTATTCCATCAGCGTTTCTCAACCAATACGTTACCGCGCTGGCCACTGGCACAACCCTTCCGTTATCTTGCGCATAATGGCGAGTTGAATACCATTACGGGCAACCGCAACTGGTCTAAAGCCCGTACGCCAAAGCTAAAATCAGACAAACTGCCTAACTTGAATGAGCTGACACCACTTGTAAATAGTACCGGTTCAGATTCATCAAGCTTAGATAACATGCTTGAAGTGCTCATGTCTGGTGGTATGAATCTGTTCCATGCAATGTCTATCTTGGTACCGCCAGCGTGGCAGAATGTTGATAGCATGGATATGGATCTGCGTGCGTTTTATGAGTTTTACTCACAGCATATGGAAGCGTGGGACGGTCCAGCAGGTCTAGTCATTCAAGATGGACGCTATGCGGTCTGTATGCTCGATAGAAACGGTCTGCGCCCGTCACGTTGGGTAACCACTAAGAACGGTTATATCACTGTTGCATCAGAAGTGGGTGTTTGGGATTACGAGCCACAAGATGTATTGGCAAAAGGTCGCGTTGGACCTGGTCAAATGCTGGTCATTGATACGTTGACTGGTCAAATTTTAGATACGACGGCTATTGCAACTTTATTGAAAACGGCTCATCCATATCGTAAATGGTTGCGTGAAGAAGCGACGCGTGTTCGTGATGATGAACGTCTAGAAGAAACGTTAGCAACGCAAGCGTGCCGCGGTGATAAGCTCAAAGCGCTACAAAAGATGTATCACATCACCAATGAAGAGCGTACAGAAATCATTCGCCCTAATGCTGAAAATGGTCAAGAACCAGTCGGCTCAATGGGTGACGATACGCCAATGGCTGTACTGTCGCAGCAAATCCGCCATGTCGGTGACTTCTTCCGCCAACAGTTTGCACAGGTGACCAATCCGCCAATCGATCCATTACGTGAATCTATAGTGATGTCGTTGCAGACTTGTCTAGGCGCTGAGACTAATGTATTTGCACCATCTGCGAGAGATGCTCATCGTATTATTTTGTCATCGCCAGTATTGTCAGCCAGCAAAATGCAGCAGCTTGAAACTTTGGATGATCCAGCGTTCAAGATGGCTCGGATTGATCTGAACTATGACCGTACTTTAGAGCTATCTGATGCTATCGTGGCTATTTGTGAGCAGGTGGCAGATAACATTCGCTCAGGCAATACGTTGATTGTCTTATCTGATAAAGATATCGATGCAGACAAAGTACCAGCTAATGCCATTATGGTTACTGGCGCTGTGCATCATTATCTAATCGCGCAAGGTATCCGTACCGATGCTAACTTAATCATTGAAACAGGTCTTGCTCGTGACTCGCATCAAATAGCGGTATTGATTGGCTTCGGTGCAACTTGTGTATATCCATATCTGGCATATGATGTCATTGATGATTTGGTCGCTACTGGTGAGTTACTTGGTGATCCGATTCAAGCCCGTGTTAATTTCCGCAAAGGCTTGGATAAAGGTTTGCTAAAAATCTTATCAAAAATGGGTATCTCTACCATTGTTTCTTATCGTGGCGCGCAGTTGTTTGAAGCAGTAGGCCTATCAGAAGAAGTCGTCAATTTGTGCTTTAAAGGCGTACAAAGCCGTATCAAAGGCGCTACCTTTGCAGACCTTGCAGCTGATCAAGCACAATTGGCTGCCAATGCGTTTAAGCGTCGTGCCCCTCTAGATCAGGGCGGTCTGCTCAAGTTTGTCTTCAACAAAGAGTACCATGCCTTTAACCCCGATGTGATTAACAGCCTGCATACCGCGGTACGTACTGGTGATTACGATAATTACCGTAATTATGCTGAGCTAGTTAATAGCCGTCCGGTCGCGACTTTGCGTGATTTGTTGCAACTGAAAACTGACAACAGTATCGATGTCAATGAAGTGGAAGATATCTCTGAAATCTTGACGCGTTTTGACTCAGCTGGCATGTCATTAGGGGCGCTATCTCCTGAAGCGCATGAGTCAATTGCGATGGCTATGAATACCATCGGTGGTCGTTCAAACTCTGGTGAAGGCGGTGAAGATCCTGCGCGTTACGGCACATTGCGCAACTCAAAAATCAAGCAAGTGGCTTCTGGTCGTTTTGGGGTAACGCCTGCATATCTTCGTTCCGCCGAAGTCATGCAGATTAAAGTAGCCCAAGGTGCCAAGCCTGGTGAAGGTGGGCAGCTACCTGGTGGTAAAGTCAATGCGCTGATTGCACGTTTGCGTTATTCAGTACCAGGTGTGACTTTGATTTCACCGCCGCCGCATCATGATATTTATTCTATCGAAGATTTGGCACAGCTGATTTTTGATTTAAAACAAGTCAATCCAGATGCATTGGTATCGGTTAAATTGGTCTCACGTCCAGGTGTTGGTACGATCGCGACAGGTGTTGCAAAAGCCTATGCCGATCTGATTACTATCTCGGGCTATGACGGTGGTACAGCAGCGTCTCCGCTATCGTCTATCCATCATGCAGGCTCACCATGGGAGCTAGGTTTGGCTGAGACTCACCAGTCTCTACGAGTGAATGGGTTACGTGATAAGGTACGTGTCCAGACTGACGGTGGTCTAAAAACAGGACTGGATGTAGTAAAAGCTGCTATCTTGGGTGCAGAGAGCTTTGGTTTTGGTACCACGCCAATGATTGCAGTTGGTTGTAAGTACCTACGTATCTGTCATTTGAATAACTGTCCGACAGGTGTTGCAACTCAAAAAGCCAAGCTGCGTGATGAGCATTTCATTGGCGAAGCAGAAATGCTGATTAACTTCTTTAAGTTTGTCGCAACTGAGACGCGTGAGTGGTTGGCAGCGCTAGGGGTTCGTAGCATGGAGGAGCTGGTCGGTCGTACTGACTTGCTTGATATCTTAGAAGGTAATACGGACAAGCAGCGTCATCTTGATTTAACGCCATTGCTATTTAGTCATCCAGCCAGTGTGGGCAAAGCCCAAACTTGTCAGGTGGAGCGTAATGAACCGTTTGATAAAGGTTTGCTTGCTGAGCAGATGATTAGCGATATGCTTGTGAACATTCGCAAAGGGGCGGGCGGCGACTATAGCTATTTCGTTGGTAACTGTGACCGCTCTATCGGTGCTCGTATTTCTGGTGAAATTGCGCAAGTCTGGGGCAACCTTGGCATGAGCGATATGCCCATTAAGCTGCGTCTAACTGGTACGGCAGGGCAAAGCCTAGGCGTGTGGAATGCTGGTGGCCTAAATATCGAGCTTGAAGGCGACGCCAATGACTATGTGGGTAAAGGTATGGCAGGCGGTGAGATTGTTATCTATCCGCCAAAAGACTCAAACTTTATAGCACAAGAAACGGCCATCATCGGTAATACCTGTCTCTATGGTGCAACTGGCGGTAAGCTATATGCTGCTGGTACAGCAGGTGAGCGTTTTGGCGTTCGTAACTCTGGTGCACATGCAGTCATCGAAGGCACAGGCGACCATTGCTGTGAATATATGACGGGCGGTATTGTCACGATTCTTGGCCGTACTGGACTCAACTTCGGTGCTGGTATGACGGGTGGTTTTGCGTATGTACTCGATATGGAAGGCGACTTCTTTGACCGTTGCAACCATGAGCTAATCGATCTAAACCGTATTTCAAGCGAGCAAACAGAAGAGCATCGCATTCATTTGCAACAAGTGATTGAAGCTCATGTAGATAAAACAGGCAGTGCATGGGGCCAGACAATTCTGAACGACTTTGAGCACTATGTTCGTAAGTTCTATTTGGTTAAGCCAAAAGCGGCGAACATTGCAAGCCTTCTTAAAACTACCATGGCCGACCCACAATAGCCGATACGTAACTGCCTATCGTATCAATGGAGTGCATTGATGGATCGGCAGTCGCTTTAATCAGGTTAGCCAGCGTTCCGTTTTTAGAGACGTTTTAACTCACAGGTTTTCAGCAGGTACGTAACAGCAGCGATACATGTCTTAGATTTTAGACAAACCAAACATCGCTGACTGTCGCCACCCACTGCAAAAGAGCCTTATATAAAAGAGATAGCACCATGGCAAAACGCTTAGAAAATAACTTCCAGTTTTTAGATGTACCGAGATTTGATCCAACCAAAAAAGACATTGCAACGCGTTCAACAGAGTTTGTTGAAATTTATAAACCTTTCGAAAACGAAGCCGTTGCTCAGCAAGCGCATCGCTGCCTTGAATGTGGTAACCCGTACTGCGAATGGAAATGTCCAGTACACAACTATATTCCTAACTGGCTAAAGTTGGCGACAGAAGGTCAGATATTTCAGGCAGCTGAATTGTGCCACCGTACCAATACCTTGCCTGAAGTATGCGGACGAGTTTGCCCACAAGATCGTCTGTGTGAAGGCGCTTGTACGTTAAATGATGGTTTTGGTGCAGTGACCATTGGTAATGTCGAAAAATATATCAACGATACCGCGTTTGCACTTGGTTGGCGTCCAGATATGTCTGAAGTCGTTTGGACAGATAAAAAAGTCGCTATCATTGGCGCAGGACCAGCAGGTTTAGGTTGTGCGGATATCTTGGTCAGAAATGGTGTCAAACCAGTCGTCTTTGATAAGCGCCCTGAAATTGGTGGCTTACTGACATTCGGTATCCCTGAGTTCAAAATGGAAAAAGACGTCATGCGCAATCGCCGTGTAATCTTTGAAGACATGGGTATCGAATTCCGTTTAGAAACAGAGATTGGTACAGACTTCACCATTGATGAGCTATTGGCTGAGTATGACGCGGTATTTATGGGTATGGGTACATACACCTATATGCGTGGCGGCTTCGCTGGTGAAGAGCTGACAGGCGTCTACGATGCGTTAGATTACCTGATTGCCAACGTGAACCGTTGCAATGACTGGGAAAAAGACGCTGAAGAGTACATCGACTTTAAAGGTAAAAAGGTGGTGGTACTTGGTGGCGGCGATACAGCAATGGACTGTAACCGTACCAGTATCCGTCAAGGCGCCGAAAAAGTAGTTTGTGCCTATCGCCGTGACGAAGAAAACATGCCGGGTTCACGCCGCGAAGTGGTCAATGCTCGCGAGGAAGGCGTCGAGTTCTTATTTAATCGTCAGCCAACCGAAATCATTGGCTTAAACGGTAAAGTTAACGGTGTAAAAGTTGTTACTACTCAGCTAGGTGCACCAGACAACCGTGGTCGTCAACGCCCTGAGCCAATTCCTAATTCTGAAGAGATCATTCCATGTGATGCAGTCATCATGGCATTTGGTTTTAGACCAAGTCCTGCTGATTGGTTCGAGTCTCAGCAAGTGGGGATGGACAGCTCTGGTCGCGTACTAGCAGCCGAAAAGCAAACCTTTAAATTCCAGACCCAAAATCCTAAAATCTTCGCTGGTGGCGATATGGTGCGTGGTTCTGACTTGGTTGTGACAGCGATTTGGGAAGGCCGTGAAGCTGCGGAAGGTATTCTAGACTACCTAGAAGTGTAATACGCTAGCGCAATAGACTATTACTCATTAACACTGATGCAGTTCTCAATGAACAATTTGTTGAGTCATTTGATAAATAATCTTCAATAGCGTAGATTTCAATATAGTGTGCTAGGATATTTTTTATAACGCCTTTTACCTGTGAATAATAGGTAAAAGGCGTTATTTTTTGCCCGTCATTTTGCTGATAGAATATCCATTTATATTTACCCTTAGTTATTGAGATATTTTAATAATCCTTTACTAAAATATCTCACCTAAATATTCCACCCAAAAAGAGTAGCCTTGCGTGAAACCCACCCTTTATCAGCGTATCACTGCTCCATTTATCGAACCCTATGTTCGCTACCAACATGCAGATATCCTACATGCCACCCGCCTAGGCACGGCTGTGATACTGGCTTTATTGGTCAATAAAATCACCAATCTTCCGCACGGTGAATGGACGACCATTACAGTATTTATTATTCTAGGGTTATTGCAATACCAAGGCGCTATTTATACCAAGGCTAAAGAGCGCGTGATCGGTACCTTATTAGGTATAGGTACTGCGCTTGGAGTGTTATGGTTTAATCAAAATGCAGGTGCATGGCTATGGGTAGACTATGCGCTTATTGGTCTGCTCAGCGGTATCATTGGCTATCTAGCTGTCAGACAGCTTGGGTATACAGGGCTGCTAACGGGTATCACTATGCTGATGATTGTCTCTGATTTAGGCAATAATAGCATTGGTCAAGATGGTATCTACCGCGCGCTAAATATCTTACTGGGGACAGGCGTTTCGGTAGCAGTAACGCTAATTTTGCCGCTAAAATCGACCTTGATGTGGCGATTTTTATTGAGTAGCAACCTTGACGCTTGTAGTAGCCTTTACGCGGGCGTAGGTCATCATATTGACGCAACGGATGGAGTAGTGGACGACTCTGTTCAAAAGTTAAACCCAGTAGCCTTTCCAGTTAAGGAAGTACCCGTTGACAGAGCGTTGGTCACAGCATTACAACAGATCAATAAACGCTTGCTGGCTGTGCGTCCACATATTGCGGCGACAGCAAGTGAGTCAGGAATCGAAAAAGAAACGCTAGAGACGATCCAACGTACCCACCGTAATATCATCGGGACGATTGATTTATTGTTAAGTGCGGCTCCGCGCTTAGCAAATATCGAAATTGATGAAGAAAACCATGTTTTATTGGTACATTATCAGCATGAGCTAACCCAAGCGATGCAACACATGGCAGCGGTATTACGTAGTCCAAGTGACGAAGTATTCCGGCCCATTACTCGTATTGCCGTCTCAGAGTATCCAAGCGTACAGCACCTAGCATTTGAGTGGCAGGGCTATTTTTGGCTGACCCAAACCTTGCAGACTCAGTTGCAGCAGCTGAGTGATTTACTACAAACATCGAAACCGCATTGGTTTGCTGCATCCGGTCTGGGCTATCAACGCCGCGAGCAGCGCCGAATGAAAGAGCAGGGCGGCGAGACGGATTTACATTTATGACGTAAAAAAACGCTGACCATTTAGGATCAGCGTTTTTTTTCGAAGACTACTTTATTCTAAAATGCTAAATCAAAACTATTAACGACCAGTCTTTAGCTTGTCCCAGTACTGTTGATACACTTGCAATGCTTCGTCGCCCACATCTTCTTGGAACTCAGCTTTTGCCAGTACTTCTTTAGAAGGATAAATCGTTGGATTGTTTTGGACGCTCTCATCCATCAGCTCACGCGCTGCTATGTTTGGTGATGCGTAGCCAATCTCTTCGCTGACGATTTTTGCATTTTCAGGACGCAACAAGTAATCAATAAATTTATGTGCTGCATCAACTTGCTTGGCGTTTTTTGGAATGACAAAGTTGTCCATCCATAAGATAGCGCCTTCGGTTGGATACTTATAAACCAAGCTAGTCAAACCTTCGTCATTGGCCATGACTGCTTCACCATTCCATGTCATACCAAGTGCCGTCTCACCCTCGATATACGGCATACGTGTCGCATCAGAGTTAAAAGTTTTGACGTTTGGCATCAACGTGGTGAGCTTATCGTAAGCAGCTTCGATTTCGTCAGGATTGCTACTATTACCTGAGTAGCCAAGAGTCAGCAGTGCCATACCGAATACTTCACGCACGTCATTGGTCAGCATCACCTGACCCTTATACTTAGGATCCCATAGGTCATTCCAGCTATTGACAGTTTTCGGATCGACACTGTCACCGTTAATGGCTAGACCGGTGCTGCCCCACATATAAGGGATAGAGTATTTGTTATCAGGATCGACTTTGGTATTAGTAAATGAGGTATCAAGGTTTTTGAAATTGCTCAATTTTGATTTGTCTAGCTCTTGCAACAGCCCTTCTTTCGCCATTTTTTCGACATAATAAGTCGATGGAATGGCTAAGTCATACTGGCTCGAATCATCCAACAGTTTGAGCTTGGCATACATGGCTTCGTTAGAGTCAAATGTGGTGTAATTAACTGAGATGCCAGTCTCTTCTTCAAAGCCATCAAGAATTTCTTGCGGCATATATTCTGACCAGTTGTAAAGGTTCAGCGTCTCATTACTCGCCGCAGCACTGCCATCCGCTGCATTGTCAGAGTTGCTACAACTGGCAAGCACCAGGCCGACAGCCACTGCTAATAATGCTTTTGGCACTATGCGACTGACACTAGCCGAGGTGTGAGTAGTGGGATGGGACGATGATAAATGGGTCAAAATATCTCTCCTAAATAAAGATAATGCAAATTAGAAAAATTCAATAAAAAAGCCAAAAAGATACAAGCCTGACATGGCCAATAAAACTATTATGGTCATTAATTTGTACAATTTAAAGGGTTATTATTAAGGCAGTGCTTGACAATACTAATAAAAATAGCCAATTGGGCTAATGAGGTGGGTAGCAAAACTAATTTAATGACAGCTAATTCTGAGTAGAATTGCTAGCGAGCTGCTAACGTCGAATCGAGAAAAGATAGTATATAACCATGCTATGATTGGTGCAGGTCGAAGTATGACGAACATCATTTAAGCAGATATCAACCTTTGGCTTTAAGACACCAACCATACCATAATAATAAAGGATACAGCACAATGACCGAAAGTACCTCAACTCAAAATGCCTTGAATAAAAGCCACTCAGTTATACCGACATTGCTTACGGATAAAGTCGCAATCGTTACTGGAGCCAGTCGTGGGCTTGGTGCACAGATTGCACAGCAAATGGCGGCAGCAGGCGCTATCGTTTGCGTCAACTACCTCAATAGTAAACAGGCTGCTGAGACGATAGTGGCTGATATCATCGCGACAGGCGGTCAAGCATTTGCTTATCAGGCGGATGTCACCGAGCTTGAGCAAGTACAAGCCATGGCAGCTGAAATCATCACTCGTCATGGTCGTATCGATATATTGGTCAATAATGCTTTGCCCAGTTATCAGTTCAATCCAAGCGCTGCGTACACCAGTATCGAAACGGTTAAGTGGACGCATTTTTCACAACAAATGGACGGTATTGTTAAAGGCGCGGTCAATATGGTGCAAGCGGTGCTGCCGCAAATGAAAGCGCAGCAAGTAGGTAAAATTATTAATATCTCAACCAATCTTGTCTACAACCCAGTGGTTACCTATTATGATTACACCACGGCTAAATCAGCATTAATTGGGCTAACGCGCAATCTCGCGAGCGAACTTGGTAAATATGGTATTCGGGTGAATTTGCTAGCAGGTGGCTTATTAAAAACCACCGACGCAAGCAGCTTAACCACTGAAGAGGTATTTGATTATATCGCGACTACAACACCGCTGCGCCAAGCGACTTCAGTAGCTGACTTTGCCAATTCAGTATTGCTCATGGCATCTGATTTGAGCATGGCTATTACTGGACAATCTATCGCCGTCGATGGTGGCTTGACCATGCCTTAATTGAGGCCTTAACTGATTGCTTAACGCTCTATTGGATTTGTAGAAGGTATAAAATGATCATCAATGTATTGAAGTCATCACCGCTACAGTTTTCAGTTGAAACGTCTATATAAAATTAGCCCATAATAAAAAGCCCTTACTAGTCAGCTAGTAAGGGCTTTTTTTAAATAAATATTAATGGTTTTATGTGCCTGAACAGTTTTATGACTTCATTGCTAACTGATTAAGCACGGTTTGAATACCATACTCTTCAATCGTCCCAGTAACGAAGTTAGCGCGTTCTATTAAAGCTGGCTGTGCATCTCCCATGGCCACAGCAAATCCAACCAAGTCAAACATTTCTAGGTCATTCATACCATCACCAAATGCCATACACTCGCTTGCATCTACCGCATAGTACTCGCATACATCTTTGATACCGCGAGCTTTTGATGCCTCTGCTGGTAATATGTCAGCACCAATCTGATGCCAATGTACCAGCTTTAAATCGTATTGAGCAAAATCGATGTCTTGCATTTTTTCTTGCTGATTGTTAAAAAATACCGAACACTGATACACGGTATTTAATTTGTAGTACTCAGGGTCAAGGATCGAATTGGGCGTGACCGCATTGAACTCGCGTAAACGTTCATTTTCGCCTGACCAAGCGATATGAGTGGCAGAGTCAAACTTATGAATCAAATCACTCTGCTGACACAGGCGTACGATTTTATCTGTCTGTTCAGCCGTTAATGGGTAGTGGCTGATTCGGCCGCTTTTATCAAAACTATATTGTCCATTCATACAAATAATGGCGTCCAATATATCTGCATCAAGCAACGCTAGAATATCTTCAGGCAGTATGGCTTTAGAACGACCAGTCGAAATCACTAGTTTAATATCGGTATCTGCAAGCTGCTCAAGCGTCGCTTTATTGTGTTCAGCGATGATGCCGTTACGGCTCAAGGTATCATCGATGTCAAAAAAGATGATTTTTGGGGTCGAGATCTTAGTAGTCATACTTTCTTTGGCAATCTTATCTTCGATAAACATGATAATCCTATTATTTTTAGTCGTGTAGATACAATGATTCAGATACTACTACAACATACCCAATCAGATAAATACCTATCGAGTAACCTATGATGCTACAAGCATGCTTATTAATACAGTATCCGCATAATTGTCTGTAAGGTTGTTCATGGCCTGTTCAGAGGATTAACAAAAATGCTAAACGATATGACTAACTTAACCGTGTTTATTTATTATAAAGTTATATTAAATTATCAAAACCAATCTACGAAATAAGATGGTCTATTCCTATTAATGCATCGGCTACCTAAAGGAACAAGCATGAACTTTTTCACCTTAAAATCGATTACAGTTTTTGCAACATTAGCTTTATCTGCCAATGCTTTTGCAATGGATGTTAAATTTAATGATGCTGCTTGGGATGGCAAGAAAATACCTGAAGGGCAGCAATGTCTAAATTATGATGGCAAAAGTCCAGCCACGCCTAGCATGACTGTTTCAAACATTCCGGCAGGCACGGAGAGCTTGGTATTCGTCTATAACGATGTAAGCAACAAACGTATGCAGCATGGTAGGCATGGTATCGTAGAGTTCGCACTACCAGAGGGCGCTACGAGCGCAGAAGTGCCACAAGTATTTGGTCACACTTACGAAGTACCAGTCGGTATTGAGATGGTCGCAGAATACCGTAATCGTAAAGGCGAGGCAGGCGGTGCATATAAGCCGCCTTGCTCTGGCGGTAAAAACTATCTGTATACGGTAGATGTACAAGCATGGCAAGGTGATTCGGTACTTGCTGAGACAACAGTTGAAATGGGTCGGTATTGATACGTTAGCTATTCAATTAATATGCAACAATTAGTATGCAACAAAGTCGTCTATACAAAACTGTTTATACATAGTGTAGACGGCTTTTTATTGAAGGTAAGTTGTGTTTTATATACCTATAAATACGCTAACTTAATAAACATGATAGACCCTGATAAATGCTTGTAGAGTTTAGTCTATAAGTAAACATGACTTAGTCATATAAGTGCGTTGCGGCAGGGCTATAGGAGAATATAGATTAGGCTTGTTAACTATTTGAATAATGCCAAGATACTGAACGTGACAACTTTGTAGTATAATTTTACTACTATAGATATCGGTATGCTATATCATTGAAACTTCTATGTTATAAATCTAAAAAAATCATAGCAAATGATAAAAATGTTATTAATTATACTTTATCTTAAAGTATACCTTGATTTGAATGAATTATTTTATAAATAAGGTTTCTTATGAACATAACGACAAGCCAACCTTCAGAAGATAGAAAAAGGCATGGCGAGCATATTCTTATCCACATGACATATATCGCCAAAAATGTCGATCTAGATTCTGGGATTGAGCTGACTCGCGCACTTGAGTACTGGCGCAGATATTTTGAAGAGAACGATATCGTTTCAGCTTTAGTCATTAGCGAAGGTTATTTCGTTCAAAGTTTTCAAGGAACAAGACCTGCTATCAATACTGCCTTGGAAAAGATACTTGACGAGCATTCCACTATTGTCCCTAATATTGTGAATATAGAGGAAATCGAATCGCGCCAATGGAAAGGGTTTTTAGTTAAACATCTAACCTCAAGCGTTGAAGATGAAGAGCATGCTCTAAAGAACTTTTCAGCAGGCTCGGACTACAATCCTTATCTAATGAAAAGCTCTCAGATTGAAAGCTTTTTGAAAGCGATATTTGAAGATGTTGAATCTAATTAATTTTAAATGAGTGGCATTTAGTTTTTAAGCTATTACCTCTTAGAATAGGTAATAGCCACTTGCCCTAGCTAAAATATAGAAGCCGTCTATACCTGTGTATAGGCGGCTTTTTGTTGAAAGCAAATTAGCAGTATCGGTACAGGATGTTTTCTTAGCAATTGGACAGAATATTGGCGGATGTTCATAAGTGACTATTCATACCTGACTCTTGCAGGATTTAACTACTAAAAATGACCTAGTGATACCTGTTTTTGCCATGTTATTTTAAAGTATGAATGATAAGAAACTGGTCAATTACCAAGAGTTTTATTGATTATACTTTATGATAAAGTGTATATTAATTTATGTACTTATTATATAAATGGATTTTCTTATGCAAATAACGACCAGTCAAACTTCAGAAAATAGGAAAAGACATGGCGAGCATCTGCTGATTAGCCTAACGTATATCGGTAAAAACATCGAAATGAAAACAGGTATAGAGTTGACTCGTGCTCTTGAGCAATGGCGAAGATACTTTGAGGAAAGTGGGTTAGTTGCAGCGCTTGTGATCAATGACGGTTACTTTGTTCAAAACATTCAAGGCTCAAGACCGGCGGTCAACGCTGCTCTAGCGAAGATAATTGATGAGCATTTCAAGATTGTTCCTAATGTTGTCAAGGTGGAAGAGATAGAAGCGCTTCGGTGGGATGGGTTCGTAACCAAACACCTGACGGAAAGTGCCGAAGATGAGGAGTATGCCTTAAAAAGTTTCTCAGCAGGTTTTGATTTCAATCCTTACCTAATGAAAAGTACTCAGATTGAAAGCTTTTTGACAGCGATATTTGAAGATGGTTAATTCATAAATTATAGATGCGTAGTATGCGTTTAGTATAAAGACTGTCTGCTCTAACCAGCATAAAAAAGCCGTATATACTTGTGTATAGACAGCTTTTTGTCCGATTGAATTTATTATTAAAAATTTATTTTCCTAATGCTACCGATGTTCCACCCCGAAAAATTGACACCATCATCAACTAGTAAATTATCATTATTAGGCTCGAACGGACTTATCCCTGACATAATGAGGTCATTTATTTTATCTGTTTGTTCGTCCGATAAACTGTCCCACCATATAGGTGAAATAAATGTATTTTCAGCAACTCCAAAAAAGAACCTTATTAGCGCACTAAAAGTTTTGTTCTCTTCCAAAGCTAGTAGCGAGTTGATAAAACTTAATACTTTAGTAGAGTTTTTTAGCCAACTAAAAACTACATATCCTTTGCCATTACTAGAAAATGAATTAAAAACTAAGTGCTCAGCAACAATACTTAGATCACCTAAATCTTGGATTAAATTTCCATCAAAGTCATTTAAAGGTGCAACAATTGAAGAAACAGCGATAGGCATAGGTGATGTTGAGTCAATAATGAGATGGCTTAAATTGCCAAATGGTTTTCCTAGGAGCTGATCATCAAGCTCAGACTTAAGTTCCAATAATTCTGCGAGAGCAGCATTGAGAGCTTTCTGTTGATCTGCAACGAAATTTTGAATAGATAATTGACCCAATAGGTGCTTACCTTTATCACCATTTTTAGCAAACTCGGAATTGTTAAGCGCAGCTTCTTTAGCATAAAGCTCTTTCGCTACTGAACGATACATTAGAGCTAAACACTGTTCATCATCTCCAACAAACTCCCTATCTTCAACACAAGAAAAAAGAGACTTATCATGTGTTGAGCAGAATCCTTTGAATGTGGATGCTTGATTAATACCTATCTTTTCAGGAACTAGCTTTCCTTCATTTTTTATAATATTCGCTAAGTTTATTTTTAATCCTAAAACATGACCGCTTTCATCTGCAATTTCTTTTAGGCTGCTACTTTTTGAAACGGTATGAGCATTAATAATTTTTTTACTGCACTCATGTTTTAAATCAGCAGGAACATAACAACACTTTCGCGAAGCATTTTTCTGACTGTAACCTATAGCATCTCCTTTACTTACAGGAGACTCATTCTCACGTCCAAGATGACAATGTTTGAACTTCTTTCCTGAACGACACCAACATTTCTCATTACGTCCCATTTTCATAAATTCCTACTTGTTTTTACTTTAACGACGAAATATTGAATAATAGAGCGAAATTACCAATATCCTATTTAGCAAGAGATGTGATTGTGTGAGCGAGTATTTCTTCAGTAAAGAAGTTCAAACTCCTGCCAGCTACCCAACCTCAACACTCGTGACATTCTGAAAGCCTCTTGGCAACTGCCCACCACGATTACCGCGAACACCCGTATAGTTAGCCAAATCATTTGGCTTGAGTGTCACATGGCGTTTGCCAGCGGTAATGACAAGACTGTCTTGCTGACTAAGTGGTGTGATAGCGAGCACTTCTTCACCGTCTTTCAACTTAATAAGTTTGTTCCCTTTACCGCGAGCTTGTTCAGGCAAATCATCAAGAGCAAATATCAGTAGGTATCCTGCATTGGTTGCAACGGCAATATGATCAGGTGTCACACGTATATTGCTATTTTCACCTTCGGTATTAGCGGCCGTCTCAACTGGTACGTCGATACGTGCAACAGGGAGCAAGCGACTATCAGTTGCTAGGTTAATGACGTTTTTACCAGCTTTTTGGTTGCTATCGAGATTACCAATGGTATTGATAAAACCATAACCTGCTGAACTAGCAAGGATAATGCGTTGCTCGTTATCACCCGTTAGTAGCTGCTCAAAGCTAGCGCCTGCTGGCGGCTTTAACACACTGGTTAGCGGATCACCTTGACCACGCGCAGACGCTAAGTTGTGCGCATCAATACTGTAGCTGCGTCCCGTACTGTCGAGTACGTAAATTCTTTCGTTAGATTTGCCGCGCACGTGCGCTTGATAGCTGTCACCTGAGCGATAACTCATACCAGCGGCATCGACATCATGACCCTTGGCAGCACGAATCCAACCTGCTTTTGATAAGATGGCAGTGACCGGCTCACTCGGTACGAGATCTGACTCTTTCAGTGCTTGCGCCTCTTCACGCTCTGCTAATGGTGATACACGCTCATTGCCATGTTCTTTCATATCGGCGGTAAGCTCGTCAATCATCAGATTGGTTAGACTGTCTGGATTGTCTAAGTACTCTTGAATAATAGCGCGCTCAGCAGCCAATTCGTCTTGCTCGCGGCGCAGCTCAATTTCCTCTAACTTTGCCAACTGACGCAAACGAATATCCAAGATAGCATTGGCTTGAATGTCAGTCAGGTCATAATCCTGCATCAAGGTCGCTTTTGGATCATCCTCTTCACGAATGATGCGAATCACTTCATCAATATTCAGATAAGCAATCAGCAAGCCCGCCAAAATATGCAAGCGCTTATCGATTTTATCGAGGCGATATTGCAAGCGTCGCGTGACCACCGAGCGGCGACAGATTAACCATTCTTCCAGGACTTCTTTTAAGTTTTTTACCTGCGGCTTACCATTTAAGCCAATCATATTCATATTGACGCGGTAATTACTTTCTAGGTCAGTACTAGCAAACAGATGGCTCATGACACGATCGACATCGACTCGCGTTGAGCGCAGCTCAAGGACGATGCGACAAGCATTTTCGTGATCAGATTCATCATGAATATCCGTCACCCAAGGCAGCTTTTTATCGGTCATAAGCTTAGCGATTTGCTCTTGAATTTTGTTGCCTGAAACTTGGTAAGGAAGCGCATCAATGATGACGAGATTCTTTTCTTTAGAGTCAACGTGAAAGGTGGCGCGCATCTTATAACTGCCACGTCCAGTCTCGTACATCGCTTGCAAATCTTTTTTACTAGTGATGATTTCCGCTGGTGTTGGTAGGTCAGGTGCTGGTATCGATTGGGTAAGCTGCTTAACCGACAGCTCTGGGTTTTTGAGCAAACGAATGGCCGCACGTACCACTTCATTGAGATTATGCGGTGGAATATCCGTTGCCATACCAACAGCAATACCTGTCGTACCGTTCAACAGAATATTAGGCAGGCGGGCAGGTAAGGTCGTTGGTTCTTGCATCGTACCATCAAAGTTATCTTGCCAGTCGACTGTACCTTGACCCAATTCTGCTAGCAACGTATTGGCATAAGCCGACATTTTAGCTTCGGTATAACGCATCGCCGCAAAGGATTTCGGATCATCTGGGCTACCCCAGTTACCTTGACCAGTGATAAGCGGATAGCGATAGCTGAACGGCTGAGCCATCAGTACCATGGCTTCATAACAAGCGCTATCACCATGCGGATGGTATTTACCCAATACGTCACCGACCGTACGTGCGGATTTCTTCGCCTTAGCAGAGGACTTTAGCCCAAGCTCGCTCATGGCATAAACGATGCGACGCTGGACAGGTTTTAGACCGTCGGCAATATTTGGCAGCGCCCGATCCATGATGACGTACATGGCATAGTTGAGATAGGCCTGCTCAGTGAACTCTGCGACTGAACGAGTATCCATCGGCTCATTGGGAATAATTGGGGCGATCGTATGATCAATAACATCAGACATAAAATAGGATTCACTTATCAGTTTTAATAGGTATAGATAATTGGTTCAAGCATAAAAATAGGATAGTGCTATCGTAAAGGATATTGCACCAATTAAAAAGACGTATGTCAGAATATACGACATCTCGTGACGTGCTTAAAACAAGCGCTTATAAGGGTTTTTTATAGTGTGTTGACTCATAGCTTTTATAGATCAAGTTAAGTATAGTAAATCTAATATTTGTTTTTTATAGGGTTAATAAATGTCTTAAGGTTTAATCCTTTTTATTTAATATATTTTGTCTATCATCAATCCAAAAACAGTAGGTTCAAAATAGTCTTAATGCAAAATTAATAACTGAAAGTATGACAGTTAGTAGACTAAATAAGGCGTCTGCTTTGCCTATTTAAATAGCATTAACCATATATTGACATGGACAAGTCGCTACTGAATTATCTTACAATAAGGAATTTCTGTTATGTCATTTGACCCTTTATCTAAAATATCTGCCTCTACAATGCTGAAAAACGAAAGTAAGCACCTAGGGAAAAACGTTACTAGAAATGTGCTGTTGATTACTGCTATAGCCAGTCTAGGATTGACAGCCTGTAGCCCTTCACAAATGAGCAAAACGCTACCAGCCGAGACAAGCAGCACAGTCAATCAAGATGCAGCAGTGGTGTCAGAGTTTATCATGGCGTCACCCAGTGTTAAGCACTCAGTCATCAGCCAACAGATGATGATACGTTCTGCGGCGCAGACAGGTATCGTACGCCCATTACCGAGCATCATAGTCACGCCAGAGGCAAAAGACAACTATCAAAAAAACGCAGCCAATCGTGTACATCGAACTACGGATATGGCGGTATCAACCTTGTCTATCGATACCGATACGGGCAGCTACGCCAATGTGCGCCGCTATTTAAACGATGGTCAACTACCACCTGTTAATGCTGTACGCGTAGAGGAATTGATTAATTATTTTAACTATCAATTTGATGATGGCAAACGCTTAGGTAGCGCCCCGTTTGTTGTGTCAACTGAAGTAGTAGACTCACCTTGGGATAGAGCAGATCAGGATAATAAAATCGTCAAAGTTGGTATCAAGGCCGTTGATAGTAGCTGGTCGCAAAAAACGGATAAGCAATCTATGCCACCTGCCAACCTTGTGTTTTTAGTAGATGTGTCAGGCTCTATGTCGTCGCGCGATAAACTGCCATTGGCACAGTCATCGCTCAAGCTGTTGACAGAGCAAATGCGCGCCCAAGACATTATCAGCATCGTGACCTATTCAGGTAGTACTAGTGTGGCATTGCCTGCGACCAATGGTGACCAAAAAGCAAAAATCTTGTCTGCGATCGATGGATTGAATGCCTCAGGCTCGACCAATGGGGAAGATGCTCTTAAATTGGCCTACAGACAAGCTGAGCAAGGACTAAAAAAGAACGGTATCAATCGAATCATGATGTTAACGGATGGCGATTTTAACGTTGGTATTAGTGATGTCGATGAGATGTTGGATTTGGTCAAAGCAAATCGCGATCGCGGTATCTCTTTATCTACCGTTGGCTTTGGTCGCGGCAACCTTAATGATCACATGATGGAACAGATGGCGGACAACGGCAATGGTAATTACAGTTATATTGACAGTCTAACTGAAGCAAAAAAAGTTTTTGGTGATGAATTGGCCGCGACATTTAACACCGTCGCTAAAGACGTAAAAGTCCAAGTTGAGTTTAATCCTGATGTGGTGAGCGAGTGGCGCTTGATTGGTTATGAAAATCGCGTACTGGCTGAAGAAGATTTCAATAATGACAAAATTGATGCAGGTGAGCTTGGGGCAGGTAAGGCGGTTATCGTTTTGTTTGAAGTGACACCAAAAGGTCAAAAAGGGTTATATAGCGATCGTCGATATGCTGACAGCAATGCCAGTATTAGTTCGAATAATAAACAGAACTCTAATGAGCTTGGCTATCTAAAAATTCGTTATAAAGCACCGACAGGTGGTAGCTCCAAACTGATTAGCCAACCGATTAATAAAGCTAGCCACGCTTTAAATAAAGCCAGTATCGATACCCAGTTTGCGATGGCAGTAGCAGGATTCGGTCAACGCTTGACTCAAAGCGATTATATTAATGACTGGCAGTACAGTGATAGCACTAAACTTGCCAAAAGTAGTATCGCAGATAGATCGAGTAGCGATACTGATGGTACTCGTCGCAATTTTGTGACGTTGACTGAGCTGGCGAGTGCGCTAAAAAATAGCCGATAGTGAACAGATATCGTGTCGGGATGGTCATTAGGGAGCAAAAGTCAATGGTCATATTTTCTAATGGTATGACTGGTATTTTTAATCTAATGTATTGATATGTATGGAGATATCGAGCGTCAAGCCTATTTGAGAACTGGTGTAGCAATCTTTTGTATTGAGTACTATGTATAAAGTGTGTATGTTAATGAACAAAGGGCTATTTACCGCTATATTGTTCGCTCAGCACTATACAAATATGTCGCAGCCTTGCTTTTTATCATAATGATAGGCAAGGCTCTGACGTTTTGTATATTTATCACACTGTGATTGGCGTGGGTTGACGGTAATGTATTATTACTAGGAGAGAAAAGATTATGGAAAATCAAGGAAACTTAACCCGTCGTGACGATAAAGTTTGGCTAAAAACGTATGAAGAACTTGGTCTGGAGTATGACATTGAATTGCCAGCCGACAATACGTCACTTATCGATATTTTCGAAAAAAGCTTCGCTGAAAATGCTGATAAAACTGCCTATATCTGCATGGGTTCATCGTTAAGCTTCCAGGAAGTAGATTTATACAGCCGTCAAATGGCCGCTTATCTACAGTCATTAGGATTGGTCAAAGGCGATAAAGTTGCGGTCATGATGCCCAACATTTTGCAGTTACCAATCTCTGTCATCGCTGTACTACGTGCAGGCTTTACCTTAGTCAACGTCAACCCTCTGTACACTACCAGAGAGCTTGAGCATCAGTTGACTGATTCAGAAGCCAAAGTGCTAATCATGGTCGAAAACTTTGCCAAAACCTATCAAGACATCGGTCGCAATGTGGTCGATAAAGTCGTGATTACGGGTATGGGCGATTTGATGGGTACGCTCAAAGGCTTTATGGTCAATACAGTCGTCCGCCATGTCAAAAAAATGGTACCAGACTATAGTATTTCTAATAGCGTTAGTTTCAAAAGTGCATTAAAGCAAGTCACCGCTAGTAAATATAAGCGCCCAACCAATATCACGCTTGATGATATCGCTGTCCTACAGTATACCGGTGGTACGACAGGTGTGGCGAAAGGTGCGATGCTAACGCACAAAAACTTGGTGGCAAACTTAATTCAGTCTAATACCTTTTTGGGCACCGCTTTTGATGATTTCGATCAAAGAGGTGAGCAACCTGTGATTATGACGGCATTGCCGATGTATCATATTTTCTCATTTACCGTATGTGGCATGTTCGGTCTGTATCGCGGTTGTGTGGTGCTATTAGTACCAAACCCACGTGATCTTGATAGCTTGTTAAAAGCATATAAAGCCAATCCACCAGCGTTCTTCCCAGCGGTAAACACGTTGTTCAACGCGCTTGCCAACAACGAAGAATTTATAGCGATGGATCATAGCAAGCTGCGTCAATCGATGGGCGGCGGCATGGCAGTATTGAGCCCAACAGCCGAAAAATGGCGCCAAGTGACAGGTAATATTATTATTCAAGGTTATGGCTTGTCTGAAACATCACCAGTCGCGACCGCTAACCCTAGCAACAGCAAGACATTCACTGGCACTATTGGTGTCCCTATGCCAGCAACCGATGTGGCGATCTTAGATGATGCTGGTAATGAAGTGGCACTTGGTGAGCGCGGTGAGATTAGTGTTCGTGGTCCACAGGTCATGAAAGGTTACTGGAACCGTGAAGATGCTACTGCCGAAGTCATGACAGCAGATGGATTCTTCCGTACTGGTGATATCGGTATTATGGCTGACAACGGATATGTGACCATCGTTGACCGCAAAAAAGACATGATTTTGGTGTCTGGTTTTAACGTTTATCCGAATGAAGTCGAAGAAGTCATGGCTGGACATCCTAAGATTTTAGAATGTGGTGTCATCGGTATCGAAGATGAGAAGAGCGGTGAGATTCCTAAGATCTATGTTGTCCGTAACGATCCAAGTCTGACCACCGAAGAAGTTCTTGAGTACGGTAAAGAGAACCTAACAGGTTATAAGCGTCCTCGTCGTGTTGAGTTTATTGATGAGCTACCAAAATCGAATGTTGGTAAGATTTTGCGTAAAGATCTACGCGTACTTGAAGAAAAGAACCACGGTTAATTTGCTGATACACGTACCTAGAAAGTTGTTTGATAGATGCGTGTATTAACCAAAGATACATGTGAAAGTAACGCACGATTAGATGCTGTAGTAACTAAAGTAGTAACCAAAAATGATAAGGCTGCAACCATGCTGTCTTATCATTTTTTTGTCTTTATCGCTTTTGATATTTGCGGATGACAGCTACTATTAATAGAGAATATCTATTAAAACTGCTATAGTGCCCATCGACGTATTTTTGTTTTTGTCCAAAAAACCGTACTGGTTTTGCTTAAGGTAACTGGTGAAATCATGGTAGTAAATACTGTTCTCGACTTGGTCGTGCTGAGTGGTAGTATTATTTATCATAGACCCAGTAACACACTTTAATTTGCAAAGCTTATGAATGACAAACCCGATCATACTTATCTATTTCTTATTCATAAGCTTCTGCTGTCAGCAATAATCATAAAAAATGGTGTTTCCATTAGCATATTCAATGTTTTTAACAGTAACATTTAGGGAAAATTATGACGGATAATATTAATAAAAAAACGACAGATAATAGCGCTGCAACTGATGATAAAGCCAATACTACCAACGACGTTTATCAAAGTAATGCATTTCCTACTATGCCGACCATCGATAGTGATAGTCCGTGGCTGAGCGCTTATGAGCGCTATAGCATCGATGCTACTATTGAGATGCCAGAAGACAATACCTCTTTACTGGATGTGTTCGAGCGTAATTTTAGCCGTTATGGTCAAAAACCTGCCTATATCTGCATGGGCTCATCGATTACTTTTAAGCAATTAGATCTATATAGCCGACAGATTGCTAGCTATTTGCAGTCAATAGGACTGGTCGCAGGCGATAAAGTTGGGGTCATGATGCCCAACGTCTTGCAGTATCCAGTGGTTGCTTTGGGTATCATTCGTGCAGGGATGGTGTTGGTCAATGTAAACCCTCTATACACTAGCCGTGAGCTGTCACATCAGTTGCATGACAGTGGTGCTAAAGCACTATTTATCGTTGAAAACTTTGCTAAGACGTATCAAGAGGCCGAAGACAAAGGTCAGGTAGAGCATGTAGTGGTGTGTACCATTGGCGATATGCTAGGTACGATTAAAGGAGCTGTGGTCAACCTCGTGGCTCGCCATGTCAAAAAGATGATTCCTGCTTATAGCATACCGAATAGCGTGAGTTTTAAGCATGCCTTAAATGCTGAGTCAGCCAGTAAGTACCAGCGCCCTGAGTTGAACTTAAGCGATGTGGCCTTGCTGCAATATACCGGTGGTACGACAGGAGTCGCGAAAGGCGCAATGCTGTCTCATGGTAATCTAGTCGCCAACATGCTACAGGTCAGTGCGCTGATGAACAGTGCATTTGATGATGATATAGATGGTAGAGATGTGATTTTGACTGCACTGCCGCTATATCACGTATTCTCATTTATGGTCTGCGGTATGTGTAGTATGTACCAAGGTTATGCCTCGCTACTCATTCCGAATCCGCGCGATCTTGATGGGCTTATCAAAGAGATGGCCAAGTACAAGCCAGCGTTTATCCCTGCTGTGAATACTTTGTTTAACGGCTTAGTACACAAAGATAACTTTGCTGATTTGGACTTTTCTAATCTCAAAGCGTCTATCGGCGGTGGTATGTCAGTATTGCCTAGCGTAGCGAAAGAATGGCATAAAATCACTGGTCTGCCTATCGTTGAAGGTTATGGCTTGTCTGAGACCTCACCTGTGGTGGCTTTTAATCCGATGACCATTGCAGAATTTACCGGAAAAATCGGTATTCCTGCGCCTAGTACCGATATCGTACTCATTGATGATGACGAAAATATAGTAGCCATGGGCGATCGCGGTGAAATCTGCGTAAAAGGTCCACAGGTCATGATTGGTTATCAGAATCGTCCGAAAGAAACTGCTGAATCCTTTACAGCTAGTGGCTACTTAAAAACTGGCGATATTGGAATCATGGACGAAAAAGGCTTTATCAAAATTGTCGATCGCAAAAAAGATATGATTTTGGTGTCTGGTTTCAACGTCTATCCAAACGAAATCGAAGAGGCGATGAGTGAACATCCAGCAGTCGTAGAATGCGGTGCTATTGGTGTTCCGAACGATGATCGCGGCGAAGAGCCAAAGCTGTTTGTGGTCAAAAAAGGCGACGTGACTGAAAAAGAACTATTGGAATATGGCAAAAAACAACTGACTGGCTATAAGCGCCCACGTCATATACAGTTCGTTGACGAATTACCAAAGTCGAACGTTGGCAAAATCCTACGTAAGGAATTGCGTAAGATGGAAGGGTTAGAATAGCTTATATTTGACATTCTGTTGATAACGGTGGCGTAATGGCAGGCGCGAATCTTGCTATTGCGCCGTTGTCACGTTAGGATATCTTAAGATTTTAGTCGACTACATACCTATCAATGTGTTTGCTAACGACTGATAGGTAGTTTTATGACACTGCTTTTATAACATTGTACTAGGAATTTTTATGCGTATTGACAATCGTGAGCTTGACCAACTTCGCTCGATCAGCTTTGAGCGCCATTATACGAAGCATGCTGAAGGGTCAGTATTGGTAAGTTTTGGCGATACCAAAGTACTATGTACTGCCAGTGTAGAGTCTGGTGTGCCGCGCTGGCTCAAGGGTAAAGGCAAAGGTTGGATCACAGCTGAGTATGGTATGTTGCCACGTGCGACCAACACGCGCAATCAGCGTGAAGCGGCTCGCGGCAAACAGTCAGGTCGTACGCAAGAGATTCAGCGTTTGATTGGTCGTAGCTTACGTGCCATGATTGATCTGAGTAAGCTTGGTGAAAACACTATCTATCTAGATTGCGATGTGTTGCAAGCGGATGGTGGTACTCGTACGGCGAGTATCACTGGTGCTGCAATTGCACTTATCGATGCGCTAGAGAGTATCCAAAAGGCCAAGAAACTTAAAGCAGATCCACTAATCGGATTGATTGCTGCGGTTTCTGTTGGTATGAAAGATGGCGAAGCATATCTTGACCTAAACTACGAAGAAGACTCTAGCTGCGATACCGACTTGAACGTTGTGATGACCCAAAAAGGTGAGTACATTGAGCTGCAGGGTACTGCTGAAGAAAAGCCGTTCACTCGTGCTCAAGCAGATGCTATGCTGTCATTAGCTGAAAAAGGCATCGCTGAATTGATTGAAATGCAACAGACGGCGCTTGGCTGGTAGACTACCATTTAGATACAACACACTGTCTTTGTTTTTAGTGTCAATAACTGCCTGTTAGCTGCTAATAGGCAGTTTTTTAATAGAAAATATTCGTACATTACGTAATAGGTAACAACACATGCTCAAGCTAACTGATGATGGCGCCAAAATCACCTTACAAGGGCAAGCAAATGCTGCTGATAATGGCATGTTTTGGTTTGGTTCTGCATTATTGGTAGGGGCCGTCGCAGTCGCCATGGCGATGAGCTTGTTACCTGAGCGTTTAGCCATCGGTGCGCTTGCACTGCTTATCATTGGTAGCTTTATTTTCAATAAAAAGCGCCAAAAGCATAAGAAAGCTATGAGCGGTATGGTTAGCAGCGGTACATTGTGGGTAAGGGCTGGCGAGCTGGTCCATGACAATCTAGGTAAGCGTGAGCATATTCATTTAACGGATGGCGATAAGATAACGCTGATTGGCGAGCAATTACAGATTATCGATAGCAGTGACGTCCGCAAATATCATATTACTGGTTTTGAGAGTGCTCAAGAAGCAAAAGCTGCGAAAGCTATCTTAGAAGGGCAAGCGCTAACGAAACGCCATGTAAATATTAAAATGAAGAGTAATTAGTATCTTTTCTTAATTTCATACTTTACCAAAGCATAGCTATTATCTTCGTATTATCCAAACTTCTAACTTAAGTGTCATTTTAAATTTCACTCGATGCGCGTCTTCCCAATATCGTCATCTATCAGTATATTTATACCGTCTATCACCTATCGCAGGCGAATAGTGCTTGCAGATTTGTGCGCAAATGGTTTATAAGTAGGATTATAAAATTTATCCCTCTTATTATTGATACTGTCATTGAGATTTAGTTGACAAGGAGTTAGTCATGTCGTGTTTGTCTATACCGTCAGTCGCCACGTCGTGCGGTTTTTTACTATTTACCTGCGGCATGGTAGGACAAGCCCATGCAGATAGTATGAGTATGCTTATCGCCCAAAAATCTATTCAATCAACGACGAATATGTCCTATCGTTATCCTGAGGTACAGCGTTCAGCACCTACGGTCTTACCGGCGTTTTTATCAGGCAGCTATGACAATGTCGATAGCGAGTATCTACCGCTATTAAGCAATGCCGAGACGCAGAGTAGTATGGCAGCACGCGAAGTGGTCAGTACCGCCCGCAAAATGGCACTTAACGAACGCACGATTATTCAAGGTGGCTGCTGGGATTATTTAAATGCTGTATTTAATCGGGCAGGGGTATCGCGTAATACCATACACAAAGGCACTTATGCACAAGGGCCCTATGCTAGTAGCAGTGAGATTGAAGCAGGCGACTGGCTCTATTATATCAATCATGGGTACAATGGCGTCGAGCATAGCGGACTGTTTGTCGGTTGGATTGATGAGCGTGCCAAGCAAGCTTTGATACTGAGCTATGCTGGCGAAAATCGCCGTGAACCAGCTCGTTATCGCGTGTACGATTTAAGCAATGTTTATCAAATTATGCGCCCTAGTGTTTAGTGTCTGATATTTCCAGTTTGACAACCTGTTCTATAAGTGAATAAAAAAGCGTCCGCAACTCATTGAAGTTACGGACGCTTTTATTTTGCATATTTGATTGGTTTTTCTGATATTAAAACGGTTTTACCACAACTAGAATCACGATAATCACTAAGGCAAAGACAGGCACTTCGTTAAACCAGCGCCAGAATTTATGCGTTTTATAATGTGGATTATCTATCAGCTTTTTACGATAAAAGCCGCAAGCGCCATGATAGCCTGACAGTAGCACTACTAATAGCAATTTGACGTGTAGCCAGCCTTGGGTTTTATAGACATCCCAGCCCAGTCCTAACATCCATAGACCAAAGATCCATGTCGCTATCATCGATGGTGTCATGATGCCGCGATACAGCTTGCGCTCCATAATGGCAAAGCGCTCATGACTGATACTATCGTCGCTCATCGCATGATAGACAAACAAGCGCGGCAAATAAAATATCGCCGCAAACCAGCAGACCATCGAGATAATGTGTGCCGCTTTAATCCAGTTAAAATAATCTGCCATCATAGTTTCTCTTGCTTAGCTTGTATTTTTTAGCGTAGGCTTACTCTGCCAATACAACTTGTGTTTGATGACCATTCATCGCATCCATAACAGGCAGTACTTTAGGCGCTCTTGGTGCGGCAAACTGTTTGGTTAGACCAAGCTCACGCATGAGTCTGTCGTCACCTGATTGACTTGCATTACCGGTGGTAAGAAGCTTGTCACCATAAAAGAATGAGTTGGCACCTGCCATAAATGCCAAGGCTTGCTCAGAATCTGACAGACTTTCGCGGCCAGCAGATAGACGCACGTAGCTAGTCGGGCAGCAAATACGGGCGACCGCAATAGTACGAATCCACTCAAGTACAGACAGCTGACCTTCAGCCAATACTTTGTCACCAATCGGTGTCCCTGCAATAGGCACCAGTAAGTTGACTGGAATTGACTCAGGCGCTTTTGGCATTTTTAGCAGCTCAAGTACCCAATCGATGCGATCATCACGGCTTTCACCCATACCAACGATATTACCACTACAGACATTAATGCCAGAGTTACGCACGTTTTCTATTGTATCTAAACGCTCATCATAGCTACGCGTGCTGACGACTTGTTCATAGTAGCTGCGCGAAGTATCTAGGTTATGGTTGTAGTAATCCAATCCTGCATCGGCCAACTGCGTTGCTTGATTGGTATCGAGCATACCCAGTGTCATACAAGTTTCGAGTCCCAATGCTTTCACTTCTTTAATCAGCTCAACCACATAAGGCATGTCTTTGGCACTTGGATGTTTCCACGCGGCACCCATGCAGAAGCGCGATGAGCCACTGTTTTTGGCACGTTTGGCCGCTGCGATGACTTTGTCAACTTCTATGCGCTTTTCTGCTTGTAGTTTGGTGGTGTCGCGATGATGACCTGACTGTGAGCAGTAGCCACAATCTTCAGGGCAGTTGCCTGTTTTGATAGAGAGTAGCGTGCTGATTTGTACTTCATTGGCAGTAAAATGCTTTCTATGGATGGTCTGTGCTTGTAACAGCAAGTCCATCAAAGGTAAATCAAACAGTTGCGCGATTTCTTCACGGCTATACGTGGTGGCAACTTTATTATCAGTTTGAGTCGCGTCTGTGGCTAGATTGGCCAAAAAATCACTGTTGGTCGTATCTGGCTGAGTGGCTACATCAGTTGGCTGGGTGGCGTCAGGTTCGGAGATGCTAAGCAATCCTGCCATAAGGTAAGTCCTTTTATAAGAATTAGAGGGTATTAAATAAAACCAATGTTTTTATCTATTGTCATTTATAAGGTAACAAAAAAGGTTGCCGTATAGTATACCGCAACCTTTTTAGAAAATCAGAACACTGCTAGACAGTATGTGTAATTGTCACAGTAGCGCACATAAATAGTAACTATACGTTTGGCTATCTAGTTCTATATCATCCATTCTACCAATGACTACCGCTCAGTGCACCATTCTTTTTATTTACCGAGTTTGTGCTTGGCAATACCAACCCAATGCTCAGCAAATTTCTGTGCTTTATAGGCGTAAGGTTTGGCTTTTTGGATATATGGTTTGCACTCTTCTGGAATAGCTGGGACGATATGCTTAGCAAGTTTGTTGAACCACATCATTAGGCTATAGTCGCCTTCGATGCTCAAGTTACCTTCTTGTACAGCAGTCATAAAGGCAGGCAAGCTACCTTTGGTTAGCAGTCTGACGCCAGTCATAGAGTCTTTAAAAGTGATGGTCAAATCGGCTTCTTTTGCATGACCGCTTTGTTGACTAAACTGTCCATTGTCAAAGCTAAAAAAACGGGCGATATCAGACTCAGTACTAGCAAATTCAATCGTAACTTGACGATCAGCGAATAACGCTTTGACGTCTTCGTTATCGCTATCAGCTAACATAGACAAACGATAGCCAACGACAGCCAATAAAGCATCTAATGGATCAGATTTGATATCTAATACAGGAACAGTAAACATAGCAGAACTCCTAAAGAAATGAGGCATAAAAATAAAGCGTACTTTATACCAGTTTTTATGACAAATATATAACTGGATTATAAACTATCATAGGGTGCCAACTCTTTAGGAGTTAAGTAGAGAGCGTTAAGTATCTTGTAACATTCGATGTCACTGACGTAAGTAAGGTGTTGATATAGACAAACAGAGGTATAAATAGGACAGTTTTAACGGAAACGTGGCTGATAATTATCATCATAGACAGGAGTATGCTCGATATAGCGTGCGGCTTCTAGCTCACGTTGCTGGCTAACTGTCTGACTCACATCATCATAGCGTAATGCCCGATACAGTACCCAAGCTGCCAACGGTAACCAACTGATGCCCATAGCGATGATATAGCGATGCCATGACGATAGCTCAATCAACATAGGGCGACCTGCTAATATATTTTGAATCAACTCAACGGTGAACCAATAGGCCATCCCGCCAAACAGATATAGCAGTAGCCAACGATATGACGATACGGCAAGCACCACTACTAAACTGGCTAGCAGTCCATAACCAAGCCATGCCGCGCCGCTCCATGCCTCTACACCGATAAAAGAAAATATAGTCATTAACATCATTCATCTCGCTATTCATAAGGTGAATTCCAATAAGACTATTATGAGAGGTTATTGAGTAAAGCTGAAGAGGGTGCAGGCGACTTTGCGACAACCGTTGACGTTTGGTTTTTTGGCTTGTTTTGCGATATTTGATGGCTAGGTTTTAGGCTAAGCGCCGTAAGGAGTGGCGCTTATTTTGAGCGATATGGAAATTGTTTTGTTTGCTCGGGAGGGTGTTTGTTAGCTAGCAAAGTAAAATAGCAAACAGGATTGACAGTTTGCTAAATACTTAGACTCGGTTGGTGCGATTACCCCACCACGATAATAACGAAACTAGAATAGCACCGAGCAACATAAGTCCTACTGTCGTTGACCACTGTGCGCCAGTAGGGTATTGCCATGGCATGACATTATGGACGGCTTCAGTATTTAACGAGCCTAGCGCATCTACTTTCCATGGCCATACTTTTATTAGAGAGCCTGCGATAAAGCCTGTCAGCAATGCCAAGGTAGCCTGATAATAATGTGAGAGTAGCCACTTGAGTGCACGCGTGAATAGCAATAGCCCAGTCGCCATACCCGCAATGACTGTGAAAATGGCGCTCAAATTCATCGTATCGACTGCTTCTAATACTGCATCGTAAGCGCCTAGCAATAGCAAAATAAACGACCCTGATATCCCTGGTAGGATCATGGCACAAATAGCAATTGCCCCTGCAAAAAACAGATACGGTAAGCTAGGCGTGGTCGTGAGTAACGGCATACTACTAATGACCACAGCGGCAATAAGCCCAGTCGCAAACAGTGCGACACGTCCTATATTCCAGCGCTTAATTTCACTAAGTAAGATAAACACCGTTGCGACGACCAGTCCAAAAAAGAACGACCAAATAAGCAATGGTTGATTGTCCAATAAATGCTTAATGATACCGGCTAAGGTCGCAAAGCTAGTAGCAATACCCAGTAGCAAACACAATAGAAACGTCGCGTCTACTTGTCGCCAAATCGCCGCGAATCCTTTGATGCCACCTTCTTGTCGAAAGATCGCCCAAAGATTGGGGCCGATGCTGCCAAGTGCGTTAATCAAGCGCTCGTAAATCCCTGCAATCAGCGCAATAGTGCCGCCAGAGACGCCAGGCACAATATCAGCTGCTCCCATGGCCATCCCTCTGACATAGATACCTACCAGCTGCTTGGGGCTATCGGTACGTACAGGTACCGTATCTTGCTCTAATGGTGTTGGCGCTGACGGCTGAGTTGGCCGTGGAGATTGTGATGCCGTCATGGGTATTCCTTTATCATTTAAAAATAAGTGTTATCTGAAAGTAAGCATTGGCTAAAAACAGGCGTGAGCTAAACATCAGTGTGCATAGCAGATTTTATTAATTATCATCACGTACTAAGGCATGTCTTCAATTCATTTGATAGTCATTTAACTGAACTAAAAATGGATAAATCTTGTCAGACATCGTCAAATAGCTAGTTAATATATCGGTACTATCTACGCTATTTTTCTTGTCTAAGCCGCGCCCTAAAGCATAAAAGCCAGATTAATGACAAAACATTAACCTAGCTTATTGAATGGCATAAAGCGTTCTGCAATTACTCAGTAGGCGCCAGTGCCGGATAGCCAAGAGCGTACAGAGTCCCTTCAAGCCCTGTCACGTTGATAGCGGCATCAGCACGTGCTTGAACGATTGGTTTGGCATGATAGGCCACACCCAGATCGGCCAATGCCATCATCGGTAAGTCATTAGCACCGTCACCGACACAGACCACTTGTGACATCTCAATACCTAAGCGCTCAGCGGTATGCTCAACGATAGCAGCTTTTTTAGCACCATTGACAATAGGCCACTGTACATGACCAGTAACTTCACCTTCTTCAATATCTAAAGCATTGGCATGTACTTCATCGATACCCAGCTGCTCAGCGATGTAACGAGCAAAATAAGTGAAGCCGCCTGATACTAGCACCGTATGATAGCCCAATGCTTTTAGCGCACTGATCGTCGTACGCGCACCAGTCGATAACGTTAGACGACTACAGATATCATCCAGCACATCAGTAGAAGTACCTTTTAGCAAGGCCACACGCTGAGCAAACGATTCATCAAAATCAATTTCACCGCGCATTGCTGCTTCAGTGATGGCTTCAACTTCTTCACCAATCCCAGCCGTTTTTGCTAGCTCTACGATGACTTCTTGCTCAATCAAGGTTGAATCCATATCAAAGCAGGCAAGCTTGTGTGTCCGTAGCATATGACCGACAGATAAGATATGACAGTCCACGACGTTTATGTTGCCTGTGCTATCTGCACTGCGTGTATTGTTATATTCTTCAGTTAGGTCATGACGCAAGCGAGTGGTCAGCTGATCATCAATGATGTGAGCGGCTGCTGTTTTTTTGCCAGGATGCATTAGTGTGTCAGTGACTGGCACTAACAGATAACGGTAGACCTGAGTATGGGTAAAGGGTAGGCGCTGTGCGTCCGCTGCTGTGGGCTCTGTATCAGATACCGTGATATTGACGAAGCTAGCATCAGTATCTTCGGCAACGGTCACTAGATGCCAACTTGGCTGTTCGTCGACCCACGACTGAACGTATTGATGAATATCTAACGCGGATACCTGAGTCGGCAGTACTACGATGAGCGCAAAAACAGGTAGCGACTGTAGCGCATCAAAGTCTTGCAAATTGGTATTTTCGGGTAATAATGCCGCAATAGAATCAACGGCTTGTTGCCATGCTTTGCTGTCTTTTGGTAACGAATAAGATGTATTTTTTGGCATGGCTCAATTGTCCCTTGTATGCTCATATAAGATTAGGAATAATAACAGTTTTACTGGGCAGCGCCTATAGATGACGCGCAAAGTAACAATGATGCTAAAAAACAGATTTTATGGCGTAAGAAGCCATAGAAAATGCAATAAAGTTATTATGATAAATTTATAAAGCGCTCACGCTATAAGGCTTATTATGGTGATATAGTAGATGAGATAAGCTGGCTGTTTATCGACGGTGCTTTCTTATTGACGACGCCTTCGCAAAAGATAGCAAGGCAAAAGATAGCAAGGCAAAAGATAGCGAAGCTGGCAACGATATTGATGGTGTCGATAGTCGTTAATAATCAGTACTGCTTTATCACTACGTGCGCACTAAAATTGGTGCGCATCACAATTGTTTAAAAATTAGCCAAAAAATGAGCAATAGACTCGTTTTTTAATTTCTTCTCTCCAAAAAAGTTTAACATATCATGACGTATTTAGCGCCGCGGCAAGGGTTGTTTGCCATTATTCTTCTGGTTAGTTTTTGTTTGCAGACGCTGTTATTGGTCATTAGTACTGACCAACAGCTGAGCAATAGTCGTGCGTTAAAAGGCGAGCAGATGGTCGCCCAGCTGATTGATGAAGCAAGGTTGTCTTTAGAAAATAAAGACCGTGTGAGTTTAAGCGTTATTGCCAACCGCTATACCAGCGAGCAAGACGTCACACGGATACTGATTAAAGACAACAACGATGATATCTTGGTGCCAGTAGGCAATGCGCCGATGCAGCAAGGTGACACTATTCGTCAAATCGCCACCAATGGCGATGCAGTTATCGGTAGCGTTGCGCTGACCCTAAAAGACGTCAGCAAAGGCGAGATTATCGCCATGCAATGGCCGTTTGTTATTGGTACTATGCTGCTACATTTACTACTGTGGTTGATTTATGGTTACCTCGCTCGTCCGACCAAAGAGCAAATCAATGCATTAAGTCGAGATATCCAAGAGCTGTATCGCGACCAATATAGACCAGTCGATCAACGCGGCTATGACCGTGAACTTGAGCGCCAGTCAACGGGTCAATCAGCGTCTCATTTAGCAGACAGTCAAGTAGCGACTGATAATACGGATAATGCTATAGATGACGAAGTGACTAATGCCCGCAAGTTTAATGTACATAATGAAGTGAACGAGTATCTTAGAACCCAGCAAAACCAAGAGACAGGTAACGATACTGACAATCTAGTGAGTGCAGGTGAAGGTAGCGAAATAGCGGATACAGACGGTGTTGCTTCTCAAGCTGCCAGTCATACGTCTAAACTGTCTGCCACACGGTCCGTTGATAGCGTCAAAGTTCAAATTGTATTCCATGATGAGTTCAATATGCTTGAACGCCTTGCACCTGCGCAGCGTCTTCCGTATTTAGCACTCTGCACTCAGCTGCTCAATCAAGCCGTGACTGAGCTACTAAGACAGCCATTGCTGTTGGGTGTGAGTGCGATGAATGAAGCGCATTTCGAAGATAATGGCGCAAGTGTGGTACTAAAGGCTGATAATAGCCATGCAAAAGTGGCACTCGCAGGCGTAATGCTTGCCAAGCTATATTTAATGCTCAACAAAATTATCCACGACAAGCACATTGAGCTGTCGCGCTTTGCTTTGCCAGCGAAAGCGGGCGTGAGTGATGACGCGCAATCGGAGCCAATGACCCATTTGCTCCAGAGTATCGGCAAAAAAGAGCAGCTATTAATATTATTGCCAAATGCCGGCCTCAAGCAAATCAGCAATCATGTACAAGTACATAATATCATGCGCCCAACCACTGTCTATGAGCGTGAGTGTGCGATATTTGATGGGGCTAACGACTCATTGATTCAGCGTTTGGCTGATGTGCGCAACGCAGTTCTAATGATTGAAGATGAAGATGAGCTACACATTTAATGCCGACTGTATTTGGTCATTTATATTACAATTGTCTGTTATATAGCCTACTGGACTATCTTAATCGTAGAGTTGAAATGTACCATATTGCGAAAAAGGATTGACAACATTCAATAGAGACTTTATAAGGCATATATATATTGATGTATTCTTAATACCCTTGCCTAAAAATGATAGGAGTTTGTCATGAGTGACGCTGATATTGACGACGATTTTGATGATGATTTTGTCGACGATGATGATGCAAAGATGGTTGAAGAAGCTGAGACGAGCGTACGTACACGTTTAAGTAGTCTTGAAAAACGTCGGCTAATCGATAACTTGCTAGAAGAAAAGCGTTTGGCTAAAGAGTTAAAAGACGATCTAGACGATATAGACAACTTCGATGAAGATGGCGATGATTGGGATGATGACGATTTTTAATTTATCGTCGTCAGTCTTTTAAGCGGACTAAAGTGCTTTAATGATGAACCGTTAACTGGGTTGCCTGCTGTTTGGTGTTTTTTCTGCTCGCTCGCATCCAGTTATGTTCCATACTACTTACCTGATAGAGGTTGCTTAGCTTGAATGAGTTGAGCAGTCTTTACCCTCAAATTACCCGCCATCTGTCATTTAACCGATCGCTCATTGTGATTGACGACATCTATCTTTTAAGGAATACCAAATTATGAGTAACCAACTAAGTTTTGATGAATTACTGGACTATTTGGACAATCAAGAAAGCCAGTTCGTGCTAGATAGTGTCGCAGCGCATGGTTTTTTGACAGCGACAGTCATCGGTCGTCCATTGCCTAACTGGATGGATGCCCTGTTCGAAGGTCACGTAAGTGAGATTCCAGAAAACGTCATCGACGGTATTAAGCGCTGGCGCGATTCGATTATGGCTGAGCTAAAAAACGAGACGCCTATTGAATTACCATTTGGTGAAGATGCTGGCAACGAAGAAGTGGCGGTTGATTTCTCTGACGAGTCAGACATCGTTGCTTGGTCAATCGGTTTTGTCGATGCCATGTATGGTGACGAAGCAAGCGATTGGTTCGAAGATCAAGAAACGGCAGAAGACGTCGCGGTATTGACCTTGCCAATGATCGTACTAAGCGGTATCGATGATGAAGATCCAGAGCTGTCTGAGATGCGTAAAGACGAAGACAAAATGGTACAGATGGCCAATAGCATCGAAGGCAATTTGACTGAGCTGTTTTTATTGTTTCATACCAACGATTAATATTGCTAAAAAACAGCGCTGCTAGCAGTGCTGTTTTTGTCTTATCTATGCTGTATCGCAGCGCTTTGGTTTACCATGTATTTTATAAGTCACCGATAAGGTCATCCTATGACTGTGCAACTCTCTAACCTTGAACACTTACCTAACTATCAAATTACTGAACGCCTAGACGTGGTGTACGGTAGTACCGTGCGTTCAAAGCACGTGGGCAAGGATCTGTTCGCTGGTTTAAAAAACATCGTTGGCGGTGAGCTGACGGCTTATACCGAGCTATTAGAAGAGTCACGTCAAGAAGCAATCGATCGTATGATTGTCAAAGCAGAGGCGCTCGGTGCTGATGCGGTGGTCGGTCTGCGTTTTTCGACTTCTAGTATTGCCCAAGGCGCCTCAGAGCTGTTTGTTTATGGTACGGCGGTCAAGGTCGCGCCGATATCACAGCAGCAGTATCAAAACCCGCCAAGCGATCATTCTAATCAAAATACGAATACTCAGACCCAAGTCGCACCCGATGATTTACCGCGCTTCAATCCTTTTGGTTAGTCCTATAATACTAAAAGCTACAATACTGAAAACTACAATACCAAATCCTATAATGCTAAAAGCACCGATGCTTTTTATGATGAGAAACGTGCTATGAATGATTCACTCACGCAAGTGCTCATCAATTATGGGCCGTTTGTCTTCTTATTCGCTGCTGGCTGGTTCTTTGGGTCACGCCATGAGCGTCAGCATTTGGCACAGCTAACAGTAGCAGAGCAAGCATTGGGCGATATTACTGTCTCAAGCGAACGTCTATACCGTCCCAAGTTAGCAGCGGGTAGTGAAGGCGAGCTGGTACTTGGTAGTGTCGTCATCGCTCAAGACTACTTCAAAATGATCATCGCTCGCGTATTAAGTGTCTTTGGCAAAAACTTAACCACCTATGAGACTTTGCTAGATCGTGCCCGCCGCGAGGCCATTGTTCGTATGCGGACTGAGGCAAAAGCCAAAGGCTACACGCATATCTACGGGTTACGTCTTGAGGTAACCAATGTCAACCAATTAGGCAGTATGGTCGAAGCCATCGCCTACGGTACAGCTGTTATCAGTATCGACTATATTCACTCTACATCTGCTGTAAATCACAAAACCTCCGCTTAAATCATTTCTACTTTTTTATCAAGTGTAAAAACCTATAATTGACTGACGAGTAGTCAGAAAAATCAAAACCATACACTTTTACAACGATATACTGAATTTTGCCGTTCCGTTATTATTTCGGTTCGTAGTAACCAGTTTTACCAAAAATTGTCGGTTTAAAAAACACGACTGTATGGAAAGTGTCATATAAAGAGCTGACAACGTCGGTGGCTTTTACCCAAGATATCAGCAGGATTGGCTGATTGAGCATGACGAGGTTGTCATAAACCTGCCCGTGTAAGGGCTCTATCTACAAGGATGTAGTTATGGAAGGTGTTGAGTTAGTCACGTTTATAAATGCAAAAGTCATTCCCATTAGTATCTTTTTGATTATGATGGGAATGGGATTGTCCTTAGTTACCAATGATTTTAAGAGAGTCGTCAAATACCCTAAAGCAGTCGCCATAGGCTTGACCAATCAGCTAATATTCTTACCGTTGGTAGGTTTTGCTTTGGCAACCACCATGTCTCTCGAGCCAGAGTATGCCGTTGGGGTTATGTTGCTGGTACTGTGTCCTGGTGGCACGACATCGAATCTATTTACCTATTTAGCCAAAGGTGACGTCGCTCTTTCGGTCACCATGACCGCTATTGCCAGTGTCATTACCGTATTTACCATCCCTATCGTCCTCAGTTTTTCGCTCGTATACTTCATGGGTGCGGGTAGTGAGTTTCAGTTGCCAGTGGTCAAGACCATGGTCAGCCTAATTGCTCTGACTATCTTACCCGTCAGTATTGGTATGTTGATCAAACGCTACGCGCCTAACGCGGCAGATAAGGGACAAGTGATGGTGTCTCGTTTTGGCGTGATATTTTTGAGCTTCTTGGTACTTTTCTTAAGCTATGTGCAACGAGACATTATCGTTGAAGCGTTAATCGCTACTGGCCCTGTGGCATTGATACTGAACGTATCGACGATGGCGCTTGGCTATTACACCAGTAAATGGTTCGGTCTAAATCCTGCGCAAAGACGCTCGATTACTATGGAAGTCGGCCTACAAAACAGTACGCTTTCAATGTTTATGGCACTGACGCTATTGGCTAACTATAAGATGTCGATGACGCCAGCCATTTATACGCTAATCATGTTCTTGACCGCTGGTATCATGGTCAGAGTATTTACTGCCCAGCACAATAAAGCCAAAAGAACCGAGATAGAAAACAGCGTATTGGCAGCACGTAGAATGTAAGAGATTTAGGATAATTGTAGTAATACATTGTTGCGCAGTTGAGACAGTACTTGGCAAAAATCAACAGTGTATAGTGAAATAAAAAAAGCCCATAATCCGCTTCGTATAATGAAGCAGGTTATGGGCTTTTGCGTTTAACGCTCGTTTTAGCTCAAATCAGTTTAGCTCAAATCAGTTTAGCTCAAACCAGTTTTATCTCAAGTCAGTTTAGCTCAAGTCAGTTTAGCTCAAACTTAGAATCTTCGTCTGTCCATTTTCGCTCTTGCCTCAGCAGCTTGCTCTTTGACTTTTTCAATTTCAAATAAGAACGTACGGTTTTTAAGCACCGCGACGAACACCACGCCGCCAACCGTATTGCCCACTAGTACCACGACTAAAAATACCAAGTAGCGCCAAAGACTGACGGTATTGCCATATAGTAATGCTGAAAATACCTCGATATTGCCCACGATACTATGATGCAAGCCTAAAAACCCAATACTACCAGTGATAAGCGTCACCAGTACGATACGGCTAAGTGTATCTCGTGCAGAGGTCACTAGCCATGCGGCCACGCCCATCATCCAACCTGCCAGCACGGCGCTGCCAAAGATAACCCACCACTCAAAACCTAAGATATGCTCGGCATAGACATCGATAGCATGGTCTGTAAACAGATGCATATGCAGTCCTAAACCAATCATTAATGCTGCAAAGATACAGCCGCCAACGATATTACCAGCGATGACGATGCCCCATAGCCGCAGAAGTTTGTGCAGCGGTTCAATTTTATTTAAGACAGGCAGGCTCAAGAGGGAAGTCTGCTCCGTAAATAATAACGATTGACCAATCACCACGATAATAAAGCCGATTGGATACAGCAGTGACGACAGCACCATGGCATAGCGACTTGGTATCACGTCATTGAGCAAGGCAAACGCTGATAAAATCATAAAAAAGCTGATGCCAATCTCTAGCCCAGCCGTAAAAGCACTGGTAAATAACGAGCCAAGTGAACGCTCAAAGGTTTCTTTTGCGTGGATAACTTGCTCGACTAAAATACTGGCGTAGCTTTTCGCTTGGCTTAAATTGTCGTCACTGGCGACCTTTTTGATGGTTTCTTTGTCTTCGTCGCTGATTTCTTCTGGCAAGTCATCATTTTCTAAGTCTTCGGTGGCTTTGATAGGTTCGTCTACGTCGCCATCTGAAGTTTCGTTTGCATGACTGTCTGTAGTGTCGTCTGCGTCATTATCTACCTCAATGTCTTTAGAAGGGCTGCCGCTTTCTTTTGGTGTATCGCCATCTTCAGGCACAGGAGTAGTGGTACTCGCATTTGTACGCTCATCGTTTGGTCGATTAGCCTGAGAATCATGGTCATGCTCGGTATCTTGGGACACGGTTGGCTCGCTGGTTATAGGCTAATGATTTTGCTGCATAAGTAATCTCTATTATATTTCTCATTCTTCTGATTGCTGTTGTTAATTGATTAACAATTTGGGTAATAAATCGCCTTCAGGCTTTATAAATTGTCTTACCATCTAACAAAATCTGCCTATCTGCGTTAAAATCACACTATCAACTATTTTTCCTGTTTTTATAGCGTTTTACGCTATCTCATTTTGACCACATTCATTATCAACAATAAGATCACCCTATTATGAGCAATCCTAATACCGATACCAGCATTGATAGCAATGCGAAAACCAATCTGACCCAGTCGATCCAAGCGGCGCTAAGCCAATTAGAGAGCGCCTATAACCCTGCGGAAGTCGAAGCAGGTATGTATCAAGGCTGGGAAGAAAGCGGCTATTTTCAGCCGACTTTTGACAAAGACGAATCGTTTTCTATTGCGCTACCACCGCCGAACGTCACGGGCTCGCTACACATGGGTCACGGTTTTAACAACGCTATTATGGATGCGCTCACCCGTTATCACCGTATGGATGGCGACAATACGTTGTGGCAACCAGGTACGGATCATGCGGGTATCGCCACTCAGATGGTCGTTGAGCGTCGTCTGGAAGCGCAAGGTATCAAGCGCCGTGATATGACGCGTGCAGATTTCATCGATAAAGTATGGGAATGGAAAGAAGAGTCAGGTGGCAATATCACCAGCCAGATTCGCCGTTTGGGCAGCTCGGTTGACTGGTCGCGTGAGCGCTTTACCATGGATGATGGACTGTCCAATGCAGTAAAAGAAGTGTTCGTACGCCTGTTTGACGATGGTTTGATTTATCGTGGTAAGCGTTTGGTCAACTGGGATCCTAAGTTCCAAACTGCATTGTCTGATTTAGAAGTAGAAAACCACGACGAAAAAGGTAGCTTGTGGCATTTCCGCTACCATTTCACAGATAAAGACTTAACGACTCAAGATGGTAAAAAATATCTGGTCGTAGCAACTACGCGTCCTGAAACGCTCCTTGGTGATACCGCTGTTGCGGTCAATCCTAGCGATGAGCGTTATGCACATTTAGTCGGAAAAACCATTACTTTGCCAATCACGGGTCGTGTCGTGCCTATCGTCGCTGATGATTATGTTGAAAAAGACTTTGGGACAGGTTGTGTCAAAATCACCCCAGCGCATGATTTTAACGATTATGAATTGGGTCGTCGCCATAGCTTGCCGCTGATCAACATCCTCGATGAGCGCGCCAATATCTTACCAGCGATGGAAGTCTATCCTGACTTGCAAACGCGTGAGCCGGAGTTAGAGACCACGCCTAGCGAGTATGCAGGACTTGAGCGTTTTGCCGCGCGTAAATTCCTCGTAGAGCAAGCAGGCGAGCAGGGCTGGCTAGAAGATATCGAAGACTACGCACTTAAAGCTCCGCGTGCTGAGCGTGGCGGCACGATCGTTGAGCCGTGGTTGACCGATCAGTGGTATGTCGCGGTTAAAGAGCTTGCCAAGCCTGCGATTGACGCAGTAGAAGACGGCAGCATTGAGTTCGTCCCTGCACAGTACAAAAACATGTATATGGCGTGGATGACCGATCTACAAGACTGGTGTATCAGCCGTCAGCTCTGGTGGGGTCATCGTATCCCTGCATGGTATGACGATGCGACAGGTGAAATCTATGTCGCCCGTGACGAAGCGGAAGTGCGTAGCAAATACAACCTAAGCGACGATGTCAAACTGCGCCAAGATGATGATGTGCTCGATACGTGGTTCAGCTCTGGTCTATGGACATTTAGTACACTTGACTGGGCAGACGTCAACGCCGATCCACGCGTGATGGACACCTTTCATCCAACCAGCGTGCTCGTGACAGGTTTTGACATTATTTTCTTTTGGGTTGCTCGCATGATCATGATGACCATGCACTTCGTGAAAAACGAAGACGGCACGCCGCAAGTACCGTTTAAGACCGTCTATGTGCATGGTCTGGTACGTGATGGCAACGGTCAAAAAATGTCAAAATCAAAAGGTAACGTCTTAGATCCGATTGATCTCATCGACGGTATTGAGCTAGAAGCGTTGGTCGAAAAACGCACCAGCAATATGATGAATCCAAAAGACGCGGCCAAAATCGAAAAGCAAACGCGTAAAGAGTTCCCAGAAGGCATTCCAGCGTATGGTACGGATGCGCTGCGCTTTACCTTTACCTCATTAGCCAGCACGGGTCGCGATATTAACTTTGATCTAAAGCGTGTCGAGGGCTATCGTAACTTCTGCAATAAAATCTGGAACGCCAGCCGTTTTGTCCTCATGAACTGTGTCGATGGTGAGGGCAGTGCCAAGCCTATCGACCAAACGGCGAATCCTGACGTTTGGGAGTTACCAGAAAAATGGATCATGAGTCGCCTGAACTCTAGCATTACTGATATCCATCAACATTTCGCTCAGTATCGTCTTGATATGGTCAGCCAAGATATCTATGAGTTTATCTGGAATGAGTACTGTGATTGGTACGTTGAGCTTGCCAAAGCCAGCCTAAATGATGACTCGGTATCTGACGAGCGCAAAGCGCAAATCCGCTATGTACTACTGCACGTGCTAGAGACAGCACTACGTTTCACCCATCCAATCATGCCGTATCTGACTGAGCAAATCTGGCAGACCATCGCGCCGCTACTGGGTCGCAAAAACACCGACAGCATCGTGGTCGCTGACTATCCACAGACCGATGCCAGCCAAATCAGTGAGCAGACTGAAGCGGATATGGCGTGGCTACAAGAGCTAATCGCGAGCGTCCGTAACATCCGTGGTGAGATGAAACTGGGTAACGCGGTACGTCTGCCAGTGCTACTACAAAACGTCTCTAGCGACGAAGAAGCGCGTCTATCACGTATCAAAAACCAGTTCAAAGCGCTTGCCAAAGTCGAGAGCTTAGAGATCGTCAAAGAAGGCGATGAAGTGCCACTATCGTCATCAAGTATGGTCGGTCAGCTACGGGTACTCGTACCGATGAAAGGTCTGATTGATCCTACGGCTGAGCTAGCACGTCTAGGCAAAGCGCATGAAAAACTACAAAAGCAAGCCGACGGTATCGCGCGTAAGCTAGGCAATGAAGGCTTCGTCAGTAAAGCACCTGTGGAAGTGGTCGATGCTGAGAAGGCGAAATTGGCTGAGTTAGAAGGGCAGTTGACGGCGATGACTGCGCAGATGGAGCAGTTGAAAGCGTTGTAGATTTTAACTAGTATTGAGATTGGAAAGCCACCTAATTAGGTGGCTTTTTATTTTCCCCATCTAATATTTTAGATATATTAGTTTGGAACTAATATGCTTACTAGAGATATCGAGCGTGGACGATATATCGCAGTATACGTACCAAATTCTTCTATTATGATGTGTATTAATGCTAGTTGTAAGAAGATAATTTTATTTTTTTGAAACGTGAGATGTTCAACTGAGTCTATATTTCGCAAGTCGTTTCCATGTGCTACTTCATGTCTACGCTTATTCAACTGATCTAAAAACTCTTCCCACAAAGTTCTTTCTTTACGCTGTTTAGATGTATTGGTTAATATATTGAAAGATTTGCTTGTATATTGATAAGGAAAATTTAAGCTACAGTTATGTAACTCATGAGTATACTCCGAGATCTTATCTTCTAGATAACTATTTCCCTCTGAAAAAACTAGTTCATAGCGAGAGGACTTCAAAATCTGAAATACTATATTTATACCCAAGTTATTGAATAACATTTCAATAACTTGAGGTTTAGGGTTATTGTTTTTACTGTATAAGAAAGGTTTGAAGTTTATATTGGAGTTAAGTACTTTAAACTCTTCTATTAGAATATTAGTCAGTGTATTTCTAGCCTTATCAGTAGATTGACTATCTAGAAATTTCGAGCAATAGTGCCTTTGAATAGCTTCGCTGAGTTCATTAAATCTATAATTATCGTTTAAATCATCTATCGTATTCCTAATTAAATCCTTATAGAAACCTTCTAAGTTAGCAACCATAAGTACAGTAACTGATCTACAGATAGCATCATGCAGAGCAACATTTGTCTCTTTATGATCTTCAGCTGCCTTGAGTAGTGTAGTGATCTCGTCCCATCTACTCTCTAGTTCGTTTATTAATAGATTAAGGTAATTCTGACTCATAGAAGAGTCTCAATAGACTTATCAATTCTAGTATGTACTTTCGAGGCATCATTTGTACTACCTTCTACAGTTTTAAAGTAGTCAGTGTCATGAAATAAGGTTCGGAAAGTATCTATATTCAAAATGGTTGAAGGTGGCATCTTAGATAGTGGTACAACTAAAGAATCATAAACTGCTACATTAAAATTAGACATCCATTCGAGCTGACCATCCTTACTTCTGTATTTAGTAAAGGGTAATTCAATATCTGAATTTTCAATTATTTGAAAAGTGTTTATAAAATTTTTCTTTAGTATAGATAGTTCGTCCAAACTAAGCTCGTTGAACTCTGTCATTTTTCTAGTAAGGAAGTTTTTGAAAGAACTCTTGTATTGCTTGTACCCATCCTTATAAGAGAGAGCAAAATATCTCAATACTAGCTCTTCATCTTCCATTTTATCGATTTTTTTATCAGTGAGTTTTGTTGCTGAGATGAACAAATGATTCTTAGCTAACTCTTTTATCAATTTTTTAAACGGGCCTCTACAAGTAGCATTTCTAAGTTCTTGTGGTTCTAATTTTACAGATCCAGAATTGAGACGTTCGAAGATGTCATATTTTACTTGATTGTCTATAGTTGAGTCGATGCGCAAGCAGCGAATAGTTCTCTCTTCAAGTCGTCTTATTAGGAAAGAGGGAAGTTGATTGTGCTTCAACCCATTAAGCTCTTCAAGAACCTCCAATCCTTCCAAAATAAGATCGTTCGTCAGAAATTTATGTATAGCAGTTAATCTTTGTTGACCATCTATGACTGAGTAGCGAGCTATTCCTTCGTCCACTTCATCGTCTACATCAACGTCTTGTGAGATATAAATTAATGGAACTGGGATGTTTAGAATAAGACTTTCAATTAGTTTAGAAGAAGTACTATTCTCCCACCTATGATTCCTTTGATATTCTGGGTTTAGTTTTATGATTCCCTTGTTTATTTTTTTTACAAGCGTCTCTAAGTCATACTCGATATTCTGAGTTTTCACTGTTCGCTCTTTGGCTTTGTTTTGTATGTCTTTTAAGTTGTCTGCAAGCATGATGTTTACCTAGTATTAAATTCTGTCTGCTACTATGAACATAGTAGCAAATAACATCTTCAATGTAATAAGCGAAAACAAAATTCTAATTTAACAAAATAATATTAATTGTACTGAGGAACACCATGAACCATCTCACCGTCGGACAACGCGCGCCTTTAAGCAATCTTGCCATTGACGATACTGCACCCATCACGCTCAAGTTCACTCGCCAAAGCCCAATAGAGATGGACATCAGCTGCTTTGCCTTAGACGCAGCGGGCAAACTGATCAATGATGATTACATGATGTTTTATAATCAGCCAACCTCACCGTGCGGGCAAATCAAGCTCACCCATTACGAGTCGCAGCCATCATCTTCTAGCAGCATACAAGCTGAGTTTGAAGTGAATTTATCCAAACTGGCAGATAATATAGACAGCTTGTTTTTTGTGTTATCAGCCGACACGCCGCTGAATCAAATTCAATCGTTAGAGATTGGCATTTGGCAGCAGTCGCAAAAAGCGCAGGCAGAATATTAAGCAGCAGACTTTGCCCAGCAGCAAGCCAGTATGTTGATGCAGCTGTATCGTAAGGGTGGCGTTTGGCGAGTATCTAACGTCGCGCAAGGCTTTAATGGCGGACTTGCCGCTATCGTCCAGCATTTCGGTGGCGATGTAGAAGAGAGTAGCTCTACAGTAGAAGAGACCGTAGCGCCAGTTCAAGCAAAACCATCGCTCGAAAAAGTGATGCTAGACAAAGCGCCAAAACTGGTCAATCTGGCGAAAAAAGCCACCATATCACTTGAGAAGCGCCAATTGCAGCAATTAACCGCAAAGGTCGCATTGGTGTTAGATGCCTCAGGCTCAATAAATAGACAGTACAAAAAAGGCCGCGTGCAAGAGGTAGTCAACCGCATATTGCCATTGGCAGTGAACTTCGATGACGACCAAGCGCTAGACTGCTGGGCGTTTGCCCGAGATCCGCAGTATTTGGGCGAGATTGGGCTGAGCAACTATGACGGTTTTATTAACAACGCTCATGGCGGCTGGCGCAAATGGACACTCGGCCCACGCATCAACAATGAAGCCGAAGTCATGAAAGCCGTGACGGAGTTTTATCAAAAGGACGGCTTGGATGTGCCTATCTACGTGCTATTTATCAGTGATGGCGGGGTGAATGACAATCGCGGTATCACAAGAGTCATGACGGAAGCGGCGAAACTGCCGATATTTTGGCAGTTTGTGGGCTTGGGTGGTCGTGGTTATGGCATCCTAAAAAAACTAGACGACATGACAGGGCGCGTGATTGATAATTGCGACTTTTTTGAACTCGATGACTTGGATGACATCAGCGAAGAAGCGTTGTATGAAAACATGCTAGAAGAGTTCCCAATGTGGCTAAAAGAAGCCAAGCAACTTGGTATAGTCACTCCACTATAGAAGTATGACTGCGCTAACCTCATTATTCGATTACAGCTAAATAAAAAACCGCCACAGCAAACGCCATGGCGGTTTTTTACTATTCAAAATATCTTAACTGCTAAAATATCTATAGCGCCCACAGCGATTGATACTGCTCATCAGTCAAGGTCACGATATCGATCTCGGCTAACATCTCACGCAGTTCTTCCCATTTATTTGCATCAGGCTTAATCGGCGTGATCAATCTACCTAACGTATTATCAATAATCGCATCCATCAGTGTATCTGCTTCGGTTTTACTATAGTCGTAATACATACGGTGGGCTGTGGCTGGCTCGTTTTTACACAGTTCCGTCATTTGATTGGTCACTTGGATAAAGGTATCTATCGCGTCCCTTTTCGCGCTATAGATCTCATCCGTCGTCAGAACCTCTAACGCTGAAAAGTTCGGATAAGGTGACAGGTGCTGATCGATAAACTCGAAGTCTAGCCCTTCATGGGTCGCCTCAACGCCTTCAAAGTTATAAAAGCATAACCATGCACCATCTAGGCTTGGGTCTTCTTGCAAGTTTTTTATATGATAAAAGTCTTTTTGCACAAAGGTCACATTATCACGGCTGATACTAAAGCCGTTTTTCTTGGCATAGCGCGCCAATATCTCAAAGCCAATACGATTGGTCTTTTCTTCAGCGGCAGGGGTGCAGATGCGAATAGGCTGATTGTTTTTGAGCTTATCCATGCTAGCGCGTTGCATCAATATACCGCCATCGGTCTCAAAAAAGCAGCCCAGCGCCCGCAGTTTGGGCGCGTAATGCTCAAACAGATGGATAGGCTCATTGACATGCAGATCGATACTTTGGTTCTGTAATTCCGCAAAACCATCATAATGGTCATCTGGCTCGATAATGGTGATATCAAGCCCTGCCTGCTCATATGCGCCTGTCATCATACCAGCGATAAAGGGCAGATGATCAGGGTTTAAAAACCATTCGAGGGTCAGAGTAAGTTTGGTAGTCGGCTGCATGGTTGTTTCCTTTTTAAGTATAGAAAACAATCAGACTGATACTATTAAAGTAAAACAAGAAAGGCCAAATAAGAAAAGTGAGGTCTCGATGCTAACTGTCAGATACTCGGCGTTTGATATGGTTATCATCACCAGTACGTCATCTATAGACTGCGCTTATTTATAGACCTCTGAGGGCGTGTCACGCTTGTTTCCTACGTCAGTGCTAACTGCTTCAGGTTCACGGGTGTGTCTCAGCGATGATGTGGGCTGTGTCTACAGCGTTAAATCAAAGCACCCCGACAAGATTGATTGGTATTACATTGTTTTTGATCAGTACTGCTAATGGCTATTATCGATAGCTACTGCGTCATCATAGACGACTTACAAGACGTGATGCAAGCGCGTATCGGGAAAGACGATGGCAGGTGATGACTGATGTTCGATAGTCGCTATTTATGATAGATGTTGCTTATCACGGCTTTTTATAAGCGCTTTCAATCGACGTGTTAATAGAAGAGTACAGCATTTATTATTGGTACTTACCCAATTACTAACCAAACATACCTATCAATAGCAAAAACCTTATATAAATAGTCTTGTGCACAGACGAGTGATATTGCATGATTAGCCTTCTATGCCGCTCCTTATATAATAGGCGCTACTCTAAACAATTGATATTTGGCATAACTGACAACTTACACGACCGACAACTTATATGACCGATAATAAAAAAGCGTTCTATTACCGACCTAAGACTGATCAATCCAAAAGCCCAATGCTGCGTTGGACCTTTGTGACGCTTGGTTGGTTGTTTTTTATCTTAGGGATTATCGGTATATTGTTGCCAGTAATGCCCACCGCGCCTTTTATCTTGCTAGCAGCAGGGTGCTGGGCACGCAGTTCTCGACGCTTTCATTTTTGGCTGATTAATCATAAATACTTTGGCAAATTTGTCCGTGACTGGGAAGAGAATCATGCCGTTCCGCTTTATGCCAAGTGTTTAGCGACGGTTATGATGACAGCATCGACAATTATGTTATTTTATCGTTTGCCTGCTGATATGATGTGGATGGCATGGGCGGTAGCCGCTGTCTGTAGTGGGGTAGCGATATATTTGTTCCGTTTACCAAATGCCTAAATCCGTTGCAATTTGCGCCAAAATCGGTCAATAAACGGCTCTGGTTACACGAAACATGAGATAAGACTTGCGATACTGGGATGTACCCCTTATAATACGCCCAAGCTTAAGAGCAGTTCTGCACCAAATCATTACCTCGTAGTATTAGTTATAATCCTTCGTTTTAATATTTATCGTTCAGTAGCTATTTGCAAGCGTTACCGGTCACTAGACCATTAATAAATTTAAAAGTAGGATTATACTATGTCAGACGTTCAAAAAGGTACAGTTAAGTGGTTCAACGAAGCTAAAGGCTTTGGTTTTATCGCTCCAGAAACTGGCGCAGACGTTTTTGCTCATTACAGCGAAATCACTGGTTCAGGTTTCAAAACTTTGGCTGAAGGCCAAGAAGTTGAGTTCACTGTAACTCAAGGCCAAAAAGGCCCACAAGCACATAACATCGTTGCTATCTAATTTGTCTTTATAGACAGATAGATGAATAGATGTAGAAAAGCGAACCTTCGGGTTCGTTTTTTTTCGTCTATGTTTTAGCATTTAGAGACTTGGTATTTAGAGCATTAGTACTTAAGACAATGGTATTAAAGTCAGTACTAGTCCAAGATTAAAGTTTTAACTAATCATATTAGACCAAATGATAGATGCAAAAAGGCCTCCGACTATAGATAGTTGGAGGCCTTTTATATTGTGCAATGACATCAGCAGTTAAGAATGGACATTTAGCTTATTACATAAAGCTAATGCCGATATTGATCAGACCACCGCCCAGTATCAACCAACCAAACATAATAGCACCCAAGATAAGCGGTCTAACGCCAGCTTGCTTGATCGCGCTCAGATGAGTGGTCAGACCTAATGCAAACATGGCCATCGTAAGTAGTACATCATCTAGCATCACCATACTGCGTACGATACTCTCAGACATTGGCACCCATGTATGTATTAATACAATGCCGATAAAGATAAATGCGAACCATGGTACTTTGACTTGTTTGACACGAGTCATAAATGACGCTGTCTCATTTTTACTGCTCTTATCTTCTATAGCGGTATTATTTACGGTACGATCTTTGGTTAGCGCAAACGATAACACAAGCAGGAAAGGTGCAAGCATCATTACGCGTATCATCTTGGTCACGACAGCGGTATCGCCAATCTCGGTATTGATTGCATTGCCCGCGACCACGACTTGCGCCACCTCATGGACGGTTGAGCCAGTGTACATGCCGTACTGCTGGGCGCTGAGCCAAGGCTGTAACCAACCAAGATGATATAAAAAAGGATATAGCAGCATCGCGATAGTGCCAAAAACCACGACGGTTGCCACTGCAATAGTGACTTTATGAGCTTGCGCGTTGACCACAGGCTCTGCGGCAATGACAGCAGCAGCACCGCAAATACTCGTGCCTGAGCCAATCAAGATAACTGTTTCTCTATCGACTTTTAACCATCTAGTACCCAACCAATAGGTCAGCAAAAAGGTTGACGTCAATACGAGCGCGTCAGTCATAATCGCTGGCATACCGACGCTCGCAACTTGCGTCATGGTCAGTTTAAACCCATAAAACATAATCGCTAAGCGCAATATCTGACCCTTTGCAAAGCAAACACCGCCGTTTAAACGTTCAGTGAACTTGGGGTAGATGGTATTGCCTAATATCATGCCTAGCAAAATTGCTAGCGTTAAAGATGACAAGCCGACGATACGCCCGTTTGACCATACATCTAAACTGCTGTCCAACCATAAGCAGAACAAACTACCAATCAGAACGACTACCAATCCCGCTAAGTGACGGTGATTAGGGGTATAGTTATGAACGGAGTTGCTGACTGATTGGACGAGTGTATGCATAACGCGGCATCCTATTACTTATATTAAGCTAAGCATAAGCTTATGAATAGACAGTATATGCCCGCTGCATTTATAATAAAAACAGATTAATAAGATATAAACTATCGATTTTTTAGGTTACAGTTTATAATAAAAATAGATATACCGCGCATGAGCAGCAAAAAAGACAAAAATCACGGATAAAACAGCGCAAAAACTGACATAAAGCAACATAGGGCATTATTAATATCATGAAAAAATCTGTGCAGACAGTGCCAAAGATTACGCTTAAGCAGCTTGCTGTTTTTGTCAGCATTTATCAGACAGGTAGCACCAGTCGCGCCAGTGAGGAGCTGCACTTATCACAATCAGCAGTCAGTAGCGCACTGACAGAGTTAGAGTCTAGACTACAGATGCCGCTATTTGAGCGCGTCGGTCGTCGGCTCAATCAACACCCTAATGCCCATCCTATTTATATACAGGCACAGGCTATTTTGGGTCAGTCGCTCACGCTTGAGCATTATCATCAGTATCAAGCAGGACAGATTCATATCGGTGCCAGTACTACTATCGGCAACTACGTGCTGCCGTCATTGCTTGGCAAGCTATATGAAGCGCTACCCGATGCCAATGTCGATATGTATATTGCCAATACTCAAGAGGTAGTTAGCGAGGTTGAGCAACTAAATATCGATATCGCGCTGGTAGAAGGAATGCCGCGTCCGATAGATATGAAAGTTATTGAGCAGCGTGAATGGCGCACCGATACACTAATGATATTTGCCAAGCGTGATAGCAAGTGGCTAAAGAATGTAGCTACCTATAGCGAAGACGAGGACTGCTATCAGCTGAGTATTAATCAGCTAGCGCAGTTGCCTTTACTGGTGCGTGAGGCAGGGTCAGGCACACGGCAGATTATCGACGAGCAATTGCTTAAGTATCTACCTAATGCAGAAGTGGTAAAGGCGATACATCAATCAGAGGCCATCAAGCACATGGTGAGTGCAGATATTGGTCTTGGCTGCCTATCGCAGCATGTGATTGAGACGGAACTCTCGACAGGGACGTTGGTACAAGTGAACGTGGCGGGAATTGATCTATCAAGGACATGGTGGCTGGTCTGGCATAAAGCCCGTCATCAAAGCCCCATTTGGCAAACCTTTATAGATATTATCCAACAGGACTGATTGAGATAATTTTCAAATTATTAGCCATAAAAAAGCGCAGCGTTGAAAGTTACTCTGCGCTTTTTTTTCAGGGATTCTTTAATAATATAAGACAATCAAAGCATATTGTTATGCGGAAACAGGCTTGTCCAATCTCACGACAAAGCTATCGCAAGGTACATTGGGCAAGATATTATCCGCAGTTGCGCCACTTATCCATGCAGCGATACCAGTACGCTTATGACGACCGATGACCAATAGATCGACATCGTGTTTATGACAGTAGCTGACAATACCTTCACTGCTAGAGATGGCAGTCGTGACTTCTGACGTTGCTGCATTTAGCTGATTGCGTTCAAGAAATTGTGCCAGCTTTGCACGCGCTTCTTGGCAGCGTTCATCGTCAATCTCATCGTATAGGCTAGAGGCGGGCACCAGCTCATAGCCGAAGCCAACCATGGTGTCTTTGACAATATGCAAAACAGATAGCTTAGAGCCTGGACGGTTTTCAACGATGCGCTTGGCCTTTTGGGCGACTATATCTGCATCAGAGAGTAAGTCGGTGACCAGTAAAATATGTTCGTAACTCATAGCGTCTTCCTCAGGTCAGATAGTATTTACTATAGCACTACTCTAGGGCGCTGTTAAGTAAAGCTTGTCGTCTTTAGCAGCGGATGGGAGCGATGCCAATTATTCCAAGACAGGCTGATCAAGCTTCACCACTAAGCTGTCGCAAGGGACATTTGGCAAGATGCTATCGGCAGTGGCTCCTACCAACCAAGCAGCGATACCATGGCGCTCATGGCGTCCAATGATAAGTAAGTCGACGTCTTTTTCACGGCAGTAATTAATGATACCTTTGCTATTAGAGATGGCAGCGGTGACCTCAGAGTTGATCGCTTCTAGCTCATTACGTGCCAAAAATTGCGCCAGCTTAGCCCGTGCTTCTTGCCACTTTTCACTATCGACATCACCCGAGAGGCTAGAGGCAGGCACGAGCTCATAACCGAAGCGCACCATGTCATCCTTGACTATATGCAAGACGGACAGTCTGGCTTCAGGAGAGCCTGCGAGAATACGTTTGGCTTTTAGCGCCACTTTGTCCGCATCGGATAGCAAATCAGTGACCAGTAAAACGTGTTGGTAGCTCATAAAGTACTCCACTCCTGTTAATAGTTAACTTTATAGTAGCAGCGCAGGCTATCTTTGTTAAGTGATAAATCCATAATTAAATTGTGGATATTTATAAATTTGTAACTATAAGGCTCTGATAGCTAAAGTTGATAACCGCGTAGATTATGTGGTGGATTATTGCGTGGCTGCCGCCTTGACTTATCCATGTTACAGCCCCACTAATAGCGCTAAGCCAACTCTTTTTTAGCCAATTTATTACTCTATTTTCCCTGACATTCAGGGCACTATACGCATAATAAGCGATAAGGATAACTATGACGGACACGCCATTTACTACTGATTTAACCTTGCATCCAGCATTTGAGCTGATTGAGCATCGCCATATTGAGGCGCTATCGATGGATGTGCTGATCAGTCAGCATGTGAAGACAGGCGCGATGCACTATCATTTAGCGCACCCAAGCGATGAAAATGCGTTTTTGGTGGGCTTTCGCACTCAGCCGATGGACTCAAAAGGCGAGGCGCATATTTTGGAGCACGTCGCATTGTGTGGCTCTAAGAAATTCCCAGTACGTGACCCGTTCTTTTCAATGATCAAGCGCTCATTAAACACGTTTATGAATGCGATGACCGCAGCCGATTGGACGGCGTATCCGTATGCCACGCAAAACAAAAACGACTATTTTAATTTGCTTGCTGTGTACCTTGATGCGTCGTTTTTCCCAAATATCCACCCGCTTGATTTTGCGCAAGAAGGCATCCGCGTAGAGCTGGACGAAAACGATAAGCCACAGTTTAAAGGTATCGTCTTTAACGAGATGAAGGGCGCGATGAGTGGCGAGATTGATCAGCTTTATCATACGGTTGCGCATCATCTATTCCCAACGACGACTTATCACTACAATTCAGGTGGCGATCCTGCTCAGATTCCTGATTTAACGCATACTGAGCTGACAGCTTTTCATGAGAGTCACTATCACCCATCGAATAGTGTCATCATGAGTTTTGGTAATATTCCTGTTGCTGAGACGCAAGCGAAAATACACGAAGATGCTTTGATTCAATTCGAAGCAGGTAAAAAACACGTATCGCGTCCAGAGCAGCGTTTGTCTGCACCTATTAGTGCAGTTGACACGTACACTGCTGATGAAGCCGGTCCAGATCAGACCCATCACGTGGTCGCTTGGTTGTTGCCGTCGATCACTGATCCTAAGCAGCGTTTGGCGCTGCGTTTGCTCGAAGGCGTACTGATTGAGCATTCAGGCTCGCCACTACGTGCTTATTTGGACAGCCATCCACTGGGTAAAGCGCCAAGTCCGCTATTAGGGCTGGATGACAGTCATTATGAAATGGTCTTTTATACGGGTCTGCGCGGCTCTAACCCAGAGCATGCCGAAGCGGTCGAGCAAGGCATTATTGACTTGCTGACTGAGGTGGCAAGCGCGCCAGTTGATGACGAAACGATCGAGACCATTCTGCATCAGATTGAAATTGATCAGCGTCACATCGGCGGTGATAGCATTCCTTATGGTCTAAACCTGATGTTAGAGGGCTTTAGTACTGCCATTCATGATGGTAACCCTATCGATGTGTGGGAAGTGGATGAGCATCTACAGTGGTTGCGCGAGCAAGTGGTCGATCCGCAGTGGCTACCGAACTTAATCAAAACGCATCTGCTGGACAATCAGCACCGTGTGCGCGTGACAATGACGCCAGATAGCGAAAAATCAGCGCGCCTTGCTGCAGCAGAGCAAGTGCGTCTAGATACCATCGCGATGGATCTGAGCGCTGATGATAAAGATATCTTGCACAAGCAAGCATTAGATCTGGCCGCACGCCAAGCTGCGCCTGATGATTTGAGCTTATTGCCAAAGGTAGGTCTAGAAGACGTACCAACCGATATTAGCTTTAAAGAAGGCACCCAAAAGCAGGTGCGTCTGAGCGGGCAAGACAGTACGCTATTTGAGTACGAAGCAGGTACTAACGGTATCTATTACTATCAGGTGATCGTACCGCTCACTGAAGCCATTGGTAACGGCAACGCAGATGAGTTACCAGTGAATGATGTCATCAATCATCCATTGCTACCGATTTATTTAAGCCTACTATCAGAGCTGGGTACTGACTCGATGAGTGCTCATGAGATGCAGGCCAAGCAAGCCGCGCATTCTTCGGGTGTGACCGCGCGTATCAGCCAGCGTACCCACGTGGATGATAGTCAATCGATTAGCAGCTACTTTGTCGTGGCAACGCGCGCGCTCAACCGCAAACCTGAAGCGATTGATTTGCTCAAAGAAGTGATGGAACACAGCATCTTTACTGAGCATGATCGCATCAAAGAAATCTTGCAACAGCGTCAAGCAGGTTGGCAGTCAAACCTAGCGGGATCAGGGCATTCTTATGCGATGCAAACGGCTAGTCGTGGTATGAGTCGCCAAGCGCAGCTAGAGTATGTGCGCAGCGGTCTACCAGCATTGAACGCACTTAAAGATTTCTTAGCACATGCTAGTACAGATGATGCGCAGTGGGATCAACTGGCTACGAGCTTGATGGACTTACATCAACGTCTCATCAGCCTGCCTAAGCATGCGGTTATTATCTGTGAAGCAGAGCAAACCGAACGCTTGAGTAGCTTAATTGTTGATAGCTGGAAAGACAGCCAAGCGACGACCGCTTCTAATGATTTAACGAACGCAGCAGCAAATATCCCAAGCGAGTTTGCAAATCTGCAATTAGATACTGCGTTAAATGGTGCGAATGATACGGGTAAGGCGTTAGAGAGTGGCGACGATGTTAAAAACGACGTGCTCGAGGTTGCAGATCTAGCATGGCTAGTACCAACCAATGTCTATCACAATGCCAGTGCTTATACTGTGCCTGCTGCTGACCATCCTGATACCGCTGCACTCATGGTATTAGCGCCTTACTTACGTAACGGCTATTTGCACAGTGCGATTCGTGAGCGCGGCGGTGCCTACGGTGGCGGTGCAGGTTACGATGCCAACGCTTGTGCCTTTAAGTTCTTTAGCTATCGTGATCCGCAATGCGCTGAGACCTTTGCGCACTTTGATGCCAGTATCGAGTGGCTATTGAACGAACCACAAACTGATGAGCAGTTGGAAGAAGCTATCCTAGGTATCATCTCAGGTATGGATAAGCCAGGCTCTCCTGCAGGTGAGGCGATCAAAGCCTGCTTTGCAAATCTGCATCATCGCGGTGTCGACTGGCAGCGTAAAATGCGTGCGTCAATATTGGCCGTCACGGTCGCTGATTTGCAGCGCGTTGCCAAGCAATATCTACAAGGTCAAAAGCATGTACGTGCAGTGCTAGCGCCTTACGACAAAGAAGAGGCAGTAAAAGGTCTAGGCTTTGAGGTTTGTAGAATAAAGAGCTAAGACAATTAGGTTTGTTTTTGATTAAAAGTTAAGCACAGAAAAGCCAAGCATCATGCTTGGCTTTTTGCGGTTAGGTAATTGACTAATATCGTTTGATACTCAAATCTTTGCCAATTTTGTCTTGATGAATTGGAAATTCTGACAACTCGTTATACTGCTTACGATCAGCAAAGTAGCTTTTTAAAGTACGGCGAATGGCTTCAAATGCCAGTGTATCCCATGGGATGTCTTCTTCGCTAAACAGTGCACAGTCGAGACTTTCTGAGCCAATACCATACGCGCCATCTTTTAGATCGGCTAGATAAATAGAGTAGATCTGCCCAATATCTGGCAAATCATAAATGCAGTATAGATGCGGATTCAGTACGATGGCATCTGCTTCTTCGTAGCTCTCGCGTGCGGCACCCTCAGCCATGGTCTCGCCATTTTCCATAAAACCTGCAGGTATCGTCCATAGCCCATATTGTGGCTCAATGGCACGGCGGCAGAGTAGTACTCTATTTTCATGTACCACCAGCGAGCCACAGATAACTTTTGGGTTTTCGTAGTGGATATAGTGACAATTGGGGCAAACCAAGCGCGGCATATTATCTGTAGGTGGGATTTTTCGTTCTGCTTCATGACCGCATTGGAGACAATAGCTCATACCAACTACCTTTATTAGTAAATATTATGTGTCCACTTATCTTAAAAGTTTTTTTGCCATTCTGATGTTTGCTTTTGTATACAGCAGCGATAGTGACAAATACTTTTGAGGATATCCTTTTACTTTTAATGAGAAAAGCTATTTTATTTAAGTTTTATGATTACAACAAAAACGCTCTGACAGCTCATTTCAATCGCCATCAGAGCGTTCTTATCTTATCGAGTATATCCCACATAGGAATTAGGTCATAAAAATTAGGTTATAGGCATTAGGTTTTTGTTTTGAGCATCTGTGTGCGTAGTCCACCGGCTACCGACGCAGAAATAGGAATCAATGGTGTTACAGTGGCTTGAAAGTCATGATAAAGATCTTCGCGCGTTGGATATACTACCGTACTTAAATTGCCATCTGCATCCACTTCATGACGCCAGCCGCCGTGCTCAAGATCAATCAAAGTACTGGCGATATAATCCCAAGCTAAGCGGTAGTAATGCTCAAAGCGTGGATCATCCGTACGGCGCGATAGCATCAGTGCGGTATTTGCCATTTCAGCCTGTACCCAGTAAGGACGGTTTGGTATTGAAATCTCATCATCCCAGCCAATGGTATAGACCATGCCGGGCTGACCATCAGATGCCCAGCCGTGATCGATAGCACTATCAAATAATGTGACGGCATCAGGTAGCAGCCAATCAGGTACGTCATAACCATGCGCAATACAAGCAGACTCAACCTTGAGCAGCAGTCCTGCCCATTCTGCAAAGTGACCGGGTGTAAGCCCCCAAGGTCGCAGGTCATCAGAAGGTTCATTCGCATCGTAGTCGGGCAACAGATTCCACCCACTATCAAAATGTTCAGGTAGGCGACCATCGTAAGTATTAGGAATATCATGGCCGAAACGCTTGGCTAAGTGTAGTGCGTGGTCTAGCCAACGCGTTTCACCCGTGGCATCTGCCAGTGCTAAGCAGGCTTCAGTCGTATGCATGTTGCAATTAGCACCGCGATAATCTTCGGGATCAGACCAGTCAGCCGCAAAAGAAGGTAGCATCGATTGTTCATCTTCTAACCAAAAATACTGATCGATAACGGTTATTGCAGCTTCCATGAGCTCTGAACCGCGCGGGCGACCAGCAATGCTAGCAGAAGCGCCAGCAAGCGCGACAAATGCATGTAGATAGGCGTTTTTGCGTGATGGGTTTTCATGAGTTGAAGAAGCATCACTGAACCAACCGCCATGTACCGAGTCGCGTAATGGGCCATCAAGCAACGCATCTAGGCCATGGTCAGCAAGTGTTGCTGCACCCGGTATACCCATTAACGCCGCTAGCGCATAGCAATGAACCATCCTCGCAGTGATGATGCTCTTTGCTGTGTCATCTACCATGTTGCCGTCGTGACCGAGAGTAGCAAATCCTGAGGGCACGCGCGCTTTGGCATAATGTTCGAGCAAACGTTGTCCTTCAGCAAGCAACCAGCGGCGATGCATACTGCTATCTGCCCAGCAGACAGATAGCAGGTCAGAGCAGTCAAGAGAATCCATGATATCAGCCATTGGTAATCATGCCTCCGTTTATGTGTAAAGTCTGCCCGGTCACAAAGCTACTATCTTGGCAAGCAAGAAATACATAGGCAGCACCCATCTCACGTGGCTGACCCATACGCCCCATTGGTGAAGACATGGACTCTAAAATATCTTTATCAAAGTCTTTAAATACCAGTTGAATCTCACTGACTACAGGACCTGGTGCTACCTGATTAACACGAATACCGCGACTAAGTAGTTGTTGCGATAGCGCGCGGGTGTAGCCGACGATAGCACCTTTGGTTGCGGTGTACGGCACCAATACATCGTTGCCGACATACGCATTCACTGAGGTGGTATTGATGATGCTATCGCCTTCTTTCATATGCTCAAGGGCGGCGCGGGTTGCATAAAACATCCCTGCCATATTGACATCGAAATGCTGTTGCCAGTCTTCATCACTGACCTCAGACAAATCATGATACGGCTTTTGCATACCAGCATTGTTGACTAGCACATCAATGCCGCCCCATTTTGCCACGACGGCTTCGACTGCCTCTTTGCAACTACTGCTATCTGCTGTATCACCCTGCAATACCAACGCGTCTACGCCTTCTGCTTCAATACCTTCACGTGTCTCATTCGCGCTCTCTTCATCAGAGTGATAAAGGATAGCAACTTTGGCACCTTCGCGTGCCATATGAAAAGCCACTGCGCGACCGATACCACTGTCCCCACCAGTGATTAAAACGCGCTTATCAGCCAGTTTTCCTGAGCCTTTATAATTATCATTAATGTATTCAGCAGGTGGCATCATGTTGTCGATTTGGTCTGTCATAATCTGTATCCTTCGTTCTTTTGAGGTGTCATCTATTTTTATTACAGCAAACCTATGACGCTGGCATCGATATTTTTATAATGCTATTTTAGAATGTCTGCCTCATAGTCTTGCTAATGACTATCATAATACTCAGATACATTTTTTGAAATATTACTCGGTTAATGTTTGGTAATTTAAAAATGCGGTTATGAGACTTATTACCATGAACGAATATCAAGCAAAAAGGATATTGGGAAAGTCTCATTCAATAAAGCTATCACCGTCTAAAATAAACGGGATAAGGCATTGAGTAATTTAAACAGGTATGAAGACACGGCAAAAAATAGTCGTGTAGTTGAAAGACTCACCTTGATAGAGACTCAGTCTACATAACAAAGCCTATACATAAGCGGCAAGCAATTTTATATTTATCATAGTGACCCGATATATGTATAGCAATCAGCCGATACGTTAATGAATCGTACTTTGTCTGAAACGACATCAATATGAGATGCATCTACTAAAGCAATAATCGGACTGATAAGAAAGGCTGCCATACTAGCAACAGGTTATACTGGTATGCTGGCACAGGTATTTTCATGGAGAATATGAAGATGACCACTTATAGGATTTGATAATGACCATACCCGAAAATATTGATTTCTTTAACAAGTTTAGCGTCGCTGTCCCAAGTTTTATTCGTCATCCTACACTCAGAAAACTGGCCGAGCGAGTACAGCACGAGACATTGAACGCGCTGACGAGTCCAGCGATGTACGAGAGTGGCAACACCTCACAAAGTACGCGTATTTTGGACAGCTTATATCAGACACCCATTGCTGATGCATCGATATTGGTCGCGATTACTCATGAGCGCAGGCCTAAATTATTATTAACACGCCGCGCCGCTCACATGAACAGTCATGCGGGTGAAGTGTCTTGTGTGGGTGGTAAACATGATCGAGGCGATGGAAATAATGTCGTTACCGCATTGCGTGAAGCCTGCGAAGAAACAGCGCTACCGCCTAATAAAGTCCAGTTGCTTGGTCAGCTACCGATCCAAACGTCCAAAAGTGGTATGAGTGTACGTCCAATCGTCGCGCTTATCGCCCCAGGTCTGGTACTCGTACCTGAAGCGGGAGAGATATCACGTATCTTTTGGGCAGATTTAGAGTCATTAGTCACTCAACCAACGGTAGAGTATGAAATTGAGTATAAGATGCAAGAGCAAATGGCTACCATACTGACGCCGAGCTGGCAGGTCGATGGTGAGACAGTATGGGGACTAACAGGACGGGTAATTGCTAACCTATTAGAAACAGGATTTGATCGACAGCTCGAATGGTATTACCGCGTAGAAAACAAACGCTGATAAATGTCATCTACTTATAATATAGTCGATGCAATTTAAAAGTAGTACAAGGCAACCGAGTGTAGATGTATATGTGATACTTCAAACGAGGTTAACGCAGTAATGCTTTTATAGTGGAATGACTAGGATCATCTACTTATAATAATCATCGTTCTTTTTCAGCCACCAGTTCATATTGTCTTGGCGTTTGGCACGGAATGCTTCTAGCTTATGGGCTACGGACGCATTATGCTGCCGTGCAGTATCGAGCGCAAAAAGAATCGGCACTGAAGACAACACACCAAAGCGTATCTTCGATTTTGGTAAGTCCAGCCCATCGCCTATATCATCACCGACCAAAGTGCGAGTGACACTCGCGTTGACCATTTCAACAAAACGTCCACGGCGATTGTCTTCACCCATCAGCTGACGCGGTAAATCATGCAATGCTTTTGCCAATGGCTGACCCATCTTAAAATCTAGCTGCTGTATCGATAGATAGGTATAGAGCCATTCCCAACACGCGGCCTCATCTTTTGGTAAACGACCTAAATCAACCCCCATCCAATAACTGGCAAGATTCCATAGATGCAAGATACCTTCGGCTTCTTCTGTACTAATACGTGCGCCCAGTAGTCGTAGACCGCGCATAATCAGTAAGGAGAACTGCAAGTGGGTGGCAATCATATCGGTTTGATTGATAGGGATGCCCCAATAGTCAGTATTCCAACTGCCGTCAGGGTTATGATGTTGCTCGGCGTTTGGTATCACGCCTGTAGCAGCACTGCCTTTCCCTTTGAGTAGGTTCTGCCGTATCAAGGTATGTATCTGACGTACTTGGATCGATTGTCGCCAGCCCTCAGAGCCAATCGCCAATACTTGATCGATAGGTTGAGAGTGATTGCGCATGCTCATATCTGATTGTGGATGCTCAGACACCGCCAAGATATAGGCATAGGTACGCATCAATCGCGGTAGCGCATCATGCATCAGTGCACCTGTCTGAATGAGTGGTAGTGATAGAGCTGGGATGCTATAGCCTGCCATCAGAGCAACATTACGCAGTAGCCAAATGAGCATTAATGGGTAGCGCCGATAGGCAACCGCGCCTATTTGAGCAAGCTTTGGGTCGAACCAGTCAGGATGGCTGCTAAATTGCTCAGTGAGCGCGCTAAATGATGGATTGGTTGCAAGGTCGTTGTTTACAAGATAATTGCTTGCAGGGTTATTGTTTAGACTATTGCCAATAATAGTATGCTGTAAAGGCTTTGCAAATTTTATGTTTTGAGCGGCTAACGCGTCTGCGAGTGGATCGCCAATATCATAACCTGCCACGATTTCATCAAGTAGAGCAGGCGATATCGTAAAGTCTTTTGGCAATAGATAACGTTTAATGCGTTTTAAAACCTGCAAATCACTATGGTCATCGATAGCAGTGGTACGTCCATGACGCTGATAAGTGTTCGATGATTGAGCATTCGGTGATGGAAAGTCAGATTTGTTAGTTGGAGTACTTGCCGTATTGATGATTTTCTTATCCATAGTTATCAAGTACCGTTTTCAGAGTGAGAACATACCTTAGAACATAAAACTTGCATTGCGATAGCTTCGCATCCCAGTCATTCGTAAAAATTACTGGATTGGTTCAATGAATCTAATTGCTGTTGTGTTGTTCGGATACGGCGTTTGATATCACGAATCTCATCAGATAGAGATAGCAGCCGTGCACGGGCTTCTTTTTCATTAGAAAAGTCTAGCATTTCACCATTTTCTAGCTTATCGAATTCTGATTGGTAAGTATCTAAGAGGCGATTGTCTTTGTCTAATTGACTGTCTAAGGCGTAATAATCTAGCCCTTTTTGATTAGCCGTTTGCAATGTGTTGGCCATAGTAATCGGGCAAACGTTGTTCAACTGACGACCACGTCTACCGATGTTATAGGCATTATTGATGGTGCAGTATTGTTGCAGACCAAGTTTACGACCGCGCTCCCATGCTTGATAGTCAGGGGCGACGCTGGCTTTGGCACAGGCTTTTGTATGAGATGCTAGGCGATCTGAATGATAACCTGCCACGCCATCGTTATAGCCGATAGCCTGCCAGTCACCGACGAGACATTCTTGCTTGGAGAGTGTTGCACAGCCTGCTAGCAGATAGATACTACCGAACACAGATAACCCTAATGCCAGTTGACGTACAACGCGGTGTATAGGTCGGTACATGGTTAGCTCCGATAGCTGTGATAACTATGAACACAAATAAATGATGCAATCAATCAATCACGTTATGCAGCCTTGTCATTGATTGCTAGGTCATTTATAAATATCCTGATAACGCATATACAAATAAAATAGAGCAGCTTATAGTGGCATTACTATTAAGCAATACCACTATAAGCTACTCTACGTTTCATTAATGCGGGCGAGTCAAGTCGACCGATGTACCGCTAGCATTGTCTTTCAAGCTCATTTTCAGCATGATATAACCTGCGATACCAGAGACGATTGAACCCATGATAATACCCAAGCGCTCATCAAACATAGTGGTGTCGCCAGCGAACGCCAAACCACCAATGAACAAACTCATGGTAAAACCAACACCACACAATAGAGCTGCACCGTAGATTTGCTTATAGTCCATACCTTTTGGCATGGTTGAAATACCAAGCTTAAAGATTAACCAGCACATGAACATGACGCCTAACTGCTTACCAATAAACAAACCAGCGGCGATACCTAGCGGTACTGAGTGGAATAGCTCAGCAAAACCTGCGCCTTCGAGCGAGATACCCGAGTTGGCAAAAGCAAAGATTGGCAAAATACCAAAAGCGACGGTGTTGTGCAGATCATGCTCTAGCTCTTCAAGCGGAGAGTGCTCAGGATCAGTACGGTCGAACATCGGAATAAACAGTGCTAATACCACACCTGCCAATGTTGCATGGATACCAGACTTGAGTACGGCAATCCACATGATCAGACCGATGAGTAGATATGGCGTGATATTGGTGACGTTACGGCGATTAAGAACATATAAGAATGGCAAACATAGACCAGCTACGGCTAATGACTCTAATGATAACTCACTGGTATAAAACAAAGCGATAATCAGAATCGCACCAATGTCATCGAAGATAGCAATAGAGACCAAAAAAACCTTTAAAGAGTTGGGTACACGGTTGCCTAAAAGGCTCAAAATACCGAGTGCAAACGCAATATCTGTAGCCGCAGGGATCGCCCAACCTTTCCAAAACTCAGGCTCATTGTAGTTAAAGAGCAGATAGACAATCGCTGGCATAATCATGCCACCCAATGCAGCCCCTGCTGGCAGTATTATCTGCTTGACGTTGGATAGCTCACCGATGAGTACTTCACGCTTAAGCTCTAATCCAACCAAGAAAAAGAAAACCGCCATCAGACCATCATTGATCCAATGATGAGCGTCTTTGGCAATCGCAAACTCACCAATCTGAATGGCGACTGGTGCATGAATAAAACCTTCATACCAAACATTAAGAGGGGAGTTGGCAATGATCATTGCAGCAATGGCAGCCAATGCTAAGACGATACCGCCTGCTGCCTCAAATTCAAAAAATGCTTTAATCCTTCGTATTGCCATATCATCCTCATTCGCTAAATACAATTTACTAAATAACCTCAAATATCCATCAATGTCTGGGCTACCTATAATTTTGAGGTAGCAAATAGACAGAAACAGTTTCTCATACTCTTATCAATATAGACAACAAAATACGTTGAGCCATTGCCAACGGTCTATTTTTTTATATTCACAATAGCAATATTATAAAGAGGATTTAACGAGCACAATAGTTGTAAGTCGTTACATCTTTTTAATAAGTTGCTATTCGGCTGAGCATATTTGGAATGTTATTAGACAAATTTAGCAGACTTTGTTACGTTTTTGGCTTTTTTTACGGTTTTATCTTTATAATGAGCAGCGCTGTGCAACGTGTCATTATTTTTTTTGCTAGCACTGGTAAGCTGTCAGCTTATCGATAACGACATTTTAGCCTTATCTCAGAACGCCTTTTCTCTTCTTATCATATTTTGCAGGTCAGTGTCATGGACTTAACTTTCTCGTTAGAGATTATTTTAATGCTTACTGCGGTGGCCGCATTAGCAGGATTTATTGATGCTATCGCTGGCGGCGGCGGGTTGTTGACTATCCCTGCCATGCTACTGGCCAACATCCCACCAGTATTAACGCTCGGTACCAATAAACTGCAAGCGGCATCAGGCGCATTAGCTGCGTCTATTACTATGATTAGAAAAGGGGTCGTCAAACCGCAACGTATCAAAGTAGCTATCATCGCCGCTTTTATAGGCTCCGTTATCGGCACCATCGCTGTACAGATGTCACCACCTGACTTGCTTGAAAAGGTGATTCCATTTTTGATTGCGGCTATCGGTATCTATACATTATTTGCTCCTAGATTGGGTGAAGTAGAGGCGGCACCGCGTATCTCAGAGGGCAAGTGGCAAAAAGTCGTGGCACCGTTGATAGGTTTTTATGATGGTTATATCGGTCCAGGTACTGGGATGTTTTTTGCGCTTGGCAATGTGGCATTACGTGGTCGTCAAATTATCGAAGCAACAGGCGCGGCAAAAGTATTGAACTTATCGACCAATATTGGTTCGTTAATTTTCTTTATTTTGGGTGGTAACGTACTGTGGAAAGTGGGGCTAGCGATGATGGTTGGACAAACCATCGGTGCCTATTTTGGCTCGCATATGGTGGTTAAAGGCGGTAGCAAATTGATTCGTCCAGTAATTGTATTGGTCTGTCTGGCAATGTTGACCAAGTACGTGTTTGGCTAATTAGTTGTTGATAGAACCGTATTAACCATTATTATTTACTGATTATTGATCATAAAAAAACCTCAGCCAATTTGACTGAGGTTTTTTATTTTATGCACTTCTATCTAGCAAGCGTGGGTTAGCGGCGACGATCAACATCATCGTATTCACTACCCATGATGCCATCACTAAAGACTTCAGAGAACTCACGCTCATTGTCTTCATCGATATGACCATCAAATACATCTTTTGCACCAGCGTTAGGATCGTTGTAAATAGCCAGATCCATTTTGCCTTCTGATTTTGCCACGATAGTAGTTACAGCGGCATCACCACCTACGTTTACAGCAGTACGTAACATATCAAGGATACGATCCACACCCAAGATTAGACCAATACCTTCGATTGGTAGACCTACTTGAGCAAATACCATCGACAGCATGATTAGACCAACACCAGGTACGCCAGCCGTACCAACAGACGCCAGTACTGACATCAAGATAACAGTTAAGTATTCGGTCACACCCAAATCAATGCCGTAAATGTTGGCAATAAAGATGGTCGCAGTACCCTGCATGATAGCCGTACCATCCATATTGATGGTAGCACCAAAAGGAACAGTGAACGACGCAACTGAGTTGTTTACACCCATACGCTTGGTAACCGTACGTAAGGTAATAGGAATCGTCGCGTTCGAGCTTGAGGTACTAAAAGCAAAGATCTGTACTTCACGCATTTTTGCCAAGAACGTCTTGATAGACAAGCCTGAAGACACTTTTAGTACAATCATCATAGTGACAAAGAAGTGGAAGGCCAATGAACCGACCAATACCGCGACATAACCCAGTAGTGACCAAATCAAGTCTAAACCTAGCTCTGCCATTGCTTTGGTCAATAGCGCAAATACACCATATGGTGCAAGGTTCATGATGATCGTGACCATCTTTAAGATGACTTCGTTGATCAGCTCTAGGCTCTGCACTAAGCCTTTGGCAGGTTTACCTACCATCAAGATACTGACACCGATCAAAATAGCAAAGAAGATGATCGATAACATATCACCATTTGCCATCGCGCTGATAGGGTTCGATGGGATAATGTTAGAGAATACATCAAGTAGAGGCGGCGCTGACGCTGCTTCAAACTCAGCTTCCGTTCCGATATTCATGCCTTTACCGATACCGAATAACGAGCCAAGACCAATTGCAGTCGCAATAGCGAGTGCAGTGGTTATCATATAAATAATGAACGTTTTGGTACCAATACGTCCAAGTAGGCGAATATCACCAATACCGCATACACCGCAAATCAGTGAGATAAGCACCAAAGGTACGACCAACATTTTTAGCGAGTTGACAAATAGTTTACCAACAATGGCAAGGAAGCCATTGGTGATGTAAGTGTTAACAAAGCCACCTTCGCCGTTCAATCCTGAGTAGTTTAGAAATAGGCCCAGTCCAATACCGAGCACCATGGCAACAATGATCTTGCCCGTCAGTCCCAAATTCTTCCACATAATTCATATCCTTTGTGTGCATAACAGCTTTATAGTAAGTGTTCATTAGTCAACATGATTGTACTTATCAGCCTTACTACAAAGCTTGTTATGACTATTAAGTTCCCGTGATTGTCGCTCGATGTCACATTTTCGTGGACAATATAAAAGAATAGCTAAGGGCACTGCAAGATTTTTTTCTGATTTTATTCTAAATGTACATTCCTCGTTACAACTATGTGCCCATAATATAGTCAATATTTATTCTAAACGGTTTGTTTCCCATATGAAACAAAATATTCATGAAAGAGTTTTTAGGGTAAGCAAATATGTCAAACTATTAATATTGAACCATTGGTTTTAAATCATCATAATGAAAAGAAAAGAATAAGACTCATATGATTAATTAAGCTCAGGATTTCCAATAGATCAAAAAAAGCCAGACTATCGTTTATAGATAGTCTGGCTAATAAAAAGTAAAAATTTTACTATAAAATCTAATAATACTCAGTTTCTAATAGCAATATTAAAAGTAGAATGGACCATTAAACCTTATCGTCTTCTTCACGTGATAAGGGTGATTGGCGTTCTAAAGGTTTGATATCATTATCACTTACTTCAGTATTTATCTCGTCAGGTGGTGCAATATGACGATTATGATTGTTACCCATACGCTCGTTAAGATGTGATTCAGCATCACGATGGCGATGATCGAGTGCCTCTATCTCAGGCTCTGACTCTTCAAAATCTGTCTGCGAATTTACTTCTTTGACAGTATCTTGCTCACTCACCAACTCTACATCGCCATCACTTTCATAACCATGATTAGGATTGGCATCGCCAGTATGGTTTTCTGTATTTGCAGTGCTGTCTAGATCATTAACAGCTGGTTCGTTAGTGGCTAGCTCATCAACGGCAGATGCATCGGTATCCACAGCGATACCGTTTTTACTCTGAGTTTGTCTTTTTAGCTGTGCATAATCAGTCAGTTGATGAACTGCATTTTCAAGCGCATGCGGATTATCACGTTCTAGCGCTTCCGATAGATTCTCGTCAAACGTATCGGTCAATAACGAATCAAAACGCATGGCATTATATTGAATCAGAACTTCTGCTTCTTCTTCGGTAATGCCGCCATTTTGACTGGCGTGTACCACATGGTCTTCAAAGGTTAGACCTTCAAAGCTGTCTTGATGCTCTGCCTTTTTGAACTTCTGCCACAATGGTTCGATTTCCACCAACGTCTGATAAGCATGTTCCATACGACCAGTCACATCGTCTGCATCGGTATTGTAATAAACCATGGTTTTCAGATAGTCGCGGAACGGATTGGCTGCAAAATCATCCATGAAAGTATCGCCCAACTGGCGTTTCAGCTCATCGCTTGCTGGGGTAAAGATACGTCCACTTGGGAAAGTCACAAAGCTAACCACATTGGCTGCCATACGATTCGGGAAGTTGGCAAAGAATGACACAAAGGCTTCTTGAATCGTGTACAAGCTGTTTTGTAGCGCAACTTCGGCATGCAATCGCTCAGATTCTGATTTACTACCATGCTCATAGAACTGCAAAATAGCAGTCGCAATAAATAGATGACTATGAATATCTGCTAAACGACCAGAGAGCATCTCTTTACGCTTTAAATCTCCTGCTAGCAGTCCTAATGCCATATCAGCAGTTAGGGCAAAGCTCGCACTTAAACGGTTGATATGTTTGTAGTAGGGACGGGTAAAAGCATCTGCGAAACTCGGAGCCTTATCGCTACCGCCAATATAGCCTGCGACAAAGGCTTTTGCACCACGGTTAAACGTGTAACCCAAATGCTTGAAGAAAAGGGTATCGAATTTTTCAGTGGCAGCAGCTTTATCTTCGCTCTGTAGTAACTGAAGCTCATCGAATAAATAAGGATGGCAACGCATCGCACCTTGACCAAAGATCATGAGCGAGCGGGTCAAAATGTTGGCGCCTTCAACCGTGATAGAGACAGGAATCGCTTGATAAGGTGTCGCTAAGAAATTGCGCGGACCCATCTGTACAGCACGACCACCGACCACATCCATACCGTCGTTGACGACGCTACGCATGGTTTCAGTCGCATAGTATTTGGCCATGGCAGTCATGACTGATGGCGTGCCACCTTGGTTTAATCCGCAAGTGACTAAGTGACGGAACGCTTCTAACATATAAGTGTTACTCGCCATACGGCTAGTAGCATCCTGTACACCTTCAAATTTACCTACGGATATCTTGAACTGTTCGCGAACTTTTGCGAATGCACCGACAGACAGATACGTCATTTCACTGGCTGATGTCGATAGAGCTGGTAGAGAAATACCTCGACCAACGCCCAAGCATTCCATCAGCATACGCCAGCCGCGACCAGCATTCTCGACACCGCCAATAATATAATCTAGTGGGATAAAGACGTCTTTACCATCGACCGTACCATTCATAAACGGTGAGCCGATTGGATTATGACGTGGCCCTGTTACAACACCTTCGTGATTAGCTGGAACAAGGGCACAAGTGATACCGTAATCGGTCTTTTCAGGATTACCAAGCAGACCTTCAGGATCGTGCATTTTAAACGCTAAACCAACGACAGTAGCGACAGGTGCTAGGGTGATCCAACGCTTAGAGAAGTTCATGCGTAAGCCAAGCACTTGCTCGCCTTCGTGCATACCGTAGCAGACTACACCTGTATCAGGAATCGCACCTGCATCAGAGCCCGCTTCAGGCCCAGTTAAACCAAAGCAAGGCACTTCATCCCCTTTCGCAAGACCTGGTAACCAGCGCTGCTTTTGCTCGTCCGTACCGTAATGCATCAATAGCTCACCAGGGCCAAGTGAGTTGGGAACCATACAGGTCACAGCGGCAGTCGGCGAGCGCGAAGCGATTTTACTCATTACACGACTTTGCGCGTAGGAGCTAAATTCTAAGCCGCCAAATTCTTTTGGAATGATTAAACCTAAGAAACCATTACTTTTGATAAATTGCCATGCTTCAGGTGATAGGTCTTTATCTTTATGCTGAATTTGCCATTCATCAAGCATGGCACATAAGGTTTCTACTTCATTATCGATGAAACTCTGCTCCTCTTCTGAGAGCTGCGGATAAGGATAATTGGCAAAGGTATCCCAGTTTGGCGCACCCATGAACAGCTCTTTTTCCCACCAGCTAGTACCCGCATCAAGCGCTTCACGTTCTGTATCACTCATACTCGGCATCGCACCACCCAGCGCCTTATAGACAGGCTTAGTGATTAACGATTGGCGAAGCGGCGCAACGAGTAAGACCAAGCACAGTAATGCCATTGGTATACCCAAAATGAGCGACCATGGGCTGATAATTGCGGTAACGATAACCGTAATCAGGGCGACGATGCTACCGGTGACCCGTGATAAGGACAACAAAAAGATGGCCAAGACCACGGCTAACTGAATGATGACTGCCAAAATAAACAAGCCAATTGCCATGACTATCTCCTTTAAAGCGCTGAATAAGAAATGCGAAAAGTACGTAAGTGAATAAGCTAACTATAATTATTTTTTGTCTTGCCATTTACCGTCTTATAAATATGTCGAATGATTTGTTAATCCATAAATGCTCAGTTCTACGACGTTTTACGACTTTTAAATAATAGTATTAATGGTCTAGTAAGTAATTGACAAATAAATGACAAGAATGGCTACTAATATGAAACAGTTGTCGATAACTATCAAGAGCCAAAATGCTACGCTCTGTCGATGATATGTATCAAACATCATTGTTTATAGGTTAATCATATGTCTAGTTGGAACACGTAGCTAGCCATTATCGAAAAATTGCAAAAAACTAGCTAAAAGGGGAAAGGCAGCTTTCGGCATAAGACAAAGTGTCGTTACGTCCGACGATAATGTGATCGACAAGCGAGATATCTAATAGGTCGCAGGCTTTTTTTAGCTCGTAGGTCAATAAATTATCTGCCGTTGATGGTTTGGCATCGGTATGAGGATGGTTGTGCGCGATGATAAGTTGGCTAGCAGCATGGCTTAGTGCATGTCGCAGTACGTGCTTGATACAGACCGAGCATGATGAGATGCCACCCGTAAATAATATCTCGAAGTTTAAAAGGTTTAGGGCATTATCCAGACAGAGTACCGCAAATACTTCACGGTGCTCACCGCGCAACTGAGTGCTGATATAGTCTTTGACCGCTTGTGAGCGGCCAAGTGCTTGCCCAGTTTTGAGTTGGCTGTCCAGATAGCGCGTACCCATCTCAAGTGAAGCTAATATTTGGGCGTATTTTGCAGGGCCAATACCATGGCAGGCAAGAACCGTCTTCTGAGGGGCGGCCAATAGCTCGGCTAAGCTACCAAACTGATTGATCAAATGCCGCGCTAATTCAATCGCTGATTGAGACTGAGTACCCGTGCGCAAAAATATGGCCAGTATCTCGGCGTCAGACAAATGGGCTGCACCAAATTTTAAAAGTTTTTCGCGTGGCCTGTCATCCTCATGCCAGTCTTTGATCGCCATTGTCACTCCTTGAAAATGGGTTGATACTTGTTATCTGAGATAGATACGGAAAATCTTACCCAATTTATCTCATAATTGTTACTATAAGCGCAATTTTATCTTTTCATTTTTTTGTTGATGCCACGCTTATGTCCAATATTGTGCTTGCTATTACTGGCGGTATCGCCGCTTATAAATCTGCTATATTTGCCCGCTTGTTAGTCAAGGCAGGCTTTGATGTGCGCGTTATCATGACGACGGGTGCACAAGCATTTATCACACCGCTGACGCTACAAGCGTTGACTGGTAACGAAGTGCATGTCTCGTTGCTCGATGAGCAAGCAGAGGCAGGCATGGGGCATATTGAGCTGGCTAAGTGGGCCGACTTAATCGTGATTGCACCTGCTTCAGCCAACACGCTTGCGCGTCTGGCCATGGGTATGGCTGATGATCTATTGACCACAGTGTGTCTTGCCACTACTGCGCCTGTCATTATTGCTCCTGCCATGAATCAGCAGATGTGGGCGCATCCAGCAGTCAATCTAAACGTGCAAACGTTGCGCGATATGAATTATCAAATTATCCAACCAGCTAGCGGTGAGCAAGCGTGCGGTGATGTCGGAGCAGGGCGATTGCCTGAGCCTGAGCAGTTATTGGATGAGGTGTTACTGTTCATAGCAATGAATACAACGCCGCAATTGCTAGCAGGTAAAAGAGTGGTCATTACTGCAGGTCCCACCGTAGAAGCGATTGACCCTGTACGTTATTTGTCTAATCACTCTTCAGGAAAAATGGGCTTTGCATTGGCGCGCGCCTGTGTGGCTGCTGGTGCAGACGTTGTCTTAATCGCTGGTGGTAAAGTGGCATTGCCCACGCCGCTTAATGTCACACGGATCGATGTGCTGTCTGCCGAAGATATGCTGATAGCGGCGCAGCAATGTGTAGATGGCACGCATAGCGAGCTCCAATTGGTCTTTGAAGATGAGCACGACCATTCTCATGAACACACGCATGGTCATTCTCATAACCATTCCCATTCTGAAGAGCATTATCATGGCGACTGTGGTTGCGGCGATGACGATGTAAGCGACCATGACCATAATGACAATCATGACTTGCTACATTCTCATGATGACAACCAATTTGTGAAAGCAGATATCTTTATCGCGACCGCAGCCGTGGCAGATTATCGTACGGAAGAAGCTGCACCGCAAAAAATCAAAAAGACACAAGATGCCATGACGCTCAGTCTGGTTAAAAACCCTGATATTCTAGCGACAATTTCTCTTGCACATCCAGAGCTATTTGTCGTTGGCTTTGCCGCAGAGACGCAAGATGTTGAGCGTTATGCCCGTGGTAAGTTGGTCGCAAAAGATTTGGATATGATTGCTTGCAATGATGTCTCACGTGCAGATATCGGTTTTGCTAGTGATGACAATGCGATGCAGGTGTTTTTCTCTGAGCGCTATGAGCGTGACGCGGTAACACTTGAGAAGACCAGTAAAGATAAAATTGCTGAGCAACTAGCTAGCATTATTGGTCAAGCAATCGGTCAACGTAAAGATAGTTAGAGCTACAGGCTCAAAATCTGATAGCTAGCATGTAGATAGTGTGTAGATACAGACGCTGAGCCTCAAATGGTGTGACTGATATGATGAATATAGCTGGTAACGATAGCACTCAGATGCTAGTGCTGACAGTCATTTTTGCGCTTGCCTCACTACTGCATGGTATTAGCGGACTTGGTGCAACGCTAGTGACGACCACTGCGCTTGCTAGTATGTACCCATTGCAACACGCCATTGTGTTAGTGATTTTTCCTTCGCTAGTCGTTAATGTGATGACCTGGCTAGTAGGCGGTGAACGCACTATTTGGCAAAACTTTATCTACTACGGCAGACGCTATTGGTTGCTTGCGCTTACTAGCTTACTAGGTAGCATTTTAGGTGCGAAACTATTGCTATGGGTCGATAGCGCTTATATTCTTTTATTGTTGGCCGCGGTCATTGCTTTCTACGTTGTGAGTAGTTTACTCGGCAAACAAATCCGTCTACCAAACACCAAGCCTATGTTAATTACCGTTGGCTTTGGTGCAGGCGTGATTGGCGGCTCGACCAATGCAATGTCGACCATACTGATGATGTATTTACTGTCTGCCAGTGACGATAAAAACACCATCGCCAAAGTCGGCAATATGTGCTATTTCTTAGGAAAGATTGCTCAAATTATCGTGTTGCGTGAGCCTATCATGGCACTTAGCAGTGGTGAGTGGCAGCTGATTACTTTTTTAAGTGTGCTATCTATAGTGACTCTTTTGGTTGGAATCCGTTTGCGTCGCTATTTACCGCAAGCGCGTTTTCGTCAGCTTATTTTATTGATTTTAATCGTGCTTGGAATACGCGTTGGCTGGCAAGGTATTACCGCATTGTTATAGCTAAAGATATAAGCCTTTTCAACAATATTTTATTAGGGCGTGTCCTCATTTCAAAAATGGTGAGAAAAATAAGATAAATTGCTGTCAAACAAGGAAAATAGTGCAGATAATATCGAGATATTGCCCAACTATTTGACGCTGTTTGACAAGATTTAGCTATTTTTGGCCCATTTAAAGGACACTCGTTTGAATTGAGGACACGTCCTAGACCAATTCCTCAAAAAATATCTGCTGTGCCAAACGAAAGGTATTACAGTGTGCCTCAACCACGTCTTCGATATCTTCTGAGTAGCCGCCACCCATCACGATAGCGACAGGGATATTGGCGGCTTTTGCTTGCTGCAGTACATATTCATCACGCGCCTTGCACCCTGCTTGTGTCAAACCAAGTTTGCCGAGCTTATCGGTAGCGAGCACGTCGACTGCAGACTGATAAAAAATCATATCTGGCGCAACTTCAGCGATTAAGCGTGGCAGCGTATCTTCTAATATCTGTAAATACTCAGCATCGCCGGTATCATTGTCTAGCTCAATGTCTAAGTCTGATACTTGCTTACGAAACGGGTAGTTCTTGGCGCCATGCATGCTAAAGACAAAAACGCGTGGCTCATTTGCCATGATACTGGCGTTGCCATTGCCTTGATGAACGTCCAAATCGATAACTAAAATCTTCTTTGCCTGTCCACGATTTAGCAATAAGTTGCTAGCGATACAAACATCATTAAATACGCAAAAGCCTTCTCCATGACCAGCAAAGGAATGATGAGTACCGCCTGCAACGTTCATCGCCACGCCATATCGCTGAGCATATAGCGCGCACTCATACGTTGCATGGGCGATATAACGTCCGCGCTCCACCAACTGCGGTGTCATCTCAAATCCGATAGCACGAGCAGCCTTGCGCGGCAGTGTTTGGGTTTTAAGCTGATGCCAGTACTCTGCGGTATGGGTGGTCAAAATCTCATCTTCGCTCAAGCGAGCAGGGGCAAAGAAGTTATCTTGGCTGATAGTCCCTTCTGCCAGTAAACGCTCAGGAATCATAATGTACTTCTGCATGGGGAAACGGTGCTTTTCTGGCACGGAATATCGAAAAACGTCAGAGTAGGCAATTTTTAGCATAAGATTTCTAGCTTAGTATTGATGGTTTTTTGGATAGAAAAATAAAGAGATAAGTATCAGCTATCGCGGATTATGGCTTGATTGAAAAACCGGTTCATCGAATGAACTGAGCTATTGAACAAACTGAGTCGGTAAAAAGAACGTGCGCGCGTCTGACTGTTGACGTAGCTCGACAAGTAGCGTTTGCATGTCTTCGGCAGGGTCTTGACTATTGACCAAGTTGCCAAATAGCTCGTTGGCAACCGTGGTCATCGCGACCACGCTTTGTAGTAAATGCTCAATAATCTCATTATCTATACCAACTGCTTCGACATCGATAGCATTTTTGTAGCGTATCTCACCATCGTTGACATCCATCTCTAGATTACCGACTAGCATGTCATAGTTAATTTGGGTGATAAGTAGCATTGCGGCACTTTGATGAGTGTCTGGTATCAAAAATGGCAAGATGCCATAGATGGCCAGTAGTTTGTTTTTTTCTTGCACCCGAAACAGATAGCCACAGTTTATTTGCTTATGACGCATTCTCAAGGATAAATGATGCGATTTTTGGCTGTCGTTGGTTTTGGGTCGATAATGCGTGTAGTGCCACTGCTTGTCATTGAAGTATTGTTTTAAGCAGTCGACGATAGGCGTGTCACTTTGGTTTTGAGATTCTGCACTTGCGTTATCGGTTTTCAAGTTATCGGTTTTGAGTTGAGATGTATTTGCTTGTGTTTGTGCTTGTGCTTGTGCTTGTGCTTGAGTGTTATCCTGTTCGCTGCCCTGATTCACCTCTAATTCATGAGAGATATCAGAGACACCACTATCAGTAACTTGAGAACTGATATTAGAAATATCAGCCGATATATTTTTTGTATTATTAATCTCGCTGTCAGCAAGTGATGCAGGCCTTTGCTCGCTTGCAGCATCGACGACTGACTGCGGTGCGGCAGCAGTCAGTAACCGTTTGATTTTTTGCCACAAGCTGAGTTTATTGCGTTGACTCATAATAGTATGCTGACAAGTAAGGGTTATAAATTAATCGTGAGTGAATGCCAAGCCTTCTTTGATAGCAGGCTGTGTATAGAACGCTGCTAGCATTTCACGAATATGAGCAGTCAACCAAGGCGTCTCAAGAGCATCGTAAACGATAGGCAGTAGTGTAGTGCTACATTGATTCATGGCCGCTTCGTCAATGTGCAAACTCGCAGCGATGGTCGCCATCGTGTCAGCCTGATGATTGGCATACCAAGTGTCGATGCTTGCCGAGACTAAGCTGTGCAGATACGGTGACAGTCGCAGGCGGTTGTAGCTTTGTTGGATACTGGCTTCGATATGGTCAATGCTACTATTACCAGGCTCATCGCTTAAATAGGTTTGTAGCTCACTAATTGGTTGGTCTTTGATGCGATCCCAACCCATGACTATCAGACGTGCCACTTCTTCGTTTGATAAGTGTTCTTGTGCATTGGCTTCGGCTTTGCGCGTCAAATCTTTGATATTGCGATGCAAGTAGGTTTGCAGTTTTTCATCGAGGTTTCTGTTGGTCGCCTTTTCAAAAGAGCTGCGCCCAAGCTTCATCAATTTACCAACGCCACCTGCTTTATCGAGGGTGCTTTCCATGAAATCATTGATAGCGTGATAGAGTGTTTGGGTCAATAAATCTGCAAAGGTTTCGTTACCGACTAGCGTATGAATCAATATATTGCGCTGCTGCTCGTGACTACCGATATAGTTGGCCAGAGTTTCAACTTGGGCATCATCGACCAGCTCAGACAAAGGCACATTATCATTAACTGGGTGATAAATAATAGTGTGTAAAATATCACGAATATCGGTACGCATCACCTCAGTCATCGGCTGATTTAACAGCCAGTCTTTCATCAGCTGTTGTAAATGGTCACAGGTAATATATTTGCTGAAAGGCTGCGCACCAAACCATTGCCAAGCTTCCATCGCTAGTGGCTCAGCTTGATTGTGCAACCATTGCTGCATAAAGTTGACTTGAGCATCGATCAAACTATCTACTGTCAAACAGCTGGTTGATGGCTCTTTTGACAAGTTAGTGTCTGCGTTGTCAGTCTCTGTATCAGGCATTTGTGTTTGGCTATCTTGTGAAGTCGGCATAAGTTTTGAAGTCATATTTTAAAGTCGTTTTTTTTGAGGTCGTACTTTTTGAAGTCAGAGTAATCGACAATTTGTTATACTGTGTGTTTGTAGAGAGCATAGGGTATTATGCCACGAACATTACCTGTGTTTGTGATGAATATTGATTGCTGCTTGATAAATAACCAGAGGTTTTGATGACGGTTTTGGATACGCCTTTACTTGCACTTGAGGAGCTGACGGTTCAGCGCGGTGAGATACCGCTGTGCGAAGGAGTTGCGTTGCAGCTATCTGCGGGTAGTATTTGCCATTTGATTGGGGCAAATGGGACGGGAAAGACCACGCTATTGATGCAGTTGGCTGGATTGTTACCTGTTCTGGCAGGTGAGGTCTCTTATCAAGGACAGTCGGGTCTGCCCATCCAGCCTTTATATGTCTCGCACCAGTTGGGCATCCATCCAAATCTGACAGTGGCACAAAACCTGACGTTTCTACTGAATTTATATGGCATCACGCCAAGCGCTGCTGATATTGATAATGCGCTCGCATGGGTTGGACTACAAGGGTTTGAGACGATCAGCTCAAGTCATCTGTCCGCTGGGCAAACGCGGCGCATCACGCTGGCACGATTGTACCTACTAACTCCTGATGTGACACCGTTCTGGTTACTTGATGAGCCTTTCACGGCGCTGGATGTTGATATGGTGGCACGTATGGAAGAGCGGTTATGTGACTTTGCACAGGCTGGCGGGTCGATACTAATGACCAGTCATCAGGCAGTCGGTGTCGCCAATCAGGTGCTCGATTTGTCAGATTATATGGTATAAGTTTTATTGCTATCAGTACCATCAGTATATGTGCAAGGACAAATAATGACAGACAGTCCAATACAAGTAGGATCAGTAGCAGCCATGAATAAAAGTCCAAAAGCTATTGTTGCAGCGCCTCGCAGTATTGAGTTTATGCAGCTGTGGCGCCGTGAATGGCAAGTCAAGCAGCAAGGAGCGGTACAATGGTTGTATCCGTTAGTACTGTTCTTAGTGATTATTACTTTGTTTCCGTTGGCAGTCGGTAGTGAGCCTGTGCTATTGCAGCGTTTGGGCGTATCAGCAGTGTGGATTGCTGCATTGCTGTCACTGGTAATGGGTGTTGATGGATTATTCAAGCCTGCGCTTGATAATGGTACGCTTGCGCAATTGGTCGTGGCCAAAGCGTCACTACCGCTATGGGTGCTGATTAGACTGGTCATTCATTGGATTTTTAGTAGTGGTATTGTGGCAGCGCTTAGCTTGCTTGCCGTGCCGTTATTTCAGCTCAGTTGGTTTGAAGCGTGGATATTGATGGCTTCTATCGTGACAGGTAGTCCAATGCTCCTAATGCTATCCGCGATTGCCAGTAGCTTGACGCTATCGTTAAAGAATGGGGCAGTATTAGTTCCCTTGATTGCTTTACCGATGCAGTTGCCAGTATTGATTTTTGCTACGGGTGCGGTTGATTTATTTGCTTCTGGGCTGAACGGTTTACCCATTTTAGCCTTATTGCTGGCAGGAAGTATTGTTTCTGTCCTAGTTATGCCATGGGTGATTGCTACAACTTTAAAAATGTCATGGCTCAATTAAACGATTTGCTTGTTGCAATCCTAAAGTCCAATTGTCGAAATTTGATTAGCTAAACCCATTTATCTCAACCTAGCCATCTAAATTCAGTCATCGAAATTTAGTTATCTGCATCACATGTATTAACATCGTGGTGAAAACTGGCAATTTTGCTATAATAGTCAATTGAATACGTAAACAGCTCTTTGTAGATTCTATCCAGTGTTTAACGCCAGCAGGTGAGTTGATAGTGGTGCTTTTATAGACCGCATCCTTTATCGCCAGTAAGCTGTGTAATAGGTTTCTTCCCATGCCCAACCTGAATAACGTCTCATCCCCTAGCTTGTGGCAGCGCATTTGGCAGGGTTTCTTGACCACTGTGGGTACCAAGCAGTTTTTTCGTATCTTTAGCCCTTGGGTCAAGTGGTTAGCGATATTGGCCAGTCTCTGTTTGCTCATTGGTAGCGTATGGGGCCTTGCTTTTGCGCCGCCTGATTATCTTCAGGGTAATAGCTATCGCATTATCTTTATCCATGTTCCCGCTGCCAGTCTTGCCATTTCTATCTATTTTTCCCTTGCGGTCTTGGGGGTAATTTATTTGGTATGGAAGATTAAGACAGCCAGTTTGGTTGCGCAGGCACTTGCCCCAATGGGGTTTTTGCTGTGTGTCATCAGTTTGCTTACAGGCTCTATCTGGGCGAAGCCAACATGGGGTACTTACTGGGTATGGGATGCACGCCTGACGTCAATGCTGATATTGGCGTTTTTATACGCGGGCGTGATGGCACTGTTTGCTGCGTTTGAGCATACGGCCAATCGTGGTAAAGCGGCCGCTATTTTATCTATCGTGGGCGCAGTGAACCTGCCTATTATCAAGTACTCAGTAGAGTGGTGGAATACCTTGCATCAAGGCGCGACCTTTAGTTTGACCGCCGCACCGAAGATGTCGGCAGATATGTGGATGCCTTTGCTACTGATGATTATCGGCAGCTATTTACTGGTTGCGACATTAGCGATTTATCGTACTAACACGCTGATTCTATACCGTGATCAAGGCAAAGCGTGGGTCAAAGAATACATTCGTGGTCAACACAAATAACGGCTAGGAAAATACTATGCAGCCTTACTTTTATAGCGTATCTGAGTTTTTCGCCATGGGTAAGCATGGGGTTTTTGTGTGGTCGTGCTGGGCGATAACGATTGGCGTGATGTTGGCATTTATTATCTATAGCCGCAAACAACGACAGTCACTTATCGAACAGCTGACCATCCAGCAAGCGCGTCAAGCACAGCGAACCACCAAAACCTCAACGCCTGTAACCAAACAAGCGGAATGAAAAATCATCTTAATATCATGGTTTTAGCGTAAGAAGCCGTATCCTTACACTGACAAAAATATGACCTTATGGGCAGTGATGAGGCTTATTGATTTGTCTGAAAAATGCTACCATATAGCGATTAGAAGAGTACGATTAGAAAGACATTTTTAGAACGTTTTTCTAATGGTGGTTTCTTCAAATTTTTCTGCTTTATAGATTGATTATGATTTATAAAACAGTGACTCATTAATGGGGTAGTGGTATGAATGCAGTTCGTCGGAAAAAACTGACGTGGGTTATGTTTACGCTGGCAGGTGCGGCAGTAGCAGTTATGTTGGTTATCTATGCCATTGGGCAGCAAACTGACTACTACTTTGATGCAACTGCGATTGCTCAAGGCGAAGCGCCTCAAGACAAACGTATTCGTGCTGGTGGTATGGTGGTTGCCGGTAGTGTGCAGCGTGCAGCAGACAATCCATTAAATGTTGAGTTTGCGATTACTGATTTTCAATCAACCGTGCCCGTGACTTACCAAGGTATTCTGCCAGACTTATTTGCTGAAAACTCAGGCGTCGTGGCCACGGGTAAAATGCAGGGCGATACTTTCGTCGCTGGTGAAGTACTGGCTAAGCATGACGAAAACTATATGCCGCCAGAAGTTGCTAAATCTATGAAAGAAAATAATCGCAGCGGAGCGATACCTACTTCTGAACAGTATAATCCTGCTGAAAAGATTCATGAGACCGAAACGCTACAGCAGTAATGATTGTGAATTTTCATACCATATAAAAAAGCCACCGATAATCGGTGGCTTTTTATTGAGCTGTGTTTAGCTAATCAATTAATCGTACTTATTAACCCTGTTAGTCATCCCATACTGGGCTATAGTCAGGATGTTCAATTTTACGACCGTCAGAGCTGGCTAGGTTACCGATTTTTTCTAACTCATCTGCACTTAACTCAACTTTGATGGCATCTAGATTGCCTTGCAAGTGATCAGGATTAGACGTTTTCGGAATAGCCACACGATGCTTGTCTGATAAGATCCATGCTAACGAGATTTGTGCTGGTGTTACGTTGTGCTTATCTGCAATCTCTTTAATTACTTCGTTATCAAACACATCACCACGCGCTAATGGCGAGTAAGCTTCTAGCAGAATGTGATGATTATTTAAGAAGGTCTGCAATGTGTTTTGTTTAATGAACGGATGAAACTCTACTTGGTTCACGACGATAGGCACATCAGCATATTTCTTGGCCTCAATGATATTAGCGATATTGAAGTTTGAAACACCAATATGACGCGTTAAGCCTTGCTTTTGGAGTTCACACAGCGCAGGAATGGTCTCAGATAACGGTACGCGGTCATCAGGCCAGTGCAATAGCAACAGATCGACATAATCTGTACCCAAATCTTCCAAAGAACGTTTCGCTGCTGCGACCAATTTTTCCGGTTCAAATTTCATATCATCTGGAAAAATCTTGGTAGTCAAAAAGAACTTATCACGAGCCACGCCTGACTGTCTGATACCTTCGCCCACTTCTTTTTCATTACCATAAGCTTGAGCGGTATCGATATGCTCATACCCCATTTCTAACGCTTTTTTAACCACGTCTACGCAGTCTTGTCCAGTTGACTGCCAAGTACCTAGGCCTAGGATTGGGATATTTGCTTGTCCAGCGGTACGAATATTATAGTTTTTAGCGCTCATATTATTATCCTTATTGTTTATATCTTATAATTTTCGTTAGTTTTAAATGTCATCAATAGTATGGTCTAACGAGTAAATTACTATTGAGCCTGTCCACTATAAGAAAAACTAAAGACAAGTGGAAGAGTGAGTGACGGTTTCCTACAAAGGGCAAACAGGCTGTAACGTGATTTTTAATAGTTATTCAATGCACAGTTAGTCTTTTAATAACTTTATTGGAAGACAGCACTCCCAAAATTAAAGACAAAAAAACACCCATCACTCTAAGTCATGGGCGTTTCTATTAATCATAGCACCTAAAAAACTAGGTATTTTTGATTTAAAGTCTTACTGAGCAGCAGCTTCTGTAGTTTCTGGAGCGTCAGCGCTTTCAGTTTTAGCAGCAGTGTCCGTATGTGCGCTATGATCAGTACCCCAGATTTTTGGGTATTTGTAGCCAGGGAACGTTTCATGAGCATACTTTTTGAAAGCTTCTGAGTTATAAGCGTTGGTCACATCTTCAACCCATTTTTTACCAGTATCAGCAGATTTGATCGCTGACCAGTTTACATAAGCAAAGCTTGGCTCTTGGAACAATGCTTCGGTCAATTTGATACCAGAGTCAGTAGCATAGTTACCGTTGATAACTGCGAAGTCAACTTCATCACGCGCGCGTGGTAATTGAGCAGCTTCTAGTTCAACGATTTCGATCTCGTATTTGCTGTTATCAGCGATATCTGCTTTTGATGCTGTCAATGGATCGATGTTGTCTTTCAATTTGATCCAGCCAAGATCATTCATCATAACCAAAGCACGTGCAAAGTTACTAGGATCGTTTGGTGCAGAGACACTCATACCTTTGAAAGCAGCATCAAGGCTAGTCTTTTTACCTGAGTAGATACCAAGCGGAGCCGTTGGTACTTGGAATGCTTCTACTAGATCAAGATTGTTTTCTTTTTTGAAATTATCAAGATAAGGCTTATGCTGGAAGATGTTGATATCCAAATCGCCTTCAGCCAATGCAAGGTTAGGACGGACATAGTCAGTAAAAGCGATCAACTCAACTTCATAACCTTGAGCTTCAAGCGTGCTCTTTACTTGGTTACGAACCATATCAGCAAAATCGCCTTCAGTCGTACCGATAACGATTTTGGTATGGTCAGGATCGATATCGCTAGCGGCAGTTTCTGCAGTGGTACTTTCGGTTACTGGCTCTTTAGTCGCTTCTGGCGCTGATGAATTGCTGCAACCAACTAAGACTAGGCCTGATACACCAACAGCGGCAAATGCGGTAGCTAACTGACGGCTGATATCTGTTAATTTCATAATATGTCCTTAATAATGAATGGGATTGAGTAAAACGTTTATCGTCTGAACATTAAAAAAGCAACATTATAAATAGTAATGCTGCTTTTGTTGTAAGAGCTGAGATAAGGGTTGAGTGTTGCCAAAAATAAACCTAGTCGCTCGTAAAGTCAAGTATTCTCTAAAGCGGTTTAACGTTTATCTAAACGATTGGCGAGCCAGTTACCAGAGGCTTGAATCGAGACGACCATGATTGATAATACAATCACGATAAAAATCATTACCTCGGTTTGATAGCGATAATAGCCATAACGAATGGCTAGATCACCCAAACCGCCACCACCGATCATACCAGCCGCCGCTGAATAAGAGAGCAAGCTGATACAAAGAATAGTGACTGACAATACTAAACCTGAGCGAGCTTCATTAAGTAGTACTTTAATAATGGTAAAAGGTCGTGCACCCATCGATTCGGTTGCTTCGATAATACCGCGCGGCACTTCACGCAAATTTTGCTCGACCAAACGCGCAAAATAAAACGAACCAGCGATAGCAAGTACCAATGATGCAGCAATTGGTCCGATACCCGTACCAACGATGGCCTTGGTAAACGGACTCATCGCAATCATCAAAATTACGAAAGGGAAAGCACGCATAAAGTTGGTAATACCGCCAAGCACACCGTACAACGTCTTGTTTTGCAAAAACTGTCGATCACTAGACAGAAACAAGAATACGCCAAACAGTCCACCGATGACGATTGCGACTGTGGTCGAAATACCGAGCATCACAAACGTATCAATAAACGCGCTTACGATCTCTTTGCGTAACACAAGTAGCTTGTCTATAGAGGCGGATAATTCAGTACCAGTTAACATATCTATTTCTCCTGCCTCATTAGTCCTCGACGACTAGGCCTTTGCCAATCGGGGTGGTTGCTTGAATCAGACCGTCTCGCACATCCGCAACTTCTAATAATTGTCCTTGATGCAATAACGCTGCGCGATCACAAAGTCTACGAATAACACTCATCTCATGGGTCACGATGACGATAGTCACGCCAAGCTGCTCATTGATATCGCGCAGACAAGTCAGCAAACTACGGGTCGTTGCAGGGTCAAGCGCACTGGTTGGCTCATCGGCCAACAATACTTTTGGACTAGGCGCAATCGCGCGGGCAATACCCACACGCTGTTTTTGTCCACCTGACAACTGCGCAGGATAATGACCAGCACGATCAGTCAAATCAACAATCGCAAGACAATCCATAACGCGCTTATGAATGTCGCGACTTGGATAACCAGAGATTTTTAAGTTAAACGCCACGTTGTCAAAAACCGTTTGATTAGACATCAGATTAAACTGCTGAAAAATCATACCGATATTATGACGAGCAATACGCAGATCACTGGCAGACAATGTGGTTAGGTCAGTACCGTCTATCACGACTTGACCCGAATCTGGACGTTCAAGCATGTTGATTAGGCGCAATAAGGTAGATTTACCTGCGCCTGAATAACCCATTAGACCAAAGATTTCGCCTTGTTTGATAGTCAGAGATGTCGGCTCAACAGCGGTAAACCAATGTGGCTTGCCGTCTTTGTCTTTGATTGATCGGTCGCTTAAAAAACTTTTGGTCACATCGTTTAAGACAATCATGTCATTCATGGAGGGCTCAAAATTTAATAAATTTTTTAATGGTCAAAAACCCGTCATCAGGCCTCTTTCAATATGTAAGAAGCTTGTCAAAACGACAACAGTCAATAACCGTATAATAAGGGGCGGTAATATAGCATATTATCAGGCACTTTGGATATGCACATACGTGTCCGGCTTATGATTAATAGCTATTAAGAATAAGCAGTTAAAACGGCAAGTATGAAGGCGACAGCGTGATAGCTGTCTATATAACGATGGGAATTGATTACTCGTGATAGTTGTAATGAGGGTCATGATGAATTGGGATGGTCACCAAAAATCTAGTATGACCATTTAAGGTATCTGTAATAATGCGCCCTTGATGAGCGGTAACGATTTGTGAAACTAGGGATAACCCTAATCCAGAGCCTTTATTTTTTTGCTGCAAACGTACAAATGGGCTAAAGACTTCTTCTCGCTTACCTTCAGGGATACCAGTGCCTTCGTCGATTACAGCTAGTACCGCATATTTTGGCAGTGGACGTTCAGGCTCAGTTTTGGCTTTCTTCATATGCTTAGCAAATAAGCCTTCTTTACGCACAACTGCGCTTGAGTTCTCATTATTTGAGCTATTAGATTTGGCATCATCTTTCGTATTGTTTGATCCGTTATTTTTAGTAGCGGTATCAGTAATAGATTTATCTGATTTTTGAGCACTGTTCTCGATGAGAGTGTCAGTATTCTCGCTTTCTACGTTGCTTATAGAGTTTGTGGGTGCTACTTCAGTCATCTCAGTATTACTAATACTGTCAGCATCGTTAGCAGGTTCATTGGAGTCTGGAACAGCCTTCCAAATAACTTTCTTAATTCTGTCAGTTAATTCACTGGTAAAGCTGTAATAGTCAGCAAGTAGTGATGATTCGCTAGTAGTAGGTTGGCGTTTGCTAGCACTGTCTATCAAGCTTTCATCTGAAAGGCCGTTATCAATACTGACTTCATCGTTGCTCTCGTTGCTCTCATGGCGAGCAGCTATGTCTTCACCGTTTTTATAGATAGTCGGCGTTGGTAGATCTGCTATTGAGTCAGTCGTTTCTGATTTATTTTTATCAACCGAACTAGTAGCTTCATGCTTAGCAGTTTGATGTTCAATTACTTTGGCATCAGCGTTTTCTTCATAATCGTCAAAGTCTAAACTGTTGTAATCGACAAAGCTGCTGCATAGCACTGTTTGTAATAGATAGTCGGGTACAGTTCCGGCTTCTTCTATGCTTTGAACACCGTATAGCAATACCGTAACAGGCGGCTTGCCATGTAGCATAGCGTTGGTAAGTAAATTACGAATTAAGTGAGTCAACATTGATGATTGACCATCTATCACGATGTGCTCACCAATCAGCGTGGCTTCAGGATAGTGCTGACGTTCTTGATTTACTAAATCGTATAAATCGAGGTTTTCAACTTGCTGTAAGGCATGTCCCGCATCCAAACGGCTAACCAGTAATATGCTTTCTACTAAGTCATTCAGGCCTGACAAGTCTCTATTAATAGCTTGTGCCCGTTTATCAAACTTTGCTTTGGTATCAGTTGGCAGCGCACCAGCCAACATATCCATCATTTCAATCTGTAGACGGATACGTGTAATCGGTGTACGCAGCTCATGAGAAGCATGTGCTAATAGTAAATTATTGGCATCAATTAAGTGTTCAATTTTTTGTGCTGCTTGGTTGAATCCGCGTGCTAGTGCAGCGATTTCGTCATTACCACGTGCGTTCACTCGCACCGTAAAATCACCATCACCCAATTGAGTCATTTGTTGGCTCAACTGGTCAATCCGCCATGTCATCGTCCGGGCAATTAACCATAGTACACCTGCCATAATGAGCAAGAGTAGTAGCGTACCAGTGAACAAGTTCAAGGCTGCAGAAAGGACAGGTTTTTTAGGCGTGAGACGTGATTCGTATAATAAGGTATAACCCGTACTGCTATACACTTGGGCTTGCTTGGTAGGTGATGTATCTGCAAGTGATGGAAAAACGCGTGAAAATAAAGAAGGAGTAGGGGGAAGCTCTAGGGGTAGGTCACTGTTGTCAGTTTGCATGAGCAGCCGACCTTCGCTGTCATACAATCCCATTTTTGCTTGCAGTGATTCATCAAAAATATCGAAGCTTTTCTTAACGACAGCCAGCATAAAACGCGACTGCAAACGATTGTCTTTGCTGATAGAAATATTTAATTCGTGCAAGAATGGATCGATTTGCCCCAAGATCTGCGTGGCTAATATTTCTGAGCGAATACCAGCGTCTTTGTCATGGACAAGTTGGGTCAACAGTACCATTGCCACAGCAAATAAAGTAAGTGCCAGCATGACGCTGGCAAATAGTTTGGCAAATACGGAACGAAAACCCAATTGCTGCATTAAACGATCTCTATTATTAAACGCTTGTACCGACTCATGGTATAGAGTTTACACCATGAGTCAGCTAATTAGGCATCCTTTATGATTACACCTGATCAGTGGCAAATTGATAGCCGACGCCGCGTACGGTAATAATACGCTTTGGCTGGCGTGGATTGTCTTCGATCAAAGCACGTAAACGCGAGATATGTACATCAATTGCACGGTCAATATTGTCTGAGCTGTCATCATTTGGCATCGCTTGCCAGAGTTGCTCACGATTCAACACCTTGCCGGAATGAGTGGCAAAGTAGTGTAACAACTGAAACTGATGCGTGGTTAGACGTACTGGTTGGTCATCGATAGTGACTTCATGACTATCAGGGAACACACTCAAACGACCAAAGGTTAAGCTGTCTGATTGGCTATCGGCTTGATTTGGTTGCTCATGACGACGAATAACTGCACGAATACGAGCTAAAAGCTCACGTGGCTCAAAAGGCTTGGCGATATAATCGTCAGCACCCATCTCTAGCCCCAACACGCGATCGGTTGTATCGCCTTTTGCGGTCAGCATGATAATAGGTACTTTATTGGTCATGTTATTCTTGTTGCCACGAATCTTTTGACATACTTGCATACCGTCCATATCAGGCAGCATAAGATCCAATACAACCAAGTCAATATCGCGCTCTTTGGTGTCTAATAAGTCGAGACCTTCTTGACCAAGGCCAGCATGATGCACGTCATAATAGTTCATGGTCAAATAATCGCTGATCAGCTCAGCTAAATCTGGATCGTCTTCAATCAATAAAATCTGCTTACTCATGGGATGTCCTCTAATTGTTATTGTGATTTATAAAAGTATAACGTTTTCGGTAATGATGACTGTTGGTAATAAATAGTTAAACTATTAATCCTCTACGTTTTCAAATATACAGAATAGCGCATAATTAAATGTGAGTCGTATTTTAATACTCGGATAATGCTATATATAGTAGGGTCATATTGCCTAATTATGCTGTTACAAAACAAGAGAAGCTTTGTTAATGTTTCTACGTAATGTAACTGTCAGCATAAGCTATTATGACACAATGACTTTTTTACCTTTAGAATCAACAGGTAAGTCCGCCAAACAAATCAAGCTATCATTGCTCACACCTGCTATCAAATACTGCTGTGTAGTAGGATCGTATTCAACTACTTCAATAGGTTGGCGCGTTAAACGCTGATCTTGTCCGATTATCCAAACATTCGCAGTCAATGGTTGTAGCGGCATATAAGGAGGAGTTTGCAACTCTGTCAGATCAACATCATGTAGCGCGCGCTTAGGTACGATAGTGCCAACATCTATTTGACCATAATTGACTCGCCCTGTGACTTTCATATTTGGCAGTAACTTATCACGACTTACTTCGTTGTCGATGACATTAACATAGACCAAGAGCTTTTTGGGCTGACTGGTCGATACCAGTTTGCTGACCTGTCCTGTAAACTTGTCTGAGATACCTTCGGCGGTAAAATTGACCGTTTGTCCCACTGAAAGCTGTGGTTTTGCTTGTATAGGCAGGGTAGCCATAAAGTGCAGCTTGGTCTCGTCACTGATCTGTAGTAGAGAGTCGCGCGCCGCTAGCTGTTGTCCTGCACTAGCAGATAAGTTTTCCACCCGCCCCGAAAAACTGGCATGAATGGTAATCGAATTATACTGTACATCTTGTTTAGCAGTATTAACGTCTGCACCCTGATTAGTAGAGATATTACTATCAGTATCTATCGCAGAATTTGCTTCTAACGTTTTATAACTCTTACTATCAGTTTTTCTTACAACAGCAATGTCTGTGTCTGGCTCAGCTTGTACGGGGTTAGAATCAGAGTTTTGCGTATTTTCTGGATTGTTCTGATTAGCATCCCCTGATTCTAAACTAACTTGCTCAGGCTTATTCAAACCTTCAGCTTTGCTAGCCGTACCTATACGCCTAAATACGAGCAATGGCGTGCCTTTTTCTACCCATTGACCTTCACTAACCAGTGTCTCTTCTATACGAATGGGATGTACCGCAACAAATGTGGTCTGCTTGATAGGTTCGATATTACCTTGTAATCCGAGACTCGGCTGATACCTTGAAGGTTTAATACTCAAGATATGTTCTGGCGTCATTGTGACACTATCACTTGTGATGATAAGTGGCGTGTCAGCGGTCTCTGCTTCAGTGTCAGTAACAGTCGATTCGTTTATAGGTGACGGCTGACAAGCAGCGATAAATAGTACGCTGAATAAATAGAGGCTTTTTCTTAAATGTCTAGAAGCTGTCATAGCAGTCACCATTGTAATCGTCATATCATTATATAGTGAATTGTAACTCGGTGGAACGACTGTAAGATATTTACTAAACTTAAGAAAGTTGATAACTCAGTATTGAGAAGAGTTGAAGTTATACCTTTAATAGATAAAAACAGTTATTTGTGATACCAATGAGTTCGAACATAATTTTGCTAATTACTGGAAAAGTAATACTAACTATGCTAAAACAAACACTATAAAATATACTGATACATTTTTATTACAAATGAAAATTATCCAGTAATATGATTGCCAGTTATATACAATACAAAATTATAATAATGATGCCTTCTGTTCAAATTCTAATCTATTTATATGTTAGAAAATGGATTTATTATTAATTGGAATAATTTTTATATTTGAATTTTTTATTAGATATGCGCAGGGTAAATTATCTTATTCAAGGCACTCAAATAACCCTAGATTTTGTAAGATTAATAATAATAAAGTGCGTATAGTACGCTATATTGATACCGCGATTAGTCAGTAGGCATCAATTGTAGAAGATTCGCTGTTATCACAAATTTCAACGCAGACAATGCAAATATAGGTACTTATATCGGTCTGACAAGAAGTGATATAAAAGTTTAAAATAGCCAAGCAAATTTTGTATTGTTAAATAGCGTTACGAACAAATAGTCGTTTACAGGACAATGAGAATGGAAAATAATTTTGAAGGTTTAAAAGTAATGGTAATTGATGATTCAAAAACCATTCGCCGTACTGCAGAAACTTTATTACAAAAAGCGGGCTGTGAAGTAGTGACCGCTATCGATGGTTTTGATGCATTAGCAAAGATTGTAGATAACAATCCAGATATTATTTTTGTCGACATTATGATGCCACGTCTAGATGGATATCAGACTTGTGCGCTGATAAAAAATAACCCTGATTATGCCAATAAACCGGTAATCATGTTGTCATCTAAAGATGGTCTATTTGATAAGGCACGTGGTCGTATTGTGGGTTCTGATGAGTATCTGACCAAGCCATTTAGTAAAGATGAGCTTTTTGATGCTATTAATCAGTACCGTTAATCGAATAAATATAGACTTACAGGGAGTGATTGATATTATCGCTCCAGATTATTCAATACTGAATAATTATGATTAAAGAATGGCTACCAGTCGATTTATAAGTGCTATTTTTAATCATTTTATCTGAACCATATATCAATATATCTTCACAGATATTTTAGAACTTAAAGGAACCTCCTATGACTACCGTTTTAGTCATTGACGACTCGCCATCAGAAATGGCGAAATTTCGCGATATGCTTGCCAAAAACAACTTCCAAGTGTTGGAAGCGACCAATGGTGAGCAGGGTTGCCAAATGGCAGCTGAACATTTACCAGATGTAATCCTGATGGATGTGGTAATGCCTGAAATGAATGGTTTTCAAGCCACGCGTAAGATCACCCGCGGTAAAACCACTGCTCATATCCCTGTCATTATGATCAGTACTAAAAATCAAGAAACAGATAGAGTTTGGGGCAAGCGTCAAGGCGCCAAAGAGTATATGAACAAACCAGTTGATGAAAGTGGATTGGTCAATATGATTCGCAAAGTGATGGAGTAACTTGTGGCTTCTAGAGGATTTATTGAGCTTCTGCGTTTAGCAGATTTGGCACGCGCGCGCAAAAGCGGTCGCCGCGGTGGCCAAGAGTTTGATTGGCAAGGTGTGGTATTTGAAATTGGTGGGCAGCGCTTAGTTGCCCCTATGGGTCAGGTATCAGAGGTATTATCTATGCCAGAATATACTAGCCTACCTCTAGTAAAGCCATGGATGCTAGGTATTGCCAACATTCGTGGGCGACTATTACCTTTAACGGATTTGTCGCATTTTTTGCAAGTACCTAGTCGCTTGACACAAATGAGCCAACGGAAAGTTATCGTCATTGATTATGACAATAACTTTTCAGGACTGCTGGTGGATCAAGTACTTGGTATCGAACAGTTCACACAAGAACAGTATCGTCCAGAAGCCATAGATCCAGAGTCGCCGTTTGCGCCTTATAACCATGGCAAGTTTTTCAAAAACGACCAAGACTGGTATGTATTTATGCCAAGTTTGCTCGCACAAGATCCTCAGTATTCAGATGCTGCGATATAGCTATTAACTATACAATACCTGTCTATCAAGTAACGACAGAGAAATAGCGACTGACATAATAGGGTTCGATGTCAGCATTTATACAGGCTTTGCTAATCATTGTTTAGATAACAATACGATTGTCAAAGTCAGCCACAATTAGACTTTGATGACTGTTTGAAAGGAAGACGCAAGATGAGTGATGTGATAAAAAAACCTGTAGCTGGTATGGCTAAAACATCAGCAGATGGCAAAGACGCTGATGGTACTTGGAAGCTATTGTTAGGATTCTTTGTTCTATTAAGTTTGGCTTGTCTGATTTGGCTAGTTAATTCGCTATCATCGGTAAGTCAGTATTTCGATAGTTTCAATCAATCCGTTATCTTGCCAGCGGCTGTATTTGCAATCGGCGCATTAGGGATTCTGTTCGCTTTGTACCAGCTACTGAAACACCGTGGTGGATCAGAGCGATCACTTATTGAGAAAGAAACCTTGCGTCGTCGCCAAGAAGCAGAAGCTGAGTCTGAGCGAGCGCGTCAAATCCAAGAAGAAAACGAACGTAACCAGATCGCTATTCTACGTCTGCTGGATGAGTTGGGTGATTTGGCAGAGGGTGATTTGACCGTTAATGCGACTGTATCAGAAGATTTTACAGGGGCGATTGCCGATTCAGTCAACTTTGCAATTGACCAATTACGACAGCTGGTACTGGTTATTAACAGCACTGCTGACCGAGTATCGCAATCTTCAGATCAAACGCAGATGAATGCTGTTGAACTGGCTGAAGCTTCTGAACACCAAGCGCAAGAAATTGCTGGAGTATCAGCTGCTATTAATGAGATGACTGTCTCAATTGATCAGGTTTCAAATAACGCTGCAGAATCTGCAACGGTTGCTCAGCGTTCAGTTGCTATTTCTCATAACGGGGCAGAAGTTGTACAACGCTCTATTGAGGGTATGAACGTTATTCGTGACCAGATTCAAGAAACATCAAAACGTATTAAGCGCCTTGGTGAATCTTCGCAAGAGATTGGTGATATCGTTGGACTAATTAACGATATTGCTGACCAGACCAACGTTTTGGCATTGAACGCTGCTATTCAGGCATCGATGGCAGGGGAAGCGGGCCGAGGCTTCGCGGTTGTTGCTGATGAAGTACAGCGTCTGGCTGAGCGTTCAGCAAATGCTACTAAGCAGATTGAAACATTGGTAAAAACCATTCAGGCTGATACCAACGAAGCAGTTATGTCGATGGAGTCAACAACTTCTGAAGTTGTACGCGGCGCACGCTTAGCAAAAGATGCAGGTGAGGCGCTAGAAGAGGTACAGAGCGTTTCTAACACCTTGGCTGACTTGATTCAAAACATCTCAAATGCTGCATTACAACAGGCTGAGTCTGCTGGTCATATTTCTCACACCATGAACATCATTCAAGATATTACCTCACAAACTTCTTCTGGAACGATGGCAACAGCTCGTTCTATTGGTGAGCTAAGTGAAATGGCAGCAGCACTACAGGAATCGGTAACAGGCTTCAAAGTATCGAACGACGACGAGCTAGTAGATTATGAAGTGTTGGATACGGAAGGCGCATTGAAAGAAAGCGTTTAGTGATTAGGTATTCTTTTAGAGCAAGATCGATAGCATTTGGTTTTTCTGCATATTGGACAAGGTTGCTGCTGTAAGAGTGATAAAAAGAAACCGTAATCATAGTAGATGATTTATCTAGCATAGATGGTGTTAATAAGCCAAATCATCTGCTTATACAGTTGATCTGACATTGGGTAATACTTTGATGAAAGTCGACAGTTTGGATGTGCAGCGATGGCAGAAGTATATAGAGCAAGAGACAGGATTTGTGCTACCAGACATACAGCTACAGTGGCTGGCTAATGCAATTGATTGTACGGCGATGTCGAATGGATTGAGCGTTCAGCAATTATGGTATCAACTATCGAAAAGTGATGAGTTGCGTCAGCAGTTGCTGGATAAAGTACTCATTCATGAGAGTCGCTTCTTTCGACATAGACCCTCTATCGACTTTGTTACAGAATATGCATTGCAGCATCGTAAAGCGGACAACATCGATAGTTTGTTTCGTATTTGGAGTGTTGGCTGCGCAAGTGGACAAGAAGCTTGGTCACTGGCCATGAGCTTGGCCGCACAGCGATGTCAAGGCTATAAAATATTAGGGACAGACATCAGCGAAGAGGCTATTAAAAGTGCACGGTTGGGGCAATACGATAACAGGCAGCAAACTTTAATCCCGCAACCGTGTCAGCCGTTTGTTCAGCCGCTACCTTCTAAGAGTACATCAAACAGATTGAAGCCTAGCACATCAGAAGCGGCTAATAGTATGCAGGAGAGTTGGCAGGTAGCGCATGTATTGCAGCCACACGTCAATTTTTCTGTACATAATATTATTGAACAAAAACCACCCACTACGCATCTTCAGAATGTGATTATTTGCCAAAACATGCTGCTATATTTTCGTAAATTTGATCAGCGTGATATTTTGGCACGGTTATCAGAGCAATGCGCGTTAGAGGGATATATTGTATTGGCTCCAGGTGAGGCGTTGTTCTGGCGTCCTTCAAATATGCGCCGCATTGCGCACCCACAGGTTAATGTGTGGCAAAAAATTAGTGCCTAAATTAGTGCATAGACGAGTTAGGATAAACCTATGAAAAACCAGCCCAATGACATAGTGACGTTTCAGTGGTTGCTACCATTATTCAATCAGCAGTTATCACAGATATCTGACGGTTGGAAATTAGGTGAATCTAGCATCGATAATGAACAGATGACACCAAGTTATCATCAGATTAGCGGTGCGCTCATCATGCTTAAACTACCTTTATTAGCAGATGTTGCTAGTAAGTTGAGTCAACTTGCAGGATTAAGAAATTATGATGATTTTTCTATTAAAGAGCGCCGTATAGGTCAGTTCTCTCATCGATTGTTGCAACGAGAGATCAATCAGTATGCGCGTACAGGGATCTATCATATAGAGCTGATAAACAGGGCAGTTGATGAGCTGACCCAAGCTTTGTCTCAACGAGACATAGAAACTGACATTCCTGTAAAAATTAGTGATATTCAGCATGAATACACGAATGATCATGCGAATAACGAAAATATTATCAGTAGTATTGAAGTGGCCGTGCCTACACAACAAGCTACCGCTAGCTTGACAAGTGAACAGTGTCAGCAGTTGCTACTCGTATGGCGTCAGCAAGTACAAGCATTACTGCTCACTAATACAAATCAGTCATCAGCACTCAGTACCTTAGAAAAAGCTAGCCAGTATCTTAGGCAGACAGCACAAGATAGTGGTTTACAAAGACTATGGTGTTTGACTGAGTTATTGCTAAGTGATCTGGCTCATAATGAGACGCCACTTCCTGAGCGTTATGCACCATTATTAGGTCAGCTTGATCAAGTTATAGAATCTTGTGCCCAGTCAAATGAAGTACCTTCAACTATAGTTGTAAGATTGACCACCGCAATCTATGTCGAATTGAGTTATCTAGCGCACAGTAGCAAACGTACTCAGTCTATTTTGGATAAAGTATCTCAAAGTAGCACGACAGCGTCTCGTTTTTTACCGCAATTATTAACTCAGCTCGATGCGCTTATTTTCAAACTGGATGATCCAGATAGCTTGGTAGCTCCTTTACAACATATCAAAGAGCAGCTCAAAAACCGAGGCTGGACTTACTACGTGTCTCAGGTGGAATCAATCCTTGCAGATTTAAAACAGTCTCTCGTATCAGAAACAAGTTTTGCGCAAGAGCAGTGGCAAATTGAACGCAAGCTGCAAGAGTTATACAACGCTATTTATAGCACTGAGCAAACTATTTCTCTTAAGATTGGTGATGCAACCTCTTTCGCTACTGTGCCTGAAGTGATAAATAGTAACGAGACAGAATTAAAAGGTAAACATGACTCTATTCCTACCGATGATGGCCTACGTGAGCTTCGAATTGCAGTAGAAGAGATAAAGCAAAACTTCAACGACTATATACAACACCAAGATATTGGGTTATTACCAGCGTCTACTGATTTTACCAGTATTGGTCAAGCCTTTGACGATATGGAATTGCCAGAAATTCGTCATACTATGGATGATATTGGTAGTTTATTTACACAGTTAACTACTCGTAATATTACTACCCCGAGCTGGAGTTTGGTGCAGGCGTTGGCTGAGAGCTTAACGTCTATTGAGCTATTACTTGATTATCTTGCGCAGCAGGTTTTCGACCAGCAGTTGCTCACTTTAGCAAATACACATACGGCCAGAGCAACACAGCTTCTTGATACTGATATCGAATCACCAGCAATGCTTAACGAGACTGTACTCACTCAAGAGTCAGCTGCGACGAATGTTGTACGTTACGATGATAGTGGCGAGATCAGCCCTGTTATCAATATAGACGATGCAAATGTAGTTGAACAAGATAATGTGAGTCTGTTCAATAGTACTGAAAGTGATGCACTAAAGCAGGCTCGTGAACACGTGAAGCCTGATAGCTTTGAAACAGATGAAGATGTCCACGATATCTTTATCGAAGAAGTGACCGAAATTATCACTGATCTTGAAGATTTCCTTCCTATCTGGGCGCAAGACTCACAAGATCTAACCTCATTGACTGAAGTGCGTAGAGGTTTTCACACTCTAAAAGGCTCAGGTCGTATGGTTGGTGCCTTTAGTATCAGCGAAATAGCATGGTCAATCGAAAACCTACTCAATCGTTTATTAGATAAAACATTGCCAGTAATAGATGATGTGGTAAATCTAGTGGTTGATACCACAAAAATTCTACCAGCATTGGTAGCAGATTTTTCAGCGCAGCGACCACCAAGCTTTGATCCTGCTATTACTATTTTACAAAGTAGTAATCTTATGAGTCAGCAGCCGGTCAACACTGGACTGACGACAGCTGAACTTGCTCCTAAAGAGTTTATGTCAGAGGATGTAGAATTAGAAAAATCGCTATTAGAAATTGATGATGTTGATAACGACTCTAATAACGATAGTACCGAATTGGTTACTGACTCGAATAACGAAGACGCAAATATTAATAAATATCTATCTACGTTAGATATTCCAGAAAGTCTTGTACCTTTTATTAGAGAGACTGATCAACTACCAGCTGATGCCGACGATGCAGATCCTGATATCAAAGAGATATTTATAGAAGAGGCCAATGAAGTATTGGCAGAAATTGTGCCGTTGTATGAAAGCTGGCAGAAAAATTCGACCGATCTAGAAGGTTTAAAGGATATTCGCCGTGGTTTCCATACCTTGAAAGGTTCGGGCCGCATGGTAGGCGCTAACTATACAGCTGAACTAGCATGGTCTATAGAAAACATGCTCAACCGTATTCTAGATAACAGTGTCGCTATCTCAGCTGATATACGTCAGTTGATTACAGATGTACTGACAGCTTATCCTAACATGCTCATAGCATTTGAACAGGGTACTCAAAACTATCCAGCTGTAGTTTCAGTGTGGATTGCGTGTGCTGATGCGTATAGCAAACAGCAAGGTAATGGGTTTAGTTATTCTGCGTTGTTTGCACAGTCAGTAAGTAGTTCTATAGATAAGATTGAAGAAACAATGCCATTGTCTGATACGACTGAAACTGGCAATGCTTATGATGATAATAGTAATGAAGCAATAGACTCTACTTTACAGACCTTTCATTCAGTCAATGAAAAAATGGCAGAGGCAGCGGTTGTCCTTACCCCTCAAACTGAGGAAGAACAAGCATTTTGTAAGATATTTATTGATGAAGCAGAAGAGCTGCTTGATTGTATTGAACAGTTTGTCAAAGACAATACAGAACAGCATCATATAGAAATCACAGATGAAATCGTACGCGCATTTCATACTTTGCGCGGCGCTTCGGGTTCTAGTGCTTTGGTCGCTATCAGTGAAGTCAGTGCGACCATCGAGCATAGCTTGGAGTCATTACAACAACAAGATATAGGCATGAATGCTCAGCACTTAGCAGCATTAGCCCAGTCAGCCACATTAATAGAGGGTTATCTAAACAACTATAAGCAAAATGTAGAGCAGCATGATGCATCAACAGAGGACGATGGTTCGCAGAGTCAGCATGATATAGCGTCATTGCAAGCTATGCTTGGTGAGCAATACGTGGCTAATGACACTACTGTCATGACCAATAAGAAACTGACGATAGAAGAGTTATTAGACAGTAATATTGATACGTTGCTCGATGCTGAGTGGGAACTAGATGATGCGTTGAATCATACTGAAATAGAGCATATTCAAAGTTATATAGAGCAGCAAATCTCTCAAATAGATTCACTCATGAGAAAAGCACAAGCATTTCCAAAATTTGTCACGATTTTAGATGAGCTGGGTAATGCGTATCGTTATTTAAGTAATCATATCGATATAGCTCAAAACCAAGATATTCAAGCGATATTGCATGCAGGTCATGCTCAGCTGATAGGCTTGTTTGATGCCTTAGCTGGAAGTACCTCCTTAAAAATAGATAAACAAGTCATTGATGATCTACAGAGTATCTATCAAGAAAGTAATGACAATGAAGACGTTGGCTTCATCGTTAGAGCCGTTCCAGCAGCTGACCTACAGTTTGAAACCATTGACACTGATATTGAGCTATTAGAAATATTTTTAGAAGAAGCACAAGAGCTTGATACTGCACTAGATGAAAGCTTCAATAAGTGGCGTGCCGATATCACCAATATCAATTCGCTAAAGGTTCTACAGCGTCATTTGCACACGATTAAAGGTGGTGCACGGATGGCGGGTATCCGTAGTATTGGCGATTTGACTCACGAAGCAGAAAGTGTCTATGAGTCGTTTGTAGAGAACCGAAGAGCGCCAACCGCGCAGTGGCTTGAAATCATGCAAATGGTGCAAGACACGATGTCACTACAAGTGATGCATATTGTGAGTCATAAGAAATCTTTCTTTACTCCAGAGCTCATTGAACAGTTGCGCCAGCTTGAAAAAGCAAAAACGTTACCAGAGGTAATCGATCTAGTCATACCAGTGCCAAAAAATCATTTTGAACCTACAGAGCGTAGCATTGCTGCCAATGTTGTTGACAGTGATAATGAGGTATTGAGTACCCTAAGTCTGGATAGCATGATTAAACAATCATGGGCTAACGGACTTCCTGATCCTGATATATTAGCGGTATTTTTAGAAGAGGCAGAAGAGCTTACCAATCGTAATAAGTATCTACACTTGTTCTTAAAAGACACGAGTAATACCACAGCGTTGCAAGCGCTCCAACGTGACTTGCATACCATAAAGGGTGGCGCACGAATGGTCACTGCCTCTGGTATTGCTGACTTGGCTCACGAGATGGAGTCGGTTTATACAGACTTTGTCAGTAATCGACGTCCAGCCACCAAAAAAGTATTAGAGTTGCTGGTTGCAAGTCATGACTGGCTGGCTGATGCAGTATTTATTCTTCAACAACATGTTAATCCACCGACGCCTACGCTATTAATTGAGGCGTTGGAGCAATTTGGTAGAAACCCTGATAGCCTAAAAACGATACCTAAAGAGTCTCTACAAGCCCAGCGTGAAGCAATCTTGATTGCCAAAGAAAACCAAGATTCACAGTATCTTGCAAAAGATATCAGTGAAATGCCGTCTATGCTTAGAGATACTCACGAGGAAGATCAGGGCACTAGTAGCAATGAGATGATTCGTATCTCGGGTGGTTTGATTGAGCACATGGTTAACTTGTCTGGTGAGTCAGCGATTAACCGTGCTCGTATCGATATGGGTATCAGTAGTCTAACAAACAGTATTGAAGAGATGGGTACGACAGTACAACGCTTGGCAGATCAGCTACGTCGTATGGAGATCGAGCTAGAAGCACAGATTTTGTCTCAGATAGATGAGGAGCTCATCGACAATGAAGACTTTGACCCTCTAGAGATGGATCAATACTCCTCTTTGAATCAGCTGTCTAAATCTTTAACAGAATCGGCCTCGGATTTGGTTGATATTAACCATACATTATTAGAAAAGACACGTGATAGTGAAAGCCTACTGCTACAGTTGTCTCGTACCCAGACTGAACTGCAAGATGGTTTGATGAATTCACGTATGGTGCCATTTACGCGCTTGACACCACGTCTTGAACGTATCGTACGTCAAACAGCTAACGAGCTTAATAAGTCTGTTGAACTGTCCATCATTAATGCTGATGACGAGATGGATAGAACCATCTTAGAGCGCATTACGTCACCGCTTGAGCATATGTTACGTAATGCTGTCGACCATGGTATTGAAACCACATCGACCCGTCTAAAGTCAGGCAAAGAGCGTAGCGGCCGTATTACCCTTGAAGTGCATCGTGAAGGTAGTGAGATCGTCATCCAATTAACAGATGATGGGCGAGGCATTGATGTTGAAGCAGTACGTAGTAAAGCCATCTCTCAGGGGCTAATTGATGCAGACGATAATAGTCTGTCAGACCTTGATATTATGCAATATATTTTCAACGCTGGATTGAGTACTAGTCAGCAAGTGACTCAGATCTCTGGACGCGGCGTTGGTATGGACGTTGTTATTAGTGAGGTTCGCCAACTAGGTGGCTCAGTATCCGTCGTTTCAGAGTTGGGTAAAGGCTCTAGTTTCACAATGCGTCTACCATTGACGGTAGCCGTGTCTGACGCGTTGGTTGTTCGTGCTGCAGATCGCTACTACGCGATTCCATTGGTACAGATTGAGCGTGTGGTTCGAGTGAACCCAGAGAAGCTCTATGACTATTATCAATCAAATGATGCCACATTGAGTTTTGAAGACACAGAGTATCGAGTACGCTATCTAAATGAAATTTTATCAGGTAATAAGTTAAACGAATTGGTTGTAAATACCAATACCAGCTTACCGCTTATCATTATTAAAAACCGTACTGGACAGAACATTGCTTTGCAAGTGGATCAGATTGCAGGTTCGCGCATAGAAGTTGTTGTCAAACCTTTAGGCCAACAATTATCAAATATTCCAGGAGTTTCAGCTGCTACTATCATGGGTGATGGCTCGGTCATGCTCATCTTAGATCTGATTGCTCTCATGCGTAATGCGCAATTGGTCAAAAACATTACGAAAGCCGTTGATGCCAAAAGAGGGCGCATAGAGTCCAAACCTACTATTCTAGTCGTCGATGACTCCGTGACGGTACGTAAAGTAACCTCACGCTTCTTAGAGCGCCAAGGGTTCAATGTGGCAGTCGCTAAAGATGGTATTGATGCAATTGAGATATTGCAAGATATGACACCAGACATGATATTGCTTGATATTGAAATGCCTCGTATGGACGGCTTCGAGGTCGCCACTCAAGTCAGACATAATAGTCGTCTAAAGCAAATTCCAATTATTATGATAACGTCACGTACTGGCGAAAAGCATCGTGAGCGGGCCCTAGAGATTGGCGTAAATGACTACATGGGCAAACCATTCCAAGAAAAAGAGCTGCTTGATAAAATGCAAAAATTACTAGGTGAAGGGGTCAGCCTGACTAATGAAGGATAATGCACGTGTTTTAGCGCTGCGAAAAAAAAATAGAAACGACATTAAAGTGATGGTGGTGGCAGAAGACCATCGCCAGCGCATGGCTTTTTCAGATACGGTACGTGGTTTCGGCTTTATGCTAGCCGGCTGTGTGTCACGAGCACAGTGGCATGAAACAGGTGAGATTTCTAACTCAGCTATCGATATTTGGCTGATAGACAGTGATTATGATGACAGTGTGGCAATAGCGACGGCGGCATCCAAACCAGCAGCAGTACTGGTTGGCTTCAGTCAAGCACCGTATCTAAACGAATCCCAAGAATATGCAAAGTGGCAACGTAAGTTAAAGCGTAAATTTGCCCAACTGCTTGACTTGCCAACACTGATAGATGCTCCAGCTTACAAGAGTGCTGATACTGACTGGCATTATGTCGTATTTTTGGGTGCTTCTATGGGTGGCCCTAGTGCGGTTAAAGAGTTCTTAGATAATGTGCCAGCCACACTACCAATTTGTATTTTATTGGCACATCATTTCAATCAAGCTATGATTGGTACGTTGCCTCGCATACTTAACCGTCATAATGACTGGCGCTGTAAGATTATCGCTTCTTCACAGCGGCTACGTGCAGGAGAGTGTCTGATAGTGCCTATTGATAAGCAGGTTGTCTGTGATTCAACGGGTCGCGTGATACTATTGGATCAAGATTGGCATGGTGAATATAAGCCTGCAATTGGGCAGCTGCTCAAAAATACCAGTGATGTTCATGGTAGCGAGCTTATTAATATTATATTTTCAGGTATGGGTAATGATGGCTCTCAGTATCTAGACTTAATCCAAGATAATAACAGTCAATTATGGGCACAAGATCCGAGCTTGAGCGCATGTCCAAGTCAACCTCAGGCTATCATTGACTCAGGGTATTGCAATTTTGTTGGTAGCCCTACCGATTTAGCAAAAAAACTAACCGATTACATTGGTGAAAGGGCAGCTAGCCATTCACATTAACTTATTGCGAGTGACGTATGACACAAATTTTAAAACATTCGTTTGAGGCTGTGAGTCTGTTGACTACCAACAACGGTATGCTTGACGTTACTATTGTTCCAGCAGCTAACCAGCCGGACTGGATCATTCCAAGCAGCCTAATTTTGAGTGTGAATGAGTCCCAGCAGCAGGTTTCTAGATACGACTGGAAACAACAAGATTTGGCTGTATTTCATTTGCTACTGCAAGATCAAATCCCAGACAAAATGGTTGTTTTGGAAGGTAATACGACTGATCACCGTTTTGCCTTACAGACGGCAGGTGATTTGCGTCAGCTGCAAGCACGAATTTCTGAAGTGAAAGATGTAGAGACACCTGAACAGTTTAGTACTGCCAATGGCGAAGATAGGGAAGAGTACTTTGATAAAAATGACGTCTCATCCTACCTATACCAAACAGTGATGATTGATGACGAAATCTACTTAGTGCCAGATTTGGATAAAATTGCCTATCACCTGATTGATTCGGATAGCTAGATTCTTATCGTTATTTAAGGTATTCTCCATTCTATAAATAGTAAGCCAGTAATGTTAATGACTTCATCTCTTGAAGAGCATTAGCTGGCTTATAAAATTGATTAGAGATAATTCCTGATAAAGGTAGTAGAGTCACTCATGAATAATGCCAACTCGAATGTATCAAAGTGGTCGGTTAGTAGCCGTATTTTTCATTGGATTAGTGCAGCTTTACTGTTAGTCACATGGATAATGATACTGCTATATGAGAATTTAGATAGCAATCTGTTTATTGGATACCATAAAGCGTTCGGCGTGAGCTTGTTATTTTGGATGATTGCCCGAGTCATCAACCGCATTTTTACTAAGGCACCACCACCGTTAGCCATGCCAAAATGGCAAATGCTCGTATCTCAGCTGTCACATTTTGCTCTCTATGCCATACTGATTGCTATGCCAATGGTTGGCTTACTAATGGCAGTATATGGCGGTCGACCGGTTGATATTTTCGGTATCTTTCAGATACCTGTATTCGTGACCCCAGATAGAAGCTTGGCTCGTTTTTATAATAACTTGCATACTGAGATTATCTGGCCAATGATTATTGGTTTTACGGTATTGCATATAGCAGCCGCGTTATACCATCAGTTTGTCAAAAAAGACAATCTTATTGCCCGTATGAAATAATCTATAATCGATAAACATTAAAAAGCCCCAAGTATCAAACTTGGGGCTTTTTTTGTTCATTGTAGAAATACGTACTGTTAGAATGCTATTTCTTATGCTCAGGCAAATTAATATTCATCTCTAACACATCTAAGCTGTCTTCAGAACGATGGTTAATATTGACATCATCAATTTGCACACCGTTAACGTATTTGTTCACAACTTCTAAGATTTCACGTTTCATTTTTTCGATACGATCAACCGTTAAGCGATTGTTCAATCTGTTTTCGCTAGCAACGATAACTTTTAAACGCTCAGTTGCTAAATTTGCGCTACCTGCGTTACTGTTGTCGTCAGTACCAAATAGGCTACTCCAAAATCCTTTTTTCTTAGTCATCATTATCCCCCAAACCAGCGCTGTAATAGACTCTTTTTCTTCACGTCAATATGACGTAGTGGACGCTCTTCACCCAAGAAACGGGCGACAATGTCTTCATAACATTGACCAGCAACAGAGTCGGTATAATGAATAACTGGTTCGCCATGGTTGGACGCTTCAAGCACTGAATGGCTCTCAGGAACAACCCCAAGTAGTGGAACTTTTAGAATATCATTTGAGATAGTATCGATATCCATCATCTCATTGGCAGCCGCACGTTCAGGATTATAACGAGTGATAATCAAATGCTCGCGAACAGTGCCTTGGTTCTCTTCTACTTTTTTCGTCTGACTTTGCAGAATACCGATGATTCTATCTGAGTCACGCACTGAAGAGATCTCAGGGTTAGTGACAATAATAGCTTCGTCCGCATGATACATCGCTAGCTGTGCACCGCGCTCAATACCAGCAGGCGAGTCACAAATGATATAGTCAAACTGTTTAGAGAGTTCAGCCATTACCTCTGATACCCCTTCGTCTGTCAATGCGTCTTTATCACGCGTCTGACTGGCGGGCAGGATATACAGGTTTTCAAGCTGTTTGTCTTTGACAAGTGCTTGCGACAAGCGCGCGTTTCCAGTGATGACATCTACGAAGTCATAAACAATTCTGTTTTCGCAACCCATGATTAAGTCTAGATTACGTAGACCTACATCAAAGTCGATAACAACTGTTTTATAGCCACGTAACGCCAAACCAGCGGCAAAAGAAGCACTTGTCGTGGTTTTACCCACACCGCCTTTACCTGAAGTGATTACAACTATCTTCGCCACAATGGCACACTCCTATGAATCAATGGGATATCTTTTATATAAATAGCAAAATTACATGTTATTTACCTAACATATATACACTATCTTCGAAGCTAGCCTAGCATAAATAAACAAAAATTTATAGCAGCTCGATACTAAAGCAGAAAAACAACCTATGTATCGCTCAATTAGCCTCTCTGCGTGGTATTGATAGGGTCATAACTATGGTTTTTGGCTTGTCGAATAGAGCAGCTTAACTACCTTAGTTTTCTATAAAGTCACTTCATGGTGTATTATTTTTAATGGTGTCTTAAGCTTCATCCATCACGGTAAATACTAAGCCTTCGCCTTCTACGAATTTTACTTGCACCGACTTGTCGATGACATGCTCAGGTAAGTTGTCTCGCAAGCAATAGGTTCCTGCTACTGACACCAATGAAGGATTAAAGACTTGGCAGAATATACGGGCATCTTTATCCCCTGTTGCGCCTGCCACCAAACGCCCTTGTGCACGGCCATATACATGTAAGCTATTGTCAGTAATCGCTTCAGCCCCGCTATTAATACTACTGGTCAAAATCAAGTCGCCGCCAACGTGATTGAGGCTTTGTCCTGAACGCAGCATTTGATCATAGATTAAGCTAGTAATATGCTGAGTACTTACCAACGTTTCGGTGGGCATATTAGACAGTGTGGTTTCAGTGGCGGGTTCGCTCGTGGTAGAAGTATCATCGACGTTGTTAGCATTAATTGCTTCGGCGTTATCGTTTTCTGGTGATGGTTGGGTTGGTATAGGCGCTTTTTTACTTGGTAATATACGCTCAATACGCTTACCATCTGCTGGAAATATCGCTAAGCGCTGCTCACGTGCTTGCGCATCAAGCATACCTGTCACTACGCCAATAGGCTGCAATCCCCATGCCCATAACAGCTCTACTAGTGCTGATAAATCCTGCTCAACGTCGCTATCAATAAGGATAGGGATATTGCTCGATTTATTGCTGAGCGTTTCAGTTAGCTGAGCTTCTATAGCTGCTAGATCGCTTGTACTAAACTGTACGCGTGAAAACGTCAGCATCTTGCCGTAGAAAGCTAGCGCTGGTGCAGTCTGGTTATCGTTAGCTGAAACTGTCATATACAAACCCTTAAAAATAATTCTGTCACGGTATTATGTCTCTTATTACATTATGCTATTAGATAGCTAAACTATAGATTTAGCATATCTTGGTGCTTCCATTGCTGCACTTTTACTTGCGCTTCAAACGCAGTCAAACTGTCATCAATGATACTAGAAATCAAAGTATCTAGCGCTGTATTATTGGTATCTATTTGCGCAATACCGCTAGCAATTTCCATCATTAATATATCCAAGCGCTTAGGGTCTAAAAGTCGCTTGTTTAACGCATTGACGACGTTTTCACCGATATTGTGCCCGACGTGATGTAGCTGTGATTCAATCAGGCTGCCCGCGATCGGTATCATGCGTAGATAGCGGCGCAACTCAGGTGTGTTGGCCAACCCTTCTTCAATAGCATTGCCCATTTCGCTCGCCAATATACTGCCGCCACCTGATGAGGCAGTCAGTTCCTGCAGCTTTGGTGCAAGCTCTGTACGTAGCACGGACAATACAGCCGCTTCAATCTCATTTCGATTTTTTGCAATCGTCGACTCAATGAATGATTTATGCGTGTCTGAACTGGTTAGCTCTTGTCGAAAGTTTTGTATCGCGGTCAAAATAACGCGATCAGAGAGCTCTTCTAACAGTAGGTCAATGTAGAATTTGATTCGATTGATCCACGTCTGGGGTAGTACTTGGTAGCCAAGCTGATATAGACGTCGTCCAATAACCACCGCTCGCAGCAGTCGTAAAGCACGTAGCTGCGGAAAACAGCCTAATACTTCGTACCAATGAACGAATGGGAAAAAGAACCAGCGATAATAGACTTTTTGTTTAATGGCAATCGCCCAGCGCAATAGCAACTCAATGACCAAAAAGATAGTAAAAAATCCTCCAGCAGTGCGTAGAGGATCATGTAGAGTGCTCTGATACCAATTGAGCGCTTCACTGAAGGTTAGCCATTCTGCAGCATTACTACTAAAATTGCTCATCAAAATAGCATCGATACTGATCAATAGCAGATCAATACTGATGGCAATAATCATGACGATATCGTAAGTGAGCTTAAAGCGACTCGGCTTTGGATGGTTCGGTTTTGGCGGCTCATCACTTATCGGATAAGGGGGCTGACTCAAAACAGATTCGGTAGCTAACGGCGAGCTAGTAGTAGAGGTGGGCACAGTCATACCTTATAAGTAATAAATGGCACAAAGAATGGGTAAGAATTCGATATTTGCTACCATTTACTATGAAAGTAGACATCGAAAATCTATGAGTTCATGATTAGTCACATTATCAATGAATAAGGCTAAAAAACAACCCATCTTTGATTAAAGTTTACTTATGATGCATGGCTGTTTGAACAGTAAACATCATAAGTAAGATATGACTATTGTGACATTTGTACCCGTAACTTTGTTGTCCAATAATTTTTTATCTCGTTATCGATATTTACTACTTAGTGCGCTTGCATAGACTGTGCTTGGTATTTGATAAAATTTAACGCTCAGCCAGTTTAGTATTGCTGAGCATCTTTGTTAGGCATCTTGCGCTTTAGGACTGGTTTCAAAGTCTGCCAACATAGTGCTAATACGTTCATCTTTTTGACGCCACACCTGTTCAACCCAGTCGAACATTTGAGCTTTTGTATCTTCATCATTTTCGTAGCCACCTTGCTTGATACTTTCGAACAACGCATCTGGTATATCGATGTAGCGCAAGTCAACGCCCAAACGTTTGATATTGCCTTTCCAAAGATCCCCATAGCTTGGCACACCATCAGGATATACGATGGTCATGTCTAGTATGCCATCGATATCTTCACCTAATGCGCTGATGGCCAATGATAATCCGCCTGCACGAGGTTTCAATAAGTGCGTATAAGGCGATTTTTGCTGAGCTTGTTTGGCTTTGGTAAAACGAGTCCCTTCCAAATAATTTAATAAGGTAAACGGTTTGTCTTTTAATAGGGCGCAGGCACGTTTGGCTTCTTCGATGTCTTTGCCTTTTAGCGCAGGGTTTTTGGCGATGGCTTCTTTTGAGTGGCGGCGCATCATTGGAAAGTCTAAAAAGTAAAAAGCTTGACCAACGATAGGGATGTAGATCAGCTCAAACTTAGTAAAAAATCGCGTGAGTGGCAAACGTTTTTCGCCAATATACTGCACGATGCTGGTATCAACCCATGATTGGTGGTTGCTCACCAGTAGGTATTTACCATTGGTATGAATATCGTCCGGTAGGTTGATACGCCAATCTTTGCGAGGCAACATGTTATCGATCAAGGCACTATTGCTACTGATCCAGTGAGTAGCAATTTTGATGACGGCTTTGTCTGCAATAGAGGCGCCAGTAATGACCTTACCGACGCCCATTAGCCATAAAGGAATACTACCACCGAAGCTATTGGCGGCGATGACACCAGTGGCTGTTGCAAGCGACACAGTTTTACCCAATTTAGGCGAAAGTTTATGCATTTTTCGAATGGTAGATGTCAATCGCATGCTCAATCCTTTTCAGTCTATCTGATTAATAATAAGCCGTATGTCGCTGAATCTGTCCTAGTCAAGTCAGGAATATTATGAACGTAAAGCTTTAAATCATGACTATTTAAAGCCGACAAATTCAGCGATATAATTTTAGCAGAAACGTGTTGTAGTGTACGGTTGTAAACGTGACTAGTGGTAGCAAGGTGCGAAGATTTGACCTATAAAAACATTGAAATATAGCCTGCACTTCTCATACATAGGTATGACAAAATATTACACAGAGATAGGTTGTAGTTGCCATAATAATGGGGAATGTAGATAAGTACTTAAAAAAGATTAACGGATAATCTTTATAAAAAGCACGATTTTTTAAACTTAAGAGGAAATATTATGCGTAATACTTTAATAATTGCAGCAGTAGCATCAGGTCTAGCACTTAGTGGTTGTACAACAGATCCAAACACTGGACAACAGCGTCTAAATAAAGCTGCTCTAGGTGGTTTAGTTGGTGCAGCAGGTGGTGCAACTATTTCAAAAGCAACTGGTGGCGACAAAACTGGTCGTGATGCAGCTATCGGCGCAGCACTAGGTGCAGGCGTTGGTTACTACATGGAGCGTCAAGCTCGTCAACTTGAGCAGCAAATGGCTGGCACAGGCGTAACTGTTGAGCAGAACCCAACCACTGGTAACATTGATTTGGTTATGCCAGGTAGCATCACGTTCTCATTTGATGATGCAACCCTTAGCTCATCATTCAAGCCAACGCTTGATAAGCTTGCTTCAACGATGAACCAGTACAACCAAAACACAATTACTATCGCTGGTCACACTGATAGCAAAGGTTCTGCATCTTATAACATGGGTCTGTCACGTGATCGTGCTTACTCAGTTGCTAACTACTTAACAGCTCGCGGTGTTGCTTCAAACCGTGTAAACGTTGTTGCTTACGGTGAGTCACGTCCAATCGCAGACAACAACACTGAATATGGCCGTGGTCAAAACCGCCGTGTTGAGCTAACAGTTAACGCACCACAGAGCGTAAACTAATCAATAGTTATCTATAGCTATTAAGTATGTGCTAGATATTTGAGCACATATCCTTTAAAAAGAGTCAGCGATATGCTGGCTCTTTTTCTATGTTTGCAGTTTGAAAAAAAACAATGATGATTGATAGATATAGTTAATATTAAATTAAATATTGATAATGATTATCAATAACACTATAATTTGTCAGTGTTTGCTATCAATGCAATATTAAACGTCTTATCGTGCGCACTGAGAGTCAATGTGCATGGCTAAGATAGCCTGCTGTAACATGGCTTGATTATCAAAATAATTGAGGCTACTTAACCAAAACGAATTTTTTGCTATATTTCTTGAGGATATGTATGACGATTACCACAGTAACGAGCCGTAAGCTTTTACCAACTACTTTAGCTGTTGCACTTGCAGGATTGTTAATGGTGTCGGGCTGTACAAAGCAAGCCGATGAAGACACCAATGCTGCGACAGAAACGCAAACAGAAGTAGCAAACACAGAGACAACTGATAATACAGAGATGACTGCTGCCGAAAAAGCACATATTGATAGATTGATTATCAGTTATGCAAATATGGCACACGCCGCCTATAAAGACTCGTTGGACACGGCTAAAGCGCTACAAACTGCGGTAGAAACTTACGTGGCCACTCCAACACAAGAGAACCTTGATGCTGCAAAGGCTGCCTATAAAGCAGCACGCCAACCATATTCACAAACTGAGATTTTCCGTTTTGATGAAGGCTTTGTGACTGCCAACGACAAACGTGCTATCAACAGTATCGATAGTTGGGAAGGGCAGATCAATGCTTGGCCACTTGATGAAGCATTGATTGATTATGTTGGTGACGACTACGAAGGCGAATATAATAGCCAAGAGAACATCGTCAATAGCGATAGCATTACTGTTGGTAGTATCAAGCAAGATACCAGTACGATTACGCCTGAGCTACTTGCAGAAATGAATGAAATCGGTGGTAGTGAAGCCAACGTAACGACTGGCTATCATGCGATTGAGTTTATGCTATGGGGTCAAGACAACAATGGCGTAAAAGAAGGTGCAGGTAATCGCCCAGTCACTGACTATGCGACTGAAGCCGGACAGTGTACTAGTGGTGAGACCGTCAATGAGGATGCCAGTATCTGTGAGCGCCGCGGGGAATTCCTAACCGCTGCAACTCAACTATTGGTCGATGATTTGACCGCGATGGAAGCTCAATGGCAGCCTGATACTGAGAATACCTTGCGCAGTGATTTGATAGCGCGCAAATATGACAATGGCCTGCGCCAAATTATGTATCAAATGGGCAGCCTAGCATTAGGAGAGCTTGCTTCTGAGCGTATGCAGGTCGCTTTTGTTACTGGCTCTACTGAAGATGAGCACGAATGCTTTAGTGATTTGACTCATTTGAGCTATGCCAATAATGCACGCGGTATCCAAAACGTCTTTAATGGTAGCTATACAACAGTCGCTGGTAAGACAGTGGGCGGCTACGGTATCAAAGATTATCTAACGGATAACGGCCACACAGAAGCTGCTGATAAGTTGGCTGCTGAGTTCAACAAAGTAGAAGGCGCGTTCAACGTTATCGTTGAAAAAGGCGAAAAAGACGGTATCAAGATTGATCAGATGATTGCAACTGTCGGTCAAGCTAGCCAAGAAGGTATCTCTGCTGAAGAACAAAACATCCGTCGTGGATGGGTTGAAGCGGGCATCACTAGTTTACAAGAGCTGACGGCCAGTATCGAAAACGCTGCAAAAGCAGTTGGCATCGATAATCTAGATGCAGATGCCGGGTCACAGTTTTAAGAAAAATTTAAGCTAGTGACACTTATTCATAAGCTAGCGGCCCTTATTTAAAAGCCTTTCATTGGCTTTGCGACGTTTTATTAGTCGTTATAGGTCGGTAACCGCTGTTTATTAGATACTTAGATTAGATATAATACGTGCGTTGTCAGCCACCGTTGGCAACGCATTTTTACGAGCATTAAATAAGCCGATTGACCGGTGTACCATTTCATTATATGTCGATAGGCAATGATTGTGACGACATATAATGAGATGGTATGACAAAATTTTAATGGTTCTACTCTAGCGCTAAGGCAATTAATTTCTATGAACGCCAATTATGTTAACCCTTCTGATTCTCCTCTTGCTGCTCAAATCCTACGACATATACCTTCTAAGCTTGCGCTAATTATCGCCAGTGCAATGGCTATCAGTGCGTGTCAACCATCTGATAGCGTTTCTGATGATACTTCTAACAATGTTTCTAATGATACTTCAGAGCAGGCCTCAAGTAATGAAAGCGGCAGTGAAAACAGCCAATCGCTATCGTCCGAACACGCCAAAAATATAGAAGCACTGGCAGGCGTGCCAATGCAGCAGCTGGTGAGCTTTGACCCTCAAGAGATCAAGCAGGGCGGCGACTCTGGTATTAGCATTAGCAGTGCTGAGAGCTACTCGAAGCCTTCATCGAATCTAGCAGCTTCTCGAAAAGGGTCGTTCTTTATTGGTAACGCGTTTTTCAAGCAGCCATGGGTCGTTGCTCCTGCTAGTACTGATAGTCGTGATGGACTGGGCGCATTATTCAATGTGGCCGCTTGCCAGTCATGTCATGTCAAAGATGGGCGAGGCCATGCGCCGATGACTGCCGATGACGATGCTGATAGTTTATTGATTCGTTTGTCTATGCCAACGACGACCGATGAGCAGCGCCAGCAGCTACAGGATTCGCTAATTGAAAAGGTGGTTCATCCTATGTATGGTGGCCAGCTACAAGATCGCGGTATTCAGGGCGTGCCTGCTGAAGCGAGAATTGCAGTGCAGTGGGCAGATAAACCAATTACCTTTGCTGACGGATATGTCGAGACGCTGCGTGCGCCAACGTTTAATTTGATCAAACCTGGTTACGGTGCTTTTGACGATGACATGATGGTATCACCGCGTGTGGCGCTACCAATGATTGGGCTTGGGCTGCTAGAGCAAATACCTGACGATGACATTAAAAAACAAGCCAGCGACAGTAATGATAGCGATATCAGTGGTAAGTTTAACTGGGTCATGGATCCGCAAACCGGCAAGCGGGCGCTTGGACGATTTGGGTGGAAAGCAGGTCAAACCAAGCTGATCACTCAGAACCAAAGTGCCTTTAACGAAGACATGGGTCTGACGTCGAACATCCGTCCTAACGAATCCTGTATGCCAACGCAGACCGCTTGCCTACATGCAGCGACAGGTGCTGATGAGCAGGGCAATGGTAAATCACCCGTTGAAGTAAACGATGAGGTCGCGAAATTTGTAGAATTTTATACTCGCAATCTAGCAGTGCCCCATCGCCGTAATGCGGATGATAAGCTCGTGCTGGCGGGAAAAAAGCGTTTTTATGACATGGGTTGTCAAAGCTGTCATACGCCAAGATATCAGTTGCCAAAAACCGACGATGATCATCTTGAGCAGCATGGACAAGTGATTTATCCTTACACAGATTTGCTGTTGCACGATATGGGCGATGATCTCGCTGATCGTACGATTGCTGGCAAACTACCACCGAAAAGTGCCCAAGTTGAATTTTTAGCCAATTCTTATGAATGGCGTACGCCAGCACTTTGGGGCGTAGGGCTTGCTCAGACAGTTGATCCTCAAGCGACGTTTTTACATGATGGCCGTGCTCGTACATTGATGGAAGCTGTTTTGTGGCATGGCGGAGAAGCCGAAAAGCAAAAGCAACAAGTATTAAAGTTAGACAAACAAGGTCGCGCAGAGCTTAATGCGTTCCTAAAGTCGCTATAATAAAATCACTGTAATAAAGTTGCTATTATAAAATCATTATAAAACGCTATAAATTACTATCTATAACATTACCGAGAAACCTATGAAAATAAACCACGCTTTGGCAATGGCGCTATCTGCATTGAGTGCTGGACTGCTGATCAGTTGTGTCAAACCTGCTGATGACAACAAAGCTGCAGATGTAGACAGCCAAAAAGTTGTGCAAGACAGTGCAGCTACTGACAGCTCAGTAGAGAACAGCAAAGAAAGTACTGAGCAAATCGTTGCAGTAGATATCAGCCCTGAGATTGCAAAAACGTACTTGACGCATGTGGCAGACGATATCGTGATTCCTGCGTATGCTGATGCAGCCAAGCAAAGCGATCTGTTGAACGAATTGGCGCAGAAGCATTGTACCCAAGCTCCAGTAAGTGGCGATGAGCTACAAGCATTACGTGCACAGTGGCTAGTATTGGCACAAGCATGGTCAAGTGCTGAGATGGTCAACTTTGGTCCTGCGACTGCTAGTATGAGCAATTTATATATAAACTACTATCCTGACGAGCGCGGACTCGTACACAGTGGCGTGGCTGATTTAATCGCTGCCAATCCAAAACTAACGCCAGAGCAACTTGCTGGTGAGAGCGCGATCGTACAAGGCGTGCCAGGATTAGAAGAGGCCTTGTTTGCCAATGAAAGTTTAGACGCTAGTCAGTGTGCTTACGTGATTAGCGCCAGTAGTGCGTTGAGCACGCGTCTAAAAGACATCGAGAAAAACTGGCAGCAAAACGCGACTGATTTATTGGCGATAGACAAAACAGCAGAGAGCGATAGAGGTCTAAATCAATGGATTAACTCTCTACTGTCATTGATTGAGACCATGAAGTCTAATGCCATTGATCAGCCACTCGGTCTAACAGGTAAAGCAAAAGGCCATTTGCCTGCTGCTACTGCTGGTCAAAGCCGCGCTATTATCAATGCTAAGTTAGATACGATTAACAAAGCCATGACTGACCCAGTATTGACGGCTATTCTTGGTAGCAATGATGAAAACAAAGTTTCGGATAATCTATCGACTGCATTGGCTGACACGACTGCATTATTAGCGCAAATGCCAGAAGATTTATCAAAAGCGAATAAGGACGATCAACAAGCGTTGTACGATCATCTGACTGATGTCACTCGTCTGATTAAGCGCCAGTTAATCCCAGCACTTGGTATCCGTGTGGGCTTTAACAGCACTGATGGCGATTAGACAATGTCCACTATCGAAGCGAGTACAGCAGTGTCAGTAGCCCAGACTCATGACCAGTTAAATAGGTCTAATCGGTCTGGGAGAACTTCGTCAGCTCATGAGCTTTTGACGACTTCCGTGCTGATAACAGTGGGTACGGCAGCATTGGTTGGTATTCACCATCGTTATCGTAAGCAGCAGCATCCAGATGCCAGTCTACAAGATTATGTAGATGGTATTTGTACACAGTTGCAGGTATTACGAGCTGGTTCTGATTTAACACCGAAGCTTTCGCGCTTACGTTATGCTTGTGAGCAAGCAGCAGCAACATGGAAGCAGGCTTATCATGCTGTAGGTGATGATAAAAGTAACACGTCTGACTTTGCTGCTGTGCATACGACAACGATGCTGGCGCGCCCAGTCAGCTGGGTCAGTGGCGTCGCATCACTACCAAAAGATCATGCCACATCAAGCCAAAATGAGCATGACTTTGGCGTGGTAGGTATTGATGCTGATAGACAAATAGTTTGGCAGACGACTATGCCTGAGCGCGTTCATGACATCGTTGTTCAGCCTGTATCTGTCAATGTATCTAAAGCTCAGCATAGCAATGTTGAAAAAAGACGTGATGTCGTCGTCATGGGTCGTCGTCCAAGCGAAAAATTCTGGGTGCTTAATACATCAAATGGGCAAGTACAACATGCGATTACAGCTGATGTAAACCGTCACTTTTATGGTCATGCTTGTTATAGCTTAGATGGCAGCTTGCTCTACGTAACTGAGAATGACACGGTGAGTTTGGCAGGCAAAATTGGTATCTATGATGCCCATGATGCTTATCAAAAAGTAGCAGAGTTTGATTCATATGGTATCGGCCCGCATGAGCTGATTATGCATCCTGATAGCGAAACGCTCGTCATTGCAAATGGTGGTATCAAAACCGAGCAGGCCTCACGCGAAGAGCTAAATCTAGATACTATGCGACCCTCACTGGTTTATTTGAATCTTCACGATGGCACACTGCTCGAGCAAGTGACTCCCGAACATAATCAGATGAGTGTGCGCCACTTAGCCATGCACGATGACGGCACAGTGATGATCGGTATTCAGTTCCAAGGTGAAAAACATATCAATGTCCCATTGGTATTGACCCATAAACGTGGTGACGGCAGCTTTATTCCACTCACTATGCCAAACAATCAATGGCAACGTTTTCACCAATATATCGCTAGCGTGGCGGTGGATAGTGAGCGTAACTTACTGTGTGTGACCACACCGATTGGTGGCTGTGCGGCGATTTATGATTTGCATACTCGCAAGCTAATTGATGATGTAAGTCTGCCAGATTGTGCAGGGGCTTCGGTGTTAGCTAATTCTAGTGCTTCAATGAGTAAAACTGATAAACATGCCGAGCCGACAGGATTTATCGTCAGTGATGGTCAAGGGCAGTTAACTGCGTTAAGAGTAAATGCTTTACCAGAAGTAAAGTTGGACGTAAACGACGTTGAACCTCATGAGCGGATTATCAAAGACAGTCAACTGCATATGATGTCGTTTGACAACCATTTGCAAGCACTGTGACCCATGACGTTCAACAAGAGCGGCAGACGCACAGGCATGGCGATTAATAACGACTATTGCTAGAACAGTAGTAATAGTCGGCCAAGGAGATAGAGCATTAGCTTAGACACCAATTTAGATACCAACTTAGATATAATCAGACAGCAACTTGCACAAGCAGGCATCGAGCTACATATCAGTAAAAAGCGTGTTAAAAATATTAATTTTCGCTTAAAGCCTTATACGTTGATGGTCTCTGCACCGATGCATGTCAGCGCATCACAAATGTTGCATGCTGTGGCTAAGCGGGTGCCTTGGGCTATTGCAAATCACCCGCAGGTATTAGAACAGTATAGACGTAGACAGAATACATCGTCTGACCCTTCAGCTGTGAATAACTCAGTTTTATTATGGGGCACAGCGCAATCATTTACGCTCAGTCCTGATCAAAAGATCACCTATTATCGGCAACAACTCTCCGAAGTCGCACCTGCATTATTTGATAAGTGGCAGCCAATCGTTGGCGTTTATACCAATGAAATACGATTGAAAAAAATGCACACACGTTGGGGCAGTTGCAACACGCGCGCAAAACGAATTTGGCTATCGGTTTATCTTCCTGCCTATCCTATCGAATGCACCGAATACATAATCGTTCATGAGTTGTGCCACTTGCATCATGCCAATCATAGCCGAGCGTTTTGGCAAGCGGTTGCCACAGCGATGCCAGATTATCAGCAATGGCATAATATCCTAGCGGGCAAAACAGGGCAGCTGGATTAAACCTATTACCTAACTATCTAAATAGCCCTAGTAAGCACCTCGATATCATCTATGTAACTTTAATTATGCAGAGCATTAAGTCCTATTCTTATCATCATTTTTTAAAATAGGGACACACCTAAATAAGCCTGATATGATAAGGAATAACGGTACAAATCGTGTCGTTTAAACAATAGATTTATATACAGGGATGTCATATGGAACACGTTAACCAAGCGGAGTTTTGGCAGCAGCGTTATGAAAAGAACAGCATCGGTTGGGATATGGGGCAGGTATCATCACCGCTCAAAGCTTATATCGACCAGTTACCTGAGAGTGCAAAAAATCAGGCGGTACTAGTGCCAGGTGCAGGCAATGCCTATGAAGTGGGTTATTTATATGAGCAAGGTTTTACCAATGTCACGCTGGTTGACTTTGCCCCTGCACCGATTGAGACGTTTGCAGAGCGCTATCCTAGTTTTCCCTCTGAGCATTTGGTCTGTGCGGACTTTTTTAGCTTGTCAGCTGAGCAGTATCAATTTGATTGGATACTTGAGCAGACGTTTTTTTGTGCGATCAATCCATTGCGCCGTGATGAATACGTGCAACAGATGGCGAGACTATTAAAGCCACAAGGTAAACTGGTTGGATTGTTATTTGACACGGATTTTGGACGAGAAGAACCACCATTCGGCGGCAGCAAGGAAGAGTACCAACAGCGTTTTCAAAGTCATTTTGATATCGATATTATGGAGTCCAGCTATAATTCACATCCAGCACGGCAGGGTAGTGAGCTATTTATAAAGCTGCAAGCAAAGTAAGCTCACGCTTGATATTATCTCGAGCTTGCGTTTCTAATTGATTATAGTAATGGTCAGTCAGATAGAGTTTGGGATGTGCTAGTAATCCTTGTAACACTGCAGTGCGCCCATCACGGTAATCGTCATCGGCGACATGCTTATATTCTTGACGTATCGCCTTTGCATACTGCCTGTAGGTAGGCCAAGGCGCACCCAAAATACTCAAATCCATATCTAACAGATATGCCGCATCGTTATATTTGTCACTATCTACCAACGTATCTAGCTGATGATTAGCGGTCATCATAATGAGAGCGTAGATCTGCTGGCATTGCTTTGTGCTTAGATACGAGCTCAGGGCATCTGTCGCAAATTCTGCACTTTTTAGCTCGTTGTCGGAGTGTGTTGGGTCGTATACCACATCATGATAGTACAGTGCCACTGCAATGATATGCGGCTCAGTCAGATAATGTTTAATGCTTTTAAACTGTACCAATAGCTGCTCAATGTGATTGAGTGTATGGTAAGCACGTTGTGGTTCACCATAGCGCGTCACGATATCTTGCCAAAGTCTATCTATTTGCTTTGGCGAGATATCACTGGTCATAGTTGACAAATGCTGTGCAAAGCACTTGCCAAGCTCATCATGCTTATTTGAGACAGTTTTCATATGTCGTTTTTCACTATGACCGTGGTAAAGATGGTTTGATTATTCTTTGTTAGCTACTGCGTCTTTAAATGCTTTGTTAAAAACCTCACCAAGCAAGCTAACATCATCGACACGCGCATAGTTCAGACGGGTGACAAAGGCGATATGGCGATGCGGCCCGTCTTCAGCCAATGGTATGGCGACGGCATTTTGGTTTTGCAGGTGTAGCTGATCGAGCGCCATTTCAGGCACGAGGGTTGTGCCCATATTGGCAAGTGCCATTTGAATCAAAGTATTTAGACTGGCATCTGAAAAGCTTGATTTCATCTGGGCACGGTCGAAATGACAGACAGACAGCGTCTGGTCAGTTAGACAGTGTCCTTCACCAAGTAGCATGAGGTTGGCAGTTGCCAGTTCGTCAGCATTGATGGTATCAAGCTTGGCATGGATGTCGTCCTTTGGGAACACGGCAAAGAAGTCTTCACTCCAAAACTCAAAACTATGTAGCCCATCTACCGCATATGGTAGCGCAATGATAGCCGTATCGATATGACCGTAACGTACTTGCTCAAGCAAACGCTCAGTTTGTTGTTCGACGATGGTCATACGGAACTCTGGATATTGTGCACGTAGCGCAGGCAGTACTTTTGGCAGCAAATAAGGTGCAATCGTCGGAATGATACCGACAGTCATAGGATAGGCAAGTGGCGTCTGATGGCTATGAGCACGAGTGGTCAAATCACTGACTTCAGAAAACACTCGCTGCGCACGCGTGAGAATGTCTTGACCGATAGGGGTAATCAATACCTGTTTATTATTACGCTCAAAAATCTGCGTATCTAGCTGTTTTTCTAATTCTGCGATACCCAAACTTAGTGCAGACTGTGAGATATTGCAATCTTCTGCTGCACGTTTAAAATGACGATGTTTGGCGACGGCTAGGGCAAACTCAAGTTGTCGTAAAGTAATCATAAAACCTCTCTATTAGTGGGTTTTTAATGCAATTTATTATGTTTGGTCAACCTTTATAAGGTAGCAAATTACCAATTAAGCACCAATGATAAAATGTAGAGAGAATAGTTTAACAAGTTTAATAAAACAAAACATCACATTAAAAACTTTTAACTGGATTAACCATAGAATTCGCGTATAGTTTGTCAGGTAGCCCAGAGAGCTAGAGGGCTAATTGAAAAAACCATATAAATAATTTCCAATTTACTTAACTATAGAGGAGCCAACCATGGCGTCTATCATCAATCAAGAAATCCCAGAATTTTCAGCAGATGCATACGTAAACGGTGAGTTCAAAACCATCACTTCAGAAGACGTAAAAGGCAACTGGGCGATTTTCCTATTTTACCCAGCTGATTTCACGTTTGTTTGCCCAACTGAGCTAGAAGACATGGCCGCTCATTATGACGAGCTAAAAGGCCTTGGTGTTGAAGTATACTCAGTATCTACTGACACGCATTTCACGCACAAAGCATGGCACGATTCTTCAGAAGCTATCGGTAAAGTACAATACCCAATGATCGGCGATCCTACTGGTAGAATCACTCGTGGCTTCAACGTCATGATTGAAGAAGCAGGTTTGGCTGAGCGCGGTACATTCTTAGTAGATCCTGATGGCTTGATCCAAGTCGCTGAAATCCATGCTGGCGGTATCGGCCGTAGTGCAAAAGACATGCTACGCAAAGTAAAAGCAGCACAGTATGTTCGTGAAAACGACGGCGAAGTTTGCCCAGCAGCTTGGGAACAAGGCGGCGACACATTGAAGCCAAGTCTTGACCTAGTTGGTAAAATCTAAGTAGACATTTCATACTTAGATAAAAGTAGCGCCGTATCTTAAACATCTGATTTAAGTCAGTGCTACAAATAAAGACCCCATTAACATAAGTTGATGGGGTCTTTTTACGTCTTAAACATAGGTATTGTTAGAATTATTTTTTTAGCATATCTCTAAGTATAGACGCAATATTAAGCGCGAGACTGTGCCTTATTTTTGTCAATGGTTTTATAAATCTCGTCTTTAAGCTGTAGCTTTCGTCGTTTCATCTGTTCGATTTCTTCGTCGCGACTGGCATGCTTGACCACATCGTTTTCAAGCTTATTAATTTGCCTATCTAGAGTCGTATGCTCATCGAAGATACTCGCAAAATGCGTGTCCTTTTGCTTGAGCTCATCGATAATATCACTGTGATCTTGCCATGTGTCTGTCATTGTCATGTTGTCATCCTTGTTATTTAGTGCAAGCTTAGAATAAGCGTAAGCACGTTATGGTTAAGACGCTTATGATGGTGAGACTTTGTTTGGAAGGGGTGAAAGTTTAATGGAATAAAGGTAGTTACTTCACGATATTGATAATGCATATTGCTATCAATACCATTCGATTGTAGCGAAAAAACAGACCATGTACCATCACTATCATTTGCTTATGTATTTATATTTAATTATTTAAAACAACAAACGATTGGTTTTATAAAACATAAAGTTTGAGTTTCTCAGCTTGCCGAAATTCGCTAAACGCTTGATAATAGACACATCAAAGGGTATGAGCCCACTATATATAACCTTTTATACAAAATTATTAACACCAACTATTTCGTATTTAGACGCGTAGCATGACAGCTGCCGTTACATATTCAGTCATAATGAGGAACAAACATGATAGATCAGAATTTATTAGATGCCGTTAAGAGCTATAGCGAAAATATGACACGCCCAATTACCTTTGTATTGGGTACTGGTACGCATGCAAAACGTGCAGAATTGGTAGATTTTTTGACCAAGATTGCTGGAACAACAGACAAAATCAACTTCGATGCAGAAGCAACTGACGATAGTTTGCCTAGTGCGATTAGTTTCAAAGTAGTCAGTCACATTGATGGCGCATCAAACGACACTGGTATCGTATTCAGCGGTATCCCAGGTGGTCATGAGTTTACGTCATTGATTTTGGCGATTCTGCAAGCCGGTGGTCATACGCTAAAGTTAGATGAAGGTATCCAAAAGCTAGTTAAGCGCTTTAATAAGCCATTACAGTTCCAAACCTACGTGTCATTGTCGTGCCATAGCTGCCCAGAAGTCGTTCAGGCATTGAACCAATTCGCGCTATTAAATGATGGTATCAGCAATGAAATGATCGATGGTGCATTGTTCCAAGAGCAAGTAGAAGCGAACAAAATCCAAGGTGTACCAGCTGTATTTTTAAACGGTAAGCCATTTGCTAACGGCTTAATTGACACTGCTAAATTGATCGGAAAATTGCAAGAGCAGTTCCCTGATCTGTTGTCAGAAGTAGAAGACGATGCTGAGCAATTAGAGCAGCAAGACGTTACTATCATTGGTGCTGGACCTGCAGGTGTGGCTGCTGCTATTTATACAGCGCGTAAAGGCTTAAAAGTTACAATGGTCGCTGACCGTATCGGTGGACAGGTAAAAGACACGCAAGATATCGAAAACTTGATTTCAGTACCGCTAACCAATGGTACAGACTTATCGACTAACTTTGTTAAGCACTTGGCTGAATACAACATCACGCTAAAAGAGCATGTGAGCGTTAAAGAAATTGGCGAAACTGAAGAAGAGAACTACAGTATCCACCTAAATACTGGTGAGACTTTTAATACTCGTAGTATCATCTTGGCGACAGGTGCTCAGTGGAGAAAGCTTGGTGTACCGGGCGAAGAAGAGAATATCGGTAAAGGTGTGGCTTTCTGTGCACATTGCGATGGCCCATTCTTTAAAGGTAAAGATATCTCAGTAATCGGCGGTGGTAACTCAGGCGTTGAAGCAGCACTAGATTTGGCAGGTATCGTCAATCACGTTACTGTCCTCGAGTTCGCTGATGAATTGAAAGCTGACCAAGTACTGATTAATAAAGCCAAAGAGAAGACCAACATTGAGTTCATTACTGATGCAGCGACACAAGAGATCAAAGCGACTGATGGCAAAGTATCGTCTATCGTCTACCAAGATCGCAGCACAGGTGAGACTCATGAGCGTGATTTATCAGGGGTGTTTGTACAGATTGGTTTAGTACCAAACACTGGATTCATCAAAGGCTTCGTTGATCTAAACCGCTTTGGTGAGATCGAAATCGATGAGCGCTGCCGTACAGATCGTAAGGGTATCTTTGCATGTGGTGATGTAACCACTGTGCCATTTAAGCAAATTAACATTGCGATGGGTGAAGGTAGTAAAGCGGCATTGTCAGCGTTTGAATACTTGGTCATGCAGTAAGTTATTCGGTTTAGTTTCAGTATAAAAGGCCACCTCGGTTGAGGTGGTTTTTTTATGCTATCGCATAAATACGTCTATATAAAAAATCCTGATAATTAGAAAATGTACTCTTAAGTAAACAAATAACGCGATTTCATTCAGAAAATATCAGTATTTACGTTACAAATTCGACATTTGCATTACAAACTCGTGTTGTTGATGCAATAATGTATGCAATAAAACCTATCATAGCGTCATGAACTATAAGGAAAATAGGCATGGAATACATTGAAGCTTTTTTTGCCCTAGTCGGGGATCTAACGTGGGGCTGGGCGCTCGTGCCTATGCTAATTATTTTTGGTTTATTATTTACCATCGTAGGTAGGTTCGCTCAGTTTAAATATTTTAAACGTATGTTCCGTGTGTTCAAAACGGATGAGGTAGGAGACGACGGAATTTCTGCTCGTCAGGCGTTGCTCGTTTCTATCGGTGGACGTGTGGGCGGCGGTAACATTGCTGGCGTTGCTGTTGCCATCTCTTTAGGAGGACCGGGAGCGGTATTCTGGATGTGGGTTGTGGCCTTAATTGGCATGATGACCAGTATTGTGGAATGTAGCTTAGCTCAGCTTTACAAGCGTAGAGACAATGATGGTAACTTTCGCGGTGGGCCTGCGACCTATATTTTACATGGGTTAGGTAAAGACTATCGCTGGCTCGCTGTTATTTATGCGATCTCGCTACTACTGTCTTTTTCTATCGGGTTTGTGGCGTTTCAGGGCAATACGGTAGCAGGCTCAGCGCTTGAAAGCTTTGGGATTGACCGCTGGATAACGGGTTTAGTACTAGTGATTGCGGGCGGATTCATTGTCTTTGGCGGTATTCAGCGCATTGCAAAAGTAGCCGACGTTGTCATTCCCGTTATGGCATTAATCTATATCAGTATGGCACTTATTATTATTGCGTTTAACTTTACAGAACTGCCGGCACTGATGGTAATGATTGTCAAAAATGCTTTTGGCATTGAATCTGTCGTGGGCGGTGGTATTGGTGTGGCAATTGAGCAAGGTATGAAGCGTGGTTTATTCTCTAATGAGGCAGGTCTAGGTTCTGCGCCTAATATTGCCGCCACCGCTTATGCTACTCACCCTGTTAGTCAAGGTATCTCACAGTCACTATCTGTGTTTATTGATACGATAATCGTATGTAGTGCCACCGCATTTATGATTTTACTGAGCGGCGTGTATCAACCAGGTGCTGAAGTCGATGGTATTGTATTGGCACAGCAGGCGCTAACGACCCAGCTTGGGGATTGGGCACAGTATATTCTCACCATATCGATATTGCTATTTGCCCTAAGCTCTATCATGTATAACTATTATATGGGTGAAAATGCCATTAATTTCTTGATTAAAAAGAATATCAAAATGGCGACTCTGGTTTTGCGAATTGTTGTGATTGCGGTATTATTCTTGGGCGCAGTTGCTCCTGCAGCAACCGCAGTGTTCTTCTTCGCTGATCCGTTGATGGGCGTGCTAGCGCTAGCAAACTTATTGGCCTTGATAATGTTGTTTCCGCGAGCTAAGCGTCTACTTGACGACTTCGCAAGTCAGTTAAAATCAGGGATTAAAGAGCCGTTGTTCGATGCGCAAGAGTATGAAAAACTGGATCTTGATCTGAGCGCATGGGGTAAAAAAGCGGTAAAAGAAGCGTTAGACCAAAAACAGTAGTAACCGTACGCTTTACTTGTCATGAAGGAAAAAACCACTTTAACTGAGTTGAAGTGGCTTTTTTATGCAAGATATTATTTATGCCTAAAATGAATGGTTATTCGCCAATACGCCAACGACAGACAGTATCTCTCCTGCTTCATCTTCTTCAATAATACGAGTTTCTGTCAGTGCTGATTGTTGCCACGCCTGTATGTGTGGATGATTGAGCATGGTTTGGCAATACTGCTTGGTCAGTGGCTGCAAAAAAATATCAGACGCATCAGCATAAGTATGTAGTCTCTGCACCACTGGAGCAAAAAACACATCAGCTGCTGTGAAATCTCCGAATAAGAAACTGTCTGCTGAGCGACTTTTTAAACAATCGGCAAAGATGTCTTCGATACGAGCGATATCCGCTAAGCAAGCACTACTTGGTTGTATCTTAGCTGTTGCTCGTATATTCATCGGCATCTCGTTACGAATACCTGTCAATCCCGAATGCATCTCAGCCACGATGCTTTGGCAGTAGGCGCTATTTATTTTACTTTGACTATTATGTCGTTTTTCAGCGTTGGATTTATCAATACCTGTCCAAATATCAATATCCGTAAAGTACTCATTGACATGCATAGCAATCGCTAAGGTGTCCCAAACGGTTACTTTATTATCTTTTTCACCATAGACTAAAATAGGCACTTTACCCGTTGGTGAATGTGCTTCGAGCGTTGGACGTGCTGATGGATGAAATAACTCAACAAGCTGCTCATCAAAATCAACATTGAATGCTTTAAGCAACAGCCACGCTCGTAGCGACCAAGAGGAGTAGTTTTTATTCCCAATAATTAATAGCGGTTTTTGCATTATAGAGTCCTATTAAGCGATAACAGTAGCACTTTATTATGTACTCAATATTGAGTATTGAACAGTCTGTAACCCGAGCCATGTTTCTATCATTTAAATCATATTTCAAGAAAACGCCTATCCAATGTTTGGAAGGGCGCTTATTTAGACGGGCACTTATTTAGAAGGACGCTTTTTATTTCTCGTACTTACTACAATTAGTTCTTGTTTTTGATTAGGAAAATAACGGGCAGCGCAACGACATACATCAGCACACCGTACAAAGCAGCAGGCAGCGCAATAACAGGCAGTGTGCTCACGCCCATGATGATAGGGGCTAAGGTAATAGCCGTCGTGCTATTTTGGATACTGGTTTCTATCGAGATGGTTTTGGTATCAAACCAGCTAAGCTTTAGGACTTTAGAAATTAAGATGCTAATAGCGAATAAAATAGCAATGATAAAGATAAGTTCTAAACCAATTTGAGTGAACTGTGATTGTAGTAGTTGCCAGTTGGAGGCAATAGCAGCAAAGACAATTAGTACAAAAAATATGCTAGCCAAGCCGTTTAGAAGACTGCTGCGACGTACCATAAAGTCAGTAAACCTGTGGCGAGCAAGCATACCAAGAGATACGGGCAATGTGGTCAATAAGAACATGACTAGGCCAATCTTTATCGCGCTAATAGAGTTCGCCTGATCTTTCATAAAGTGATCAAAAGCCAACGTAATTAAGATAGGCAATGTAATGACCGATAGTATGCTGACCACACCTGTCAACGCGATAGAGAGCGCGACATTCCCTTTGGCATAGTAGGTCAGCATGTTGCTAGTGACGCCGCCGGGGCAAAAACTAATCAGCATAATCCCAAAAGCAATCGCTGGTGGCGGAGCCGTTACTAACACGACTGCGAGCGCAACCAACGGTACCAACACAACTTGATTGATTAAGCCGACAAAAAACGCTTTTGGATATTTGGCAATGACCTTAAAATCACTCAGTTTTAGCCCTGCTCCTAGAGTGAACATAATGTAGGCAAGGGCTAGTGGCAGTAATGCTAGCGCGGTATTATTCATCAAACATTCCTTGTAAAACTAAAATGCCATATCAAGATGGCGTTTTGAAAGTAAATAGCAGCGGGGCAACCTTGTCACCATACAGCTGCTCACATTCTATGTGTTTAGGTATTTAATCGTCTAGCTATTTAGGTGTCTCAACCACTAAGCTAGCTCAAGCCTATCAAATGATAATAGCGGTATTACGCTCGTATAGTAACCCACTTGTCGTGACTATCGAGGTTGGTCGAAGTTGTTGGAAGCTATCGGGAGGTGATTAGGCAGTGACTAGGTAGTGATTGGGTTGTTTGTGGCTAATGATAAACGCAGTAAAAAGCCCACAAGATTCTGTGGGCTAAATACGCTAACTGTCTAGTCTATTTATTCAGCACTAGTCGTCTAGTAAATCCATTTGCTTAGCGGCTTCATAGATACCGTTTGAGCGGTTACCCGTGCGGCAAAAAATCAGCATTGGCTGCTCAGCTTGATTAAAGAAATCTGCAAACGTTTCGACGTGAGTTTGATTCAGCTCATTACCTGCAAAAGAAATCTCTTTATAAGCAAGTCCAGCTTCTTTGGCTGCTGCTTCGATTTCGGCACTGGTTGGCTGATTTGGTTCTTCACCATCAGGACGGTTGTTAATAATGGTTTTGAAACCATTCTCGGCAATCATAGGCACTTGGTCAGGCGTGATTTGTCCGGTAAAGCTAACTTCATGGCTCATAAGAGCTCCTTGTTTTTATTGGTGTTGTTGGGTTTATAAAACGTGTTAGTTCGAGCGATGGTTATCGTTATAACAGACCTTGCATCAGTGCACTTTGGTATAGTAGCTTGGCACGTGCTCCAGTACCGCAAAACATTAATATAGGCTTGGGCATTGAGTGATAAAAATCGGCAAACTGCTCGACCGTTAGCATACTTAGGCGCTCATCATCAAACGGTAGATGCTGATACGCTAGGTTTGCCTGTTCGGTAGCCGTTGCCAAATCGCAGCTATTAGGCTGTGTTTCAATCTCGGCATCTGGGCGAATATTAAGCACTGATCGATAACCAAGCTCAGCAATCTTAACGCACTGGCTTGGGTATATTTGCTTATAAATCGTTAAATCATCGGTCATAAAATAGGTTCAGTTATATTTGTTAAAGCATATTTATTATTGAGGGTTGGGCTAAGAATATCAAAGGATTATAAATCAGCAATTTTTAGGCTGATTTCTAGGTTAATTGATTTCCTATTTAGTGCGTCTAGCATAACACAGGCGCTATCATAGCGATATTGTGTTGTAGGCGACAATAGTAATTGAGGACGAGAGAAGTTAATGTCGCAGCGATTTTATTGTGGTCAAACTATAGATTACTTTAACGCATCGACAGCATCTAAGGTGCTTAGATAGACTTGTCCTGATAGCTCGCTAATCAATGGGGTGTGACCGATGATGTCCATCACAGGACCTTTGATAAAGCTAAAATGTAAGCGCTTATTCTGTAACGCCAACTCGTGGTTTAAGGTACAAAGCATTTCTTGAGCGGTCAAATCTATGTGATTGACAGCGGCCATAATCAATATGATTTCATTGGCATCGGGATATTGCTGCATGGCATTGAGGATACGTCGATGTACAGATTCACTATTACCAAAGAACAGGCTCTCATCGATACGTAACATCAATAAATTGCTAAAAGTTACGACGTCATGGCGATTGATATTACGAAAATGTCCTGTACCACCCAATTGCCCAACGACAGCCACATGCGGCTTACTCGACTGCCAGATGAGACTGGCGAATGACACCATTAGACCAATGACCAGTCCCGTGTTTAGACCAAATATCAGCACACCGACGAACGCAGCCAAAAAGCTAGCGCCATCTAAGCGATCACGCTGCCATGCAGATTTCAACGTCGCAATATCTATCAGGCCAATGATAGAGGCCATGATGGTTGCGCCCAGTAGTGCATAGGGTAGTGGGGCAAGCGCATTGCTAAAGGCTATGAGTGCGGCCATCATTACCAGTACGGTGACGAGACTGGCAAGTGGTGTCTTCGCACCTGAATCGGCATTGATAGCCGTACGCGAAAAGCCACCCGCAACCGAAAAACTTTGGAACAGTCCACCAGACAGGTTGGCCAGCCCAAGTCCAGTCAGTTCACGATTGGCATCAAAGCTCTCGCCACGCAAGCGAGCATAAGTACTGGCAACTGAACTGCTCGACACAAATACGATCAGTGCCATCAACCCTGCTGTCGGCAAGAGTTTCAGTGCTTCTTGTAGGTCTGAGATATGCGGTAACGTAAAGCTCGGCAGCCCTTGTGGAATACGACCGATGGTCGCGACACCATGCGTGCTCCAATGCAGTGCCATACTAAGTACGATAGCAATGCCAAGTAGAATAAGCGGAAATAAGCGCTCTGCCCATTTGGCATACGACGATGATAGCCACGTCTGCCATATCCACTCACTTGCATAGCGATTGGCAACCAATAGCGCAAATGCGGTAATACCGATAGCTAAGGTCAATGGATGCAGCTGGCTGGCATAGCGTTGCATGGTAGTCAAATACCCAATCAAACTATTGCCAGTGACTGGAATATCGGTCAGATATTTGAGCTGACTGACAAATATAAGGACTGCTGCACCGCTTACAAATCCTGCGGACACACCGCGACTGATAAACTGCATGATCCAGCCAAGTTTTAACCGTCCTGCTATCCATAGCAGTGCACCTACCATCAGTGCCAATAGGCTGGCCATCAGTGCGTACTGCTCAGTGCCTTGCTCAGCATAAGGCAGTAAGCCACTGGCTGTCATGATGGCGGTAATGGCAACCGGTCCTACGGCTTGCACGTTGCTAGAGCCGAGCCACGCATAAACGAGGACAGGTACGATCGCTGCATATAGGCCATAGACAGGTGGTAGTCCTGCAAGCACTGCGTAACCTAGGCTCTGCGGTATGACCAACACGCCCACCACTATGCCTGCGACGAGATCAGTCGGCAACGCTGAGAGCTGGTATTGACGCAGCCAAGCTGGAATCAGACGAGCGACGATAGAGGACATATCAATCACCACAGTAGATAGTACAAATAATTAGGCGAGGGCGGCGTTATTCTGCTTTGGCACAAAAACGTTGATACAGTAGATCGAGTACAGCTAGCGCATCCTCGCTTGCGATACTATAGTAAATTTGCTTACCTTCGCGGCGTGTGGCGACCAGCTCGTCTTTACGCAATATACCCAATTGCTGCGATAAGCTCGGCTGTCCAACCCCAACCAAATCTTCGAGCTCACCGACGCAATATTCACCTTGGGTCAATTGACAAAGAAGAAGTAGGCGATCAGGATGCGATAGCGACTTTAATAGTTGGCTGGCTTGTAGCGATGCTTGCTGCATTTGCTTGGCAAGATCGGCAGGTACTAAATCTGCAGTATCAGATGACCCATCGTCAGTGGTACTGCGAGTAGGTGTACCTTCGGCTGAAATAGAAGTAGTCAGAACAAATTCCTTACATTAGATGGTAACAAATGCCATGATGTTTTGAAAAATATATAGTTGATTATCAACGATATCACGCCACATAGCAAGTTATCATTAATTACATTATATAAATTGATAAATTGTATGGTGGTTGTTATATTGGTGGCATCAGATAAGTCGTAGGAACGCATTATATACGACTGAATATCATACTTAAGGGTTAATTAAAGATAAAAATCCCTATGACCAAAATATGTATAAATAACTTATGTATAAATAATCAAAGAGGCCGCCATGCAAGTTCATTCTTTTTTAGACAGCGATACAGAAACCTATACTCACGTACTTGCTGATACTGAGCAAAAATTATGCGCCATTGTCGATCCTGTATTGAACTTCGATGCTAAGTCAGGCCGAACCAATACCAGTAGTGTCGATGAAGTGATTGGGTTTGTACGTGAGCAAGATTGGGCGCTCAAGTACATTATTGAAACTCATGCGCATGCAGATCATTTATCAGCGGCCATCCATGTAAAAGAGAGCCTTGGCGGACAGTTAGTCATCGGTCAGCATATCACCGAAGTACAAAAAATCTTTAAGCAAATTTTTAACTTTGACATCAGTTTCCGCACTGATGCCAGTCAGTTTGATATCTTGACAGACGAAGGCGAGACCTTAGAGCTTGGTAACATTACTATCACTGCGATGTATGTACCCGGTCATACACGTGCCGATATGGCCTATCTAGCCGCTGATAATGAGAAAACAGTGGTATTCGTTGGGGATACGTTGTTTGCGCCTGATGTCGGTACAGCGCGCTGTGATTTCCCTGGCGGCGATGCCAAAACGCTTTATCAGTCTATTCAAAAGCTGCTAGCACTTCCTGAAGATACGGTCATGTATCTGTGTCATGATTATCCAAGCAAAGGTCGTCAGCATTGTCCAACGACGACAGTAGCCGCACAAAAACTAGAAAATATCCATGTCAAAGACAGTATAAACGAAGCAGAGTTTGTGCAGATGCGTGAGCGCCGTGATGCGACTTTAGATATGCCTCGCCTTATCATTCCTGCTGTACAAATCAATATCGATGCAGGACATTTCCCCGAGCCAGAAGATAATGGTACGCGCTATCTAAAAGTACCGATCAATGTCCTTGGTGGATAAGTTAAACAGTTTAATAACTGAAGATGATTACCTAATGCAGCCCTACGTAAGTATCGTATGATTGATACCTATAAGAATGCTAACCTGTAGACTGTCCGTTTTTAGATACTGTGTATGACCAACTGCAAGCGCTAAGTGCGGCAATAACTGGAGAGAGCAATGAACCCTTACGAGCGCTATGTGTTGCCAAAGATGATAGATATTGCCTGTAGTACAGGCAATGTGATGAAAGCGCGTTCCAAAATTGTTCCGCAAGCGCTCGGTAAGTTGTTGGAGATCGGCATTGGTAGCGGTCTGAATTTACAGTTTTATGATGCTAATAAAGTCTCTTCTATTATCGGTGTGGATCCAGCGGCTCAAATGCAGTCGCTGGCTCGTGAGCGTGCAGCTGACATTGGCATTCCGGTTGAAGTGATAGCCGTCGATGTAAAAGGTATCCATGCTGATACGGATCAATTTGATACGATTGTGATGACTTTTACCTTGTGCAGTATTGATGACCCAGTAGCCGCGCTCCGAGAAATGGCGCGCGTGCTAAAACCTAGCGGTCGCTTACTATTTTGTGAGCATGGACTGGCACCAGACTCTTCTGTTGAGCGTTGGCAGCATCGATTGACGCCTTTTTGGAAGCCTATAGCAGGTGGGTGTCATTTAGATCGCGATATTCCAGCACTTATCAGAGAAAGTGGTTTTGTCATTGATGAGTTGAGCGAAGCGTATTTGCCCGGTCCACGGCCGATGAGTTATGTGTATAGCGGTGTGGCACAGCAACTGGCATAAAGGATAAGCCCAATTAACTATGCTAAAATTATTTACCAATCAATGCGACGACGACTACAGCTATAACCACAGCAAGCAACGTAAATAGCTTTTATATAAAAGTGTTCATAAACAGTATCTGAAACAACAAAATAATTAGAATAGGAATTAAATAATGAGTGAGCAAAGTTTTCATCTAGTATGCCCACATTGCCAAGCAACTAACCGTGTGCCTGCTGCACGACTAAGCGCTGCGCCAAAATGCGGTAAATGTGGCCAGCCATTATTGACCGCCAGTCCGCATGAGCTCAATGCGCAAACAGCCAATAAGGTCATCCAAAAGAACGATGTGCTGACTATCGTGGATTTTTGGGCGAGTTGGTGTCAGCCTTGCATCATGATGGCGCCAGAGTTCAAGAGCGCTGCTAGCCAATTACCGCAGGTGGTCTTTGCAAAGGTACAAACGGATAAATACGAGCAGGCAGCCGCTCCTTATAATATTCGCAGCTTACCAACGATGGTTGCTTTTAGAAATGGTAAAGAAGTCGCGCGACAATCAGGTGCGCTACCAAGTCATCAAATCATCCAATGGGTGCAAAGCTTACAGTCGTAATATTAGTCAGACTAGATTACTTCTTCTCCAAGCTATTTATCCAAGTACTCATGCTTTCTTATAAAAACCGTAGCAATGAAAAAGCCAATATGCGATCTGCATATTGGCTTTTTACTATTTTATGTACTATTTGACGGTGTCATACACCATCTTGATCGTGCAGATAACTTTGCACTTGCTTAACCTTACTCACCATAAATTTTGATGCCATTGGCAAAGCTACAACGTTGAATGCGTGCCGACTGGACAATTGCATCACGCTCACCGTAGAGACGCGATAATTTTGCATCACGTGCTTTGGTATTGTTGCTCTTGCCTAGACCAAAGCTGATATTTGGCGAGATACCCCAGCGTCCTGCAGAGACACCAACACCGACGCCTGATGCCGATAGGGTAGACTGCTCATTGCGTGCCGCTTCGACATAGCGGTTGACACGAGTATACTCTTGGCCAAGTGCTTGGCAATTATAGTTCTGATAAGTACTTGGCGGTACATATTGCGGGGTGATGTTACCAGTAGAGGCACAGCCTGAGAGCGCAAAAATGCCAGCTAGTAGTGTCGCTGTCGTAAACGTTTTCATAATGGCTCCAGTGGCTAAGTGATTGTATTTATATCTATTTAAGATAGCAAAAATAGCGCGATTAAGATATTGAAAATCCATCGATGATGAAAAATTTTCGTATCATGTCATCAACATATCGACAGCTTTCTAAAACGGTTGCTTATTAAAACAAAAAATCGCTTATTAAAATAAGTTTGCTGGTTTGGCAAAGGCAAGTATTACGATCCCGATATAGGCAATGGCAGCGATAAGGATACCTGTTTTTCTTTGCACAGGTGTCGCATCAACCTTAAACGCTTTAATGCTTGAGCTAATAGCAGCGATAAGTAAGATGATTTTGGCAAACACCCACTGTACAGGAGCATTGGCACCCATCAATTGCATTAGCATCATCGCACCTGACAGGATAAGCAGGGCATAGATAATATGTGTGGCTATTTTGACTGCTCGTGGTGCGCGTCTATCTGCGCTGAGTACTAAGTAGCTTTGATATAAAAATAGCGCAACAGTCAGCGCTGCCATCAGCATATGTAGATGTTTCATTGAATATTGCTCCCTCTAAAACTGCAGTATATAGGCTAAGTTAGAATAGTTAGTTGCGATTCAAATCCAGTCGGCTATTTGTTTTGACCAGCACATAATGGACTCGCAGGGCTTTGACCTTGCCACTCTGTCGGAGTATAGGCATGGATAGCGAGGGCATGTACTTGACCGCCTTGTGAAGTGAGCAAAGGCGTGACTAGGCCATATATCAGCTGATGACGCCCGACCAGTCGTTTGTCTTCAAATGCATCGCTAACGATAGTGAGCTTAAAATGGCTTTCTTTACCTTCAAAGTAACCGGCATGCGACATCGACTCATTTATCAGTTCGATATGCTGCGGCGCAAGCGCCTGTAATTCGGCATGAAGTGCGTCGGCAGTAGGTGTGGTACTCATAACAATCCTTCAATGTATTTTGTGCAATTTGATTGGGCAATCTGCAAATAATATTTATCGGTATTATAACAGACACGGTAAGCGGGATAGCGTGCGATTGCCAAATCGATCAATTGCAAATCCTGCCGATTACAGTACTTATCAACTACAATGCTTATCACCTGCAATGCTTGCCAATTATAAAACCTGTTATGTATGGCTATAACTAAAAAAGCAAAGCACAACACTGTGGCTGTACTTTGCTTCTATGATATCTAAACACGCACTGCTAAAGCGTAAAGGTAGCTAATTAGCTACTTATTAACGGCGCGACTGTTGATATAGAGGCGTAACTTTTGGCATCAATGACTGTAACTCTGCGATACGGCTGCTGCTCGTTGGGTGAGTGCTAAGGAACTGTGGTGGCTCACCTTGGCTGGCTTTTTGCATTTTTTGCCAAAGCATAACAGCCGCCTGAGGGTTATAACCTGCACGTGCCATCAGCTCAAGACCGATCTGATCGGCTTCGCTTTCTTGAGTGCGACTGTGGGGTAGGCTCAAGCCCAAATTACCAGCAGTACCTGCTAGCTCAGCCTGTCCTTGTGATAGGCCGAATATACTGGCAGCCAGGCCGATACCAGTTTGGGTTGCATACTCGCGTGACAGACGCTCGCGTGAATGCTCACGTAATGCATGAGAGATTTCATGACCCATGATGGCAGCAATCTCATCATCAGTGAGGTTCAGACGATCGATGATGCCTGAATAAAACATGATCTTACCACCCGGCACCACAAATGCATTCAAATCGTTAGACTTGATGGTGTGTACTTCCCATTGCCACTTGGCTGCATCTGCGCGGTAGACACCAACTTGACCAACCAAGCGATTCGCAATATTTTTTAAGCGGTTTAGCTGAGCGGTATTGGTATCTAGCACACCTTTTGATTTAGCGTCTTGTATTGTTTTGGCATAGCTTTGGGCAGACAGTGCCAATACTTGCTCACTAGACACTAATAGCAACTGCTGACGATCAACACCAACCGCGCCAGTACTGGTAGTGCTGGTACAACCAGTTAAGGTCAGTGCTGACAATGAAGCGGCCATCACTGTCGTGGTTAATAACTTCTTCATAAAATATCCTCTCTATAAAATGGAAAAACATAAAGTCAAACAAGTTAAAAAATAGTGCAGCAGATGTTGGAGCCGTGTTTATTAATCTTTTAATAGTGCTCATTCATCCGCTTAAACAGTAAAAGTTTACCTTAACTGCCATTGGACATAAGTATAATAATGTTAACCACCTAAAACCAAGATAGGAAAAGTAACAATAAAGCGTATGATTGTAAGTGCGATATCTTTTTATTAGAGTAAAAATAGTAAGTTTCTACTTCATCGATTGTCTTATGACCGTTATAAAGCTAAGGGAAGTGAATTCCAGAATTAAATTTCTACAATTAATGTGAAATATTTTTTATATTATCAAAATTAATTCCTGTTTTTAAATCAATTGCTTATGTTTGTTTATCCGATAAAAAAGGCATTTATCTAAAAATATTAGAAATAAATTCTAAAAAAGGTGTTGACACCCACAGAATATTTGCTAAAATAGCCAGCCTATCGAGACGGAGTAGTTGTTAACAACGCTACGGATTGATACTAAGCGGGAATAGCTCAGTGGTAGAGCATAACCTTGCCAAGGTTGGGGTCGAGAGTT
>NZ_JASDCS010000011.1 GCF_030407815.1 Psychrobacter sp. APC 3281
GTGAAGGCGGCCGTACTGTAGGCGCTGGTGTTGTTGCTAACGTATTGAACTAAGACTTAAGTTTCAGCAATGAGCTTATGAATTAGTCATAAAAAAGGCCATCCTATCTAGGGTGGCCTTTTTTTATTGGAGAAAATTGATTGTATAATTACGAGTCTACATGAATGTATGGCAAGCTCTACATATATCATCTAAGCATAATATAATAATAAAAACAGCCTAATAATAATCATGTAAAAGGAACGTCATGTTTGCGATAGAAGTATTACCAACAAATGCAGTAGAACTTGAAAACGTTATTCAAACCGTTGCTAATATAGAAGCGATGGTGCAACCAGATGATGCTTGGAATCAGAAAACATTGACTGAGTTGCTTGAGCAGGACAGTATTCGTCTGCTGATTGCTTACGATCAAGCCAAAGAAGAGAGTGTTTCTCATCGTAAGATAGTTGGTTATTGTTTATATCAAATGACTTTTGAGCAAGCAGAGGTGTTGCGTATCGGAACTGATCCAAAGTATCAACGACAAGGTATTGCTTCACAGATATTGAATAAACTGCATGAGGTGTTACAGCTCAATCAAGTAGAGAGTCTTTTGTTAGAAGTACGTGCAGACAATACGGCGGCGATAGCGTTATACGAGCAACAGGCATTCAATATTATTCATAAGCGTAAAGGATATTATAAAATGCCACATAAACCAGCAGTCGATGCATTGATCATGCAGCATACTTATATTTAACAAAGAAAATAAAGCTTGATAAAAAATAAGCAGTGATAATAAAAGTGGCGATAACAGCTATGACATAAAAGCAGGATTAACTAAGGTTTAAGCTTTATTGCAAAGGAATTTTCTTTTTACAGACTTCCACATCAAGCTGATAATCACTATCTGCTTTCATTCGACCTAAAATATCCAAGCGTTCGCTTAGTAGCTCAACCATTATGCTGATATTGGCTTGCTGTTTTTTGACTTGTTCTAGCTTTTGCTGAGTGAGTATGAGCTGCGAATCAATATCCAAATGACCATCATAATAATCATTTAAGCTGTTTTTAATTTCAGTAAGGGTGAAGCCAATAGCTTGCGCACTTTTGATCAGCTCTATGCGTTCGATACATTCTGGATGAAATTCGGTATATAGACGTGAGCCTGCCTGACGCTTGCGAGATTTTAGTAGGCCTAATTGCTCGTAATGACGAACCGTATCTTTGGTCGTATTGGCCTTTGCTGCTAGCTCACCAATCAATAGAAACGATGTATCAAGTGCCATAATAACCTCTTATTTTTTCGCTATGATAATCATAACTCTAGTTGCCAAGGCGATTCGCTATCCAGTAGTGACACGGCTAACGGTTTATGAGAGTGCTTTTGCCATGGCACAGACTGGCTGCCTATTAAGTTGTCTAACTGAGCTAGGAAATCAGCACGCGGTAAGGTGGTCGCACCTAAACTCATCAAATGATCGTTCGGTAACTGACAGTCGACGAGTGCGACATCACTTTGTTCACATAAGCGCATCAGACCCCAAAACGCTAGCTTTGATGCATTAGATGCTCGATGAAACATTGATTCACCAAAATAGATGCCGTTTATTTTTAACCCGTATAATCCGCCAATCAGTTGACCTGCCTCGTTCCAAACTTCAATGCTATGAGCAAAGCCTTGCGCATGCAATTTGGTATAAGCTTCGATCATCTCATCATGAATCCAAGTATGCTCACCTTCGGGATGATTGTCATTAAGGCCATCACTGCGCGGTAAGCTACAGGCATGTATGACATCGTTAAAAGCTTGATTAAGCGTCACTTGCCAACGTTCGCGATTTGCTTGCTTACGTAGAGACTTACTCGGTTGATAGGCAGATGGGACAATCACGCAACGCGGCTCAGGACACCACCAAGCAATAGGCTCATCTTCGTTAAACCAAGGAAATAGTCCTTGAGCATAGGCTGATATCAGCGTTTCAGGTGCTAGGTCACCGCCCATAGCGACGATGCCAATACCATCAGGATCAATAGAAATAGGATCAGGAAAGTCATAACGCCCAAGACTTCTTAAAGTCTCAGGCGTAATGTGTTTATCGTGCTGTTGAGTAAAGTTGCTCATTTAGGCTTCTTTATCTGCAGTTAGGGTTGAATCGTAAGTGTGATCACGAGCGACGGTTTCGCCCAGTGCATCCAAGTACTTTTCAGCATCCAACGCAGCCATACAGCCAGTGCCAGCAGAAGTGATGGCTTGACGGTAAACGTGATCAGCTACGTCACCTGCGGCAAACACACCTTCGATACTGGTCTGAGTAGCATTACCATTCAAGCCACTATTAACGATTAGATAGCCATCTTTCATATCCAACTGACCTTTGAACAAGTCAGTATTTGGCTTATGACCAATAGCGACAAACATACCCATTGTATCTAGTTGTTTGGTACTGCCATCAATCATTGATTCGATGACGACGCCATTGACGCCCATGTCATCACCGACCACTTCTTTTACTTGGTGGTTCCATTCGATTTTGACATTACCATTTTTGGCTTTTTCAAACAGCTTGTCTTGTAGGATTTTTTCAGAGCGTAGGCTGTCACGGCGATGTACTAAGGTCACTTCAGACGCAATATTAGATAAGTACAAAGCTTCTTCAACCGCTGTATTACCACCACCAATTACCGCAACTTTTTGGTTTTTATAAAAGAAACCATCACAAGTGGCGCAGGCTGATACACCAAGCCCTCTGAACTTGGTTTCTGATTCTAGTCCCAAGTACTGTGCAGATGCACCAGTTGAGATAATGAGTGCGTCACAAGTATAGCTACCGTTGTTACCTGTCAATTGAAAAGGACGCTCATTTAGGTTTACTTCGTTGATATGATCATAGACCAGTTCAGTACCGAAACGTTCAGCATGTGCTTTCATACGTTCCATCAATGCAGGACCTGTCAAATCATGCGCATCGCCTGGCCAGTTGTCGACTTCAGTAGTGGTGGTTAATTGTCCACCGACTTCCATACCAGTAACCATAACTGGCTTAAGGTTAGCGCGTGCTGCATAGACTGCGGCAGAGTAGCCAGCAGGGCCTGAGCCTAAAATAATGAGCTTTTCGTGACGTGGAGCAGTAGTGTCAGTTGCCATGAGTTGTTCCTTGCTAAATATACGAATTAAAAATGTAAGTTATAAATATAATAAAAGAGGAATATCAAAAATGACTACGAATATGCTTCTTCTAATTGCTGTGTGATAATAACATAAGGGCACAGCGCACAAAGTGCAAGTTTGCTAAAACAAACACAGGTATCATTAGAATCAAAGAATAAATAACTTTGGAACATAAGTGCAAAAACAGAGACTATTTTATAGAATTTAGGCAATACAGTTAGCCATATTTTGCCACTCGTGTTTCGCTAACCAGCTGTTTTCTTACGCAAAGTGTCTACTGATTTACTTTCTTACACGCTTTCTTGAGAAGACTGTCGCCACTGCACCTATGTATTTGTTATTATAAGAAGTTATGCCAAGTGTAGTAGGAGCCAAGCGATAACGGTTGTTTGAAGGCTCTATGATCGGCACATGCCAAACAAACACTTCGCTCGGTACATTTATGTCAACACTTTATGTCAGCATGATTAGGCTTAGTCATGCATTGGCGACCATTTAGTATTAATAACAAGGCAGATCTTACGTGATATCAGCACCGCTTATTGAGTATTTAAAAAAGGGAATGTTTACCCTCCTTGGGTTAATACTGGCCGTTTATCTGTTTGTCATTTTGATGACTTACACAGGCAACGATCCTAGCTGGTCGCACATTAGTAGTGACATGACCACGATTAATAATATGGGCGGCGAGGCAGGTGCATGGTTATCCGATTTGCTTTACAGCTTTTTTGGGTTTGGCGCTTGGTGGTTTTTGGCATTCGTGGTTTATGAATCTATCCTAATTTGGTGGGAAAACAAGCCAACGTTTTGGCTCATGCGATTGGTCGCTTATGTGTTTTTACTATTAAGTGCTAGCGCATTGTTTGCACAATTGGTCTCTTTAGTTCAACAAGTCACGAACCCTGACGCAATCGGCCTCGAAGGTGTCGCTGGTGGTATTATCGGGCTAGAGTTACAGGCGCGTTTGACACAGCTGCTATCGCAGTGGGGGAGTGTGGTTTTCTTAGCAGTATTCGTTGTGATTACCGCTACGTTTGCCTTTAACATCCATTGGATGACGATATATCAAAAGGTTCGTACACTATCATGGCTTGGCTCAGGTGTAAAAAGTCAGAATGCTATCGAAGCTACTGAACCGAGCATTGCATCAGAAAATGATAGCCAAAACTTAGATGAACCGGTAGATAAAAAAGTAGAGCATGAGCAGCTCCCACTTGAGTTACAGTCTGCGGAAAATTCTAGTGGTACTCAAGACGTCAGCAGTAGTGGACGTTTCGGTAGTGTCTTGTCAGACTTTTTGGCAACCTCAGGGTTGGCAGATAGTGTCAAAGCCTCTGTCATCGCAGCAAAAGCAGCGGCAACACCTAATAGCTCAAAAGGTGAGCAGGCAAATACCGATACAGAAAAGTTTAAAGCTGCTACTGATAATACAGCCGACAATGCAGTCCAGCCATTAGCCTCAAACTTGACTGCACCTATTGCTCGCAAAGTTGAGCCAAGCTTTGCGTGGAATGATGCCAATACGGTCGATGATTTACTTGCAAGTGAGCAGATGGCTTACAGTGCTCATGGCATGGACAGCTCGGCTATGCCTGTACCCAACTATTCCCAAACGGGTACTAGTACCACGGCATCGTTAGAAAAAACAGTACCTGCTACTGTGACCACTATCATGACGGAAGCGGTTGCTCAACCAGTTGTATATGATAAAGAATCATTAGCTCAGTCATCAGTTGATGAGCCAGTGAGTAGTAATTTAGCCAGTCAGCCAGTCGTTGAACCTAATGTACCTAAAGTCTCTACGACACATGAGACTGCAGAAGTAGATAAATTAGCAGAAGCATGGTTGGCAGAGCATGCTGATATATCAGAACCTACAGAATCTGTTGTAGAAACGTATGAAGACTCTAAGCCTGTTCAGGAAACTGTAGCAGCTGAGCCAGTAGTACCAGAGAAGACACCAGAACCTACGGTTGAAGAGCCTATTAGTTTTGCACAGGATTCAGCCAATCAACTGTCTGATACGCCTGTAGAGTTGCCACAGACTAATAATGCGGCAATAGTCTCTGAGCTTGAAGTCGCTCCGGTAACAGTAGAGACTGAGCCTGCATTGCCAGATGTGTCAGACGCTTCAGACATGACACCAACCAATACGCCTCCTGCCAATCCAAAAGCAGCGCCAACGGTAGAAGTGACTAGCCCAGTCTCCAATGTACAGCCTGAGCCTAAAACGCCTACCCAGCCATCTGTCAGTTTTGCTGTCCCAGAAGGCGATAGCAGCAACCATATCACCGATATGATGCCAGAGGATGACAGTGATGACGACACCAATGTACCGGTCATGCCACATATTAGTGATGACGCAGCCTTCAGTCAGAAATCACGCTCGATGCAAACGGCAGCTTATCGCAGCAGTCTAACACCTATTCCAGAAGTCTCTATATTGGATAAGCCAGATCCTGACCGCAAGCCTAGCTATACTGTGGCTGAGCTTGAAAAGTTGTCTGAATTGCTAGAAATTAAACTACAAGAATTTAATGTAAAGGCCTCTGTGGTTAATGCTATCCCTGGCCCTGTCGTCACCCGTTTCGAAGTGGAGCTGGCTGCTGGTGTGAAGGCTAGTAAAGTCACAGGTATCTCGCGTGATTTAGCGCGTTCACTATCGATGGCTTCTTTGCGTGTGGTCGAAGTAATTCCGGGTAAACCGTACATCGGTATCGAAGTACCTAACAAGAAACGTGAAATGGTACGTTTGATTGAATTGCTCAACACCGAAACGTTCAAAGACCCGAAAGCGCAGATTAGCATGGCGATGGGTAAAGACATCGGTGGTAACCCAATCATTACCGACCTTGCGCGTGCACCGCATATGCTAGTCGCTGGTACCACAGGTTCTGGTAAATCAGTATTGGTCAACTCGATGCTACTATCGATGCTACTCAAATATACACCCAATGAGCTGCGTCTTATCTTGATTGATCCAAAGCAGCTTGAACTTGCTAACTATAACGATATTCCACATTTGTTAACGCCAGTAGTCACCGATATGACGGAAGCGGCCAGTAGCTTGTCATGGTGTGTGGCTGAGATGGAACGACGCTATCAATTGATGAGCTTACTAAAAGTTCGTAAGCTCAATGAGTTCAATAAGAAGGTCATCGCGGCGGAAAAATCAGGCAATCCAATGCTCGATCCTCTATGGCGTCCGAATGACAGCGTAAGTATTAGCCAAGCACCCAAGCTAAAAACCTTACCCATGATTGTTATTGTCGCGGATGAGTTTGCCGATATGATTATGCAAGTTGGTAAACAAGCCGAAGAGCTCATCACACGTTTGGCGCAGAAATCGCGTGCTGCTGGTATTCATTTAATGCTAGCGACTCAGCGTCCGTCAGTCGATGTCATTACGGGCCTGATCAAAGCCAACATCCCAGTGCGTGCGGCACTACGAGTCAACTCAAAAGTCGATTCACGTACGATTTTGGATAGTGGCGGTGCTGAGGATATGCTAGGTAACGGTGATATGTTGTTCTTGGGACCAGGGCAGATTGAGCCGGATCGTGTACATGGTGCTTATGTCAGTGACGAAGAAGTTAACCGTGTCTGTGATGCGTGGCGTGAGCGCGGCGCCCCTGACTATATTGATAATATGGCAGGCAACTTTGAATTATCTAGCCCAGGCGGTGGTAGTACAGCCAATGCCTCTGGTGAAGATGATGATTTATATAATGATGCCGTGGCCTTTATCATGGAAACACGTAAAGTTTCTGCTTCAAGCATTCAGCGTAAATTCAGCATCGGCTACAACCGTGCTGCGCGTATTGTCGACTCTATGGAAGAAGCTGGATTGGTCAGCTCGATGGGCAAAAGTGGTAAGCGTGAACTATTGATGTAGGATCAATTATTAAGTTGATAACGAAAAAGCGAGTCATGAAAATGGCTCGTTTTTTTATGGAAGAAACTTAATAATGCTTTTATAAATTGAGGGCTTAGAAGTAAGCTCTTATTATTCAGTATGCTCTAGGGTGTGAAAAGTAGATTCGTATACTGGCTCATTAACTAGTGAAATCGACAAGATGACTAACGAGTCCGTTTATCAAATATCAGGTACGTTTTTTTATACTAAACTGACAAGAGTTTATAAAAAATAGTCATTAGTTTTAGAAAATATGAATGCTACATAGTCTTAATAAAATTACTCTCCAAGGAAGGTTAGTTATGTTTAAAGAATATACTCAATATGATGGGCTAGCTTTAGCGGCATTGGTCAATTCAGGTGAGGTCAGCGCGAAGGAATTGCTAGATGCTGCTGTCCATCAAGCCAATCAAATCAACCCTAAGCTAAATGCTATCGTGCATCGATTTGATGAGCGTGCTTATAATGCCGCGCAGGCAGGTTTACCTTCAGGTGTATTTACTGGCGTGCCGTATTTACTAAAAGATTTATCTTTCAGCTTTGCCGATGAGCCGATTACGATGGGCAGTCGCAGTGTCAATATCATTTCAGAGAAAGACAGCGAAATCGTCAAAAGGATGAAAGCGACAGGCGTTAATACCTTTGGCAAGACTAATACGCCTGAGTTTGGTTTGATTATCACCACTGAGCCAAAAGCGCATGGTGCTACTCATAATCCTTTTAAGAAAGGCTATAGCTCTGGCGGCTCGTCAGGGGGCAGTGCAGCAGCAGTTGCGAGCGGTATCGTACCGATGGCAGGCGGCGGTGATGGTGGCGGCTCGATACGTTTTCCATCGGCTTGGTGCGGTACGTTTGGGTTAAAGCCAAGCCGCGGACGCAATCCAATGGGCCCTAATCTTGGTGAAGGTTGGGAAGGCGCCGTTGCTGACCATGTCATTACGCGTTCGGTACGCGATAGTGCAGCGATGCTAGATGCCACTAGTGGAGCAGAGATTGGCGCCCCTTATGTTATAGCTCCGCCAGACGGTACGTTTCTGCAAGCGGCGATGCGTGCACCGCGAAAGCTAAAAATAGCTTTGCATCAGCAGCCTTTGATAGCCAATACGACAGTGGACAAAGAAGTGTTGGCGGTACTTGAGCAAACGGCTAAGCAACTAGAGTCTATGGGTCATGAAGTAGTACCAGCCGAGCCAAACATCAATATCGAGCAGTTTTGGCATGACTTTATCGTTGTGGTCTGCGCGCATACGGCATTTACAATTGATAACATCGAGCGTGAATTTGGGGCTGACCAGATCAAAAACCTAGAGCCGCAAACCTATAATATGGCACTGCTTGGGCGTTCGCTATCAGCGGTTGATTTGGCACATGCCAAACATGGCTGGCATCATAGCCAGTATCAGACGGGTCTATTGCTAGAAGACTACGACATGATTTTATGCCCGACTGTGCCCACGCCTGCGGTAAAGCATGGTGTGTTACCGCCTAGCCGTATGGATGAGATGATGATGCGTAGCGCTGAGGTGCTTAATAAAGGTTTTAATATGGGTAGATATGCCTTTAACTCAGGCATGATAGAAAAGCTTAGTGCCCCTGTATTAGGTAAAATGGGCTTTACATTATTGGGTAATGTTACAGGGTTACCTGCGATGTCAGTACCCGTTGGTATGAGCAAAAAAGGCCTACCGATTGGTATGCAGTTAATCGGGCGTATGAATGATGAAGCGACATTATTCAGTGTGGCGGGCGAGATGGAGCGCGCTGGTTTATTTACCAAACACGCTTTTGAGAAGTAGGGTTAAATTTTAGTGTTCGCATTGGTCGCACTCAATCAATCAAAGCGATAGATATCCATACCCAAACTATGATGGGCCATACTTTGATGAACGACAGAGACGCGCTGACCAGTACCTAATGCAAAAAACAACGGTAGCAAGTGCTCATCACTTGGATGAATGTCCTTGTAGTCTGGGTATTGCTGCCAGTCGAGCGCCGTGGGAACGTCTATTTTGAGCTGCTGCAACAACCATTGCTTAAACGTTTTGGCTGCTTGATCGATGCTGTCGGCTTCCCAGCGCAATGCTTGTAAGTTATGCGTAATGTTACCTGAGCCAATTACGAGGATTTGCTCATCACGCAGATGTGCTAACTGTGCACCTAACTGATAGCAGGCAATACTGTCATAATGCTGCGGCAATGATATCTGTACGATAGGTACATCGGCTTCTGGATACAGATGTCTAAGCGGCGCCCACACGCCATGATCACAGGCACGTACTGGATTGACACTACAAGTAATGCCACGTGCGGTCAGCTGCTGAGCAAGTGTCTCAGCCAACGCTGGCTGGCCTGTAGCAGGATACTGAATGTCGTAAAGTTCAGGCGAAAACCCTGAAAAGTCATGCCATGTCTTTGGCTGTGGATTACTACTAATCTCTAGCTTTGCTGACTGCCAATGCGCTGACATAATGACGATGGCACGTGGCTTAGGTAAGTTTTGACCGATACGTGCCAGTGCGCTGGTCGTCGCAGACTGCTCAATTGCAAGCGTAGGTGCGCCATGCGAGATAAAGAGCGCTGGTAGCTTAGATGTATTCGTCGCTACATCAGACGTATTTTCCCATGCGGCAGCCGCTGTGATAGGCGTCTGCACACTATGATGGTCATCACGTTGATGAGAAGGCTTAGAGGCGTTGGGTGTCGCATGTTTTGGATATTTCATGTTGCATTTATTAGGGCGTGCACCAATTTTTCAATCTATTCTGCGACTGATGTTCCAAATCAAAAAAATAGCTTAGTATTTTATTTAATTACCACGGTGATAAGGGTGGTTATTATTGATACTCATCGCGCGATACAATTGCTCCATAAGTACGACGCGTACTAGCGGATGCGGCAATGTCAGTGCTGATAGTGATAATTTTGCATCGGCCTTTGCCAATACTTCTGGTGAGACGCCATCTGCACCGCCGATGACCAAGGCAATATCATCGCCTTGCAGCATGCCATCAGCGAGCTTATCAGCCAGTCCTTCTGTCGAAATCATCTTGCCTTTGACATCTAATACCCACAATTGCTCTCGGCTTGATGCATTATGAGCAGCTAATATAGCCTGACCTTCCTGATCACGGTACTGTGCCAAATTGGCATCTGAAGGGTTTTTTGCCCGCTTGGCTGCCGCAATCTCGATAATTTCTGTGCTTAGCATCGGTTGAATGCGTTTGTAATATTCATCAAAACCCGTCTGTACCCAGCTAGGCATTTTATTGCCAACGGTCAAAATCCTTACTTTCATAATGCTTACATCTCGATAATTGAATTCAAGCTTATTAGGCCGTGTTCTTAATAGTTGTATCGCTCGTTGTTTATTGTCTGCAATTTACATCAAAGGGTTGATCGTCTCTGATACGTTGCTACTTGCGCTTTGATCGTCCACTTGGCTTGGCTTTGGAATGACAGTCAATTTTGCATCAGACTCAAAAACAATAGCTTCGACATCATCAAAACTATTAATCCCTTCAGAACGCATGGCACATTCGATTTCTTGACGCGTCAAGCGCTCATCACGCATGGCATCTGGCAAAAACTGCCCTTGATAAAAAACGATACGCGGCTCTGATAAAATAAAGTTACTAAATTGCGGTGAAACAGACGCATATTTGGTCACCACAAATTGCAATAGGTACAATACTAAAATAGACGAAACCCCTTCAACAAAGGGAATATCTTTGAGCAAAATTGTACTGGCTCCCAACGAGCCGATCATGACCGTCACGATCCAATCGAAGTTGTTAAGCTGTGACGTTGAGCGTTTGCCAGAGATTTTGGTAACTGTCACGATCAACACGTAAACCATAACAGTCGTCAAAACAATACGACCAAGCTTGTCTATGTTGTCAAAAAAGATCATGTCCATAATGTTCGCTCCTATTATGAAGGTAAAACAAGTCATCGCTAAAATACTACTTACTAGGGCGCGCCTTACTTTGTCTAATTTTTAGTACTATTCTTAAAATAATGACACGCCTTAAACTTAGCCTAACGGATTTTACGCATTAGCAGGGGAAAACTTTGTAGCACCTTGTAGATGATGGTTTGTACTTACGTTGATTTGCGTATAGGGTCTAATAATCGATTGATAGACCATAGACTGATTCGCGCACTGACCAGAGTAAGGACTAGCATTAGCATTAACGATGAAAGCAGGGGCAATGGACGCTGCATTGCCATCTCAAACAATACCTCACGGCTTATCGTATCAAACAGCCAAAACCAGATGGCTGAAAAATAAATAACCGTCAGCATCCAGACAATCACAACCCCACCGAACATCAATTTATTAATCTCATCTCGCGCTAATGCTCGCTTCTGATGTTTGATAAATTTACTGACAGCGATATAAGCACCCACGATAATAGAAACTACCATGACCAGTTGTGGATTGAGCGCAAGCTTGGTCTGTATCATCATAAATATGGTACTGGCAAGCGTGTATCCAATCGCAAAAAAACCGACATATCGAGCCAGTTTGGGCTGCACTTGTATAAGCGGCTGAGGTTTGTTGAGACTGGTTGTCTGGCGTGACATAAGCTAACCTTTATAAAGGTAAAAAATAGATTCTTGATAATAAGTCGACTTAAAGCGTTAATTAAAATATCAACGCTTTGCTGTCCAGTCGAGCATGGCATCTAACACAGGTCGCGCTGCATAAGGATTTAATGCTTGATCAGTATTGATTATACCAACGACAACGTAATCTTGTCCTGACAGTCCTTTAACATAACCTGCCATTGAAGTGACGTTATTTAACGTACCAGTTTTTATCCATGCACGGCCAGTGGCTGTTGATTCAGGCAAGCGATCGCTATGAGCGGCAATAGTACCACTAACCCCAGCGACACCTAACGAGTCGACATAGGCTTCAAAATTGGGTCGACTATAAGCATAAGTCAGTAGCTCGCTTAGGTTGGCGGCGGTGATTGTACACTCACGGCAAAGTCCTGAGCCATTGGTCAAATGAGGCGGCGGCGTACTGAGATTGGTTTGCCACCATTGATTGATGGTTTGTAAGGCTGCAGGGTAATCTGTCGTAGCAGGTTTACCAAACTGATATAAGCTATCCGCCTTTTTACCATTAGATTTATCAGCCGCTACTTTATTATCCATCTCATTACTAGCTTTGACTTCATGACTGCTTGGACTAGTCGCAGTTATGCTAGCAGGTATTGTTTGAGTCAGCCTTTCTTTATCATAAGCGCCTATAGATAGCGCCACTTGCTCAGCCATGACATTGTTTGAGAAGTGGTTAATGTCATGAATCTGCTCGGTTAAATTCAACGACGGATAGCTGACCATAGGTAGAGGCGACATCGCGATAGCCGTAAGCCCGTACGCTCGTTTCGTCGTCTTGGTAATCTCGTAAAGGGTTTCTTGTGAGATTACCTGTCCACTCAAAGTATTCCCTAATGCTTGCCATTTGGCAGCGATAACGTGTGCGGCAAACTCTTTGGCATTGGGATATGCTACGTAAAAGACATGCTCACCGCAGCTCTCTGGGAGACTGGCATTTAACACAAGCTGCGTGTTTTGCCACTGCGGCGCTAGGCTATAGCTTGCCTGCCCACAACTGGCTGCACGAGTATGGATTTTAGCAGGTAGCTGATAGTCTGCTAACCGCGGCTTATAGGTCACACTTGCTTGGCCATTATCTTGAGGGTAAGTTTTGATTCCAATGGTGCTAAAGTTAACCAAAAACCCATCTGGGCTGGCATTATAGGGACGTAGCGGTGAGTTATCAAAGGCGGCAGGATCTTTACTAACATTGTTAAAAACAGCGCTGTCGATGATGATATCACCATCGATATGACGAATACCGGATGCTTGCACTTTATACAGCAACTGTTTTAAGCGCTCGTGGGTCATTTTTGGGTCGCCACTACCTTGAATGATCAAGTCACCATGTAGACGGTTGCCGATGATAAGGCCAGTATGATAAACCCGTGTATGCCACACAAAATCTGCCCCTAAAGTGTCCAAAGCGATAAAGCTAGGCACGAGTTTCATGGTGCTGGCAGGCGTACGAGGGATGTCAGACTGGTGATCTAGCAAAGGCGAAAATGAAATCTTTATAGAGGTTTTATTGTTGCTCGCGGTATCTTGTACTTTGGCATTCTGATCAAGCGTATGCTGAGGTTCGTCAGGAATAACCGTTGGAATGCTCTCTACGCTCTGATAAGTATAAGGGTCGTCGGTATAAGCATGTATTTTTTGCTCGTGCTTCTCAATAGTGCGCTGCTCTATGGTAACTAACGCGCTCTGATGGCTCGGGTAGCTGCTAATTGTATCCGTAGAGGTGCCTGTAGTTGGGTGCTCAGATACTATAGTAGATGCAGATTGGCTGTCAGGTTCATCACTATCAATGACTTGAATAGGAGTAGGCAGACGACTGGCAGCCTTATCACCCACAGGGGTAATAACGATGCTGATATCCGCTTCTGTTAGATCGGCACGCGCCAAGGCTTTTTGAATGGCTGCGGGCAATGCTGCTTGTGCATGTATCGGCGCGACCACAATTGCTGCCAATAACGCTAACCTAGATAGACGTTTATTAGGTTGGTTCAGTGGTCGCAAATGACGACAAAGCGTGGTGGTTTTGGTTGCAGCAGTAGAGTAATGACGGCGTTTAGAAGGGTATCGCATGAGCATCTTTCATCAGGTGGCAAAAACAGCCTATGGTAACATGAGTTGCTGTTTTCGCGCACGACGTCAGAAGCACAATTTTAGCAATAACAACGCCCTTATTTAGATAACTAACTCCAACTATAGATTAAACTGAGAGCATGGTTTGCTGCTAACGAACATGCAAAAAAGCCATCGCCGTCATGACAGCATCGTTATAAGCATCGTGTGCGCCCAGTTCAGGAATGTTGTAATGGGCTAGGATACGATTCAGATGTTGAGCTTGGCTAGAGAGGCCTTGGGTGTAACCACTGATACGCCGACTGTAAAGGTGCCGCAAATCTATGACTTCGTTTGGTAGAGATGTTCCCATATAGCGTTTGACCAAAGGATTTAAAAAAGCCATGTCTAGCTGTGTGCAGAATCCAACAATTGGTCGATTACCTATGAATGGTAGTAGTAGGGTCAACATGTCATCGTAACTCATGCCATGTTCAACGTCGGCGGTACGCAAGCCATGAATGACAATAGTGTTGCGGTCTGGCATCACAGGAGGTCTGCAAACCAAATGCATGCCATTACCCGTGTCGATGGTATTGCCATTAATATGTATCGCTGCTACAGACAGCAGGTGATGCTTCTTGGGGTTCAATCCTGTCATCTCGCAGTCAATCGCTACCCACTGTTCAGCCGAAGGTGTCGTAAACATTGAGGCCAGCTCTGGACGCTGCAATTGTGTCTTTTGCCAAGCGCAAGATAACTGCTGTAACCAGCTCATATTAGTCATTCACTCATGTATGTTATTTTTTTATCTATAAAATTTCTGTATTTATGAAGCCTCTGTATTAAGACGGCCACATTTATGCGATTTCTAGTTGATAGTGTTGACGCAATTGATTCTTAAAGCTTTTGACTACGGCTAGACACTCTTTTAGCAGGTCACGTTCAAGCGCAGTCAAAGTCGTTGGATCCACTTGCCGTGCATGCTTATCGTCGGTTGAGAGCGCCACAGATAAGCGCTGCGCCATAAAAAACTCTAATGCTTCAAGCAAAGTATCGGCGCGCTCTTGGGTCATAGCACTAACCTGTACCAAGGACTTTAAACGCGCCTTGGTACTAGGCACATCGAGCACATTATTTTCTAATGCTAAAGTGCGGATACCATGGACTAAGGGAAAGATACCGGCTTTTTTTAGGTCAATGTCGGACGATGCTGATTTGCCACCTAGTAAAGGTACAAACTTTTGCCACCATTGATTAACATCGCCAAACTGTAGCGCTGCCCGGGCAAACTGCCTGACAAACATAGGGTCTGCCTGGCTATGAGCAAGCTTTAAATGCTGACGTACTTGAGTAAGCAGTGACTCATCGCCGCAGACGTATTCACCATCTAGTATCGCAGACAAGTAAATACCATGCATTGGGTCGGAGTTACTAAACCATAGGCCAATTTGCGCAGTGAATTGCTTGAGCGGTTGTCGCCACATAGGATTGGTCATCATGATATTGCCATCACACAGTGGGTAGCCAAGCGTTGCTAAATGGCTATTAAAAGTATCAGCAAACTGTGCTAAATCAAGGTGTGTATAGCCATCACGAATGATGAGCGCGTTGTCTTGATCGGTACGCATGATTTGCTCACCGCGCCCTTCTGAACCCATAACGATAAGGCAGGTATTGGCCACCACTTCATCAGGTACGATTAGCTGCCATAGCTTGGTAAATACCTGCGCATTTAGCGTCTGTACCATACGACTGATATTGCCGATTTTGACACCATTGTGATGCTGTGCTCGAATATAGCGACCGATCAGCTCAACAGCGGTATCTAGGCTTGATAAGTCCTGTGCCTGTTCGATTTGAATACTAATGAGCTGTGAATGATGGCCAATGTGAGCGAGCATATCGCTTTGCCCAAGCACACCGACGACATCGCCACTCTTATCAATGACTGGCAGTCTATGAATCCGGTAGCGAGTCATGGTCAGTAGCGCATCGCCAATCTCATCAGTGGCTTTGATGGTGCGCAGATTAAAGTTTGCATAGCGCTGGCAAGGAGTAGTGGCAGGATCTTGTCTGTCACTTACCGCGCGACAAATATCAGTATCGGTCAAAATCCCTAAGAGTAATCCTGTCTCATGTTGCGCTGTTCGTGAGCCACCTAAATCATCTAGTTGTAAGTCATCCAAACTATCTAAGCCATGTAGCGGTCGGACTAGCACATGTTTTAATCCAGCTTTAGTCATGATACGGGCCGCTTCGTACAAGCTATCATTGGCATCGACGATATGTACTGGTAATAGATGAACATCTATCACTGGCTGCAGCATAATTTGCTGTACTTCTTGTTGGTTGGTATAGCTGGCAGGATCTAGCGTTTTATTATGACGTCGTTGGCGCAATGCTTTTAATCGTTCAGGCAGTTTGTCTGATAGCATTTGGCGTACCAAATGATTTTGCGCGCTGATTTTATCAATAGCGGTGCCAGCGACTTGGAGCAGTAACGTCTCTTCATTAGCTCGGAATTGATAAGGCTGTATAGGCGTACTTTCAGGCTCTAGCTGATTATCCTTGGCAAGTGATTCAGGCAGGCGGCGACTATCAAACCAATCATTATTGTTCAGACCGTCAGCGTGATTGCTCCCTACATAGGACGCGACAAATTCACCATCTAGTGATTGCTCGATCTGCCCTTTGATGACCACATATAGACATTGCAGTTCTTCTGCAGGCAAGCTTTCATTTTTGGCAAGGTAGCGTATCTGGGTGTTTTTTCTAATGCTTTGACGCTCAGCTAAGCTCAATACATCAAAGGGCGGTTGGCTAAAGTCAAGATGGGGCATGGCATCATCCTTGATGGCATATTTTCGGTAGAGACTTTACTATAGCATTAATAAAACAAAAAGCCTCCAATAACCATAATATAAATAGGGTTATTGGAGGCTTTTTAATATAGCGATATTTATCCCAGCTACATTAGATTTTTCTAATTAGCTTTAAGCACCTAATAATTTTCGGATACGACTGATTGCTTCTCGGCTCTCATCGACGCTCGCGACCAGAGCGATACGCACATAACCTTGTCCAGGATTATGACCATCAACTTCACGTGACAAATAACGTCCTGCCAATGCATGAATATTGGCTTGCTCATACAGCGCTTTGACAAAAATTTCATCATCACCGCCGAACTGCTCAGGTACTTTGACCCAGAAGTAAAATCCAGCATCAGGCATGCGTAACTCTAGCAATTCCCCAAGCTCAGACATCCATAGGGCAAACTTCTCTTGGTATAGCGCTCGATTATGAGCGACGTGTTTTTCGTCTTGCCACGCAGCGATAGAGGCCAGCTGATGAGGTATCGGCATCGCACAACCTTGGTAAGTACGATATTGCAAATAAGCCTGCAAAATTTTGGCATCACCAGCCACAAATCCAGAGCGCAAACCCGGTAAGTTTGAACGTTTGGATAGAGAGTGGAACACGATACAGTTTTTGAAATCACGGCGACCGAGAGCAGCACAAGCTTGGAGCAATCCAATCGGTGCTGTATCAAAATACAGCTCGCTATAACACTCGTCACTGGCAATAATAAAACCGTACTGATCTGATAGACGAATGAGGTATTCCCAATCATCCATTGTCATGACTGAGCCTGTTGGATTGTTTGGACTACAAACAAACAATAGCTGCGTACGAGTCCAAACGTCTTTTGGTACCGCGCGATAGTCACCTTTGTAGTCATTATCTGATGTACAAGGGACAAAGTAAGGTGTTGCCTGTGCCAGTATCGCCGCACCTTCATATATCTGATAAAACGGGTTGGGCATGACAACCGTAGGCGATGTGTTAGACGCTGGAGCATTGCTCTCTGTGTCAGCTACATCATGATCAACGACCGCTTGTACAAAACTAAAAATCGCTTCTCGTGTGCCCATCACGGGTAATACTTGAGTATTGGCATCGACATGATTTAGAAAAAACCGCTTCTCTAACCAGTGGGCGATGGTTTGACGTAGCTCAAACATACCGTTTGTAGTTGGATAACGACTTATTTTGTCCAAGTTTTCGCGTAGGACGTCCAGCACAAATGCAGGTGGCTCGTGTTTTGGCTCACCAATACCGAGCTTTATTTCACTGTAACCGTTGGCAGGCTTGCTATCGCCAAGCAAGGTTGCCATCTTTGCAAATGGATAAGGATGTAGATGCTTTAAGTTGTGATTCATAAGTGTGATAACTATAATAGACAATTAATAATAAAGTTATAAAGAAAATTTACATTAGAGCAGTGTAGCACTTCTCTAATTTTTTGTCCTTTTCTTCTTATATCGTGAGTAGGCATTTACCAAGCGTAAGCTATTCATCATATGACTACCAAATAGGTAGTCGCTCAAAAGTCTTTTGAACATTTCATAATTTATAACCTATAACAATATAGAAAATGACTATTCACAAAAGTGGTAGATCGTTTTAAGGATAGTTTGATATGTCTAGTGTGCTAAATAATGATGATCTCATCGCTAAAGATATCAATAATGAAAAACTTGATAACAGTTTGCAGCGCTCGAACCTGTATAAGCTGCTCAAAGAGCGTGAACAGAGCTGGTGGCAAGCGCGCCAGCAACTGATCGAACGTCAAGAAAAGAAAATGTTTTGGTATGGTGAAAACAGCCTAATTATGTGGCTGTTGTGGCAATTGGTCGGCTACGTGGTAGTGGCCATGGCCTTGATGCTGCTCAATAATATATTTGGCATCTCATTACCGCTATGGCAATACGTCTCTTTGTTTGTGATGCAGACTATATTTTTTGTCAGTACACTTGCTGCTAAAGGCCAGTTGGCAAATAAACTACAGCGCAAGATAGACAACGATGAGCTGATGGGCGAAGAAGCGCTCAATGAGATGATTATTTTGGCAGAGGATAGTCTGTATCCTGATGTACATGCCAAGTCGCCTATTTCTTTAGAAGCGTTAGACGATTATCTAGATGGACAGTTTCACCTAGCAAGCCTGCAATGTTTGCTACAAAAAGAAGTCGATGCTGGACGATTAATCATGGAGCAGCAGCCACCTGAAGTAGGTGTTTTGCCGCCAGAGCTTGCTGATGATGAACTGAACGAACATGCCAGCGAGATAACTTATAGAAGTACGCTATAAAACGTACTTCTATGATGACTATCAGACTACTTTTGCTAGTTAATATTCAAAATAATGGCTAATCAAAACTATCTAGCCGTATCAAAAATACATTACGCTATTATGCTCTTTCTGAACGGTAAGACTGGCTAATAGCGCTGCCTTTAATGCTTCAAGTCTATCAGGTGATAGTGGCTTATCGTTTTGATCACTGATATAAAACATATCCTCAGCACGCTCACCTAGAGTAGTAATACGCGCAGCATGTACTTCGATTTGCTCTTGCAAAAACACTTGCCCAACTCGCGCCAATAGCCCTGGCTGATCAAGCGTTTCTAAGCTCAAGATGTGCTGATCTGATGCTTCATTGAATTCGAAGTTAATCACCGTTTTTACTTCAAAGTGTTTTAACTGACGCGGCATACGCTTGTTCGTCAGTTTAAGTACGGTAGGGTCTTTGAACGAGTCAATTAAGCGTTGTTTTAGCTCTTGTTGACTGTCTTCATCAACCAGCAATGTGCCACTAGGATCTAGCAAGACATAAGAATCCAAAGCAAAGTCTCGGGTCGCTGTGATAATGCGTGCATCTAAAACATCAAGATTCATCTGATCAAATACTGCCATGGTAACGGCAAATAGGTTCATCTGATCTTGGGTATAAACAAATACCTGTACTGCATCAAGTGCCAATTCGCGATGTTCACGCAAAACGACCAACGGTGGACTATCAGCATTAGAAGCAAGCCCAATCGGTGGGTGATTCAAAATAGCTTCGGTATGCCATAAGATATCTTCTGCAATCTCTCGCAAGAAATACTCATCGCCCAAGTCGTCCCACAGACGCAATACTTCATCGCGGTTCATATGTTGGTTATTGACATTATCTAGCATCGTCAACGCTTGCTTACGTGTGGCACTAATCATATCTTGACGATTAGTGGGCGCATCGATATCAGCGCGCAAGATGCGCCGAGTTTGTGAGTATAGCTGTTTCATGAGGGTTGCCCGCCAGCTGTTCCATAGCTGTGGGTTGGTCGCATTCATATCAGCCACCGTCAGTACATACAGATGGTTTAGATGAGTCACATTACCGATGAGATCAGAGAAAATAGTCACCACTTCAGGGTCTGAGATATCTTTTTTCTGTGCAGTAATCGACATAAGAAGGTGATAGCGCGTGAGCCAGCCTACTAAGTTCGCATCAGCCAAGCTCATACCATGCGATAAGCAAAACTCAATCGATTCTGTTTGACCAAGCTCACTATGGTCACCGCCACGGCCTTTAGCAATATCATGGAACATCGCTGCCAGTACCAAAATCTCTTTACGCTCGATACGCTGAAAGATAGAGCTGACCAGTGGAAACTCTTCGTGAAAGGTCGGATCTGTAAATCGGTGCAAAATTCTAATCAAAAATAAGGTATGCGCATCTACCGTATAACGATGGAACAAGTCATATTGCATGAGGCCAGTGACTTGCGCAAAAGCAGGAATGTAGTTACCCAATACTCCATAGCGATTCATGGTACGTAGACGATGGAATAGGTAGTTTTGTTCTTTTAGATTCGATAAAAACAACGCTTTGTGAGTAGGGTTGTCTCTATATATCTGATCGATGCCTCGTGCGGCAATTTTGAGTGCGCGCAGGGTATGGGTGCGAACTTTATCGATGCCATGCTGACCCATCAATAAGAACATCTCTAAGATAGAATCTGGGTGCTGTGCAAAAACTCGATGATGCGCAATGGCAATCTGGTTGCCAATACGGTTGAATCGCGCATTTATAGGCTGTTTTTTTGGACGTTCATCGTCAGGCAGCTGCGGCTCTATGATCGTTTCATAATAATGATTGGTCAGCATCTCAGACAGTGTTGATATCTGCATCGCACAGCGATAATAGTCACGCATAAACCGTTCGACCGCAGCATTAGGCTGGTCATCAGGCTGGGTCTCGTAGCCCATTAGCTGAGCAATCTCACGCTGATAATCAAACAACAGCTTGTTTTCATTACGGCCAGTCAGTACATGTAAGTAATGTCGAATTTGCCATAGATACCCTTCGGCAAAGCTTAACTCATCAAATTCTTTTTCGGTCAAAAAGTTCTGTTGCACCAAATCATATAGCTTGCTCACGCGAAAATAACGCTTGGTGACCCAGCCGATGATATGGATATCACGTAGCCCGCCTGGTGCTGTTTTGATATTGGGTTCAAGGTTGTATTCGGTGGCATTGTGCTGCAAATAACGCGCTTTGGATTCTTCCATTTTTACATCAAAAAAGGCGCGAGGAGACCACTGTTTGTTGACGATTTGAGCAGGCATGTCTTGCAATGTTTCGTTGCCGATTAGGAGTCGAGCCTCTAGCTGAGCACTGGCAATCGTATGGTCAAGCGCAGCCTCTAGCGCATCATTGACACTACGTACAGAAAGTGCAGGCTCTAGTCCTATATCCCATAGTAGAGCGACCAGTTTGTCGATTTTACTACTGGCATCAGCACCTATTTCACCAGGAGACAGTAGCAAAATATCGATGTCTGAATAGAGCGATAGCTCACCGCGCCCGTAGCCACCAGTCGCAAAAAATGCCAAATCAGTCTTATCTAACTCAAACCATTTAAACAACGCAATCAATAGGCTGTCGATAGCGCAAGCACGTGCTGCAACCAGTTGGCGAATATTAGTACCACGTTCTAGTGAGCGGCTGATATCGTCGTTGATCTGAGCCAACCATTCAGGAATGCCAAGTAGGTTTTTGTCTGTCACATTTTTGGCTGACAGTGGGGATGAGTCTGTCGCCACCTCACTTGGTAGTATCGGTAAAGGCGTCAAATCAACAGAGGCGATATCACAATTAAACATGAGTGTTATCCAGTTAAGAGTTTAGAAATAGAACGTTTGAGCTGAGCGCTATTGGGCATCTAATGTGCTGATGGCTAATAAAAGTCACGAATAGCAACTATTAATAAAGATGCTGCTAAATATATTAATAGAAGTTATTAGGTGATCTGAGTATAAAGACAAAGCGCCTATAAGCACAATACTCAATATGCCCTAATTAAAGACCAAAAAAAAGACCGCCTAAGCGATCTTTGATTGTACTACTGCGTCAAAAAACTTAAATCTTCTTCGGGGCGAGTGGTAAATACCTCACAACCATTGTCTGTTACGACCATGGTGTGCTCCCATTGAGCAGACAATTTGCGGTCTTTAGTAATCGCTGTCCACTCATCAGGCAAGATCTTAGTTTGCCACGTGCCTTGGTTAATCATAGGCTCGATGGTAAACGTCATACCTGTTTTTAGCTCAAAGCCAGTGCCTTTTTTGCCATAGTGCATGACTTGTGGCTCGTGGTGGAATTCATCACTGATACCATGACCACAGAACTCGCGAACGATACTGAAGCGCTCAGGCTCGACAACGGCCTGAATAGCAGCGCCGACATCACCGAGACGAGCACCGTTTTTGACCACGCTCATACCCGCATAAAGAGCATCTTGTGCCACTTTGCAAATACGCTGTGCCATGATAGAGCCGTTACCGACAATCCACATTTTTGAGGTGTCGCCATAGTAACCGTCTTTAATGACAGTCACGTCGATATTGATAATATCGCCATCTTTTAGCAGCTTGCTTTCAGTTGGGATACCGTGACAGACAACATGGTTGACTGAGGTACAGATAGATTTTGGAAAACCATTATAGTTAAGTGGGGCAGGGATAGCCTGTTGCACATTAACAATATAGTCATGGGCGATCTGATTGAGTGCTTCGGTACTGACGCCCACTTTGACATGCTCGTCGAGCATGACAAGGACATCACTAGCGAGTTTACCGGCCACACGCATTTTTTCTATGGCTTCTGGAGACTGGATAAGGGATTTTTTAGTCATCATCGTATATCTTATAATTATGGGTTCGTTGTGGATAGATTATACCATAAACGTACTAGTGACACTTTTACGTTAAGTGATAGTGAACCTATCATTATCATTGATAATAATTGCTTTACAGCACGGTGAGAGCTTATATGACTCATTAGTCAGACTAATATATTCATATTTTGACAAATTAGTTGAATGTTGCAGAATATATAAGTAATGTAATTTTGCCTGCTAACGGAATTAGCAGCAATTTTTACTGTAGTTGTGCAGTAAAAATAACCAAATCAATGATAACAAGGATGTTGTTATGACGCTTTCTTTGTACATTCGTGCAGCTCTCACACCAAAGACATTGTTACCAATACTAGGTTCAATCAGTGCTGGTGTGCTTCTAATGACCATGCAAACCACTTCTGCTCAAGCTGCAGGACAATACTATAATTGTGCCAATGCTAACGGTTGCAAGTTGGTGGACAGTAAATACTTCACTTCTAGTTACACTGAAACTCAATATCCAGTCGTCTTGGCACATGGGCTTGGCGGCTTCACAACGCTATTTGGAGTCATTGATTATTTTAACGGGATTCCAGAAGACTTGATGAAAGGTGGCTCCGAGGTATATACCACCAAAACATCAGCGGTCAATAATAGCGAAGTGCGAGGTGAGCAACTGCTACAACAGGTCAAGACCATTGCCGCCATTTCAGGCGAATCTAAAGTCAACTTATTTGGACACAGTCAGGGCGGTATAGATATCCGTTATGTCGCTGGCGTCGCGCCAAAGTACGTGGCTTCAGTAACTGCGGTATCAAGCCCAGAGCAAGGATCAAAAACCGCTGATTTTGTTAAAAATGTCCTTGAGCCAAATAATACTTCTGGACAGCCATCTAATGTCACCACCCAGCTAGTATCAGGCGTGTTTAATCTGATTGGTGGCTTTACAGATATTGGTTCTGGTATCAGTTTCAATCAAATTCAACAACAAGATGGCTGGCAAGCGCTCGTGGCTCTATCGACCGATGGTGCTGCTAAGTTCAATGCCAAATTTCCTGCAGCAATGCCAAAAAACTATTGTGGTCAACCGACTAGTACGGCGGTCAATGGCATCAAGTACTATTCGTTTAGCGGCGTCGGGCAAATAACGAGCGCACTTGATCCTAGCGATTACCTATTAGCCGCAACGGGCGTACCGTTTGCAGGGGAGTCTAATGATGGATTGGTATCTGCTTGCTCAAGTCGTCTTGGCTATGTGATTCGTGATAATTATAGAATGAACCATTTGGATTCCGCTGATCAAGTCTTGGGTCTGACGGCATGGGGAGAGTCTGAGCCAAAATCTATCTATCGTACTCAGGTAAACCGTCTGAAAAACGCCAACCTATAAGCCGAAATGCAAAATAATGCAAAACAAGAATGCTCATTAATTGAGAAATATCGTTTATGTCGAATAACCGCCGTCCAACCTATGCAACAATTGCTATCATCGCCGTGGTTATCATTGCCACAGCGGCGGTTATTTTGTGGTTCAAGCCTAGTAACGATGTAAATTCAACTTCAACCAAACCGTCGGTCTCTGATAATGAGACTAACGAGTCAGTGACAACTGAGCTGGCTGCGGGACAAGTCGTGAAAGCGACAATGACACCCAGCCAGTCTCAATTTGTCACAGGATTAGAAAATTTACCACGCTCATTAAAGGGCACCCAAATTGATGGTGAAATCATTATCGATGAAAATAAACAGTTGGTCGTCACTGAAGGTCTGCGGCGTTTGTTTGATTATTTTTTATCCGCCCTAGGTGAGGAAGAAGATGCGGTTATATTTGCCCGTGTGGAGAGTTATATTCGCCATCACACACCAGAGCCTGCCGCTAGCCAAGCGGTCACTATTTTTAATCAATATGTTGCTTATCTTAAAGCACTTCCTGAGATAGAAAAGCGCTATGGTAATCTGCAATTACAGGCAACCAAAAGTGGCGAGCTGGATTTGAACGCAGTTGCCCAGCAAAAACAAGATATCGCTAATCTACGTCAGCAGTACTTTGATAAGCAAACCATCACAGCATTTTTTGGTGCAGAGGATGACTACGATAACTATAGTATAGAGATGGTCAGAATTGACCAAAACAAGCAGATGTCTGACGTACAAAAACAAGCTGCCCGTCAGGACTATATCAGTCGATTGCCAGATAATGCTACTAAAGCCAATATCATGCAACAGGCCAATATTAGCGAGTTGATGACTCGCACTGAACAGATGAAAGCTCGTGGTGCAACGCCTGAGGAGTTATATAATATGCGCCGAGAGCTAGTAGGCGCACCAGCAGCAGAAAGACTGGCACAAATAGATCAAGAAGACGCGAATTTTGACCAACGCTTCACCCAGTATGAAACTCAAAAAAATCGCTTATTAAGTCAAGGTGTCGATGCCGCCCAAGCGCAAATTCAAATCAATCAGCTTGAACAGCAACTATTTAATGACACTGAGCGTAAGCGTCTAGATGGTTATGCGGCATTGCAACGACAGCAAGCTGTCAATACTCCATGATTACCGTCACTAGCTACCGTTAATAGTTGTCGTCAATAACCATTAATAACCATCGTTGATACGGATGGATATAGTTAGCAGATGGTAGTTAGCAGCTCATTTAGCTACTGGCAAGAGCAAGTAGCTAGATATTTGCAAAGTAGTACAAAATGCATTCTGAATAACTACCCAGTTTATGATGACACCTCTCTGTGAGTCATGCACAATATTGTCATTGTTTAGAGCATTAAATAAAACAATAAATGAATCATAATAAATCTGAGCTTTTACTATGTCTATTAGAGCTTATAGTTTGTCTGTTAGCGCTGATGGCTCATGCAGATAGTGTGTTTAGTAAAAGTATCGGATGCAATAAAGCGAGGAGTTGATATGAAAAACATGAGTAAAGTAATGATGGTCGCGACGTTGGCGGTTGGTACGTTTGCTGCGGGTTGCCAGACGACGAGTTTACCTGCGCCAGTCAGTCAGCCAATCACTGCAGATATCTTGCAAGCGCACAACTGGCAGCTCGTTGATGCCAAACGTAGCAATGGTGATGAAGTAACGCAGCTGTTTTTTGACCCAGCCAAGCCGTTAACGTTAAATTTTATGAATGATAACGGTAGAGATTACGTGGCATTTATGAATACCTGTAATAACATGGGCGCTGGATACAGTGTCGAAAACGGTGAAGTCGAGATTAAAAGCGGCATCAGTACTATGATGGCATGTCCTGAACCGCAAGCCAGCTTTGATACTGCTGCATTAGCCACTGTAAAAGGTAAATATAGCCTTAGTAAGAATGCCAACAATGTGCCTATTTTGACAATCAAAAATGATGATCAAGTTGCTTATTTTAAAGCCGTTACAAAATAGCTTAATGATTGAGTAAACAATTTGACTGGTTCGTGAGTTTAAACAATTAAAATTATTTGTCTAAAACTACTCGTTTAAAATTGCTCATTTAAAGCTACTCTTCTTGAAACGCAAAATGCCTCGCTATCAAGTGGGGCATTTTTTTATCCAAAGTTTGACTCAGTTTAGGCTACACTAGAGCAATAACCCTATAATACCTTTGATATCGTAAGATACTAGCTATGGCGTTGAGTCGGCAACAGTGACGATAGTTTTTTAATTATTCACAATACTTTTATCATTAGGATCTATTGGATACCACGCTATGTTTGAAACCATAAAAGTCATTACTACGATAGCTATAGTTACCGTCCTCACTGGCTGTCAGACATTACCTAATAGCTCAATAAAAAAGCCAATCAGTACAGTTGAGACCAGTCCGCTGACTGCACGTATGCCAGTGATTGATCGCCGAGGATACATTGCCTACATAGAAGAGCAGGGCGCAGGTACGGCAAAAGTATCGTCACTCTATAGTATCCGTCCTGACGGTAGCGATCGTCAGTTAATCGATCAGCTTAATGGCTATATCTATGCGCCAGCGTGGTCGGCAGACGGACAACTGCTTGCCTATAGCAAACAAGCCCCGCGTGAGCATCCTAAAATTTATATTTATGATCGTAGTAGCAATACGCGCAATCTAGTGGTAAATGCTGAAGGCAGCAATATGTCAGCGTCATTTTCACCCGATGGTCAAGATTTGCTCTATAGCTCTACTGTCGGTGGTAATGCTGATATCTATAAGATGCGTCTGAGTGATGGTCATACTCAGCAGTTAACGACTCTGCCGAGTACAGAGGTACAGCCCAGTTATGCTGCCGATGGCAAAAGCTTTGTCTATACCAGTGATAAAGTCCGTGCTGGACGGCCCCGTATTTATCGTTATGACTTCGCTACGGGCAATGCGACACCTGTGTCAACAAATGGGTATGTGGCCAGCCCTCAGCTTAGCTTAGATGGTCAGCGTATGGCCTACTTAAATGGTCGCAAGGCGGCTGTCATGACCTTGACGACTGGACAAGTGGTTAACTTAGCAGAAACAGGGCTTGATGAGCCTGCACGTCTATCTCCCTCTGGCAATTATGCCATCTATCCAACTCGCCGCTTGAATGTGGGCGGGCAAGCAGCAGGCCAAAATGGTGGTAGCCTGGTTATACATTCGCTGTCAGGCAATACCAGCTATGCTATTAGCGGCCAAAATGATGGAGTAGTTCGCTCACCGATATGGGGTCGTTAATGTATTAAACGCATATTGAAATTCTAATATTTAATTCAAAAGTAAGATAAGTCTGAGGATAAAAACGTATGGCGCACAAAAAAAAGAACGTCCGCAAAAAACTCTGCCCTGTCTGCGAGCGCGAGTTTAGCTGGACTAAGAAGCTCGATAAAAACTGGGAGAGCATGGTCTATTGCTCCGACCAATGTCGCCGTGTTAAAAAGTACGAAGGACTGGATCATCAAAAAGAAGATAAGTAGGCAGTGAACATTAACCATAGATATTAGATATACGGCACAAGGGGGCAGCTCATGGCACATAAAAAAGTAAATCTACCGCAAAAAACCTGCTCTGTCTGCCAGCGCCCATTTACGTGGCGTAAGAAGTGGGAAAAGGACTGGGTTCAGGTGATTTATTGTTCGGAGCGGTGTCGGCGGAGTAAAGGGAAAAGTGATTAACATTAAGAGCTTACGAATAAACCACTAATTAGACAATCATATTAATGAAATATGAGCTTTAACTTTTGGTAAAAGTTTTGTATATTATTATATGTCATATATTGAATATTATATGATTTTGCGTTATAGGTTCTTTTTATATATCCGATATAACTTACTGCATTACGAGGAACTTATAATTTATGTCAGTAAAATAAATACAAGGATGTTTATTATGAAATACATATTCGCTTGTTTTTGCTGCTTTATTTTAAGTTCCTGTGCGACTATACCTGATCAGGCCTATCATAAAATTGCCTGCGCTAATCCAGATGCTTGTTCCAAAGCGGAACTAGATTCATATATCGATATCGAACCTAAAAATGACTATGTAGTTATGAATGGATGGTCGATATTAAAGAGGGGTAAAGATAAAGTTGAGGAGGATAAAGTTGAGGAGACGTCCTTTAGTATATTCTATTTGGAATACAACGAAGATGGTGAGAAGTTTGAGGGAAACAGACAGTTAGATATTATTAAACGTGCTATAGAAACTTCTGACAAGCCAATTTACTTAAATGTTTATGTTAATAGTTGGCACAACAATGCAAATACTAAAGAGTCATCTAAGATAACTCCAGAGGCAAAGTACTTTCCATATATTTTAGCTCGTAGCAGCTTTCGAAATCCCGATATGAATGTTATCGGGGTATATATTGGTTGGCAAGGTGAGAAGTATAAGTACTCTCCAACAAAGTGGATAACTCCAAAATCTGTGTCAGATATTGCGGATAGGATTGGCGGAAAAGGCCATCTGAGAGCTGATATCATATCTATGGTAAATAATGTCCAAAGGAATCCTCACTCAGGGCACACTCTTATCATGGGTAAATCCTTTGGAGCGAGACTTTTATCTAAGGCATTTATTAATGACTTAGTTCAAATGAAGTCAATTGAAGACTGGCCTTTAGGAAGTCGTTCATTACTAGTAAACTTGAACCCTGCGATAGGTGCAAATGCTTTTGACAAAGTATTTAAAAATATGCCTGGGAAGGGATCTGATGTGCAACGACCTATTTGGTTAAATATGACCTCCGAAGACGATAAGGCTACTAACTGGATTTATTCCTCAGCGCGTCTTATTGGCCAAAATCTCTCTGATGAATCCGTAGAGATTGGTATGGATAAAACACATAAAGCAATTGGTCACTATATGCCGTACCTTTCTCATTGGGTTACGGTAAATAAGAAAAACGTCTTGTACGGTAATAAGAAATGCAGCCCTACTAGCCAAAAATGGTTCGAAATACCTTTACGCGACCCAAATCAGGATAGTCAAGATGAGCAAACAAGGATTTGTGATGAGACAAGATACCTATATAAGAATAACCTTGATATAGATGGGGATACTCATTATAGGACGACAATTTTTAAACCTTTATATTATACAGCAGCAAACGATGCTGAAAATTTAGGGTATATGTGGAATATTCAAACAGATAAATCAGTTATTGCCAATGGTTCTGCTGATTCAATATTTAGTAAAGGATATCATTCGGCTGATGTGCAGACGATTCTTGGTCGTATGCTTGATGATATGTTATTCACCCCACCAGAAAAGCCATTAGATTGAATATGACTTATAGTCTAATTTATTTGGCATATATATTTAATTTACCTTCTTAGAAAGACGCTCCCCAACACGTGAAGCGTCTTTTCTTATGAATACATGCATATAATCTACAAATTAAAATTTAACCACTTCTTAGCAGTTTTCATATTCCAGCCCTTACGTTTAGCATAACTCTCTAACTAGTCGCGACTGATTTGTCCGACATTGAAGTACTCGCTATCAGGATGTGAGTACTAGAAGATGCTACTTACTTACCATTTCTCTTAGCAAAAATATTCGCAACCAACGCACCGCTAAAGTTATGCCAGACACTAAATATTGCACTAGGTAAGGCCGCGACAGGATTGAAATAAGTCGCTGCAAGGGCAGCGCCTAGACCAGAGTTTTGCATACCCACTTCCACCATAATCGCGCGGCGTTGTTTCTCCGTAAATCCAGACAAGCGAGCGATTACATATCCCAAGGTATAACCCGTCATATTGTGCAAGGCAACGACGATAAAGACGATAGCACCACTATCTAAGATGGTTGCTTTAGACACGGCAACCACTGCCGCGATGATAATAGAGATACCCAATACCGACACCATCGGTAATACCTCAGTGACGAACTCGATTTTTTTACCCAAAAACTTATGAAAGACGACGCCTAGCAGTATCGGTAAAATGACAATCTTAGTAATGGTCATCATCATACTGGCTAGGTTGATATCAATGAGCTGACCAGCAAACACATTTAATAGAATCGGGGTCAAAAAAGGCGCAAGCAGGGTAGAGATAGAGGTAATCGCCACACTCAATGCCACATCACCTTTGGCTAAGAACGTAATCACGTTACTCGACGTGCCGCCCGGGCAACAACCAACCAAAATAACACCGACTGCTATTAAAGGATCAAGGTTGAAAATCACTGTCAACAAGTAAGCAATGAGAGGCATTAGCGTGAATTGTGCTAATAGTCCAACCAGTACAGGCTTGGGGCGTTTGACAATCTCTAGGAAATCTTCCGTTTTGAGCGTCATGCCCATCCCAAACATAATGATGCCAAGTATAGGAACGATCAAAAAAGCCAACGAGGCAAAAAACTCAGGAAAAATAAATCCCAAAACAGCACTGACCAATGCCCAAATTGCAAAAGTTTTGCCAATCCAACTAGAAAGTAATGCAATCTGATTCATAGCCTGTCTCAAAATAATAAAGTAGACAATAATCTAGCATGGTTCTTGTCAGTAAATGATAAAAGTATTTTGCTATGAACGTAGCGATAAGTTTGCTGAGGGTAGGCAAAATAGAATGCCATAAAAAATGGCTTACCCATATTAAATAAGTAAGCCAAAAAAGAACTGTTAGGTTTTTATAATTGCATTAGCCAATAGACTACAAGTTTGGATTTAACCACTTCTCAGCCGTTTTCATATCCCAGCCTTTACGCTCAGCATAGCTCTCTAACTGATCACGACTGATTTTTCCGACGTTGAAGTATTCACTGTCAGGATGTGAATAGTAGAAGCCGCTGACCGATGACGCAGGCCACATCGCATAGCTCTCGGTTAGCGTTGTACCGATAGCATCTACCGTACCGAGCCAGTCAAACAATTTGCCTTTTTCGGTATGCTCAGGACAGGCAGGGTAGCCAGGGGCAGGGCGGATGCCAACGTATTTTTCTTTAATCATCTCATCATTGGTAAGTGATTCAGTCGGCTGATAGCCCCAGTATTCTTTACGGATGAGCTCATGTAGATGCTCGGCGAATGCTTCGGCTAAGCGGTCAGACAGTGACTGTACCATGATGGCATTATAGTCATCGCCTGCTGCTTTATATTGCTCAGCAAGTACTTCTGTACCGACGATGGAGACAGTAAAGCCGCCCAAGTGATCAGTATGCGTCTCTGATGGCGAGATAAAGTCTGCCAAGCTAAAGTTCGGCTTGCCACTAGCTTTGTCGCTTTGCTGACGTAAGTGTTCGAACTGATACGTTGGGCTGCCACCATTTTGTGGGTCATTATCATACACAGTCACGGTGTCGGCCCCAGTACGGCGCGCAGGCATCAGTTTAAACACGCCTTTAGCCACGATTGATTTCTCATCAATCATCTTTTGTAGTAGCTCTTCTGCATTTCCAAACAGATCACGAGCTGCTTCACCAACCACATCATCTTGCAATATTTTCGGGTATTTACCGGTCAGACCCCAAGAGATGAAGAACGGTGTCCAATCAATATAAGGTAGCAGATTCGCGATTGGATAGTCATCCAATATGACTTGTCCTAGCTTATTTGGTACTGGTGGTACATAAGTTTCCCAGTCGTACTGAAAGCCAATCTTGACCGATTCAGCATAGGTGACTTTGGCGGCTTTTGGTTGACGCTTAGCCAGACGTTCACGCACTTTGACATATTCTTCACGTGTCTCATTGATGAGCGCTTGACGGTGCTCTTTTGATAGCAATTTGGTCACCACGCCGACTGAGCGCGAAGCGTCCGATACATAGATGACGCCATCGTTTTGATATTGTGGCTCGACCTTGACGGCAGTATGCGCTTTCGACGTCGTTGCACCGCCGATCATCAATGGTAGCGTCATGCCGCGCTCTTGCATTTGCTTGGCAACGTAGACCATCTCATCGAGACTTGGGGTAATCAGACCAGACAGACCGATGATATCAACTTTTTCTGCGATGGCAGTATCGAGGATTTTTTCACATGGCACCATCACGCCCAAATCGACAATATCATAACCGTTACAACCGAGTACCACACCGACGATATTTTTGCCGATATCATGGACGTCGCCTTTGACAGTTGCCATCAGGATTTTACCTTTGACTTCGCCTTCGACTTTTTCCGCTTCGATATATGGGTTTAGCCATGCGACGGATTGCTTCATCACGCGGGCAGATTTTACGACTTGCGGTAGGAACATTTTACCAGCACCGAATAGATCACCGACGATATTCATACCGTCCATGAGCGGCCCTTCGATGACTTCTAGCGGTTTAGGGTACTTCTCCCATGCTTCTTTGGTATCCGCTTCGATAAAGGTGGTCACGCCTTTGACCAGTGCGTGGGCGATACGTTCTTCTACCGTGCCTTCGCGCCAGCTCATATCGACAGTACTGTCTTTTTTCTTGCCGCCATCTTGGTAGTTTTCAGCGACGGTCATCAGACGTTCAGTCGCATCTTGACCAGTCTCACCTTGATTGCGGTTGAGCATGACGTCTTCGATAGCGTCACGGGCTTCCTTTGGAATATCATCGTACAGCTCAAGCATAGCTGGGTTGACGATACCCATGGTCAGACCGTTTTTGATCGCGTGGTATAAGAATACGGAGTTGATCGCTTCACGGATAGGGTTACCACGGAAACTAAACGAGACGTTGGATACGCCACCCGAGACCATGGCGTTCGGCAGGTTTTCTGTAATCCAGCGTGTGGCATTAATAAAGTCAGCACCATAGTTGTTGTGCTCGGTGATACCTGTGGCGACGGCAAAGATATTTGGGTCAAAGATAATGTCTTCTGATGGGAAACCGACTTCGTTAACCAACACATCATAGCTGCGCTTAGATATCTCAATCTTGCGTTCGTAAGTGTCAGCCTGTCCGTCTTCATCAAATGCCATGACGATAATCGCGGCACCATAACGCATGCATAATTTTGCACGCTCAACGAACTCAGCATGACCTTCTTTTAGCGAGATAGAGTTAACGACAGATTTGCCCTGCGTACGCTTTAGGCCTTCTTCGATAATATCCCATTTAGACGAGTCAATCATCAGTGGCACACGGCTAATATCTGGCTCACCTGAAACCAAGTTGACGAAATGAATCATCGCCTGCTTGGAGTCGAGCATGCCTTCGTCCATATTGATATCGACGATCTGCGCGCCGCCTTCGACCTGATCGCGAGCGACATCGAGTGCTTCGGTATAGGCTTCGGTTTTAATCAAACGTAAGAATTTTTTAGAGCCTGTGACGTTAGTACGCTCACCGACATTGACAAACAGACTATCAGAATTGATGGTAAATGGCTCTAGACCTGATAGTCGGCAGGCAGGTGCTATCTCAGGGATAACTCGCGGTGGATAGTTTGCCACAACTTTAGCAATTTGACGGATGTGCTCAGGCGTCGTACCACAGCAGCCGCCGACAATGTTTAAGATACCTGCTTTGGCAAAACCTTCAAGTAGGGCAGCCGTTTCTTCAGCGGTTTCATCATACTCACCAAACTCATTGGGCAGACCAGCGTTTGGATGCGCAGAGACGTAAGTATCAGCGATGTTTGACAATGTCTGAATATGTGGACGCAGCGCATCAGCACCTAGCGCACAGTTAAAGCCAACAGATAGAGGCTTGGCATGGCGGATAGAGTTGTAAAACGCTTCAGCTGTTTGACCAGATAGCGTGCGACCTGACGCGTCGGTAATCGTACCCGAAATCATAATTGGTAACTCAAAGCCAATATCATCGAACACACCAGTGATCGCAAATATCGCCGCTTTGGCATTTAGCGTATCAAATATTGTCTCAATCAAGATGATATCGACGCCGCCTTCTATCAGGCACAAAGTCGCTTCACGGTAGTTGAGTACCAACTCATCAAAGGTAATATTACGAAATGCAGGATCATTAACATCAGGCGATAACGAGCACGTACGTGAAGTCGGACCCACAACACCTGCAACGAAGCGCGGTTTCTCAGGCGTCTTTGCGGTAAATTCATCTGCTGCTTCTCGAGCAATCTTGGCCGCCGTCCTGTTCAGTTCTGGGACCAAATACTGCATGTCATAGTCAGCCATCGACAGACGCGTACCATTAAAGGTATTGGTCTCGATGATATCAGCGCCCGCTAGCAGATGATCGTGATGAATGTCTTTGATCATGTGCGGTTGAGTCAGTACCAGCAGGTCGTTATTGCCGCGTACATCTTGGTCAATATCAGCAAAACGCTCACCACGATAATCCGCTTCTTCTAGTTTATAAGTCTGAATCTGCGTACCCATCGCACCGTCTAACATCAAAATGCGTGATGCCATCTGCTCAGTAATACGGGCACGAGCGGTTAGCTGCTGCTCCTTAAACGGAAATACAGCAGGTGGCGTCAATATAAAGTCATTAGCGGATGAGGAACTAGAGGCGGTATCGGTATGAGAATCGTTTGGTGAGGTCGTCGTTGGAATCATAGGTGTGCTGCTTATATCGTAATTATTAAAAAAAGAAGGAATAACAAACCAGTAGCGTGCAGAGTCTCACGAAGAGGACCGCAAATTTGCATTATTTTAGCATGAAAAGTTTGCTACATATGGATACTGCATATTCCTCTTTGGCAATAGATAAATAAGAGGAGAGCTAAGTAACAAAGCAAGGTATTAGAGTCTATTTCATAAAGCAGATACGCACAAATGAATATCATTTCGCTAAGGGCTTACATAAAGCTTTTCTTTTGCAAATGAAAGCCAACGGGAACGCTCAGAAGTCAGACAGAATTTACACCCATACTACAAAAAATTGCGCAAAGGCAGGTTGATAAAGATTGCTTACATGTTAATTTAATTTCAGAAATACAAGGTCTTAGTAAGTCCTACTTATAAATACAGGCTCATTTATTAACAATAACTGGTATTAAGAGTATCAATGTTAGCAGTATAGTATGGTGAGCAAATGGCATTAGCAGGCAGGATGATCTGTAAGACAGTAATATCATAGTTGAAACAATACCAACGTCAAAGAAATTCAAATCATTAAGGAAAATGTTATGAAACTTACTAAAATTGCCACCATCGGTACATTGGCTATCTCAATCGCAGGTCTAAGTGCTTGTAATAATATGATGCCAGCGAAGACGGGCGACATGAAAGCACCGATGCACAGTCAGAGTATGGCTAAGATGAATGTTGTACAAGTTGCCCAAAGCAATCCTGATTTTTCAGTATTGGTAGAAGCGGTACAAGCAGCAGGCTTAGTCGATATGTTGTCTGATCCTAATGCTCACTATACGGTATTTGCACCGACCAATGCTGCCTTTATGCAAGCATTGCAAGAAACAGGCATGACCAAAGCACAGTTATTTGCCAATAAACCACTATTAACCAAATTATTGGGTTATCACGTAGTCGCTGGTGATATGGCTATGTATGCCAAAGATGTGAAGCCTGGTAACGTAATGACCGCTAGCAAAGATACGTTGATGGTAACCAAAGAAGGCAAATTGATGGACGAGAATGGTCGCACAACGAATATCGTGAAGACTGATATCGCTGCCAACAATGGTGTCGTCCATGTAATTGATAGAGTATTGTTGCCTAAATAAGTATTAACTGAGGCATACCCACTGTATTTATTGTAAGACTAAGCAGCCATTGTTTGTGATGATTTCATTATCAGACAATGGCTGTTTTAGACTGTAGAGCTTTATCTATATAAGTTTCTATTTAGGTTAGATTTTTAAAGTAAAAATCCGGAAATAGTTAATCACCATCATTTCGTCTCAAATATCGCAATAACTGATATACAAGCAAACAATGCTATATACGTGATTGATACAGTGTTGCTACTTAAGTAAATACCATTTAAAAATTAAACAGTTAGACTGAGAACTATCAATATAATGGACCAAATAGTATGACTAAGTAATTGATACATTTATTAATCATTGGTCGCCATTATATTTATCGAAAGTTATTAATTTAAATAAATCCCTTAATCAATTATTTATCCAAAAAGGAATTACCTATGTTAAAGAAGAACTTGTTATCTATCGCAGTTGTAACCGCAGCCATGTCACTAGCAGCGTGTAACGACACTGAGACTGTTGCAGAGCCAACTGAACCAGAAGCGACTGAAGAGATGGCAGTTGAGCCAGTTGCTGAGACAGAAGCTGTTGCAGCAGAGCCAATGGCCGAAATGGACATGGAAGCGACTCAAACTATCGCTGAAATCGCAGCAGAAAACGAAAATCTAACTATTTTAACCGCTGCGCTACAGGCTGCTGGTCTTGATACCATGCTAATGGAAGAAACCAAGCATACTGTATTTGCCCCAACTGATGATGCATTTGCGCCAGTACTAGAAAAATTAGGCGTGACTAAAGAAGAGTTGTTGGCCAATACAGATTTGCTAAAAACTGTCCTTCCTTACCATGTACTAGCAATGGAAGTTAAAGCGGCTGATATCCCATATGGTACTGAGATTGAAACAGCAAACGGTAAAACCATCACTATCAGTGAAGACAATGTAATTACTGATGCTACTGGTAACACAGCAAATATCACTGGTACAGATATTATGGCAACCAATGGTGTGGTTCATACTATCGATGCAGTATTAATGCCTGAATAAGCTATTTCTTAGTTTGTAGGTCTTGAATCTACAAGTTATTTAAAGAGAGCCTGGCCATCGTGCTAGGCTTTTTTATGTCTATAAATTAAAAATAGGGGAGTTGTGGTTTACCTATACTGGTACGGCTACCCGATCAGTATGGAAATATAAAATGCCAAAGTAAGCTCTATACAAAGGCAGGAAAAATGCAAAATGACAGTTATATGTTGTGCCAAATACAAGTTAATTTTAAAAGTTAGAAAGGTAATTTTAAGGTATTAAATCAGCTCGTATGAACGTGGGCTTCAATGTTTTTTCGGTAAGCCATTCTGTAGCGGTGTAGAAAAACATCCAAACAAAAAAGCCCGAGAACATGGTCTCGGGCTTTTTTTTATTCAATAAGATTAAATAGCAATCCTATTAAATCAACTTACACTTTATCTTTACGTAATGGGTCAGCGTTCATGCTTTTTTGCTGTGCTAGATGACGCTCTTCCCAATATGGTGCGTTTTTGATACCGAATTTAGCAGGATCAAAACTATAGCGAGTTACGCCAGCTTTACGCTGAGCTTCATAGTCTTTAAGCATAGTAAGTGTTGGACGAGCCACGATGAAAATGACAAGAATACCAACAATGTTAAGCCAAGCCATAAGACCAACACCGATATCACCGATTGCCCAGATATAACCAGCTGAGTTTAGACCACCATAAGCAACCATCGCCATGATAAGCACTTTCACTAGGAATAAACCAGTTCTGTTCGCACTACGACCAAGGAAACGTGTTAAGTAAGCGACGTTGACTTCAGCGATGTAGTAGTAAGCCAGAATTGTTGTAAAGGCAAAGAAGAATACAGCGATTGCGATAAAGGCATTACCAAACGTACCGTATACAGATTCCATTGCCATTTGCGTGAACGCAGGAGCATTGATTTCAGTAGTAGCAGCAACGTTCTGTACGATGAACTGACCATCTGGTAGCGTACCTTGAATGTTGTACATACCAGTAGACAAGATCATGAATGCAGTAGCAGAACATACTAGTAATGTATCAACATATACTGAGAATGCCTGAACGAGACCCTGCTGTGATGGATGCTCAACTTCAGCAGCAGCAGCAGCGTGAGGACCCGTACCCTGACCAGCTTCGTTAGAGTAGATACCACGTTTCACACCCCAACCGATAGCAGCACCAAAACCTGCTTGTGCAGTGAATGCATCACCAACGATCATACCAAATACATCTGGAATCAAGCTGAAGTTGCTGAACATGATGATTAGCGCTAGGGCAATATAACCTAATGCCATGAAAGGTACTGCAAACTCAGTAAAGGTTGCAATACGCTTAATACCACCGAAGATGATGATACCTAGCACCACTAAGATGATAGCCAAGCCGACCAAACGCATAGAGCCAACTTCTAGGCCTGCAACATTCATGATCGTACCTTCGCCCATTACCTGTGCAAATGCACTGATAACACCGTTCGCCTGTACACCAGGTAAGAACATACCACATGATAAAATAGAAGCGATTGCGAAGAGGATACCGTACCACTTTTGACCAAGGGCACGTTCAAAGTAATAAGCTGGGCCACCGCGATACTCGCCAGTTACCACATCTTTTTCTTTGTAAATCTGAGCAAGAGTAGATTCGACATAGGCTGTAGATGCGCCTAGGAAGGCTACGATCCACATCCAGAAAACGGCACCTGGGCCACCGAAGCCGATAGCAGCAGCTACCCCAGCGATGTTACCCATACCCACACGGCCGGCGAGTGAGACGGCAAGTGCCTGAAATGATGAGATACCCTGTGCACTAGATTTACCAGTGAATAGGAGTTTGATCATCTCACCGAATAGACGTACTTGTACAAAGCGCGTCATAATGGAATAGAACAGACCGGCACCCAAGCAGAGATAAATCAGCGCTGGGCTCCAGATAATTCCATTTACTAAGTTAACTAAACCTTCCATATTTATGTTCCTAGTACTGTCTCAAGGTGGCACTGTTTGCTAGGAGTAAACTAACTGGTTAACTTACTTATTTAAGTTAAGCAGTTAAAGTCTCTGCATCGACTTATTTATTGTCTAAGTCTCATGTGCTTGGCCACCAAGAATGGACTGTAGTTGTCTGTATTTACCCGCGTATCTCATCAGTAATACGGACTATTTGCATAGCGCTTATCACTGATAATATTAATATCAGCTGCGTTTACTATTATTCTACAACCTCAACTACTGCGGTCTTCTATCATCATGTTATACATCAGATGAGTCATAAGTTGACCGGCGGATAAAACAGGCGGTTATATAATTAAATATCCATCACCATGATGGCATTCAACTTACTATGAGCTGTCTTGAATAAATACATGACTGGTATGGCGAATTGACAGTATTTAGCGATAATTTGACAGTTAATTGATGTTTTTATTAAGAAATTAACAACTCGCTAATACTAATCAAACTATAAGTCCACTACCAAATGTATTCAAACCGTACGGCTACGTAACTGCAATTTGCCATATTTTTGTACTAATTACTAGAAATTTCTTTGTAGACGGTAGATATATTCGTATTTTATTTTGCTGATACATTAGCAAAATTTAGATTATATATAAATAATTGTTTGTACTTTCATAACATTTAGTCTGATTGCGCTAGACTGCTAGATTTTTGCTCTATATCTATCATGATAAAAACGCGTTATCGTTAACGCTATGCGGTTGTGTTTTGGTAACGGTCAATTGTAAAAAGCCGTATATAACGCCATCATTAGGACAACTTCTTTTGATATCATGCTGATAGAGTGATGCGCAGATATACAATATATAGAGCGTATGACTGCCGTATGAATACCAAGAAAACTTAAAAATATTAAAAACGTGGTACTGGATATTTGTTATTTATCATTATTAGGAGAATCAACAATGACGCGTAAATCTATTATGAAGCCGATGTTGCTAGCCGCTTTATTGACAACTTCTACGGTTGGTCTAAGCGGCTGTGGCTACAATAACCTGCAGGCACAAGATGAGCAGGTCACTGCTTCATGGTCAGAAGTGGTCAACCAGTATCAGCGCCGTTCTGATTTGGTGCCAAACTTAGTCAAAGTCGTACAGCAGTATGCCGAGCAAGAGCAAGAAGTCTTCACCCAAGTGGCAGAAGCTCGCTCACGTGCGGGTGGTATCACGGTGACGCCAGAAGTGCTTAATGATCCAGAAGCGATGGAGCGTTATGCAGCAGCGCAAGAGCAGATGACAGGTGCGTTATCGCGTTTGATGGCAGTGTCTGAGCGTTATCCTGATCTAAAATCAGATGCACTGTTTCAGGATTTGCAGGCACAGTTAGAAGGTACTGAAAACCGTATTGCTGTCGCTCGTAACCGCTATATTCAAGAAGTGCAGGGATACAATACAACGGTACGTCAGTTCCCAACCAACATCACTGCAAAAGTATTTGGTATGGACACTAAGCCCAACTTTAGTGTGGCCAATGAAGAAGCGATTTCAACCGCACCAAGTGTTGATTTTGGCGACTCTGCAGAAAAGTCAGCTGAATAAAATTTAGAATGAACGTGACGACAGAGCAGCATAGGCAGCTCTGTTTATTTAGCTAATGGTTCAATGATGATTAGTTAGAGTTTATCAATTGGTAAAGATGTTATCTGAGGTGGTATAGATTAGATGAATAATTCAAAAGCAATCTTATCAGCATTACTGTTTACGTTAGGTGTCGTCAGCGTGCCTGCATTGCATGCTGCACCCAATGATACAGCGGTGGCGACAGATAGCACCTCGGATCTGCAAAACCGTAGTGTCGAAGAGTTGGTGGCCGTTGCTAAAGCAGGCGAGTCTAACGAAGCAATCAATGATGCTGTTTTAAATAACGATGCTATCAATGGGGCAGTGCTTGGCAACGACGCTATCAATCAAAACGCAGATAACCAAAGCACAGTAAATGGTACAGCCAATGCCCAAACAACCGCTCAGCCACCCGTACGCTCCAGTGCCGAGGGTGTTGACGCTGATAAGTTGATACTCAATGAACCAGTCGTTGATCAAGCCAATATTTTAAATCCTCAAGAGAAGCTACGCCTAGAGGCGCAGCTTAGAAGTATCTATCAGCAGGGATTAGCACAAGCAGCGGTGGTTATCGTACCAACTACCAATGGCGTACCAATATTTGATTATGCATTGCAAGTTGCTGAAAAGTGGGAATTGGGTGATGAAGCTATCGATGATGGTCTACTGATTGTCGTCGCTGTCAATGACCGTGATATGTATATCTTAACTGGCTATGGGTTAGAAGGTGTCTTACCTGATGCGGCAGTCAACCGTGTCATTCGGGAAGATATCACGCCGTTATTTAAGCAAAATAACTATGGTGCAGGGATAATCGCTGGCGTTGAAGCGCTCAAAACACGCCTAACTGCTGATCCTGAAGTCTTAGCCCGTGCTGATGCACAAGCCGCAGAACGCACTGCTCAGCAAAGCTCAGACGAGCTGCCATCACCTATTTTCTTATTTATCATGGCGATGATTTTTGGTAGCTTTATTACTAATATATTGGGCCGAGTATTTGGTTCTATCATTACCGCTGGCGGGTTTTTTGCAGGTTCGATGGCCTTAGGCGGCGGTTTCTTCATGACGCTGATTATGGCAATCTTTATCTGGATGTTTTTGATCTCACGCGGCGGTGGCGGTGGAAAAGGCGGCGGCGGTAAAGGTGGGCGCAGAGGCGGCATGATTTTCTTACCCGGTATGGGCGGCGGCAGTGGAGGCGGCTTTGGCGGCGGTGGTTTCGGAGGCGGCGGCTTTGGCGGTGGCGGCGGTGGTTTCGGCGGCGGCGGCGCAGGTGGCTCGTGGTAAGTATTTCACACACTCAAACAAAATAAACTCTACATAACCATCGAAAACGACGTACTTGAGGAAATAATATAATGGTAGAAGACAACGCTTCAAACCCCAGTTTTGCCCGCTGGTGGCGTCAAGTTTTGTTCGTCCCTTTATTACATAGTAAGTGGCTAACAACAGAATCTAAGGCGCGTTTAACAGATGCTGTGACACGAGCCGAGCGTGGGCATCGTGGTGAGGTGTTTTTGATTGTAGAAAATCATTTGCCTATCCAAGAAGCCTATCGCATGAACTGCCGTGAGCGTGCGATTGATTTGTTTAGCGAATATCGCGTCTGGGACACGGAAGAAAATACGGGTGTCTTAATCTATGTCAATGTATGCGAGCGAAAACTAGAGATTGTCGCAGACCGAGGTATCAGTGCCCATGTGAGTCCAACGGTATGGAATGCAATGTGCGAAAAGGCAGTATCTGGTATTGCTACCCAAAAGACAGAAGAGAGCTTGGCTGAACTGCTAGACGAAGTGGGGCAAGTGTTACGTCAATACTATCATTTAGAGCATGATCCAGAAGGTAATGAGCTGTCTGATACAGTGGTATTTTTAAAGTAGTTTGCACCTTACACGGTTTTATTAAGAAGGTTGCTTTTATAAGTAGCTTATCTATACGGTCAAAGGGTTTTGTTTTAGGCGATATGCTTTTAGTGTTAAAATAATTTTTCTGAGACAAATAACGCCTCATATATGTATGGTTTGATTATCCTACTGTGCAATATCTACTAGGGCTCGTCTCGATAACACCATTATTGGAATACTATGATTGAATTAATAAAGAAACTACCGAAAGCTGAACTTCATCTACATATTGAAGGTTCGCTAGAGCCTGAGCTGATGTTTAGATTGGCCAAGAAGAACAATGTAGAGATACCTTATAAAGATATCGAAGATGTACGCAGTGCCTATAACTTCACCAACCTACAGACCTTTTTAGATATCTACTATGCGGGTGCAAACGTCCTGCTCACCAAAGATGATTTTTATGATTTGACATGGGAATATATTCTTAAATGTGTTGAAGATAATGTCATCCATACAGAGATATTCTTTGATCCGCAGACGCATACCGAACGCGGCGTGCCTTTTGAAGCGGTCATCACAGGTATCAAAGAAGCGCTCGCCGATGCCAAAGCAAAATACGGTATCACGTCATGCATCATCATGTGTTTCTTGCGTCATCTATCGCAAGAAGAAGCGTTTGAAACGTTAGAGCAAGCACTAGAGTATAAAGATGACATCATCGGTGTTGGCCTTGATTCATCAGAATTGGGCAACCCACCATCGAAATTTAAAGAAGTTTTCCAAAAAGCCAAAGAAGAAGGCTTTAAATTGGTCGCTCACGCAGGCGAAGAAGCAGACTTTTCGTACATCTACGAAGCATTAGATTTATTGAATATCAATAGAATCGATCATGGTGTGCAGTCTATAAAAAGCCCAGAGTTGATGCAAAGACTTAAAGATGAGCAAATGCCACTGACGGTTTGCCCGAACTCAAATATCGAGCTAAAAGTCTTTGAGACTTATAAAGAGCACAATATTAAAGAGCTTTTAGATTATGGTCTGAATATTAGTGTTAACTCAGACGACCCTGCGTATTTCAAAGGGTATGTGAATCAAAACTTTGTCAATCTATATGAAAATTTACCGATTACGGAAGACGATGTTATTACCTTAGTAAAAAACTCATTTAAATCGGCATTTATCAGTGATGAATTAAAAGAAGCTTACTTGGCGAGAGTTGATCTGGCATTAAAATAAGCTATAACGAGCTTGTTTTTAATAGCAAAGGCTTAACGGTTTATATAAATCGTTAAGCCTTTTTTATTGTCTGTCATGCAGCAATGTTTATAAGTAGTAGCGTTTATAAAGTAGTAATCTCTGCTATAAGCAGTGGTAGTATTACTCCAGCCTTTTCTGCTAATGTGATATCGACGATGGTATTTGGTGTTGGATCAGGGTTTATCTCAATAACTTGCGCGCCATTCTGTTTGGCTGATTGTGCCAATCCAGCAGCAGGATAAACCAAGCTTGAGGTACCGATACTGATAAACACCTCGCAATTAGCCGCAGCTTCTTCGGCAGTCTGCCATGCCTGTACAGGTAGAGCTTCGCCAAACCAAACAATATCTGGTCTGATGTAACCATCGCAATGCGGACAGCTAAGCAGTGATTCATCAAAGCTCATGGTGCCTCGATTATCGTACGATGCTCTCGATTGATCTTGATAAGGTATCTCACACTGACCACAGCGGTTACGCCAAAGATGACCATGCAGGTGAGTCACCGCGCTACCAGCTTGCTCGTGCAAATCATCGACATTTTGGGTGATAAGTGTCACCTGCTGCTCGGAGGTTTGCGCATGATATTGCCACTGAGCCAACGCATGATGGGCTGGATTTGGCGCTTTGTCTGCGACCATTTGCCGACGCCATTGATACCATGACCACACCAACTTTGGATCACGAGTAAACGCCTCAGGGGTTGCCAAGTCTTCGACACCGTAGTTTTCCCACAGTCCTGTTTGCTTATCTCGAAACGTTGGGATGCCGCTTTCTGCTGAAATGCCAGCCCCAGTCAAAACGCAAATACGCTGTTTCGATGACAACAGTTGTGCTGCAAGTTTTACTTCTGCTATTAACGCTGGTGATAATTCTGCTAACATGAGCCAACCCTTGCTAATAATGGATATTTTTACTTATGATAGACGGAATTTGGTGGCTTGTCATATTGTTCGCTGTCATCGCAGCTTTATGGCTCGTGGCAAAATCGCGAGGTGCAAAAGCAGGCGAAAAGCATAGCGGTGCAAAACCAAAAAATGCAACACCGAATGATGCGCTGCAAAAAACATCAGCGATATTAAAGCAGAATTTTTCTGATTATCGAGTCACACGTAAGGCAAATCATTTACTCGTTAGCAAACAAGACAAAAAAATTGCAATGATTACGATTGATAAAAAGATTGCTGAAGGTCAGCGCCGTTTGGGTGATGTGCCCGTGATTAATTATCACCGTATACCTAGCCGTGCTCAGCTAACAGCTAATTTACAGGACGCAGAGTGAGTTTTATATAGGTGAGAGCACTAGAAGTATATAAGCACAGAAAAACCGCAAACATTTTGATATGGAGGTTTGATTAGTATAGGAATTTTAAGGTAGTACTAAGGGAAGGGTAGAGCGAGGTTATAAACAATATGATTGGTGCGCTCGGCGGGAATCGAACCCACGACCCTCGGCTTCGGAGACCGATACTCTATCCAACTGAGCTACGAGCGCATACGATAACGATATGTCTGACTGTCACGCTTAGATGCGCATGATAATTAGCATAAGGTGTCTAGAAATAAAGACCGCTTAGTCTAACAAATAAAAAGCATAAAGCCAATAAATGACAGTCGCGATTGAGGTTTTTTAAGAAAAAACAGCCAAGTCATTAAACAAGCATGGCAATTTACCTGCCTTTTCCCTTATAATGTTGGGGAGAATTCATATTTATAATCACCGATTGCAAGTGCGCTGGCACGCGGGATGGCTGTCTGCTATTGAAGACTTAGAGGTCGTCAAAGGAGGACAGACAGAATGTCCGAGCCGTGCTAGTCCTTGTATACGTAATAAGAGAACGTGACGAATGAGAAAAGTAGTTATGTTATCGGCAGCTGCCATTCTAGGAATCGCTAGTATCGCGGTGAGCCAAGCTGAAGATGTTGTAGACACTCCCGTAACTGCGTCAGACGTAGCAGAAGGCCAAGAGGTCGTAGACGCTGCTCCTGAAACGCTAGGTGACGATACCCAAGCTGCTGCAGATACGACAGATGGTGCTGCGCCTACTGACGAAGCCGCTCCAGCAGAAGGCGAAGAAACTGCAGCAACAGCGCCTGCCGCTGATGAAGAGCCAATTCCACAAGATACGCCGCAAGTACAGAAGCTAATTGCTTTGTATCCTAATCTGATTGCGCGTATCCAGCCTGTTGCCAATATCTGTTTTGAAGACGGTGAAGCTTGTGATGTAACGGCACGCTCATCTGGCCCAGCTGCTGGCGACGGTCCTCGTGACGGTAAAGCGGTATATAATGCTGTATGTCATACTTGTCATACTGCAGGCTTGCTAGGCTCTCCTATCTTTGGTGATGCTGGCGCTTGGGGCCCACGTATCGCAAAAGGTAAAGATACGCTATATACCCATGCTATTAATGGTTTCAATGCGATGCCTGCCAAAGGTGGCGCTGATATTCCTGATGAAGAAGTTCAAAATGCCGTAGATTATATGGTCGCAGAAGCAAGCTAATCTTTGTTGATTACCTTCCAAGCTTTTACGATAGTTATCTATAAAGCGCCTATTTCAGTGATGAGATAGGCGCTTTTTCATGATGAGTATTATTAATATGGTACTTCGAATATAAGGCAGTTGAAATTCGTCATGAGTAGCCTCATTTTATGAGATTAGTTCGTTTATTACCGTACATTGTCACCTTTAGATAGTAGAGTGTGTTGAACATTCTTATACGGCTTTTGCCTATATGATAATGATAGTCGAATGTTCAACACGGCCTATTATTCTAAAATCGCATTTTATACAAATTGATAACAAATAAAGAGGTCTTCATGTCTGATGCACCAGCACTCTCCATAAAAAACCTATCCAAGACCTACGACAATGGGTTTTCGGCATTAAAAGGGGTTGATTTAACGGTACCACAAGGTGGATTCTTTGCGTTACTTGGGCCAAATGGCGCAGGTAAATCTACCATGATTGGTATTATTAGCTCATTGTTTAAACCAACCACCGGTAGCGTTCATATTTTCGGCACAGACCTATTAGAGAACCCTTCGATTGCCAAGCAATATCTTGGCGTTGTACCGCAAGAATTTAACTTTAATATGTTTGAAAAAGTCGAAGATATCCTGATTACGCAAGCGGGTTATTTTGGTATTCCTGCAAAAGAAGCCAAACCACGCGCAAAGAGACTATTAACCGCGCTAGGACTATGGGATAAACGCGACAGTAAATCACGTGAGCTATCTGGTGGTATGAAACGCCGCTTGATGATTGCCCGTGCTTTGATTCATAAACCAAAGCTATTGATTCTTGATGAGCCAACTGCTGGTGTTGATATCGAGCTTCGCCGTTCAATGTGGGAATTCATGCAGCAGATTAATATCGAAGAAAACACCACTATTATTCTGACGACTCATTATCTCGAAGAAGCTGAGCAATTATGTAAACGCATTGCGATCTTGGATCACGGCGAGATTCGAATCAATACAGAAATGAAAGAGCTACTGGCGCAGTTGTCGGTAGAGACGTTTGTATTTGATTTGGATACGCCGCTCACTGAGCAATTGGCTCTGACAGGAGTCACAGGGGTCTCGCAACCAGATGAGCAAACGTTAGAAGTTACCTTGACAGAAGGTGAGTCACTAAACGGTGTCTTTGATCAGTTGTCTGAGAAAGGTATCAGTGTGGCAAGTATGCGCAATAAAGCCAACCGACTAGAAGAGTTATTTATGCGCTTGGTAGACAAAAACATTCAAAGTGCAGATAGCATGAAGGAGGCGGGATTATGAGTCAGGAACTAATCGATCATAATAAAACCATGTCATTGAGTAAGAAGTGGATTGCGTTTCGTACTATTTGGTTCAAAGAAGTGCGCCGTATTTTACGTATTTGGCCGCAGACGTTGCTACCACCAGTTATCACGATGAGTCTGTATTTTGTCATTTTTGGTAAGATGATTGGCTCGCGTGTGGGTGAGATGGGCGGTGTGCCATACATGCAGTTCATTGTGCCTGGTTTGATCATGATGTCGATCATTACCAACAGTTACTCTAACGTCGTCTCAAGCTTCTTTAGTGCTAAGTTCACGTCTAGTATCGAAGAGCTTTTGGTCTCACCCGTATCCAAGCATGCTATTTTGATGGGTTATATCAGTGGTGGTATCTTCCGTGGACTGGCTATCGGTGTGATTGTATCGATAGTGGCGCTGTTCTTTACCGATCTTGGTATTGAGCATTTATTTGTGACTGTATTTACGGTACTTGGCACGTCTATCTTGTTTTCATTAGGCGGTTTTATCAATGCGGTATTTGCACGCTCATTTGATGATATCTCTATCATCCCAAGCTTTGTATTGACGCCATTGACCTATCTTGGCGGTGTGTTTTATTCGATGGAGAATTTATCGCCATTTTGGCAAAATATCTCGCTATTGAACCCTATCGTTTATATGGTCAACTCATTCCGTTACGGTATTCTTGGCTATTCTGATGTCAATGTTTGGTATTCGATGGCGGCTATTTTTGTGTTCTGTGCGATATTCTATACCATCGCCTATCGCTTGCTAAGTAACGGTTCACGTGTACGTTTGTAGTGTGTATTATTCGCTAAGCATATTATTTAGAGCAAATTTAAAACGGTTTAATATTAGGAAGACAGATGAGTATTCACGGTATCTTGGGTGAGCAAACTACAGACTATCCAACTGAGTATAGCCCAGAGACGCTATATCCGATTGCGCGCAGCATGGGACGTGATGCGATTGGTTGGCAAGACGACAAGCTAGCCGTTGGTGTCGATTGGTGGCAGGCTTTTGAGATATCTTGGTTAAATCCGCAAGGTATCTCGCAAGTGGCTATCGCACGCTTTAGTATCCCTGCTAGCTCACCGTTTATCGTAGAATCAAAATCGCTTAAGCTATATTTGAATAGTATTAACTTTACCGAGTTCGCCAGTTGGAACGATGTACAAGCGTTGATTGCGAAAGACTTGTCAGCTTGTTTGCAAGCAGACGTACAGGTAGCATTATTTGGTTTGAATGATGATCTAGATGGTAACGAAACAGCGTTATTGATCGCTCAGCCTGAGGGTGTTTGTATTGATGAGGCACTAGCAGATAGCACGGATAAAGTTGCATTAACGGAACATCCTGATGCGTCATTGCTAAGTACTAACGAATTAGAGGCTAGCGACGAAAGCGTGGCAAGTGATGGTACGCAGCCGTATACCTTTTATTCCAATCTACTGCGTAGTAACTGCCCAGTGACCAATCAACCAGATTGGGGTACGTTGGCCGTATCAATTACTACTGATAAGCCTTTTAATAATGCAAATATGCTGCGTTATATATTGAGCTTCCGTCAGCACAATGGTTTCCATGAGCAGTGTGTCGAGCAGATATTTGCTGATTTAAGCCAATACTATCAGCCAAGTGAGCTAATGGTACGGGCATGGTATACGCGCCGCGGTGGTATCGATATCAATCCATGCCGTGTCAGTGATATACGTTTATTGCCTAAGCCAAGCCGTTTGATCCGCCAGTAAGTTCTTGCTAAAAATACGATGTTCATAAAAATACAATGTTAAATAGTTTTTAAGCTCATAAAAAAGCGCTTATCTCACATGGTGAGATAGGCGCTTTTTGTTATATAGTCTTTAATTACAAGACTATTTACCGCTTACTTTTGCCATGACTTCTTCACGGCTTAGCATTTGCTTTTCGGCTTCACGGCGATTGACGTACTCATACTTGTCTTCAGCCAAGTTACGATCAGAAACGACGATACGATGCGGTATACCAATCAACTCAAGATCAGCAAACTTAACGCCTGGGCGCTCGTTACGATCGTCCAGTAGTACGTTGATGCCTTGAGCTTTTAACTCTTCATACAGAGCGGTTGCCGTCTGCATGACCGTCTCTTCTTTAGACTTCATCGGGATGATAGCGACTTCAAAAGGAGCGATTGAATCATCAACCGTTGGCGTTTTTGGCCACATGATGCCGTTTTCATCATTGTTCTGCTCGATAGCAGCGGCAATGATACGGCTAACACCAATACCATAACAGCCCATCATCAAGGTGACAGGTTTGCCATCTTCACCAGAAACCGTACAGTTCATCGCTTGTGAGTATTTATCACCCAACTGGAAGATATGACCGACTTCGATACCACGTTTGATTTTTAGGCTGCCTTTACCATCAGGAGACGGGTCGCCTTCTTGTACATTGCGCACATCAACGATGCGAGTAATACGAGTATCACGCGCCCAGTTCATACCGATAGTATGTTTGTTCACTTCGTTTGCACCGCAGACAAAATCTGAAAGCGCCGCTGCTGAACGATCAACAAATACAGGCATATCTAAATTAACGCCGATATAGCCTTTATGCAGACCTGCTGCTTTTAGCTCTTCGTCAGATGCTAATGTCAATGGTACGTTGGCTTCTTCGATTTTCTCAGCTTTAATAGTGTTGAGCTGATGATCGCCGCGCAACACGATAGCAATCAGTTGTGGCTCATCATTCTCGGTATGACCATGAACGATCAAGGTTTTAACCGTCGTTTCTAACGGGATATCCAAGTGTTCAGCAACCATTTTACAGCTGGTCATGCCTTCAGTTAGAACGTCTTCACGCTCCATTTTTGGCGGTTGACGCTCAGCAGTGCTGACAGATTCTGCTAGCTCTACGTTGGCTGCATAGTCAGATGAGTCCGAAAACGCAATATCGTCCTCGCCGCTATCTGCCAATACATGGAACTCATGTGAGGCAAAACCACCGATAGAGCCTGTATCTGCTTGTACCGCACGGAAATCTAAGCCCAAGCGGGTAAAGATGCGTGTATAAGCGTCATACATGTCATGGTAAGTCTTGGCCAATGAGGCTTGATCCACATGGAAAGAGTAAGCATCTTTCATGGTGAATTCACGTGCGCGCATCACACCGAAGCGTGGACGAATCTCATCACGGAATTTACCTTGAATCTGAAAGAACGTAATCGGTAGTTGTTTATAACTACGTAGCTCACCTTGTGCTAGATTGGTGATGACTTCTTCGTGCGTTGGACCAAGTACAAAGTCGCGATCATGACGGTCTTTGAAGCGCAATAACTCAGGACCATAATCATCAAAACGTCCGGTCGTCTGCCAAAGTTCAGCAGGCTGAGTCATCGGCATTAGCACTTCTTGTGCACCAACGTTTTGCATCTCTTCACGAACAATGCGTTCGACCTTTTGCAAGACGCGCAGACCCATAGGCAACCAAATATACAATCCAGAAGCAATCTTGCGGATAAGACCAGCACGCACCATCAATTGGCTTGAGGCAATGTCGGCGTCACTTGGGGTTTCTTTTAGTGTGGCAAATAAAAATTGACTGGCTTTCATAAATAAAGCGTAACCTTATCAACGATAAAAAAATAAGAAATAGTAGGATGTTGAGCGTATGGCTAATCGTTTCATTGCCGCCGCAAGCTTACCTTTATCACTTAGCAATAATCTAGGGTATTTCCTAGTTACCAACCTGCTTATATACAAAGCACATCAGTAAAAACCACTCTCATAAAAGAGAGGCAAATTTGATTTGATGTATCAATATGCCAAAAATGCAATATATTCAGGTCAAAACCCTGATAAATGCTTTAAGACTGACATTTTATTCATACAATCTGACTATGTTAGGTAAAGTTCGCCTAAGACGCAATGACTTTTTGTCTTTTCAGACCGAACGTGACGCAAAGGCTTCAATAAGGGATAAATAATTGAACTATTCATATGATTTTATAGCGAAAGTACTGCTTATTTTGGCGACAGTTTATTGAGGTGGTTGCGTAGAGGTTTATGGATAAAGTTATGTAGAGGAATGGTAGCCATTACTTGAAGTTACTGCACAATAGTCGCATTTATAGACTAAGCATCTGTTCCATTTTTACAACGCTCTTAGCCTTACCAAACGATGCAATATTATAAAGGTAGCTTCTATGGATAATCCTGATATGAATAACGCTAAAGCCACTCAAAAGCCTGAGAAACGTCCTATTGCGACAATGTCGTGGGTGATATTACTCATTGGCTTAGTAGCGATTGTCTTTGCTATTTATAGCGCGCAAAACAAACCAGAAGAAGCGCCGATAGAAACTATTACTCGCGAAGGGGTGGTTACGCAAATTCAGCAGTTAAATCGCTTACATACCGTCGCATTTAGTGTCGATACAGTGATTACGAGCGAGCGACCTGGGAGCTGGATGAAACTGTGGCAGGATGAGCAAAAGGCATTGTTTATCGCTCATGGTCGCGTAGAAGCAGGCGTTGATTTGAGTGCACTGACACCTGAGATGGTACAAGTAGTGCAACCTGCTCAAGCTAATGAGGATGAAGAGCAAGTAGCTGAGCCCAGCTCTCCAGCTGCCACTATGCCACAAATCAATATTACTTTGCCGCCCATAGAGATATTTTCAGTATATCTAGATGATATTGAGATTTATGACTGGCAGACAGGAGCTTTTGGCATGATGCAAGTCGATCCTAAGATATTGGCACAAGCACAGACCATGGCAAAAAAAGAAGTGTTAGAGCGTGCCTGCCGAGGAGATGTCATGAATATGGCGCTGCAAAATGCCCAAACCCAATTGCAGCAGCTGTTTGCACTCACAGGAGCGGTAGTGACGGTTACCACTCAGGGCGCGGGCGCGTGTCAGTTGCCAGTCACTACCAATGGCTAGTCTGCCAGTTATTTTTTTAAACTTAAGCTTCTTTTTTAAATTCGGCAATAGCTAGCTTGCGTGCCGATTTATGCTCGACCATTGGCGCAGGATAGTCGACATCGGCAAACTTACCACCTTTTGCCAATTCTTTACGCATCTTGTCTTCGTTGTGCAAGATACTGTTAGGAATATCTTTTAACTCTGGTAGCCAAGTTTTAATAAACAGAGCTTTAGAATCGTGCGTATTGGCTTGGCTAAAGGGGTTCATAATACGGAAGTAGGGCGCTGAGTCCGTACCTGTCGACGCGCTCCATTGCCAACCGCCGTTATTGGACGCAAAATCCCCATCTATTAGTTGTTGCATAAAGTAACGCTCACCCAAGCGCCAATCAATCAATAAATCCTTCGTCAAAAACATCGCGGTGACCATTCGCAGGCGATTATGCATAAAACCTGTCGCATTCAGGCAACGCATTGCTGCATCTACGAGCGGTACGCCTGTCTTACCAGTGCACCATGTCATAAAATCATCATTGTCATATGACCAATTAACCTTATTGTCGGTATCTTCTTTATAAGCCTTATGACGAATCAGATTTGGTTTTTCGACCAGTACATGGCGATAAAAGTCTCGCCACGCAAGCTCACTTATCCAGCGATTGATGTCTTCATTATCACCATCATTGCCGTGTAGCTTTTCTTGTGCTTTGCTCGCCTGTAGATAGCAGAGTCTAGGACTGATAGAGCCTATGGTGAGGTAAGCTGATAGCTGGCTGGTGGCATGTAGGTGCGGTACATCACGGCTCACATCATAATCATTGATATCATCATCGACGAATGCCTCTAGACGCTGGCAAGCGGCAGACTCACCTGCAGGATAGGCGTCTCTTGCTTGGTCAAGCTGAGCTGTCATATCGATATGTTGCAATGACTCGTTGTTCTCTAATGTCTGCTGATAGTCACTGAGCATTTTCTCACTTAGTGCTTCGATATCGTCGATTGTATTGGCAAACGTTTGCGATGATGGTAGTTTGATTTTATAATCGCTATCCACTGCGGATGCTTCATGCATTTGGATGGTGCTGACGTCCAACGTATGTCGCCATTTTTTATAAAATGGGGTGAAGACCTTATACATACTATCGCCATCATTGGTCGTAATGCTTTGCGGTGGCAAAATGCATTGGTCATGCCAGCGGACAAACTCGATATCGCCTTTTGCAAGTTGTTTGCTTAATTGTTCATCACGATCAATCTCATTGCCTTCGTACTCGTGATTAGCCATGACGCAGCTGATTTCATTGTCATTGCATAAAGTCGTGAGCGCTTCTATACAGTCAGTAAAGCTTGGACAGTGTTGTACTGTTAAGGTGATGTTCAGTTTTGATTGCAATTCCTTTGCTAGAATAGGTAGCGTGCGAGCAATATGATCGACTTGTACAAGGGACGTATCGTGTGCTTTCCACTGCTCAGGCGTCAAAAAGAATACGGCAGACACTGAAGCGTTGTCTTCCTTTGCACGTTCACAAAGCGCTGCTAAAGCGGTATTGTCATGAATGCGTAGGTCACGACGAAACCACATCAAGTAATGCGGTGGATTTTTGCTAGTAGCATTGTCGGTAGTATCAGTATCAGTATCAGTATCAGTATCAGTATCAGTATCAGTATCAGTATCAGTAGCGGCTGTCTGTGCAGTCTTAGACATCAAAGTATCCCTATATTAATCAATCGCAATCATAAACAAAACTAAGGATAAAAGTATGCTAGGATAAGTTTTTGGATGCAATGGCTTTGCTGTTTGGTTAACAAAACCTCATCACATCTAACGATTTATCTTTGGCTTGAACCTATCTGATGCCGCTATAATTGGTGTCATATTTAGTACCATGAAACGCAAGGTCACAAAATGCACGTTAAGTTTTGCGGGTTTACTCAGCTTAGTGATATACAGACTGCGGCACAGTTAGGTGCAGATGCAGTGGGTTTGGTGTTTTATCCACCAAGTCCACGTGCGGTCACGATAGAGCAGGCGCAAACCCTGAGTGCTGCCGTACCTGCTTTTGTCAGCGTGGTGGCATTGGTAGTCAATATGCCCAAAGATGAGCTAATCAAATTAGCAAACAACGTCTCTTTTGATATTATCCAATTCCATGGTGATGAAACACCTGAGCAATGCCAACAGCTGGCAGGTATGGTCAATAAACGCTGGATCAAAGCATTGCGTATCAATACAGAGCAAGACAGTCTCGATAGTGTTCGCGTCCAAATTAATCAATTTGCGACCGCAGGTGCCAGTAGTATTTTATTGGATGCTTATCATCAGCATAAGTATGGCGGTACAGGCGCACGTTTTGACTGGAGTCTCATTCCACATGACAGCGCACTGCCGATCGTTTTGGCTGGTGGACTCGATGCTGACAATGTTGCCGCGACATTAGATTTACCTATTTATGGCGTCGATGTGAGCGGTGGTATTGAGGTTGATAAAGGTAAAAAAGATGCTGCCAAAATGCGTGCCTTTATGAAAGCGGTCAAGCGCGATCGATGGCAAAACGCTACGGTCACTGGCGCCATCTAAGTAGGTTTGTATCAAGCTATTCGCTATACGTAATCTGCTTAGTTGATCGTTATTCCGATTTTTCTGCTTAAATCTTATTAGATTGTTATCCCTTTTATTATTTTCTCTCTATTTATCTAAAGTTATCTAAAAAATACCACTTATTACAGTAGGAATTATCATGAGTCATGTCGAGAACAAAGATTTATCTGCTACCGCACAATCTGTAAATACTTTTACCAACCCTGAAAATGTACAGGACTTTAACCAGTATCCTGATGCGCGCGGTCACTTTGGTGTACATGGGGGGCGTTTTGTCTCTGAGACGCTAATGGCTGCTCTAGAAGAGCTAGAAACGCTTTATACCAAAGTAAAAGCAGACCCAGCATTCTGGGAAGAGTATCACAACGATTTGGTCAATTATGTCGGTCGTCCAACGCCGCTGTATCATGCTAAGCGTTTGAGCGATGAGATTGGCGGTGCGCAAATTTACTTCAAACGTGAAGATCTAAACCATACAGGCGCGCATAAAGTAAATAACACCATTGGTCAGGCACTGCTTGCCAAAATGTGTGGCAAAAAACGTATCATCGCTGAGACTGGTGCAGGACAGCATGGCGTCGCGACGGCAACGATTGCGGCACGCTTAGGGCTAGAGTGTATCGTCTATATGGGTGCTGACGATGTCGAGCGTCAAAAAATGAACGTCTATCGTATGCGCTTGCTTGGCGCAACAGTTGTGCCAGTCACTTCTGGCTCACGCACGCTCAAAGACGCCATGAACGAAGCCATGCGTGACTGGGTGACCAATGTCGATAGCACCTATTACATTATCGGTACTGTGGCAGGCCCGCATCCTTATCCGCTATTGGTTCGTGATTTCCAAGCGATTATCGGTAAAGAAGCACGCATTCAGCATCTAGAAAAAACAGGCAAAATGCCTGATGCATTGGTTGCGTGTGTCGGTGGCGGCTCGAACGCGATTGGTTTGTTCTTTGACTTCCTAAACGATACTGAAGTTAAAATGTATGGTGTTGAAGCAACAGGTGATGGTATCGAGTCAGGTCGTCATTCAGCACCATTGGCTGCTGGTCGTATCGGTGTACTGCATGGTAACCGTACTTACCTAATGGCAGATGATGATGGCCAGATTCAAGAGACGCATTCTATCTCAGCGGGTCTTGATTATCCTGGTGTCGGCCCAGAGCATAGCTTCCTAAAAGATATGAAGCGTGTTGAGTATGTCGGCTGTACTGACAAAGAAGCGTTGGAAGGCTTCCATGAAGCAACTCGCAAGGAAGGCATCATCCCTGCGCTTGAGACTGCTCATGCCGTCGCTTATGCATTGAAACTGGCTAAAACCATGACGCCTGACCAAACGATCATCGTTAATATGTCAGGTCGCGGTGACAAGGATCTGCATTCAGTGATGAAAGCAGAAGGGATTGAGTTGTAGTAACGAGTATCTTTATAAGTTATCAAATTTATAAGTTACTAGATTTTTCTTTATAAGAAAAATTGTTTGACCTTTTATTGTTCAATATGGATTATTAAACGAAAGGTCAAACAAGCCAGTTTATAACAATTAAGAGACCACTATGACCAGAATTGAAAGTACCTTTGAAACCTTAAAATCACAAAATAAAAAAGCCTTGATTCCTTATGTCATGGCAGGCGATCCTAATCCGACCACTACGGTAGGTCTGTTGCACGACTTAGTGAAACACGGCGCTGATATGATCGAAGTCGGCTTACCATTCTCTGACCCAATGGCCGATGGTCCAACTGTGGCATTGGCTGGCGAGCGTGCATTAGCAGCAGGTACAAGTACTCGTGATGCGCTAAAAATGGTCGCAGAGTTCCGTCAAACAGATACGCAAACGCCAATTATTCTGATGGGTTATCTAAATCCTGTTGAAATCATCGGCTATGACAACTTTGTGGCGCTATGTGAGCAGTCAGGCGTTGATGGTTTATTGATGGTAGATTTACCGCCAGCAGAGGCGGGCAGCTTCACTCAGCATTTGACCGATCATTCGATGAATGAGATTTTCTTGCTATCGCCAACAACTTTGCCTGAGCGCCGTGAGCAAGTATTGACTCATTGTGGCGGCTATATTTATTATGTATCACTAAAAGGCGTGACTGGTTCAGCCACACTAGATACTGATGACGTTGCCACGCAAGTTAAAGCGATCAAAGCAGAAACAGACCTGCCAGTATGCGTCGGCTTTGGTATCCGTGATGGTGCTTCTGCAAAAGCGATTGGTACCCATGCGGATGGCGTTATCGTCGGTAGTGCCTTGGTACAGAATTTTGCCGATATTGATGCTAATGATACCGCGGCGGTTGCAAACGCGCAGCAGAACATCATGGCAAAAATGGATGAGCTACGCGAAGCGTTAGACAGCTTAAGCGCCTAATAGCTATTGCTTTCATATTGTTGTTACTTGAAGAGATAGTTATTTGAAGAAGTAGTTATTTGAAACGGCAAAGTCAAATTGCAGCTATTGTTTACCTAAGACTTTACGTAAATGCTTTACGTGAAGACAATACTAAATGACTTTGCTAAAATTAGTTTACGAGTGTAAACTAACATCACTATTATATGGTGTCTGATAGCAGTGGTTTATTCGTCATTTTGATTGGCGAATACATTATCTATCAACAAGCGCATAATCAAATTACCGACATACGAGATTTATTTATCAGTATGTCGCATGACTGCTCATGTTATGACGGTATTAGACGCTTTGTTTAGACAACCATTAAACTCTCAATGACAAGCGAATGAGCAAACTTGTCAATAAGCCTTTTATGATGGCAAATAATATGACTGATACAATAACAAAACCCGATAACAATACTGCTAAAGCCGTGCCAAACAGCAATACGGATAGGCAGTCATGGTTTAACCGTCCTATTCCAGGCATCAAACAGCATTTGACTGCGCCACTGTCTGCGGTAGAGACTGAACCGTCAACTAAGTGTAGTAATTGTCATTCAATGATTACCAACACAGCGCTGATTTTTAACTGCTATGTGTGCCCACACTGTGATCATCATTTACCGATGAGTGCTCGTGAGCGTTTGAACTGGTTACTTGATCAAGTAGACGGCGAGACAGGACAAGAGTTTACGGCAAAAGATCCATTGAGCTTTGTGGATAGTAAGCCATATCCTGCGCGTATGAGTGAAGCACAAGAAAAAACAGGTGAGTCTGAGGCGTTGGTTGCTATGTATGGCAAACTGCGTAACCTTGATATCGTCGCCTGTGCTTTTGACTTCCGCTTTATGGGCGGGTCAATGGGTTCAGTCGTTGGTGATCGTTTCGTCCAAGCAGCTGAAAAAGCGCTAGAGCAAAAAGTACCTTTGGTTTGCTTTGCCGCTTCTGGTGGTGCACGTATGCAAGAAGGCCTGCTATCGTTGATGCAAATGGCACGCACGGCAGCAGCGATTGAGCGTCTAAGAATCGCTGGGATTCCTTACATTGTGGTATTGACCAATCCTGTGTACGGCGGCGTAACTGCATCACTGGCGATGCTGGGTGATATTCATCTAGCAGAACCAAAAGCGATGATCGGTTTCGCTGGTAAGCGTGTAATTGAGCAGACTGTACGTGAGACGTTAGAAGAGCCATTCCAGCGCGCTGAGTTCTTATTAGAGCATGGTGTAGTAGATGAAGTGGTACATCGCCATCAGCTAATCGATACGATCTATCGTCTACTTGCAAAACTATGCCGCGTACCAAATGTAGATGCTCAGTAAAATGAGATACTCAATAAGGTAGGTGACTCAGTGTAATGAATCATTTATTGAGTGCATAATGACTTAGCTGCGTGCTAACATCTACTGCATATGCAAGACCCCTAATAGCATTTATCGTCATTGCACGGTAAGTGCTATTTTTGGTTTTAGCTAACACATATATTTTTATCTCTTATTAAATTTTATATAGGTTTTATCCATGTCTGACCTTCGCAGCCCCAATGCCCATAGTCCTAATGAAAGTGCTAGCCTAACTGAATGGCTCGATTATATGCAGCAGATTCATGTGTCTGCAATTGATATGGGATTGTCACGTGTATTGCCTGTCGCAGAAGCGTTAGGCGTAGTGCAGTCAGCCAAAGATGACGCTTATGTATTTACTGTGGCAGGTACCAATGGCAAAGGCTCTACAACTGCTGTCATCGCCGAAATGTGTAAATCCGCAGGTTATAAGACGGCACTATATCAGTCGCCACATCTTAGCGTTTTCAACGAGCGTGTACGTATCAATGGCGAGATGGTCAGCGATCAGACGCTGATTAAGGCTTTTAGCAAAGTAGAGGCAGCACGCTTACAGTGCGAGTTGACGTTGTCGTTCTTTGAGATGACCACACTAGCAGCGCTATTGATATTCGCTGAGGCAGATTGTGACGTGTGGGTATTAGAAGTAGGATTGGGTGGACGGCTAGATGTGGTCAATATTATTGATCCTGACATGGCGGTCATTACCAATATCGGTATCGATCACGTTGACTGGTTGGGTGACAATGTCGAGGATATTGGTCGCGAAAAAGCAGGTATCTTGCGCAACGGCATTCCTCTGATTTATGGTGCTACTGAGATGCCAGCTAGCGTGCAACAGGCTATCGTTACTCAGCAGGCAACTTGTTATCAGATTGGACAAGATTTTAGCTACCGCGATATTAATTCAACGACTTGGCAATACAGTAACGCGGCGGTTACCTTGCAGTTACCACGTCCTGCGCTATCGTTGACTAACACCGCCAATGCCTTATCAGCAGTATTAGCAAGCCCATTGGATATCGATATCAATGCCATTAAGCAAGCGCTACAAACTGTCAAACTGGCAGGTCGGTTCGATTATCGTGAGAGCCATAGCCGCCATTGGTTGTTTGATGTGGCGCATAATGAGCAAGGCGTTGAGTTCTTACTAGCGCAGCTATTACCATTTTGGCAGCAGCATGTAGCCAAGCAAAGTAATCAAGATAGCTTAGCGAATATCCCTACACCAAAGATAAAAATGCTATTTTCTATGTTAGGTGATAAAGATATTGATAAGGTTATGCAGCGCTTAACCCAAGCAGGCTTACCGATTAGTGATTGGTTTATCGCTGAGATTGATTACCCTCGTGCTGCGACTACTGAGCAGCTACAAGATGTTTTGGTTAAATATATCGATAGCACCAATATATATGAGTTCGATGGTTTGCATACAGCGACCCATGCAGTGATAGAGGCGAGCCAACCGCAAGACCTTATCGTCGTATGCGGTTCGTTTCATACGATTGGGGAAGCATTAAGTGCCCTTAGCGTATGATAATTTAAGTTAAAGTAGTACCTGTTTAATGTTAATCTTAGTCATAGCCTGATAGCAGACAGCATGAAAAATATGCTTTATAATCAAAATGATTTGCCAGACCAGTAGAAGATGGTCGGCACAAATTTTGAACCCTGATGGCATTAACTGACAGTAACTGGCGGTAAGAGATCATGATTAAAGCGATTGGATATACTGCTTTGAGATAGTCGCTGCGCCGCTCAATCAACCTTATTACCAACTAAGAGACGTAAACGGATGAACTTTTCGAGACAAGCCTTATTGGGCATTGGGATGATTATCGGCGGTAGCGTGATGCTATACGCCATGGTGCAACAGATTGGCGATAGCGATCAACCAGAGCCGATGTCAGCGATGGTTGACAAACTAAGCTCGGAGCAAGAGTCTCCGCAGCCGCTTACGACTGATATCGAAACAGAAAAACGTATCCTTGCGCAAAAGCAAAAAGAACGTGCAGCCCGCGTTGCAGAGCAAGAAAAACGTGCAAAAGAGTTTTTGACAGAGCAGGAAGTTGCAGAAGCAGAAGCGTTGGCTAAGGCACGTGCTGAGAGCCAGCAATATGTCGATAATAGTGCGCCAGCTACTGATGAAACCAGCAGTACCGAGTCTACAAAAGACGTTACTGCAGATCTGACCGTTCAGCCTCGTACTGAGAGTCAGTCTACTACTGATACTACAAAGTCTAGCGAAGCCGAGAAGCAAAAAGCGGCTCAAGAGCAACAAGAAGCCCAAAGGCAAGCGGCTATCAAAGAGCAAGCGGCCGCTAAAAAACTTGCCGAGAGTAAAAAACAAGCGGAGGCAGAGAAACTAGCCGAAGCAAAAAAGCAGGCGGAAGCCCAAGCAGCGGCTGAGAGAAAAAGAGAAGCAGCTGAAGCGGCTAAAAACGAGCCACCAAAATCGCCTTCTGAATACCAAATCAAGAAAGGCGATGGACTTATCAAACTGGCAAGACAATACAATATGCCTGTAGAAGTATTGGCTCAAGCCAACAACCTATCTCCATCAGCAGCACTACAACTGGGTCAAAGCATTACCATCCCATCGAGCAAACAGGTACAGCGTTTAGAGCGTGAAGCGGCGGCAGCCGAACAAGCGCGTGAGAAGAAGCGCCAACAAGAAGAAGCGCTGGCTAAGAAATCTGCCGATGCAAAACGTGAAGCGCAACAAAAACTGAGTGAAGCGCGTAAAGAAGTCAAAGAAACAGACGCTAAAGGTAGCTTTGGGGTGCAAGTAGCTCTAGCAAATGACCAAGCCAAAGCGGATGAGTTAGCGAAAAAGTTCCGAGCAGCAGGTTATCAAGTCAAGACCAGTGCAACTAGCCGCGGTGTCCGTGTCGTGGTTGGGCCTGAACGCGGCAAAGTCGCAGCATTGGCACTAAAAGATAAAATCAATAGTGACCCTAAAGTAAATACAACCAGTGCTTGGGTGCTTTATTGGCGTTAAGCTAGAGCTTTTCTAGCGGTCTCGATTCGGCTTTTATCTACTTTATATAAAAACACGACAAATACTGTCGTGTTTTTTGTTTTATAGATTGCTGATTGGCGCCGCCTTAGTTAAGATGAGCGCCATTTTTATAATCCGTTGTTGTATAACCTGTCAGCCTATATAGGTTGCCTTGTCGTGGTCGGCGCATTATTAATTGCTATCAATAATGACAATTAGCCCATCACTCTCATATTGTATAAGGTAGAACCATGTCGTTTGGTGTTATATTTTTGATATTGGCCGTTGGCTTTTTGGGGCTGATTACGTTACCGAAGCTGCTACCAACACTACTGACGAAGCGCCCTGTCGTTGAGCCAGACCCAAAACCTGTGCGCGGCGATGAGTTGGCTATTTGGCCATTTGCGCCGATGCCAATCATGACCGATACGGAAGTGATATTTTTTAATAAGTTAAAAAATGCGCTGCCGGAGTATCACATATTTGTTCAAGTACAGCTGTCACGGATCATTGAGGCTAATAGTAGTGAGACATCAGAGCGTAGCTTTTGGTTCAATCGTATCTGCCGTCAGAGCGTTGACTATGTGATCGTGGATGTCGATGCTCAGACCACATTGGTGGCTATCGAGCTTGATGACTGGACGCATAGCAGCAAAGCGCGCCAAAAAGCGGATGATAAAAAAGATAAGGCGCTTGCCAGTGCAGGTATTGCGATGGTGCGCTTCCACGCTGAGCGTATGCCGAGTGCCGATATGCTTAGATATGAGCTAATGCAAGTGATTGAGAGTTATTAAGCATTCTGTGAAAGCTGTCTGATTGTTAAGACCAGAATATTATCTAAGCAGTTTCATTTTAAAACTTTAGGTTAGCTAAATTTATTCATCGAGTTGGTCTGACTGCCTTGGATAAATAACGATTGGTCGATTGCCTTCAAAATATAAACCTGTCTTAGGTAGTTCGCTATCTGACCAAACTATCGGCTGCTGGCGACTATCATAAGCATTTCGCTCATCATAAAAGTCGCGCTTGGTGAACCACTCAATATAATGCGCGGCTCGCAAATCTGTAGTGTCAATCGTTGCAAGACTTGCCATGTCTCTTTTATCACACCACTCATGTATTGGAAAACTCGGCGTTAGCCAATATGGCCAGTCATAATCACCGCAACCAGTTGTGTTAATCGGTAGAAAGAATCGGCCTTTGATCACGCCATAACGCTTATCGATTTTTACCTGTCCATGATTTTCCGTATCTACCCACACCGCTCGAAACTGCTTGGTTTGCATGTGTGTCATCTTGCGCTGTAGATTATCATTAGAATTAATCCCAACCCAGTTTACAGGCTCAAAAGGTGCTGACCCCATAAAAAACTTAATCGCTAGCTCCCAATGTTCAACCAGCTGTTCTGCATGGTTATATAAAATCAAATCAAGCTCACCAGTCGTCTGCTTGCCATTATAGAGCTGCACGTTGCTAGCCAGTGTCTCATACGGATGCAGCTTGCGCGCAAATCCATCCTCTAACCAAAATGACAGTAAGCCCTCAAAATGAAAACCCAGACGATTGGGGCTAGGGCGTTTGAGTAAATAGCGAGTCAGCTCTTGATAGGCGGCAGTGGTGTCTAGCTCTGTTAATCGCTGCTCATACGCCTCAAACTGCGCCTGCCAAAATTGCGCGCTATGCACGGCAACCGTATGTGTATTCTGATGTGGCGCAAAGTCTAGCCACTGCGTCAAAACATTGGGACATGCCAGTACATAAGCCAAATCACGCACATAAGGTCGGCGGTAACGTTCCCAAGGTGCGCTATCTATGAGGTGATTAAATGTGGGCTGATTGACAGGCTCGATCATAGAGTAAACCAGTGTAAAGATGTAGCATTTACCCTAACGGCTCGCTCTATAAAAGTCTATAGATGACAAGTATCCGCTAGGGTAGTACTAAGCTTTTTGGCGCTAAAATATGATATTAATGTGATAAATATGAATGCTGATATCAGGCGGTGATAGCAGGTAGGGTAATAGAATACTGAGTATTGTCCTGATTATTAGTAATAACCATTTTGATGGATTTCTGGGTGCGTTATGCGGTGGCTGCTGCTTTGAATTGAGAAGGTTGTAATTTTGCTGGGTCATTGTCTAGCTCCATAATTTACCGTAACTCGATTGCTACGGCTGGTATGGAAGTATTTTATGAGGTGAAGTTAGTGAATAAATTAAGGTTGATTAGTTAAAGTTAAAGTTCATCTTTCAGCTTATTTTTAATAATGTGAGAATACTCTTTAATGGCGTTGCTTATTTTAGCTGTATTACCTTTTAGTCCAAACATATCATCATCAATAACTTGTAGTTCTTGTTGTGCAAGGTTAACGATAGCTTCATTTATCTGTGTCGCATTAGGTCTATTACCTACTTGGAATACATTGGATTTTTGAGCAAGTAAAATCGCTAACATTGCTATCAATTTTTTATCTTGGCTTCTACTACTAACTTCTTCATTTATAGTTTTTGTTAGCGCTTCTTTTTGTGGTATCTCATTAGGCATTGATGCTATAAGATCTATAGCCTTGTTTAATGTCTCTAATGACAGCTTAGGTTGTGGGACATCTTTATCACGCTCTTTAGCTAAATTTATTTTTTTCTGTTGTAAAGTAATAGGATGCCAACCCGTACCGCTAGAAATCCCCTCAGGCTTTACCGTAGCATCAATACCATCACAGCTATAAGTATGATAAATATAATCACTTGCTTGATCAAAATTGAGATTCAAGCCTTTTATGTAATCTAACTCGTAAAGCTCTGCTTTATTTAGGTAGAAGTTGGAATAAACTAATTTATAGTAATCTTCGTTTATAAAGCTATCTTTCCAATGACTACTATCTATACCGTCTTCTTTGTCTCTAATGAAACATACATACGCATGGTAAGCATGGTAACCATCAAAGGTAATCTGTTCAAAAAATCTTTCTATGTTTTTATCAGCTCCAGATTTTATCTTCCCTTTAAAGACTCTGTAGTGCCGATCAATTTCATAAGATGTAATATCCTTTGAAAAGGCGTTGTAAAGTAACCATGAAGCAACGTCGCTAACTGTTTCTTTTTGAGTGAAGGCAACGTAGAAAAGAAAATCTTTTATGGATACATATTCTTTGTAGAAGTCTGTTTTAGGTTTATCCATTAAACTCATAATTTATATTCCTACATCTTTAGATTGAACGAGTCTAGCTCACTTTCTATTTAGTACACCACAAACTAACTAAACAAATTTAGCACAAAAAAAAGCCAACCATTGAAAACAATGATTGGCTTTTCTCTTTACTGCCATGTTTGGTCGGAACGGCAGGATTTGAACCTGCGACCACTACACCCCCAGTGTAGTGCGCTACCAGACTGCGCTACGCCCCGAGTGACTGACTATTTTACGCAAAATTATGTATATTGCAAGGGCTATTTATAGCAGCCAAACTCTACAATATTATTCTGCATAGCATAGTCAGTATAATCGCTTAGCAGCCAATATTAACCCAATAATTCTTTTAGAATTTGGTTCACTTGCTGTGGGTTAGCACTACCGCGACTGGCTTTCATGACCTGACCGACCAGACCGTTAAAGGCTTTTTCTTTACCGCCGCGATATTCTTCGACCATCGCTTCATTTTTTGCGATGACTTCTTCGACCATCGCTTTGATAGCGCCAGTATCGGTTTCTTGTTTGAGGCCTTTATCTTTGATGATTTTATCTGCTGCATCATCGCCATCGCCGCCTTCGCGCTCATATAGAGCACTAAAGACTTTCTTGGCCAGTTTGCCAGATAGCGTGTCATCTTTGATACGCTTGAGCATGCCAGCCAATTGCTTGGCGCTGATAGGGGAGTCGATGATGTCTGTGTCATCTTTGTTCAGGGCGCCGAGCAAGTCGCCCATGACCCAGTTGCCAGCCATTTTAGCATCTTGCTGACCGATTTCAGCCACCACATCTTCGAAGTAATCAGCAATTTGACGACTACCAGTCAAGATACGAGCATCGTATTCTGACAGACCAAGCGCTTCTTCAAAACGTGCGCGACGAGCAACTGGTAGCTCAGGCATCGCTGCTTTGATCGCATCAACCGTATGCTGCTCGATACGGACAGGTAGCAGGTCAGGATCAGGGAAGTAGCGATAGTCGTTGGCGTCTTCTTTGGTACGCATGGTACGCGTTTCATCACGCTCTGGATCATATAGCATCGTTGCTTGGACAACTTTGCCGCCATCTTCTAGGATATCGATTTGACGCTCGATTTCACGATTGATAGCACGTTCGATAAAGCGGAACGAGTTTAGGTTCTTTAGCTCAGTACGCGTACCGAGATCAGCGCCTGGTTTGCGCACAGAGACGTTACAGTCACAGCGGAATGAGCCTTCAGCCATTACTGCGTCTGAGATACCTAGCCAAGTGACTAGCTGATGGATGGCTTTGATGTAGGCAAGTGCTTCGTGAGCTGAGCGCATGTCTGGCTCAGAGACGATTTCGATCAGCGGCGTACCAGCACGGTTCAAATCTACACCTGTCATACCATCGACTGCGTCATGGACAGATTTACCCGCATCTTCTTCTAGATGCGCGCGGGTGATACCCATACGTTTAGGATATTCGTTCTTTTCGCCTTCGTTGACGACGACATCGATATAGCCTTCACCCACGATAGGATTGGCCATCTGAGTGATTTGATAGCCTTTAGGCAAGTCAGGGTAAAAGTAGTTTTTACGGTCAAACGTATTAAACAGGCCCAGCTCAGCATTGACACCGATACCGAATTTTAATGCGCGATCGACCACGCCAGCATTTAGCACTGGCAATACGCCAGGCAAACCCAAATCGACGATACTTGCTTGGCTGTTTGGCTCATGTCCAAAATCAGTCGGCGCACTTGAGAAGATCTTACTTTCCGTATTTAGCTGGCAGTGAATCTCGATACCGATGACCACTTCATAGCCATCGACAAATAGCTCTTTACGCACGGCGTGTTCACGGACGGCATTGTTATCAGTAGTAGCTGTACTCATTATACCGTCTCCTTTGCGATGGTAGAGTGTTGTAGGTGATGATCAGTATGCTGCTGGAATAGATGCGCAGTCGTGAGCAATTGACTCTCTTGCCAATGCTTACCGATCAATTGCAAGCCAATAGGTAGGCCTTCTTTCGTCAAACCAACTGGCTGACTAAGAGCGGGTAGACCTGCTAGGTTGACCGCGATGGTATAAACGTCACCTAAATACATCGTTGCAGGATCTAGGTCTTCACTGAGCTTATAAGCCGCAGTCGGTGCGGTTGGGCTAGCAATCACATCACAGCTAGCAAAGGCTTCATCAAAGTCTTTGACGATTAAGCGGCGAATCTTCTGTGCTTTAGTATAGTAAGCATCGAAGTAGCCAGCCGATAGCGCATACGTCCCTGTCAAGATACGGCGCTGTACTTCAGGGCCAAAGCCTTCAGAACGTGAGCGCGTGTATAGATCGATAAGGTCCGTTGGGTTCTCACAGCGATAGCCAAAACGTACGCCATCGAAACGTGACAGGTTCGATGATGCTTCAGCAGGCGCTAGCATATAATAGGTGGCAAGCGTGATCTCAGGGTCAGTGATGTTTACTTCTACAATTGTTGCGCCCAGCTCTTCGTATTTTTTGAGCGCAGCACGTGCTGCTTGCTCAACTTCGCTATCAAGCCCTGTGCCGAAGTATTCTTTGGCCACACCAATACGCAAGCCAGCAAATGGCTTATCACCAGCAGCGGCTTCTGCATTATTGATGTCTTGTACATAGTCAGGCATCTCGTATTTGATAGAAGTGGCATCGCGCGGATCATGACCAATCATTGGCTGGAGTAGGTAGGCGCAATCTTTAGCGCTGCGTCCCATGCTACCCGCTTGATCCAGACTTGAGGCGTAGGCAATCATACCAAAGCGTGACACACGGCCATAAGTAGGTTTGATACCTGTTAGGCCACAAAATGAAGCAGGCTGACGAATAGAGCCACCCGTATCACTACCGGTAGCAACAGGGACAAAACCAGCGGCAACGGCGGCAGCACTACCACCTGACGAGCCACCAGGGACGCGCTCTAGGTTCCAAGGGTTCTGTACGGTGCCGTAGTAAGAGCTACTGTTGTCTGAGCCCATCGCAAACTCGTCCATATTGAGCTTACCTAAGCTAATCATGCCAGCTTTGTCGATGTTAGAAACGATAGTCGCGTCATATGGTGAGACAAAGTTATGTAGCATCTTTGAGCCACAAGTGGTCAGTACGCCCTGAGTACAAAAGATGTCTTTGTGCGCCATTGGTACGCCAAGTAGTGGACGTTGGTCGCCCTGTGCACGCATCCCGTCTGCCGCTTTTGCTTGTGCGCGTGCTGTCTCAGAAGTATGAGTGATAAAGCTGTTAATCTTGCTATCTAGCGCATCGATACGCTTGATGTAGTGTTCGGTTAATTCTGCGCTGCTAAATTGTTTGTTTTGCAAGCCAGTAATGAGCTGCTCGGTACTTAATAAATGAAGTTCAGACATAAGGTGTCGTCCGTCAAAATGTTAATAGCATAAAATAAAATGAGATAATGGCAAATGCGTGATTGTATTATTCAGCCACTATTATTCAATCACCTGAGGCACTAGATATAAGCCTTCTTCTACGGCGGGTGCGACTGACTGATTACGCTCACGATTAATATCGTGTTTTGCTACATCAGCACGTAACTCTTGGCAAGCTTCATGGATATTGGCTAGTGGCTTGATGTCTGTAGTATCAACATTAGATAGCGTATTCATCAGTTTTAATACTTTACTGATATCATCAGCATAGCTATCGGCTGTACTTTCATCGACACCTAAGCGGGCAAGGTTGGCAACTTCTAGGATTTCTTCACGGCTGACGTTGCTGTCAGACGTTGCTGGCTGCTGAGACATAGTTTCTCCAGTTAAGGACAGTTTTTGTTAGAATAGTTGATTACGAAAACGAAAATACATAAGCGCTAAAATAGAAACAACTAAAATACAAACAAATAGTAAGTGGGCTTATTATAAAGCATCTGACTCAAGTTTACAGAGCATGACGCTTGATTGATGCACAATCTCAACCAAGAGACTGAATTGATAAAGACGTAATATTAAATAAGATATGGTGTCAGACAAGCCATAATGCCAATTAAGACACAATGATTTACAGAGAATTGCAAAACTGATCCCCTAATTCATCATTGTTCCTCAATTGCTCTCCAATTAGCTTCTAAAATACGTTACAGTATGCATCTGCTATTAAGCAAAACATTCATCTGCCTGTAGAGCCTTGTTAGTTATCAGATTAAATGATGTTTCATTGAGTTGAATGATATTCACTACTATTTCAAACTTTGTAACAACTTTTGGCGTCTAAGACAAAAATCCTTACTTACTGATGCAAATATCTATGTTTTTTTTGAGCTAAATCGGTATAATTTAGCTCAGTTTTTTCATTTCATCATTATTGTTTGGATTTTGACTTGTTGGAATGATTAACTGTTGCCACAAGTAATGTTTAACGACGACCTGCTCAACACTGACGAGTAACACCTCAGTCAATCTCATTCGCCTCATTCGTAAGACGCTGGATATATTAGTCATGAACCTGTTTGGATTTTTATCAAATAATATCGCTATCGACCTCGGTACTGCGAACACCCTAATTTTTATTCCTAATAAAGGCGTCGTGCTTGACGAGCCTACGGTGGTCGCGTTACGAAGCAATCGTACTCAGAACCCGACCGTCGCCGCTGTTGGTATCGATGCCAAGCAGATGCTAGGTCGTACGCCTGCGAACATCACAGCAATTCGCCCGTTAAAAGACGGTGTGATTGCTGATTTTGAAGTGACGCAAAAAATGCTTAAGCACTTTATCGCTAAAGTAAAAGCCAAGCGTTTTATGGCACAGCCTAACGTCGTGGTTTGTGTACCATGTAAGTCTACTCTAGTTGAGCGCAAGGCGATTCGTGAGGCAGTATCATCAGCAGGTGCGAGCAAAGTACTATTGCTAGAAGAGCCAATGGCTGCGGCTATCGGTGCTGGTATGCCAGTTCATGAAGCCAGTGGTTCTATGGTGGTGGACATCGGTGGTGGTACGACTGAGATTGCCGTTATCGCGCTATCTGGTTGCGTATATGCTGAGTCGATTCGTATCGGTGGTGATATGTTTGATGAAGCGATCATCACCCATGTACGCCGTACGCATGGTTGTGTCATCGGTGAGACGACCGCTGAGCGCATCAAAAAAGAAGTCGGTTCGGCATTGAATGAAGACAGCCAACTAGAAGTAGAAGTTCGTGGTCGTAGCATGGCAGAAGGTGTGCCAAAGACCTTTACTGTCAACTCAGAAGAAGTGCAAAAAGCATTGACTGATCCATTGAGTGGTATTGTTAGCGCTGTAAAAGTAGCACTTGAGCAGACTCCGCCAGAGTTGTCGTCAGATATCGCTGAGCGTGGCATCGTATTGACAGGTGGCGGCGCGCTATTACGTGACTTAGACAAACTTATCTCGCAAGAGACCGGTTTGCCAGTGACGGTAGCAGAAGACCCACTAACCTGCGTTAGTCGCGGTGGTGGTATCGCGCTTGATTTTATCAATAACAAAAGTTTGAACATGATTTTTGTTTAATTCATCTTTATCCTTAATTGCTATATAGTCTTGGCAATATATGATGATGTATGTGAATAATGAAACTATCAATATAGTCGGTTTAATAAAACTTGGATACAGGGAAGGCAAGCGAAAGTACTACAAGTATTAGGCTGAGCGTGACTGACACCGTATCCAATTTATAGAAAATTGACTATATATAAAATTAAAGGTAGCCGATTGTGCTACCTTTAATTGCATTCATTTGTGCTAGAACCCAATATCCTCGATAAACACTCATGCTGTAAATAAGTGCTATTGTTCATTTTAGAATCCTTAAATCAGACGACTTATGACTCCAAGTATTTTTGCGCGCCAGCCGTTATCACTTCGTAAGACTGTTATTGTATTGATAGCAGCCTTAATTTTGATGTGGTTTGATAGCAAAAACTCTGATTGGTTCAAGCCTGTACGTAGCACCAGCCATGCCGCCATGCAGCCAATCTATGAGCTGTCTCTCCTACCAAGCTATGCCAAGCATTGGGCTGGTGGTAGTCTGCAATCAAAAGAAGCATTGCGTCGCGAAAACATGCAGCTGAAGTCGCAATTGATACACGCGCATGCCAAGCTACAACAGCAAGATTATATTTTGGCGCAGAACGCACGCCTGCAAGGTATCTTATCTACCACTAAGCCTGAGCAGTTCGATCTTAATTTGGCGCAAGTCATCGGTACAGATACCAATTTGCTCAGACAGATTGTCGTGCTTAATAAAGGTGAGCAAGATGGCGTACAAGTTGGGCAAACGGTCATCGATGAAGACGGTGTATTAGGGCAGATTATCAATGTCTATCCGAATACTAGCCGTCTGTTGTTGATTACAGATGAGCAGCAGTCAGTTGCGGTCACTGTTAAGCGTACCGGTCAGCGCGCTATCGTCACAGGTCAAGGCATCCCATCTTCATTAAGTCTCAACTACGTCTTCAAAACATCGGATGTGCGAGTAGGTGATGAGCTAGTGTCGTCAGGATTGGGCGGTCGTATTCCGGCAGGCTATCGAGTAGGGCGTATCGCGCATGTCAAAGATGAGCAAACTGACAACTTTAGAACGATCGAAGTTACTCCAGCCGCTAACTTTATTGACAATGCCTATGTCTTAATACTTCAAGACAAGCTGTTAAATGAGAACAATGCTGCTGCTATTGCTCCATAGATAACGACGTAAGCCACAGTATTGACGGCTAATTAGCTGGCTTATTAATGTTTTAAAGCTTTCCATTTATGGTATTCATCTTGCCAATACTCAATCAACAATATCGCCGCAACCATCAAACACTCGCTAAGGTAAGTACCCATGTCGTATCCTGATTCTGAGAATGCCACGGTACTATTGATAGTTGTGATTGTTCTGAGTTTCATCGCTGCATCATCACTCAATGTCTATCCATTAAGCCCAAGCATGGCCACATTGCGTCCCATGGTCATGATCATGGTGCTGATCTATTGGTTACTGTTTCAGCCGCGCTATGTCGGCATTTTTACCGCGTTTACGGTTGGGCTAATTGCTGATTTATTGATGGATACGCATTTAGGTCAGCAAGCTTTCGCCGCTGTTGTGGTTGCACTGGTTATCAAAATTACCAGTATCTATGTCAGACAGTTGAATACCGTTAGTGCGTGGCTGATTGCTAGTCTAGGACTGGTTGTCTTTCAGTTAAATCTATGGATACTACAGATGTTTATTCAAAACGTCTTTGTCGCCCAGTCTGCTTTGTCACTGTTTATGAGTATCATCAGCTGGCCACTCGTGCTGTTTGCTTTGCGCAAGTTTTCGCGTTAATGAATCACTAGTTATAGCTGTTACTCTGATTAACAGCTTAGCTTGCTCGGCCCACAATACTGTATGACCACCCACATCATAAATTTATAAATGAAGAGAATATCGATGGATATCGTTTTGGCATCTGGCTCTCCGCGTCGTCGTGAGCTACTAGAAAGAGCGCAACTAGACTTTACTATCTTAAGCGTGGATATTGATGAGACGCCGTTAGATAATGAGTCGCCAACAGACTATATCGAACGCATGGTCGCAACCAAAGCTGATGCCGCGATACAACAATTAAGCGATACCTCTCAAGCGGATTACGATAGCTTCACATCACCATTTATGATTTTGACCTCTGATACTATTGGCGTGCTGTCAGATGGTAATACAGTATTGGTCAAACCCATCGATCGTGAACACGCATATAGTATGTGGCAGCGTATGTCTGATAACGTCCACGAAGTATGGACTGCGGTGCAGGCGACTCAAGTACAGTTATTGCCTAAAGCAGAACCAAGCAAAGCAAAACCTACACAGTGCTTGCAAATTATCAACCAACAGCGAATTACTGAGCGTACGGAAGTGACTTTTATACCCCTGACGACACAGATGATGAGCGACTACTGGGATAGTGGCGAACCTGCTGATAAAGCAGGTGGCTATGGCATTCAAGGACTGGGTGCTGCTTGGGTCAGTCGTATCAACGGCAGCTATACCAATGTCGTTGGTCTGCCACTGGCACAAACGCTGGCACTAATTAAAGGAATGACAGAAGGCAGTGTGGACACAGTCAACCCGTTATAATGGGATATGCACATAATGACACGGTAGGGTAATGGGCAAGAGCAAGTCGCATTTGTTACACTGTCAATCTAATAGACGATGACCGTCTAATAAGAAAGCTGAGAGATAAGAGAAAAAACTATGTCCGAAGAGCTGCTGATTAATATTAGTCCAATGGAATCCCGTGTTGCGGTTTTAGACAATGGTATTTTGGGCGAGATTTATATTGAACGACATCACAAACTGGGATTGGTCGGCAATATCTATCTGGGGACGGTCGTACGTGTCCTTCCTGGTATGCAGGCAGCCTTCGTAGATATTGGTCAGTCGCGGACCGCATTTCTACATGTCAATGATATGCAGCGTGAACCACGACCCGTTGCAGAAAAAAATAAAGCGGCTAAGGCTACTAAGCACGAGATAAATGAGGACGATGCGACTACCAATGCTTCTGCTGATAGCTTGGCTGTGACACCGCCTATTGTCAGTGCGCAAAGCACAGAGATCGTACCAGCGTCTAAAACATTGATTCAGCATCGTCTGCATGAAAGTCAGCGTATTTTGGTACAGGTAACCAAAGACCAGTTAGGAAGTAAAGGTGCCCGTCTAACAACTAATATCTCACTACCATCACGTTATCTAGTATATTTGCCATCGAGTGATCATATTGGCATATCGCAGCGTATCGATGGTGAAGAAGAGCGTAGCCGATTAAAGACTGAGCTTAGTAGCCTAATGCAGACGGTCAATCTAAAAGGTGGACTGATTGCCCGTACCGCTGCTGAGCGTGTGCCTGTCGATAAGCTAGAAGAGGACATCTATTATCTATTGCAGCTGTGGCGTACTATCTGTGCTCGTCGTCAAGAGATTAATCATCATCAGAGCTCAGAGCTGATCTATCAAGAACTGTCACTACCATTACGTTCTATCCGTGACTTGGTTCACGCTGATACCGAAAAAGTCATCATTGATAATACGCAGATTTATGAGCAAGTCAGATACTTCGCCAAAGAGTTTGTTCCATTTGTCTATGACCGAATCGTGCATTACACCGCAGAGCAGTCGTTGTTTGATGTACACCGTGTCGAGGACGACTTGCGTGATGCACTAAAGCGCCGTGTCGATCTAAAGTCTGGCGGTTATCTGATTATCGATCAGACCGAAGCCATGACGACGATTGATGTTAATACAGGTTCTTTTGTGGGCGGTCGCTCATTAGAGGATACGGTCTATAAGACTAATCTAGAAGCCACACATGCTATCGCTCGACAGTTGCGCTTACGTAATCTAGGCGGCATTATTATTCTAGATTTTATCGATATGCTTGAACAGCAGCATAAAGATGATGTTCTTGAGAGCTTACAGGCGCAGCTTACCCAAGATTATGCAAAAACCAAAATTACGCAGGTCAGTGAGCTTGGCTTAGTGGAAATGACACGTAAGCGAACGCGTGAATCATTAGGTCAGCAGCTTTGTGAACCATGCTCAACTTGTCAAGGTCGTGGGTTTGTCAAAACGGCAGAGACCGTTTGCTTTGAGATTTTCCGTGAGATTATGCGCTGCGCACGCACTTATAATTCTCCTAAGAAGTTCACAGTGGTGGCTCATGCGGCAGTCATTGACTTACTACTCACGACAGAGTCAGACACAGTGGCCGATTTAGAGTATTTACTGGGTAGGGTCATTACTTTTGATGTAGAGAATCTATATACCCAAGAGCAATATGATATTGTTTTAGATTAATATTATTCAAAACAAATGATAATTTTAGATAAAAATATTTGTGCGGTTAGTAACCAGTCTAAGAAAGAGCATCTCTAATCACATTAGAGATTGCTCTTGCAATACCTAAAATACTATGTATAATATACACCACTGAATTATATATGCGCAGCTGAATAAAAAAAGCTGGCGCTATGACAGCTAGAGCATCGTTTCTAGCACTATTTCATTATGTCTTTGCTACTTTCCAATTAATAGGAGGGTTGGCGGGGCTTTAAACTATTTTGCTTTTGGCACGCTATAAGTTCGGATAAAGAACTCATTCTGGTTAAGAACAGAAGGCCGCTTTAAGTGAATATTTAACCAAACTGCTTTTGATCATGGTCTTGCGACGCAAGAATGACAAAGGCACATATTAGGAGCTTGCTGGCATGGCTAACCAGAGAATCCGTATCCGTCTTAAGTCTTTTGATCATCGTCTGATTGATCAATCTGCACAAGAGATTGTTGATACTGCAAAGCGCACCGGTGCGCAAGTTTGTGGTCCTGTACCGTTGCCGACTCGCATTGAGCGCTTCAACGTTCTAACCTCACCACACGTTAACAAAGACGCTCGTGACCAGTACGAAATCCGTACTCATAAGCGTATGGTTGATATCGTTCAGCCAACTGACAAAACTGTGGATGCGCTAATGAAATTAGATTTAGCGGCGGGTGTTGACGTTCAAATTGCTTTGGGTTAATGCACATTAAACACCCAACCCATTAATATAAGATATAAAGAGGTCTAAAATGGCGATCGGTTTAGTCGGTAAAAAGTGCGGCATGACCCGTGTCTTCACTGAAACAGGCGCATCTATCCCTGTAACAGTTGTTGAGGTCGATGCAAACCGCATTACTCAAGTAAAAAATACTGATGTAGATGGTTATCAAGCCATCCAAATTACCACAGGTACTCGTCGTGACAGCCGCGTAACAGCTGCACAAAAGGGTCACTTCGCTAAAGCTGGTGTTAAAGCTGGCCGTGGTGTTTGGGAATTCCGTGCCAACGAAAGCGATCTTGAAGGTCGTGAGATTGGTGGCGAGATTCTAGCTGACTTGTTCGAACAAGGTCAGATGGTTGATGTGACAGGACAGAGCAAAGGTAAAGGTTTCCAAGGCCCTGTTAAGCGTCACAACTTTAGTATGCAAGATGCTACTCATGGTAACTCAGTGTCTCATCGTGCGCATGGTTCAACTGGTCAAAACCAGTCACCAGGTAAAGTATTCAAAGGCAAGAAGATGGCGGGTCAGATGGGTAACAAACGTGTTACCGTTCAGGGCCTAGAAGTGATTTCGGTTGATGCCGAAAAAGGGTTACTTGTCATCAAGGGTGCTATCCCAGGTGCCACCGGTGGCGATGTTATCGTACGTCCGTCAGTCAAAGCCTAAGCAAGGGGATTAACGTGGATTTAAAAACAGTTACAGGTGCGGCGGTTGAGCTTTCTGATACGGCATTTGGTCGTGAATTCAACGAAGCACTAGTGCATCAAGTCGTCACCGCTTATTTAGCTGGTGCTCGCCAAGGTACACGCGCACAAAAAACACGTGCCGAAGTTTCTGGCGGTGGTATTAAGCCATGGCGCCAAAAAGGTACTGGTCGCGCTCGTGCGGGTTCTATTCGTAGCCCAATCTGGCGTTCAGGTGGTCGTGCATTCGCTGCAAAACCACAAGATTGGTCACAGAAAGTAAACCGTAAAATGTATCGCGGTGCGATGCAGTGCATCCTAGCAGAATTGATTCGTCAAGAGCGTCTGATTTTGGTAGAAGAGTTGAGCGTTTCTGGGCCGAAAACCAAAGAACTGATTGCTAAGTTAAACGATTTAAATGCACCTCGTGCACTAATCGTTACTAAAGAAGTTGATGAAAACTTATACTTAGCTGCTCGCAACATTCCACATGTCAATGTACTTGGTACAAATGAAGTGGACCCAGTGAGCTTGATCGCATTTGATAAAGTGATCATGTCAGTTGAAGCTGCGAAACAATTTGAGGAAGCACTAGCATGAATAACGCAAGACTTTATCAGGTCTTAAGAGGGCCTGTATTCTCAGAAAAATCTCAAATGCTTGGCGACTCACTTGGTGTGCAGGTATTTAAAATTGATTCTAATGCTACTAAGCTTGAAGTCAAGAAAGCAGTTGAGTTGATGTTTGAAGGTGTTGAAGTCACTAAAGTAAACACTTTGAATGTTAAAGGTAAGACAAAGCGTTTTGGTAAAAGCATCGGCCGTCGTAACGACTACAAAAAAGCCTATGTTACCTTAAAAGCTGGTCAAGATGTACAAATGGCTGATGCTGGTGAAGAAGTAGCGAATACTACTGATTCTACTAGTGAAACAGCGAATAACGAATAAGGATTACACTCATGCCTATCGTAAGAGCAAAGCCAACATCACCAGGCCGTCGTTTTGTTGAAAAAGTAGTGCATCCACACCTGTACAAAGGTCGTCCGTTTGCAGCACTTCTAGAATCAAAAAGCAAGTCAGGTGGTCGTAACAATAATGGCCGCATTACTACTCGTCACATTGGCGGTGGTCATAAGCAACATTATCGCATTATCGATTTCAAACGTACTAAAGACAATATCCCAGCAACGGTAGAGCGTATTGAATACGATCCTAACCGTACTGCTCATATTGCTCTACTTAAGTATGCTGATGGCGAACGTCGTTACATTATCGCTGCTAAGAAACAAGTAGTTGGTGATACAGTAATGTCAGGCGAGACTTCTCCAATTCGTCCAGGTAACTGCTTACCGCTAAAAAACATCCCATTGGGTACTGTGATTCACAATATCGAGCTTAAAATCGGTAAAGGTGCACAGATGGCTCGTTCTGCGGGTGCTAGCGTTCAGTTACTGGGTCGTGACGGTGTTTATGCTATTCTACGTATGCGTTCTGGCGAAACTCGCCGTGTACACGTAAATTGCCGCGCTGTTATTGGTGAAGTTTCTAACACTGAAAACAACTTGAAATCACTTGGTAAAGCCGGTGCTTCACGTTGGCGTGGTGTTCGTCCTTCTGTTCGTGGTGTCGCTATGAACCCGGTTGATCACCCACACGGTGGTGGTGAAGGTCGTAACAAAGGTCGCCATCCAACCAGCCCTTGGGGTCAGAAGTCTAAAGGACTTAAAACGCGTCACAATAAGCGTACTGACAACATGATCATCCGCCGTCGCGCCAAGAAGAAATAAAGGAAGAATTTCATGCCTCGTTCATTGAAAAAAGGTCCATTCATAGACGCGCACTTGTTTGCTAAAGTTGAGAATGCATTAGACACCAACTCACGCAAGCCAATTAAGACTTGGTCGCGCCGCTCGATGATTCTGCCACAAATGGTTGGCCTAACTTTATCTGTTCACAACGGCCGTACTCATGTACCGGTTATCGTGAGCGAGCAGATGGTTGGTCATAAACTAGGTGAATTTGCCCCGACTCGTACGTATCGTGGTCACGGCATTGACAAAAAAGCTAAGAGATAAGGTGCTTACCATGGAAGTAACTGCAAAATTACGCGGTGCCGCCATATCGGCACAAAAAGTTAGACTCGTTGCTGATGAAGTTCGTGGCAAATCTATTGAGCGTGCTTTGGATATCCTAACGTATAGCAATAAAAAAGGCGCTGTGTTTGTTAAGAAATGCCTTAACTCAGCCATCGCCAATGCCGAACATAATCACGGCTTAGATATTGACGACCTAAAAGTCGCTACTATCTATGTTGATGAAGGCATTACGCTAAAACGTATCCTACCACGTGCCAAAGGCCGTGCTGATCGTATCAGCAAGCGTACTTGTCACATCACTATAAAGGTAGGAGAATAAGTTATGGGTCAAAAAGTACATCCAATCGGAATTCGTCTTGGTGTTGTAAAAAAGCATAACGCAAACTGGTATGCTAACCCTAAACAATACTCAGAATACCTAATCAACGACATTCAAGTTCGTGAATATCTACGCAAAAAGCTAGACAACGCTATGATCAGCAACATCATGATCGAGCGTCCTACTGGCGCTGCTAAGATTACCATCGCCACTGCGCGTCCTGGTATTGTTATCGGCAAGAAAGGCGAAGATATCGAAAGACTTCAAAAAGAATTGACCAAAATTATGGGCGTACCTGCTCAGGTCAACATTGAAGAAATCACGTCACCTGACCTTGATGCACGTTTGGTAGCAGACGGCATCGGTAGCCAGCTTGAGCGTCGTGTTATGTTCCGTCGTGCGATGAAACGCGCAGTACAGAACAGCATGCGTTCTGGTGCTAAAGGTATCAAGGTTGAGTTGTCTGGCCGTCTAGGCGGTGCTGAGATTGCTCGTAGTGAATGGTACCGTGAAGGTCGTGTGCCATTGCATACACTCCGTGCTGATATTGACTACTCGTCAATTCGTGCAGAGACAACTTACGGCACCATCGGTGTTAAAGTTTGGATTTTCCGTGGCGAAATCCTTGACGGTATGAACAGTGTATATAATCCCGTCAAAGAAGAGCAGACTCGTGCGCCAAAACGCCGTGGTCGTGGAAACCGTCGAAACTCAGACAGAGGTTAAACTATGTTACAGCCAAAACGTACCAAGTTTCGTAAAATGCACAAAGGTCGTAACACTGGGCTAGCTCATCGTGGAAGCACCGTTGCATTCGGACAAATTGGTCTAAAATCATTGACGCGTGGTCGTATGACAGCTCGTCAAATCGAAGCAGCACGTCGTACCATCACTCGTAAAATTAAGCGTGGCGGTAAGATTTGGATTCGTGTATTCCCTGATAAACCGATTACCAACAAACCATTAGAAGTACGTATGGGTAAAGGTAAAGGTCCAGTAGAATATTGGGTATGCGAAATCAAACCTGGTAAAGTGCTATATGAAATTGAAGGGGTATCTGAAGAGCTTGCTCGTGATGCATTAACGCTCGCTGCAGCAAAATTGCCCTTTAAAACTACCATTGTTAAGCGGACGATAATGTAATGAAGATCAGTGAATTACGTGATAAATCATTAGAAGAACTGACCCAGTTACTTGATGAAAAGCAACTTGATGCTTTCCGTATTCGTATGGCTAAAGCAACTGGTCAGTTGGGTAATACCCATGAAGTTAGAGCCAATCGTCGCACGATTGCCCAGCTTCAGACTTTGATTAACGAGAAACAACGAGGCGACTCATGAGCGATAACAATCAAACAGCTACCAATGCTAGCGTATTGACAGGACGAGTTGTCAGCGACAAGATGGACAAGTCCATCACAGTTTTGATTGAGCGTCTGGTTCGTCATCCTTTGTATGGCAAGCAGCTTCGTCGTTCTACGAAAATCAAAGCTCATGATGAGAATAACGTTTGCCAACAAGGCGACCTTGTCCGCATCAAAGAAACGCGTCCAATCTCAAAAACTAAGTCTTGGACTTTAGTTGATGTGGTTGAAAAAGTAGAAAAAATCTAAGTAAATTGCATTAAAAGCCAGAAGCTGTTAAAATAGCCGCCTTTTTAAGGATGCTGATTGCGCCGAGCGTATATCACTCACATTAAGAGTAAGTCGCGGTTATTTATATTAAAATGCCGTCCTACTCATTCTGTGCTAGCGGCAGCAACTGGTTTTTATTGCTCATACGTGTGGAGTAACGCTATGATTCAGGTTGAGTCAATGCTGGAAGTTGCAGACAATAGCGGTGCAAGGCGAGTTCAGTGCATTAAAGTACTGGGTGGTTCTCATCGTCGTTATGCATCAGTTGGCGACATTATTAAAGTAACGGTTAAAGAAGCCATTCCTCGTGGTCGTGTTAAAAAAGGCGACGTGATGAATGCAGTAGTTGTACGTACCAAAAAAGGCGTTCGTCGTCCAGATGGTTCTGTGTTACGTTTTGATGACAATGCTGCGGTATTGTTGAACCAAAACAAAGCGCCGATTGCAACTCGTATTTTTGGACCGGTAACTCGTGAACTACGTGGTGATCAGTTTATGAAAATTGTATCACTAGCACCAGAAGTATTGTGAGGTAATCCATGTCAAAATTACGTAAAGGCGATACAGTTATCGTGATTGCTGGGAAAGACAAAGGCAAGCAAGGTACTGTACAAGCTGTAAAAAACGATCGTATTAAAGTTGAAGGCATTAATATTGTCACTAAACATCAGAAGCCAAATCAGGCAACTGGCGTTGAAGGTGGCATTCTTAAGCAAGAAGCTTTTCTGCATATCTCAAATGTCGCAATCTTAAATGCGCAAACCCAAAAAGCAGACCGTATTACTTATCAGTTTGGCGAAGACGGCAAGAAACAACGCGTCTATCGTTCAAGCGGTGAAGTAGTGGCGACTGCGTAAGACACTAAGGGTGTAATGGTAATGGCAAGATTAAAATCTTTATATAACGATGAACTAAAGCAGCAAATCAAAGAAGAGCTTGGTTTGGCAAATGTGATGCAAGTGCCTAAAATCACTAAAATCACACTTAACATGGGTGTAGGCGGCGCGTCTCAAGACAAGAAATTGTTGGAAGGTGCTGTAGCTGATATGACCGCGATTGCTGGTCAAAAACCTGTTGTCACCAAAGCGCGTAAATCAGTTGCTGGCTTTAAGATTCGTGAAGAATGGCCAATTGGCTGTAAAGTAACGCTACGCGGTGAGCAAATGTACGAATTTTTAGATCGTCTCGTTGCCATTGCAATTCCTCGTATTCGTGATTTCCGCGGTTTTTCACCTAAAGCCTTTGACGGACGTGGTAACTACTCATTGGGTATCAAAGAACAAATCGTATTCCCAGAAGTAGATTTTGACAAGATTGATCGTATCCGTGGTATGGATGTGACAATCACCACGTCAGCTCAATCTGATGAAGAAGGTCGTGCGTTGCTTAAAGCATTCGGCTTCCCATTTAAATAAGGTAAAGACGTTATGGCAAAGAAGAGCATGATTAACCGCGAATTAAAGCGCGAAAAAATGGTTGCTAAATATGCTGAAAAGCGTATCAAGCTAAAAGAAACTATCAGTGATATGACTGCAAGTGACGAAACTCGTATGGAAGCGATGTTAGAGCTACAAGCTCTTCCACGCAACTCATCACCAGTACGTCTGCGTAATCGTTGTGCTATCACCGGTCGTCCTCACGGTTACTTCCGCAAGTTTGGCTTATCACGCAATATGCTGCGTGAGCGTGTCATGCAAGGCGATGTGCCTGGTGTTCGTAAAGCAAGCTGGTAAGGAGTAACTATATGAGTATGCAAGATACCGTTGGGGATATGCTAACCCGTATCCGTAACGCACAAATGGCTAACAAAGTATCGGTAGCAATGCCGAGCTCTAAATTACGTAAATCAATTGCTGATTTACTAGTTAGCGAAGGTTATGTGGCTAGCGCTGTTGTTGCTGAAGAAGAAAACAACAAAGCAACCCTTACTATTGAATTGAAATATTTCGAAGGCCGTGCTGTCATCGAAACTATCCAACGTTATAGCCGTCCTGGTTTACGCCAGTTCCGCGGTAAAGACGCTATCCCTACTGTTAAGCAAGGTATGGGTGTTGCTATCGTATCTACTAGCCAAGGTATCATGAGCGATCGTGCTGCACGCGCTGCTGGTATCGGTGGTGAAATCGTCGCATTTGTAGCGTAAGCTATACGACGATGAAGTCTATTTGATGGTTGTTAGGCTTCTATTGATTGAGTAATATTAAATTATTTCGAATTGATAGATGTCTAACACAGTCAACTATGCTAAACTAACACGCTTTTTAGCCTGTTAGTTTTTTCGCTAATATAAAGAAGTTAAATTTTTTAAGGAATATTCCTATGTCTCGTGTGGCTAAAGCCCCAGTGACGCTGCCAAACGGCGTAAGCGTTACTTTGAACGATCGGCAGGTCGAAGTTAAAGGCAAGAACGGTTCTATGTCTTTACGCCTGCATGAATTGGTCGAGCTGAAACAGGAAGATGATGCTATCATTTTCTCACCTACAGTCGATTCAAAAGAAGCTATGATGCACACTGGCACCATGCGCGCTCTTGTTAACAACTATGTTACTGGCGTGAACGAAGGCTTTGAAAGACGTCTTCAGTTGATTGGTGTTGGTTATCGCGCGCAAGTTACTGGTAACAAAGTAACCTTGAACGTTGGTTATTCTCATCCAGTAGAGTATACGTTACCTGAAGGTGTATCAGCTGAAACGCCAACGCAAACTGAAATTGTTTTGAAATCAAACAATAAACAGCAGCTTGGTCAAGCAGCCGCCAACATCCGTGGTTTCCGCCCACCTGAGCCTTACAAAGGCAAAGGTATTCGTTATAGTGACGAGCATGTGATTCGCAAAGAAGCTAAGAAAAAATAAGGTGAGTTGAAATGTTTGATAAAAAAGCAGCTCGTCTGCGTCGAGCTAAGAAAACACGCGCGCATATCCGTTTCTTAGGCGTTCATCGCTTAACGGTTAACCGCACGTCAAAACATATTTATGCCCAGATTATCTCTCCAAATGGTGGTGAAGTGATTGCTCAGGCATCTACCTTAGACAGCAGCTTGCGTTCAGGCGCGACTGGTAATGCTGATTCAGCAACGTCTGTAGGCCAAATGATCGCAGAACGCGCAAAAGCAGCTGGCATTACTAAAGTTGCCTTTGACCGTAGTGGTTTCAAATATCATGGTCGAGTTAAAGCTTTAGCAGAAGCTGCTCGCGAAAACGGATTGGAGTTTTAATCATGGCTAGAAATGATAAAAATGATAAAAATGAACAGACTGACGGTCTAGTAGAACGCTTAGTTACCGTTGATCGCGTAGCGAAAGTTGTTAAAGGTGGTCGTATTTTCTCTTTCACTGCATTGACTGTAGTGGGCGATGGCAATGGTCGTGTAGGTTTTGGTCGCGGTAAAGCACGTGAAGTGCCAGCTGCTATCCAAAAAGCACTAGAAGCTGCCAAACGTAATATGATTACTGTTGAGCTAAATGATGCAACTTTGCATCATCCAATCAAAGCACGTCATGGTGCTAGTAAAGTCTATATGCAACCTGCATCTGAAGGTACTGGCGTAATCGCTGGTGGCGCAATGCGTGCTGTATTAGAAGTTGCTGGTGTCAAAGATGTTTTGACTAAATGTTATGGTTCTACCAATACTGCTAACGTTGTTCGCGCAACGTTTAACGGTTTACGTGATATGTCAACTCCAGAGAAGATGGCAGCTAAACGTGGTAAATCTGTAGACGAAATCTTGGGTTAACTTAGACTAGGTGAGTTACGATGAAAAAAATGAAAGTCACTCAATTTAAATCGGGTGCCCATCGCCTAAAGAGCCACAAAGCGAGCTTGAAAGGATTGGGTTTACGCCGTATTAATCATACTGTAGTAGTAGAAGATACTCCTTCGACTCGTGGTATGGTCAATCGCGTTAACTACATGGTAAAAGTGGAGGAAGCGTAATGGGTCTTAGATTAAATGAATTATCACCAGGTATTGGCGCAAAGAAAACTGCCCAACGTCGTGGTCGTGGTATCGGTTCAGGTCTTGGTAAGACTGGTGGTCGTGGTGTAAAAGGTCAGAAATCTCGTTCAGGTTCTAGCATTCGCTCAGGATTTGAAGGTGGTCAGATGCCTTTATATCGTCGTCTACCAAAATTTGGTTTTACCAGTAAACTGGCTATGAAGACTGCTGAAGTACGTCTTTCTGAACTGAATAAAATTGAAGGCGATGTAGTTAGCCTTGAAACACTTAAAGCTGCTAACCTTATCCGTCACGATATGAAACGTGCTCGTGTAATGCTATCAGGCGAAGTCACTAAAGCTTATACTTTCAAAGGTATTAAAGTGACTAAAGGTGCTAAGCAAGCTATCGAAGCTGCTGGTGGTAGCATCGAGGAGTAGTAACGTGTCAAAACAATCAATGTCATCGGCTGGTATACCGCTTAATCCATTCGCATTTATACGTAAGTATGATGAGCTATGGACGCGTTTATTATTTTTAATCGGCGCATTGATTGTTTATCGTTTAGGGTCACATATTCCAGTTCCGGGTATCAACCCAGTTAACTTGGCTGATCTGTTTTCGCGCAACGAAAACACCATTCTGAGCATGTTTAATATGTTTTCAGGTGGTGCGCTAGAGCGTATGTCTATCATGGCACTTGGCATCATGCCATATATCTCAGCATCGATTATCGTACAGATGATGTCTGCAGTATTGCCATCGCTTGAAGCCCTCAAAAAAGAAGGTGAAGCGGGACGACGCAAGCTAAACAAGTATACCCGTCAGGGAACGCTTGCTTTAGCCCTAGTACAGTCATTAGGAATGTGTGCCGGCTTAATCAGCCAAAACCTTACTTTATCTACTGGTCTTACCTTTTATATTCCAGCTGTTACTTCTTTAGTAGCAGGCGCAATGTTCTTAATGTGGCTTGGTGAGCAGATTACAGAACGCGGCGTAGGTAATGGTATTTCAATGCTCATTTTTGCGAGTATTGTGGCTGGTACGCCAGGTATGATTTCGCAGTCTATTGAACAGGTCAATCAAGGTCAGATGAACTTGATTGTACTATTTATTTTTGTACTGCTAGGTATCGCGGTTACTGCGGGTATCGTTTATATTGAACGTGCTCAACGCCGTGTTCCTGTGAACTACGCACAAAAACAGCAACAAGGTCGCAAAATTTATGCTCAGCAGCAATCACATTTGCCGCTTAAGCTAAATATGGCAGGGGTTATCCCAGCTATTTTTGCCAGTTCTTTGTTATTGTTTCCTGCAAGTTTAGGGCAGTGGGTTGGTCAATCGACTGATCCTACCTTTGTACAGAAAATACTTCAAAATATGGCATTGGTACTGTCTCCAGGGCAGCCGCTATATTTAGTACTGTTTGGCGCAATGATTATTTTCTTCTGTTATTTTTATACGGCGCTGGTATTTAGTCCGCGTGAAGTAGCAGAGAACCTTAAACGTAGTGGTGCGTATATCCCAGGTATTCGCCCAGGACAACAAACTCAGCGTTACCTCGATCATGTATTAAACCGACTGACCTTTATTGGCGCGATGTATATGACGGTTATTTGTTTAATGCCAATGGTCGTCCAGTCATCGTTTGGTGTGCCGTTTCAACTCGGTGGTACGTCTTTACTGATTATGGTGGTTGTGGTAATGGACTTCATCTCGCAGATTCAAGCGCATTTGATGACCCATCAATATCATGATCAGACGTTAATTCAATCGCCCACTCAACCTTAAATGAGTGGTACGATATTTCAAGGAGCATGCTATGAAAGTTCAAGCATCAGTTAAAAAGATTTGTGGTAGCTGTAAAGTTGTGCGCCGTAAAGGCCGTGTACATATTATTTGTACAGCAGAACCTCGCCACAAGCAACGTCAAGGTTAATATTTAGTATTAGAAAACATCTAGTTTTCGCTGCTAATTAAATTAATACTTGAAAAATAACGGCGGATGCGATATCATCCGCCACTTGCCGTGTTTATACAAAATCTTTTATAATAGAATCGATGAGCAGACTTATAGTCAAAACATCGATAATGACTATAAAAGCTCTAGTATTAACAGCAACAAATCTGAAGAGTAAAGCCTTATCGCTAGATAACGCTTATTTTTCTTTAATGGAGAGAAATCAATGGCTCGTATTGCCGGCGTAAACATTCCGGATAATAAGCATGCTGTTATTTCACTAACTTACATCTTTGGTGTAGGTCGTACCACTGCTCAGAAAATCTTAGAAGCAGTTGGCATCGCCCCTACTACTAAAGTCAGTCAGTTAGATGATACACAGTTAGATGCTATCCGTGCACAAGTTGCAAACTACATGACTGAAGGTGACCTTCGTCGTGAAGTTTCAATGAACATCAAGCGTTTAGTTGATCTTGGTTGTTACCGTGGCATCCGTCATCGTCGTAACCTACCAGTTAGAGGTCAGAACACCAAGAACAACGCTCGTACTCGTAAGGGTCCGACACGCCCTCTCAAAAGATAATTAACTTAGGAAGCTAAAAGATGGCAAAAGACACTCGCAGTCGCAAAAAGGTGGCTCGTCGTTCAGTATCGGAGGGCATTGCCCATATCCATGCGTCTTTTAATAACACCATTGTTACGATTACCGATCGTCAAGGTAATGCATTGGCTTGGGCCACTTCAGGTGGACAAGGCTTCCGTGGTTCACGTAAATCTACACCATTTGCAGCTCAGGTTGCAGCTGAAGTCGCTGGTAAAGCGGCCCAAGAATATGGTGTTAAGAATATCGATGTTTTGGTCAAAGGACCAGGACCGGGTCGTGAGTCTGCGGTAAGAGCACTAGGTGCATTGGGTTATAAAGTTAACAGCATCTCTGATGTAACCCCAATCCCACACAATGGTTGCCGTGCGCCGAAAAAGCGCCGCGTCTAATATTAAAGACGAAGCTTTTTATACTAAAAGCTTATAGGAGACATAACAATGGCCCGCTATATTGGACCAAAACTGAAATTATCACGTCGTGAAGGTACGGATTTAGGCCTTAAGTCTGGCGTTAAACCGTATGACGTAAAAACGAAGAAAGCTGGTCGTCCACCAGGTCAGCACGGCGTAAGCCGTAACAAGACCTCAGAATATGCTCTACAGTTGCGTGAAAAGCAAAAAGTTAAGCGTATTTATGGTGTACTAGAGCGTCAATTCGCGAACTACTATAAAGAAGCTGCTCGTAAGCGTGGCGCTACTGGTGAAAACTTGCTAGCAATGCTTGAGAGCCGTCTAGATAACGTTGTATATCGCATGGGCTTTGGCTCAACTCGCGCAGAAGCACGTCAGCTAGTCAGTCATCGTACTGTTATGGTAAAAAAAGCTGGCCGTGATGAGTTTGTTCGTGTGAACATTCCTTCAATTCAGCTTCAAGATGGTGATGTCATCGCTATCCAAGAGAAATCTCGCGAACAGCTACGTATTAAAAACGCTATCGAATTAGCGACACAACGTGGTATTCCAGAATGGCTTGATGTTGATCACAGCAAACTACAAGGCACGTTTAAACATGCGCCTGATCGTATTGATCTACCTGCTGAAATCAACGAAAGCTTGATCGTTGAGCTATACTCTAAGTAATGACGTAATGCTCAATGTTATGAAAATGGCATTGAGCAATTAACGTTAATTAAACCAGTTTAATAAATCGAGGTGACATCATGATGCTAAATGCAACTGAGTTTCTAACGCCGAATGCCATTAATGTGGATACGGTTAACGAAACGATTGCGAAAGTCACGCTCGAACCGTTAGAACGCGGCTTTGGGCATACCCTAGGTAATGCTCTGCGTCGCATCTTATTATCTTCATTACCTGGTGCTGCAGTCATTGAAGCTGAGATTGATGGTGTTGACCATGAATACTCAACGCTTGAAGGCCTGCAAGAAGACGTACTTGATTTGCTTTTGAACCTAAAAGGCTTAGCAATTACGCTTCATGACCAAAATGAAGTATTTTTGACCTTGGATAAACAAGGTCCAGGCACTATTACTGCTGCAGACATCGCGTTGCCGCACAATGTTGACATCATCAATCCAGAATTGGTCTTGGGTACATTGAGCGATCGTGGTCATCTTAAGATGCGTTTGCGTGTAGTGATGGGTCGTGGATATGAGCCAGCAAACCAGCGCCGTGAAGATGGTGATACTAAAGCAATTGGACGCTTAAAGCTTGATGCAAGTTTTAGTCCTGTGCTTCGTGTTGCTTATCAGGTTGAGAACGCTCGTGTAGAGCAGCGTACTGATCTTGATCGTCTTATCATTGAGCTTGAAACTAATGGCACTATAGATCCAGAAGAAGCAATTCGTAAAGCAGCCACTATTTTACAACAACAGATTTCTATCTTTGTTGACCTAGAAGCTGAAGAAGCGCCTGAGCCTGTGAAAGAGAAAGAAGAGGTTGATCCGGTGCTATTACGCCCTGTGGACGATCTTGAACTAACGGTTCGCTCAGCCAACTGCTTGAAAGCTGAAAACATTTACTATATCGGTGATTTGGTACAGCGTTCAGAGACTGAACTTCTAAAAACCCCAAATCTTGGTAAGAAATCATTGACAGAAATCAAGGACGTATTAGCGTCTAAAGATTTAGAGCTCGGTATGCGCCTAGATAACTGGCCACCAGCTGATTTACGTGTTGATGATCGCTTTTCTTATCGTAGCCGTTAAACTTTAAGGATTTTTGACTATGCGCCATCGTAAGAGTGGAGTCAAGCTGGGTCGTACCGGCAGTCATCGTAAGGCAATGTTTCAGAACATGACTAACTCATTATTTGAGCATGAACTGATCAAAACAACTTTACCAAAAGCTAAAGAACTACGTCGCGTTGCCGAGCCATTGATCACTATGGCTAAAGAAGACAGCGTTGCTAACCGTCGTTTAGCATTCAGCCGTATGCGTAGCAAAGCTATGGTAGGCAAATTATTTGGCACGTTAGGTCCTCGTTACCAAACGCGTCCAGGTGGTTATTTGCGTATCGTAAAATGCGGTTACCGTGATGGTGACAATGCGCCAATGGCTTATGTAGAATTGGTTGATCGTGACTAGTTTTACACCTAAGACATATTCCATAAAAAAGCTCCAATGCAATTGGAGCTTTTTTTTGTCTTAAATTTGACTAAATATACTAGTAGCTGTTTAAAGCAATACCTAGCTGTTTAGAGTAATAACGAATCGACATTGGCAGCACCTTGCCTGATAACTTCAGGAACGCTGCTAGTCATATCTACGATAGTAGTAAGCTTGGTCGTCTTTATACCTGCATTGATCAGTCCATCGATTTGGTTGCCTAGTAAGTCTTCAATCTCAAATGGGTCATCCAAAATATCGTCTTGATTAGGCAAAATCAGTGAGCTGGTTAAGATAGGTTCATCCATCGCTTCTAATAATGCTTGAGCAATAGGGTTGCTAGGTACACGAATACCAATGGTTTTTTTCTTTGCATGCGCCAGTTTTTTCGGTACGTCTTTGGTGGCAGTAAGAATAAAAGTAATTGGGGCAGGGGTGTGGGCTTTTAGCTGTTTAAATTGCACATTATCAACTGTTGCATAGTTGGCAATTTCGCTCAAGTCGCGGCATAGCAAGGTAAATTGATGCTTATCATCGAGTTCACGGATTTGCTTAAGCTTAGCTAGGGCATCCTTTGCACCCAAACGGCAACCAAAAGCATAACTGGTATCAGTTGGGTAAATAATTAGCTGATCTTTGCGCAATAGGTCAGCGGCTTGCTCAATGAGACGTGGCTGCGGATTATCGGGGTGAATATAGAAGACTTCCATAATGGTTCCTTATTTTATAATTATTGGTTTTTAATTGAGACGAATTTTTCATTAATTAGATGTGGTTCAACCACTGGATATATTAGAAAAACTATTCTAGAACTAAAGCAGATCGATATCTTCAAAATACCACTTCAGTTACCAGTATAGCTCAAAGTAGATATAAGTTTAGTGGCAAGGCGTTACCAACCGTAGAAAATCGTTAATAAGTAGGAACGCTTAGTAATTTGAATTAAGCGTTGATTTCAGATGAAGAGGTGCAAGCGCTAAGTAACGCAGTCAGCAAAGTCTTAGCGTCACGCGGCAGAGTATGAGGTTTGGCTATGTAGCTTTGGACTTGCTGATAGACATCAATAGCAAAGGTGCTACTACTGGTGTCGAAGTCGGCAAACAAGTTATCTTGGGAGATTTGGAAATTTCGTCCACACGCCAAGGTGAATAAACACTCTAATGCTTGAGGTTTGATTTCTACACGCTCAAATGCCTGCTGCTGAGCCGCTGAGCGTCCATCTGGCGCATACCAGTAGCCAAAGTCAGATAGTTGTCTACGAGCGTCACCAGCTACGCACCAATGACTGATTTCATGCAGAGCACTAGCAAAAAAGCCATGAGCGAATTCAATTCTGGCAGGCTTATCATTTTGAGCTGGAAAATATTCGGGTTCATCATTGCTACGAACCAATATAACTTGCTGATCAGCGAATAAAGTATTAAATAACTGTATGAGCCAATCGGTAGCTAATCGTTCGCTATCAACTATCGATTCTGCTGAGTAGGTATTGTCAGATTGAGTACTATACAGCCTTTGCCACTGACTTCTGCATTCGTTTAAATACTCATCTTTATCAAGATTCAGTTTGTTGTTGGCTGAATTTTCAGTATGACTCCCTAACTGAGTAAGCTGTTGCAGCAACGAACTTGCTTCAGTAGGAGAAAGTAAATCAGAAAAATTCATTTTATTATCGGATAGATTCATAGAGAAGACATTGACTTAATAAATACTAAAGACAAAAAACTTTAGGTAAAAAGGTAAGTAGTAAAAGAGCTTAAACAAATTTGCTATCAAAAAATCTTAACATACTAGCGCTAGCAGAATATGGCACTTTCCGTTAGTATGGCAGGCAATATTATACACCGTTTTTATGAATGAGGCCGCGCATGTCAAGCACTCCAGAAACTAAACCGTCAGCATCTCACGCTGACAACAAAAAAGTGCCTGTATCTACTGGCATGCCTGAGCACATCTCCTTAGATAAATGGGCAGATACTGGTTATGAATGGTCAGGAGAGGTCAAACCAAGCTCGTTTGATCGTCTTGCTACTACTTTGAGTACTGAACATGAGCAGTCAGATATACAGCTCAACGCTAACTTATATCGTCGTAACAACGTCTTGCATCTAGCATTTACTTTGACAGGTGATGTTTGGCTAACTTGTCAGCGCTGTTTACAACCAATCGCTATAGACTTGTCTGATGATTATGACATCGCGCTACTCGAAAACGATAGTCAGGTTCGTTTAGTTAAAGATGAACAAGATTATTTATTACTGGATGAAATCGTTACCGAGCAATCTCCAGAGCGTCTGTTACCATTTAAGAAATTGGTAGAAGACGAAATCTTGCTCAAAACCCCAATGGCACCAAAGCATGACGATTGTGAAATGTCTGTTGAGCAGTTTGGTGAAATACCAGAAGAAGAGGAAGGTGAAAATCCTTTCGCTGCTTTAGCCTCGCTAAAAGGCAAACTATAAGCACTAAAACTATCTACTCGATGCATTTAAAAAACCTTTTATCAGCTTTGTACAGAAGAGTGCGAGGCAGGGCTTTATTAATTTAATAAACATGCGTATAATGTCCGGTTTATTGCATTCGAGCAACCTGTTGCTTGCTGATAGAAACTGACTGGGTAAATTTTTTATAAGATTCAGCCTTGGTCAGTGCTTTATGTGAGTGGCAATCTATTTAACTAATGATGCTTAAGACTTAGGTTGTTGTGATTATATAGCCTCTGTCAGTATCGACTTAAGCTGAATTTCAAGCTTATCCCTTTTAAGTATAGGAGCTATATCATGGCTGTTCAAAAAAGTCGTAAAAGCCGTTCTCGTCGTGACATGCGCCGTTCACATCACCGTATGGAAATTGCTGAACTAAGCGTAGATGCTACTACTGGTGAAAAACATCGTCGTCATCACATGACTAAAGATGGTTTCTACCGTGGTCGTCAACTGTTCAAAGTCAGCCAAGACGCCTAAGACATTGGCTCTATGATAGCTTAGGCGAAGATGATAATAGTACTGGTGACTATTATTGTTTTTGCCTAGCTATTATTAGTCAATAAGCTTTGAGCTAAAAAAAGCCAAGTTATTTCGCTATCATATATTATGTGGCTGGATAACTTGGCTTTTTGTTATTTATAACTAGACTTATTGCTTAATTCGCTTGTTATTTTTGGTAGATTCAAAAATGTACTGATATAATCTGCTCCTTTAATTTGAGCAGCGTTACTCTTGCTGTTTGGTTTGCATCCGCTATGATAATAGTGTCTGTCAGTGTATAGTTTACTGACAATCCGTTTTCTTGCATAAATACTTGAAGTAGCGGCTTTGTATAACATCTAATAATATAATACACCCCATTGTTTTTAGGGATATTTCTAATCAGATAAGGAATATTGGTTATGGCTTCTGTACCCGATATGGTAAAAAAGCAACCCGCTCGTATCGCGGTTATTTTTCCTGGACAAGGATCTCAAGCAGTCGCAATGACGAGTGAGCTTGCCGAAATCTATCCAGAGATACGCGATACATTTACCGAAGCGAGTGAGGCGCTTGGTGAGGATTTGTGGGCAATCTGTCAGGACGAAGAAAAACTCAATCAAACCCAATATACTCAGCCTGCGCTTTTGACAGCTAGTATTGCTATTTGGCGTGTCCTACAACAAAAAATAGAAGAGACGCCTTGTTATTTAGCTGGTCACTCTCTAGGCGAGTACAGTGCCCTGTGTGCTGCCAATGTGATATCGCTGGGTGATGCAGTCACCTTAGTATATAAGCGCGGTCAGTTGATGCAAGAGGCCGTTGTAGGTGTCGATACTGCTATGGCAGCAGTACTAGGACTAGAAGACAACCGAGTCGAAAACTTGTGTGAACAAGCAACCGAACACGTTGATGATGCCGTAGTCGGTGCAGCCAACTTTAATAGTCCAGGACAAGTGGTTATCTCAGGTAACGCTGCTGGTGTTAATGCTGTTATTGATAAAGTCAAAAACACGGGCAAAAAATCTGTTCCTCTAAAAGTGAGTGTGCCTTCTCATTGCGCACTTATGGAACCTGCCAGCAATGCATTGGCTGAGATACTAGCGGGTATCAAGTTTGATCAGGCAACCATTCCTGTTATACAAAATCGCTATGCACGCGTCGAAACCAGTGCGGTCGGTATCAAGCAAGCATTGACCGAACAGCTGAGCGAGCCAGTACTGTGGTCAAAAACCATGCAAGAGTTAGCTGACAAGCAAATCAATATCTTAATCGAATGTGGCAGTGGTAATGTACTGAGCAATTTGGCGAAGCGTCAAGCGCAGCCAATCGCAAGCTATCCTACTGATAAGCCTGCCCGTCTAGAAAAATTATTGGAGGTGTTATTATGAGCCGTACGATTACATTAGTGACTGGCGCTAGCCGAGGTATTGGCAAAGCAGTGGCCAAACGTTTTGCTAAAGAAGGACATTTTGTCATTGGAACTGCGACCACTGAAAAGGGCGCAGAGCTTATCGATGACTACCTTCATGACACTGGTGGTATTGGTCGTGTTTTAGACGTACGTGATACTGCTCAAATTGACAAACTATTTGAAGAGATTGAAAGCGTCTATGGTGCGGTACAAGTATTGGTTAACAATGCTGGTATTACCCAAGATGGTCTACTGATGCGCATGAAAGACGAAGATTGGGAAAATGTTATCGATACCAATCTGACATCGGTATATCGCATGAGCAAACGTGCTGTACGCGGTATGATGAAAGCACGCCGTGGCCGCATTATTAACATCACTTCTGTCGTCGCTCAAATGGGCAATGCCGGGCAATCTAACTATGCGGCGACCAAAGCTGGCGTAGAAGGGTTTAGCCGTACACTTGCACGTGAGATTGGTTCACGCCAAGTGACCATCAACTGTGTGGCACCAGGCTTGATCGAAACAGATATGACAGATGAGCTTGATGAGCGCTTATTGAACTCTATGTTAGATGCTGTACCTATCAGCCGTCTTGGTCAGCCAGAAGACATCGCTGCAGCGGTACATTTCTTGGCTAGCGACGAGGCCAGCTATATCACAGGTGCTGTCATTCCTGTCAATGGCGGCATGTATATGTAGTCAATATACGAGCGTTACATAGTTATAATAAAAAACTGTGTGAACGAGTGTAAACTATAATAAAGGGTGCTATAATGACGGATACTTTTGAGTCAAAGCCCTGTATGATAGCAGGGTTTTATTAGACATCAGACAGACTGTATAACATGTCATAGAGTACTCAGACAGCATTGCTGGTCTGGCAAACGCATTTTATATACCATGCTATAGCGTTTAAACAAGGCGATATAGCAGTTTATTAAAAATAATAGATGATAACGGAGTGATCTACATGAGTAATGATATCGAGCTAAGAGTAAAAGCAGCAGTAGCTGAGCAACTAGGTATGAATGTTGAAGACATCAATAACGATGCTTCATTCATGGAAGACCTAGGTGCAGATTCTTTAGACCTAGTTGAATTGGTTATGTCATTTGAAAGTGATTTTGGTATCACTATTCCTGATGAAGATTCTGCAGAATTGACTACTGTTCAAAAAGCAATCGATTACGTACAAGCCCAACTATAATTTGCTACTTATTTAGCAGATTTATAATGCCGCTTATCTGATTAGATAGGCGGTTTTTTTTATGGGCGCGTGATTGTTATTTTTAAACGCAGTAATCGAATTTAACATTGACTACGTCAATTCAACATTATTCAACATACTATTACTATCTACATCGACTAACTTTATCTATACTCATAATGGTAAGTCGTAGAAAAAGACGCCAGTTAGATTTTCAGTATATTGTCTGACTATGTGTTTTATTAAAAGAATGATAAATAATAATATTTCAAGGAGTAGATATATGGGTATGTTTAGCTTTGCAAAAGATATCGGTGATAAGATTTTTAACCGTGATGACGAAAAGCATGATGCTAAGACAGAAACAAAAGCAGATGCCAATACACCAGTACAAAGCAGTGAGCCGAGTGCACAATCAGTTGCCAATATTCTGTTGCGCCGTATTCAGCAGCAAAACCTCAATATCAGTAACCTAAAAATTAAATATAATGGTTCTACAGATACTGCAGAGATTAGCGGTAATGCTAAAACTCAAGCTGATCGTGAAAAAGCCATTATCGCTATCGGTAACGTGCAAAACGTTGCAAAAGTTATTGATAACATCGATATCGAAGAAGATGCACCTGAATCTACGATGTATACGGTAAAGTCTGGTGACAGCTTATCTAAGATTGCTAAAGAAGTTTATGGTTCATCTGGCGATTATATGAAGATATTCGAAGCGAACAAGCCAATGTTATCTGATCCAGATAAAATCTATCCAGGTCAAGTACTACGCATTCCGAAGCCATAATTCTATAAGAAGCGTATAGAAAAATAATATTTTAAATATGACATTCTAATAAAAAAAGCCTCTTATTATTAAGAGGCTTTTTTTATGTTGTACACTTCAAATAACCATTTTATCTCAGGGATATTTGATAGTTATAAAGTGATTGGTTAATTAGTCGAGTCTAGCTTGTTGTGCTGCTCAGTTAGAGCCCATTCGATATGCTCATCTAGCATGTCATTATGTATGGTTAATTTAGATTTTAACTGTTCGACCACTTCTAAGCTGGCATTAGCATTGCCAAGGCCGATAGCAATATTACGTAAAAAATTCACATAGCCGGTGCGTCTTAATGGGCTACCTTGAGTGTTCTTCATAAAGTCGGCTTCTTGCCACTGCCATAGTTCAAGCAAGCTACTATTATCCAATCCATGCCTTGGTGCGAAGTCATTGACGGTCGTAAGGCTTGCATAGCGATTCCATGGACAGATTAACTGACAATCATCACAGCCAAAAACCCGATTGCCAATTGCGCGTCGATATTTGGTATCGATGACTCCATCGTGCTCGATAGTCAAATAAGAGATACAAGCAGCGGCATTGAGCTCATGAGGCGCTACAATTGCTTGAGTAGGACATATGTCAATACAAGCGCTACAACTACCGCAATGCTCCTTGACTGGTTTGTCATCGGGTAGCTCAAGGCTCAAAAACAGCTCACCGAGTACAAAAAATGAGCCAGCTTGCTTATTTATAAGTAGTGTATGTTTACCTGTCCAACCGAGACCTGCTGCATCTGCAATAGGCCGCTCAAAGATAGGCGCCGAATCGCTAAAAGGTCTAAACACAAACTCTTTCTCTGAACCGATATCCAAATGTTGCCATTCAGGAAGCATTGTTTCTATCTTCAAAGCCAATTGCTTTAAACGGCTACGCATCGTTTTATGGTAGTCGCGCCCTCTTGCATAACGCGCAATGATGCCTTTATTAGGATGGTCGTTATCAGTGACAGCTCGCGGCGTCGGTGATTGAGTTAGATAATCCATACGTACGCTGATGATGGTCTTTGCGCCCTCGACTAACTGATCAGGGTGAGCGCGCAGATCATGATTATTATGCATAAACTGCAGTTGACCTTCATAACCTTTATCTAGCCACTTCTGTAGTTGTTCAATCTGCTTAGTAAACAAAGGATGATGTACGGATAAAAAACCACAATCAGCAAACCCTAGTTCCTGTGCTTGTGCTGTAATCCACTGCTTAACATCAGCTGTGGTTGTAAATACAGTTGGATTGGTAATGGTAATTTTGTTTTTATCAGTAGGCATAGATAGTAGGTGCTTATTAGATGTTTTCTCGTTTGTTTTAATCAGATTATTCATATCTGACAATCAGAGATAATGTAAATACCGCTATGATAAGCCAGTGAGCAATGAGTGCAAGTATAAAAGAAAATAAACTCACATTCATATTGATACATAAGTCGAGGTAAGCTTTTGCTAAGCTGATATGAGAAATGAGCAACCAAATTTAGATAAAATAAAAAATGAGTAGAACCACCAAGGATAAGTTATGAGAAATAGTACCAAGTTATCACCTATAAAAAATACAAAACCTATTGCGCTATATAGTAGTAAGCAGATTTATGCGATGGAACAGGCTTGGTTTGCACAAGGATACGACAGTTTTGGTTTGATGAAACAAGCCGCTTGGCAAATGACACAGCAAATAGAGCAGATTTATGAGCGAAGAAATGTCAGTGCCAGCCATTCTACTAATACTAACGTTTATCACCGTAGTGTTCATCCTCGTCGAGCAAGTATCTGGGTAGGGAAAGGTAATAATGGCGGTGATGGTTGGCTTATCGCTCATTATTTACAGCAAGCTGGCTGGCAAGTAGAAGTAATGACGGTTGGCTTTAGCGAAAATGATTTTGATATCCATGATCAATCAGTAACTTCTAAAACTCCTAGCGATAAAGATAGCGATAGTAGCAATATTACTGACGCGACAAAGGCATTACAGATAGCCCTAGCGAGCAGCTGTCACTATCAACGATTTGAAGACATTATTAGTCACGATGATGCGGATAAAAGAAACTTGCCAGCTGATGTTTATATCGATGCATTATTCGGTATTGGCTTAGATCGTGCACCAGAAGGCGTTTATAAATCAGCTATTAAAGCTTTTAATAACTTTACTCAGCAAAATAACGCCTTAGCAATAGCAGTTGATGTTCCGAGTGGGTTAGTGGCCTCTACCGGTGAGGTGTTTGAGCGAATAGCAATACAAGCTGACGTGACTCTATGTTTGATTGCGCGTAAGTTTGGTCTACACACCAAAGATGGTACAGACTATAGCGGAGACATAGTCGATATACCGTTGATACCTCATCAAAAGGTGTGTCAGCAAACAGCTAGCCATCATATGATAGCTGAGAAAAATGCTAGCCAAGCATTTGAGCCAGTTGCCACGCTGCTGATAGCTGCGCATAGTATGAGTCTGCGTCGCCAAAACAGCTACAAAGGCAGCTATGGTCATGTGCTAGTCATTGGCGGAAATCGCGTCGATGGCTCTCAGGGTATGGGCGGTGCTGCCATACTGTCTGCGGCCAGTACGATGGCGACAGGCGCTGGTAAAATAACAGTTGCCTGCCATGAAGCTTTTCATGGGTCGTTGCTGACCTCATTGCCAGACGCGATGACTATTAATTTACATGACATAAGCGGTGTAAAAGATTTAATAAAGCAGGCTAGTGTTGTTGCCATTGGGATGGGGTTGGGCCGTGACGATAAAGCACAAGCATTATTCGTAAATTATATACAAGCTGCTATGACAGCGGAAAAGCCAATAGTTATAGATGCTGATGGACTTTATCACTTGGCATCACTGCATACGGATAATCATGAGCTAATAACAGAGCTACGAGAATATAGTACTAATCATCGGGTTTGCTTGACGCCGCATAGTGGGGAAGCAGCTAGATTGCTTGATCAAAAGATAAGTGAGATTGAGTCCAATAGACTACAAGCTATAAAACAGTGCGCTGCAACATATGGTGGTAATTGGGTATTAAAAGGGGCAGGATCTTTAGTGTTAGAACAAGAAGAGGGAGGAGAAAACGTATACGTCTGTGATGTGGGTAATGCTGGCATGGCAACCGCTGGCATGGGTGATGTGCTATCTGGGGTGACCGCGGGACTATTGTCACAGCAAGACTTATCAGCAGAGGCACGTAGCTTACATCAAGCGGTTCTTATACATGGGTTTGCAGGAGATGTATTAGTCAATCAAGCGAATAGCAACACCAATACATTGCTAGTAGGGCAACGAGGGCTACAAGCTCAAGATATGCCAGCAGCCATTCGTCACGTAATGCAGCTTATGATAATTTGATATTTGCTTTCAGTAGGTCTGACTAGGTAGAAGGGTTGGAGCAATACTGAGTAATCGCTTGCTGAACGCGCTCGCGCTTAAGCTCAATCTCACGACCATCTAGATACTGACGTTTACCGTTAGCATCCATCTCATAGATACGGCCGCCTACATTTAGGTTGGTCAAGTTATTACGTAATGATTGGCAGCGCTGAGCATTAGCCTGAGCTTCTTGTTCTTTAATACGTGCTTCAAGTGCTGCTACTCGTTGTTCTTCTGCCGTTTGAGCATTGCTGCTTTGGTTAGGATCTGTTTTCCCTGCCATTTGTCCTGCGTTGTTCTGTCTACCGTCACTACGAAACTCAATCAGTTCAATATTTTTACCGACTTGGGGCGCATGTTGGCTATATTTTACTTCACCATGTGCACCAATAGATTTATAAACTTGAATGGCTTGACTGGCATTCATGGACAGCATTAGCATACACGCGGTACTCATCAACAGTTTGGCAGCGGTATATATCTTAGACGCATATGCCATAGTAGCAATCCTCTTATTTAATAAAAATCAAATGTATATGGGTGTAAATATAACACTTGAACGTTTTATTGGTAGTAATAATGTATCGACTATCGATTCTAGCAAATAATACTTATCAATGTGTATTATTTAATAACTATTAGTTTGGGATAGGCTTTAGAAGTTTTTCTTGACAATAACTCGTAAACCATCGAATATAATAGCAGTTGATTGGTCAGTGAGCGGCTTTTACGATGTTGCCGTGGCACTTGAGAAAGAAAACGACGAGTTACTTATCGGTAGCTTACGCAGTTTTATTTCCTTTGTGATAATGATATAGCAAGTATAGTGGCATAACGACCACTGTTGATAGCGATACATTGTCTCCGGACTTATCTGTCTACAATGACTAAGATAAACTTATTATTTGAAATGTGCTAAATGTGTTTTTAGCAGTTGTATCAAACGCGATATAGTATGCTGTTAAGAGATTTCCCCAAAGCCTATTGTAAGTTCTAAACATCTTATAATTTAGCATTGGCTATGAAGTTTTTTTGCTTGTGTATATCGATGCATCTGTACAAATAAAGTCACACAAATAAAGTCACAATAGGTACTTGCTAGTATCGAACCTCAATAATAAGCGCCTTCTTTTATAGATGCACTCGCATCTTGTCACTGTATATCGATAAACATCCATCACAAAGCTGACCTAAAATACACTGCTATGTTTGATTAGTATTGTCCTATGAGACAGTTTTAATTAAACCTATTGGGCAGATATTCTTGATATGGACAAGAATTAGCGATCATTCAGTAAGTAGAAATAATGACGGTAAGTAATTATTTTTACTCATAGAATCCCGCAAATTCTCGCCGCAAAAAAAGGTGATGACAGTGACGCAAACCACGCAAAGTCCGAACATGACGGGACATACCCAGACGGGTAATGCCGCCAAAAATTTTGAACAAAAGCAACAACGTCTTGCAGAAGGTAGTGCACAGCCTGTGATGCTATCGGGCGCTGAAATGCTGGTGCAAGCACTGACTGACGAAGGTGTCGAATACATCTTTGGCTATCCAGGTGGCGCGGTCTTACACATTTATGATGCGCTGTTTCAGCAAGAAAATATTGAGCACATCTTAGTACGTCATGAGCAAGCAGCGGGCCACATGGCCGATGCTTATTCGCGAGTGACTGGTAATACTGGTGTCGTGTTGGCCACATCAGGCCCTGGTGCGACCAATACCGTGACAGCTATTGCTACTGCCTTTATGGATTCTGTACCAATGGTTGTAATCGCAGGTCAGGTACCAAGCAGCCTAATCGGTGAAGATGCTTTCCAAGAAACAGATATGGTAGGTGTATCACGTCCTATCGTTAAGCATAGCTTTCAAGTACGCCATGCTAGCGAAATTCCAATGATTGTAAAAAAGGCATTTTATATTGCCCAGACTGGTCGCCCAGGCCCTGTTGTCATTGATGTGCCAAAAGACATGACTGCGCCTAGCGAAAAGTTCGCTTACGAATATCCAGAAGAAGTATTTATACGCTCGTATCAGCCTTCACTCAAAGGTCATAGTGGTCAAATCAAAAAAGCCATTGAAGCGCTATTAGCAGCGCAGCGTCCTGTTGTATATGCAGGTGGCGGTGTGATTTGGAGCAATGCGCACGAAGAATTAACCGATCTTGCACATCGTCTGAATTTACCAGTGACCAATACCTTGATGGGTCTTGGTACGTTCCCTGGCTCTGATCGTCAGTTCTTAGGTATGCTTGGCATGCACGGTACTTACGAAGCCAATATGAGCATGCATCACGCTGATGTGATTTTAGCTGTCGGCGCGCGTTTTGATGATCGTGTGACCAATAACGTTAAAAAATTCTGCCCTAACGCAACCATCATTCATATCGATATCGATCCTGCGTCAATTTCAAAAACGATTCTTGCGCACATTCCTATCGTAGGTGATGTGAAGTCGGTCTTAACGGACATGCTAGAGATTGTTGGTCAAGACAAGCAGTTAGAGCAGCACGCATTGCTCGATTGGTGGTCACAAATTAATGAGTGGCGTAAGCGTCATGGCTTACGTTATGACACCAGCACAGATAATGGTATTAAGCCACAAAGTGTCGTACAAGCTCTAGATAAAGTGACTAACAGTAACGCTATTATCACAAGTGACGTCGGTCAGCATCAGATGTTTGCGGCACTTTACTATACTTACAATGAGCCACGTCAATGGCTGAATTCAGGTGGTCTTGGTACCATGGGTGTTGGTCTGCCGTATGCAATGGCTGCCAAACTTGCCAACCCTGAGCGTGATGTGGTTTGTATTACTGGCGAAGGCTCTATTCAGATGAATATCCAAGAGCTATCGACCTGCTTGCAATATAACTTACCAGTTAAAATTCTGAACATTAACAATGCGCAGCTAGGTATGGTGAAGCAGTGGCAAGATATGCTGTATGAAGGTCGTCATGCCCAGTCTTATATGAATTCCTTACCAGATTTTGTCAAATTGGCTGAAAGCTATGGTCATGTCGGTATCAAAATTACTGATCCTGCGACTATGGAAGCACAATTGGCTGAAGCAATGGCTATGAAAGACAAACTGGTATTTATCGATGTTTACGTCGATCGTAATGAGCATGTATATCCAATGCAAATCGCTGGACAGGCCATGCGTGATATGTGGTTAACAAAAGGGGAGCGTACCTAATGCAACAACAACATCTGATTTCGGTATTGATGGAAAACGAAGCGGGTTCGTTGTCGCGGTTAGTCGGCTTGTTCTCACAACGTGGCTACAATATCGAAACTTTGAACGTCGCGCCTACTGATGACCCGAGTATCTCACGTCTAACGGTTACGACCATTACATCACCTGAAAGAATTGAGCAGATCACCAAACAATTGCATAAATTGATTGAAGTGGTTAAAGTACTTAACCTGACGGAGAACGTACACGTTGAGCGTGAATTGATGCTCATTAAAGTCCGTGCAACAGGCGGTGTTCGTGAAGAGATCAAACGTAGTGCAGATATTTTCCGCGCACAAATCGTCGATGTAAATTCGAACTTATATACGATTCAAATCGTGGGTGACAAAGCCAAACTTGATGGTTTTATCGATGTGATTGGCCGTGAGCGCATTATGGAAGTGGTTCGCTCAGGTGTGATTGGTATTGCCCGCGGTGAAAAAACCCTAAGCATTTAATTATTTATCAAAACCAGTGTAAACCAATAGTTATTTATATAATCAACAAAGCGCTTATCTTAGTTATTATATTGACTACAGCATAAGCGTTTACTATCCATGGCAAGCCATGATTGAGAACAAGGACTCTATTTATGAACGTTTATTATGACAAAGATTGTGACCTATCTATTATCCAAGGTAAAAAAGTTGCCATTATCGGTTACGGTTCACAAGGCCATGCACACGCGCTTAACCTACAAGATTCAGACGTCGATGTAACTGTTGGTCTACGTGCAAACTCAAGCTCATGGAAAAAAGCTGCAAATGCTGGTCTAAAAGTCGCTGAAGTAGAAGATGCGGTAAAAGCTGCTGACGTTATCATGATTTTGACGCCTGATGAGTTCCAAAAAGAGCTTTATAATGATGTGATCGAGCCAAATATCAAAGAAGGCGCTACGCTAGCTTTTGCTCATGGTTTCGCGATTCATTACAACCAAGTTGTACCACGTGGCGATCTTGATGTCATCATGGTTGCACCAAAAGCACCAGGTCATACTGTACGTTCAGAGTTCGCTAAAGGCGGCGGTATCCCTGATCTTATCGCTATCTATCAAGACGCTTCTGGTCAAGCCAAACAGTTAGCATTATCATATGCTGCTGGTGTTGGTGGTGGTCGTTCAGGCATCATCGAAACAACGTTCAAAGATGAGACTGAAACGGATCTATTCGGTGAGCAAGCCGTACTTTGTGGTGGCGCAGTAGAGCTAGTTAAAATGGGCTTTGAGACACTAACAGAAGCAGGCTATGCACCAGAAATGGCTTATTTCGAATGTCTACATGAGCTAAAGCTTATCGTTGACTTGATGTATGAAGGTGGCATCGCTGACATGAACTACTCAATTAGTAACAACGCTGAATACGGCGAATATGTTACTGGCCCTGAGGTTATCAATGAGCAGTCACGTGAAGCCATGCGTAATGCATTAAAGCGCATCCAGTCTGGTGAATACGCGAAGATGTTCATCTCTGAAGGCGCAACCAACTATCCATCAATGACTGCGCGTCGTCGTAACAATGCTGATCATCAAATCGAAATCACTGGTGCTAAGCTACGTGGCATGATGCCATGGATCGGCGGCAACAAAATCATCGATAAAGACAAAAACTAAGTTTTATACAGATAAAAGTCTAAATCAGATAATAATCTAATTTAGATGAAGTAGCCCGTGTTATCACTTGATAGCATGGGTTTTTTTATGCAAAGTATTTGATAGATGTTTTCCGCTTTGATTTGAATCAGGGTTATCGGTTGAAAACCATTAATTGCTGCCCAATATAAGCATGCACCTTAACATTGGCTAAAGCGCCTTTGCGATCAATATTCATCATTGTTCTCATTCGTTTCTAAGTAATTGAAGCGGACGGATGCTTCATTCTCACTTTCTATAGATAATAGGTTGTATGCTGTGCAAATATCTTATTCAGACTGGCTAACGCCGCAATTCGTATATATTACTCTTAGCGCTGTGGTAGCAGTTTTAATTTGGATAGAAGGGGAGATGCTCAAACAGACCGATGGTAAACTGCCTCAATCTAAATTCTTTAAAGTCAGTTCATTGTTAGATACTCTATGGTTCTTTATATCGGTAGTGATTTTATACGTTATTGATTTGACCCCATTAGCTATCGCAGTGCCTGCAGCATATGGCATATACACGACCTTTGGTTGGATATATGGTACCAAGCTGCTGAAGCGCAAAGGCATCCCTGACTCTCCTAAAGACTTGGTCATTCCAGCCAAGTATATTGCCTATAGTCAGTCATTTTCATTGGTGTTTTTTGCGTTATGTTTGCTTGTATTGAGTTCAGCATGGCTACCAACATCACCATTGCAATAACTAATATTCCGACCTACTATCATCTATATTGACTTATTTAATTAGTAGTTTATTGATGAAGTTGTAGTACATCTATAAATAAAAAATATTTTATATCAATTAGATATGGAACTGATTACTATCGATGTTAGCTTGCAACAATAGTTAGTATTTATTTACAAAAATCAGCAATTTAGACTGTTCCTACCATGGAAAACTGTTATAATCAGACGGTACTCAAAATATTTGAGGCAAAAAATTCAAATTTTCTTTAAGAACATTTAGCATTTTTGGCCGCCGCATTTAGCAGAAAATATTAGGGTATATATCAATTAATCGGTGATGACACAAGTCTCGCCAACAGTTAAAGAGTCAGGAAAATTTATGTCAGATAAAGTTGAAGGCACTGTAAAGTGGTTTAATGAAGCTAAAGGTTTTGGTTTTATCGCTCAAGACAATGGCGGACAAGACGTATTCGCTCACTACAGCGCTATCCAAGGTAACGGTTTCAAAACTCTAGCCGAAGGCCAAAAAGTGTCTTTCATCTTAGGTGATGGCAAAAAAGGCCCACAAGCTGAGCAAATCGAAGCTATCTAATCTCATTTATTAGGTTAACTGCTTGTCAGTAAACTTAATGACAATAAGATTATCAATATGCATTGATTACTTTGTTTGTTAAAACAATAAAAATACTGTATCGACTTTAAAAAGAAGCAACCTCTTATCAGGTTGCTTTTTTTATGGGACTTTTTTGGTATGACAAAGTGTTCTTTAGATAAAGTGCTATTGATTTTGACGATCAACATCATCAGGTAATAATGAACAATGATTTAATAAAGATGTAATAGATAAGGTTGTATTATGAAGTGGGAAAATTGGCTTTCAATTGACTGGCAACAGGTGCTCGGGATTTCTTTATCCGCTATAGGCTTTTATGTAGGGCTGATGTTGTTTACTCGATTGATGGGTTTACGCAGTTTTTCCAAGCTATCAAGCCATGATTTTGCGATGACGGTTGGTATTGGTAGTATATTGGCGTCGACGGTATTGTCAGATGAGCCTTCTCTACTTCAAGGGTTATTTGCTGTTGCAGTATTATTCTTGATTCAGGGCGTTATTTCAGTTATCAGGCGCAAAATAAAACCGCTAAAAGCTTTGATAGATAATCAAGCTATTATCCTAATGGCTCATGGTGAGTATCTACAAGACAACTTAAAAGAAGCCAATCTTAGTACTAGCGATGTGCAGGAAGTGCTACGTAAAAATGGTATCAAAGCGAAAACAGAAGTGTTTGCAGTGATTATGGAGACGACAGGTGATATGAGTGTCATTAAGAATAATAACGTTGAACCTGATTGGTCTTTATTTGATGATATACGTGATAGTGAATTATTGCTTGGTGCTAGTAAGAATGGTAAGTCGCAGGTCTAGCTTGCCTAACTATTCTCATCCGTTAACTTTGAAGAGATAAATAATAACAAAATATTAAGTAAAGCTAAGGCTTAGAATGCTATAAAGGTACGAGTATTTTAAGCTACTGAACAATAAAAATCGTGAAACGATGTGCTTATAGACTATTTATTATAGAGTGTTGACAAATTTATGACGCATTATTCACGGCGTTGTCTTGACCTTATCTGCCTGCTGACGCAAGATACATAGGTCTGATAATAACGGTTGGCTTAGCTTTAGCAGATTTCATTAGTAAGAGATACAATGCTAATATGCTCTTAGATATTGGCTCATCTTTCTTAGTTAACTATATTCTGTTGATGTAGTAATAACCTTGAGCAGTATTTTGAACGACAATTTGAACCACAACGAACCTTTGGTTCTTAACTGACAATTTTTAACTCATAACATTAATAAACGAGGAACGTATGAAAGCATTAGTAGCGGTCAAGCGTGTCATTGATTATAACGTAAAAGTTCGTGTAAAAGCCGACAACTCTGGCGTTGACTTATCAAACACTAAAATGTCAATCAACCCTTTTGATGAAATCGCAGTAGAAGAAGCGGTTCGTCTAAAAGAAGCTGGCGTCATTGATGAGATCATTGTTGCTTCAATCGGTCCAAAAGAGTCACAAGAGCAGATTCGTGCAGCCCTAGCGCTAGGTGCTGACCGTGGTGTATTAGTAGTAAGTGACGAAAAACCATATCCACTACAAGTTGCTAAGATTCTAAAAAGTATCGCCGAAGCTGAAAGCACTGATATTATCTTATTAGGTAAGCAAGCGATTGATGATGACAACAACCAAACTGGTCAGATGCTAGCGGCATTGATGGGTATCGGTCAGGGTACGTTTGCATCAGAAGTGAAAGTTGAAGGCGACAAAGTAAACGTAACGCGTGAAATCGATGGCGGCCTACAAACTGTTGCTCTTGATTTACCAGCGGTTATCACGACTGATCTACGTTTGAATGAGCCACGTTATGCTAAATTGCCTAACATCATGAAAGCGAAGAAAAAGCCACTTGATGAGAAAACGCCAGCAGATTTCGGTGTTGATATGACATCTAAGCAAGAAATTATTAAAGTCGTGCCACCTGCTGACCGTAAAGCTGGTATTACAGTAGGGTCAGTTGATGAGTTGGTCGATAAGCTAAGAAACGAAGCAAAAGTCATTTAATGTTTTAATGATTGGATACTTCGCTACGGCATATCCTGTACAAGGCTGTAAATTTGACTGCTTTATCTTATATTAAATGATAGTTGCTCAAATAGCTTTGTACACAAACAACCGCATGAATAGATAATACGAATATATAAAGGACTAAAACCATGGCAATTTTGGTATATGCAGAACATGACAATGCCAGTCTAAAAAAGGCAACTTTAAACACCATCGCTGCTGCTAAACAAATGGGTGATGATATCCATGTATTGGTTGCTGGTAGTGGTAGCCAAGCTGTTGCGGATGAAGCGGCAAAAGCAGAAGGTGTGACTAAAGTACTATTGGCTGACAATGCTGCTTATGAGCATCAATTGGCAGGTAACGTGGCGCTATTGGTTGCTGATATCGCTGGTGATTACAGCCATATCCTAGCGGCTGCGACCACGACTGGCAAAAACTTTATGCCACGCGTTGCTGCGTTACTTGACGTCAGCATGCTGTCTGAAATCTCAGGTGTAGTAGATGCGCAAACGTTTGAGCGTCCTATCTATGCAGGTAATGCGACAGCGACAGTAAAAACCACAGAAGACAAAGTGGTACTAACCGTACGTACCACTGCGTTTGACCCAGTGGCAAGCGAAGGTGGTTCAGCTACTGTTGAAACTATCGACAATGTACAAGAAACTGGTAAAGCTAGCTTCGTTAACGAAGAAATGGCTAAGTCTGATCGTCCAGAATTGACGTCAGCTGGTATTGTTGTTTCTGGTGGTCGTGCCTTGGCAAACGGTGAAAACTTCACCAAGTACATTGAGCCATTGGCTGACAAGCTAGGCGCTGCTGTTGGTGCATCACGTGCTGCTGTTGACGCAGGATATGTACCAAACGATATGCAGGTCGGTCAAACGGGTAAAATCGTTGCACCGCAGCTATATATCGCAGCTGGCATCTCAGGCGCGATTCAGCATTTGGCTGGTATGAAAGATTCTAAAGTCATCGTTGCTATCAACAATGACCCAGAAGCACCTATCGCTAGCGTTGCTGATTACTTCTTAGAAGCTGATCTATTCGAAGCACTACCTGAGCTAACCAGCAAGGTTTAATATATAGTCACAGAACTACTAAACGGCTACGGCGTTAACCTCCTTAGATGTACTACTTGTACAGTCTGCAGTCGGCTGCCTTGTATTCGTTTTAGACTTCTTTGACTATATCAGTAGTAGACAGATAATAAAAAACCCACTATCAATTGATAGTGGGTTTTTTTATGCTTGATAGGTAGGATTTTAATAGCAGTTATAAATGGACGCTAAGAGTATTGTCTTTGGCGTAAGGTTTCGTAAAGACATAAAGACCCTGCAATCGCTACATTTAAGCTCTCTTGACCATTTGGCTGTGGTAAAGCGATAGGCGTAGCACATTGCATTAAATCGTCGCTAACGCCTTGGCCTTCATGACCCATAATCCAAGCCACAGGCGCAGATAAATCGTGCTCGTAAATGATAGTATCTGTATGTGAGCTAGTCGCCAAAAGCGGCACTTGTACGTGATCTAAAATATCTTGCGTACTCAAGCCCTCATAGATAGTCAGGGCAAACTGTGCACCCATACCTGCTCGTAGCGTCTTGGGAGACCAAGCTTGAGCGGTCGCACTGGTACATAGAATATTGCGGATACCGACGGCTGCTGCTGTACGTAGCAGCGTACCAACATTCCCGCTATCCTGCACGTCGTTCAAGATTAAGCAGTCCTCATCGATCATCGATAGGCTAGGCGTTGGTACTTTGATTATCGCCATGATATCAATGCCAGTACCCAAGCTACGAATACTCTCATAAAGTGAGTCTGGCAAAGTAAGAATAGGCGTATAAGTGGGCAGGCGAGTCAATACCTGCTGAACTTCAGGGTGGCTACGCGCTGACTCAGACAGTAGTATCTGGACGAAAGGATAGTCACTACGCAGCGCAGCATCTATCAAATGGACGCCTTCTATGACTGTCTGACCGTTCTTTTTACGCTGGCGTGCTTGGGACAACAGTGCTTTCACAAGCTTCACTGTTGTGTTCTTATCTGAGGTAATCAGCTCGGTGGGATTTAATACCATAGTGGATCGCTTAGAGAAGAGTAAAGGAGTTGTTTAGATAACCAGCATAACGCCTATTATTGATTTAGCATTACGTTGGCTACTCTTAACAGGTGCGTCAATCAATTATTTTTCAGAATAATTGACGTGTAAGTCTTTCACGTAATTGACTTCGTTTTTGCTACCGAGTACCACTGGTACACGCTGATGGATATCAGTCGGTTCGATATCTAAGATACGATTGACAGCGTCTGTCGCACCGCCACCCGCGCGTTCAATCAATAGGCTCATCGGATTGGCTTCATACATTAAGCGTAGTTTACCCGCTTTATGAGCATATTTGGTATCAAACGGATAAGTGAACAGACCACCGCGGCATAAGATGCGATGGACGTCACCAACCATGGCGGCTACCCAACGCGTATTAAAATCGCGTCCACGTACGCCTGTCTCGCCAGCGATTAACTCATCAATGTACTGCTGCATCGGTACGCGCCAGTAGCGATAATTTGAGGCATTAATAGCATATTCGCTTGTATCGGCATCAATTTGAACATTGTCTTCTATCAGCACATAGTCAGAAGTCTCTGGATCTAGGCTAAACATCACGACTTTATCAGCGATGGTTAGCGCTAGTACAGTAGAGGTGCCATATAGCAGATAACCGGCTGCTAGCTGTCTGTTACCTGCTTGCAAATAGTCGCTATTTTCACTGGTTTGACCTTGGCGATCATACGGTAAGATAGAAAAAATCGTACCTACTGCCATATTGATGTCGATATTTGATGAGCCATCTAATGGGTCAAATAGTACCAATAGGCTACCATCGTCATTAGCAGGGGTCGCGTCATCGAGCTCTTCTGACGCAACACCAGCACAATGTGCATTTTTTGCCAATGCATCTAGCAGTAAGTCATTTGCTAGTACGTCTAGCTTTTTCTGATCTTCGCCTTGAACGTTTTGATTACCAGCTTCGCCCAAAATGTCTGCTAAAGCGCCTTTTCTGAGCAGTTGTGAAATCGTCTTACCGACATCAGTGACAGTGGTAATCACGTCGTTAAGTGCAGGGCTAGTAGCATGTTGGTTTAGATAGTCTGCTAAGGTCGTCATAAGGCTTCCTAATAAATGGTATGGAAAGTAAAAGAACGGATAGGTGTCAAAGTAAAGAAGTAGGTGGCATTTAGCACACCTGAAATAGGTAAATTCTTAAATAGCTAATACGGCATCTTTGTCCCGACCACAAAATCGGCTACACTATATCTATTGTTATTCATTTATAGTTTTGTCAGAATTATTCTCTATGAGAATACAGCATGTCTACTCACGCTTTCTGATTGTCTGCTGAGGCTATTTTTTGGTCGAATTTGATTACGGTAAATTGTAGCAAATAAGCGTCAAAATGTCCTTTGTATATATACCTATCAGTGATAAATGATCGAACAAAGATGAATAAGTGATTACTATAGACTCATATAAACCCACAATAAAGACTCGCCATTATGTCAAATTCTATCGATAGTAGCGCTACACAACCAGTCTCACCGACTGATTATGCAAAATTTGATCCCAATACGATTCATCAAAGGCTCAATACCTCACTAAGTCGTCCGCAGCTCAACACCGATGGCAGTATCAGGCATTTCTTAGGTGTTGAAGGTCTTAATAAAGCACAGCTCAAAGCTATTATCGCAAAAGCAGAGACTTTCTTTGATGAAAACGGACAGCTAATCAATCGTCCTGAGTTAGACGGCTATACGGTCATGAATTTGTTCTTCGAACCATCGACTCGTACCCGGACGACATTCGAGGTGGCAGAAAAACGCTTGGGTGCTAATGTACTCAATATCGATATCGAACGTTCTAGTACCAAAAAAGGCGAGAGTCTGCGCGATACGCTGTGGAATCTACAGGCGATGACGGCAGATATTTTTGTAGTACGCCATTCAGCATCAGGTGCCGCGCATTTTATGGCGACAGAGGTGACGCCTGATATTGCTATCATTAATGGTGGTGATGGCTGGCATGCGCATCCTACTCAAGGAATGCTCGACATGTTGACTATTCATCGTGAGGCACCGCGTCCATTCGAAGAGCTGTCTATCGCGATCGTTGGTGATATTAAGCATTCACGCGTGGCACGCTCTGATATCAGTGCACTGCAAACACTAGGTGTGACAGACATCCGTGTGTGTGCGCCGCGTACTCTACTGCCTAAAGGTATCGAACGTTTTGGCGTGCAAGTATATGAAAACATGGATGAGTGTGTCACTGATTGTGATGTGATCATGGGATTAAGAATACAAAATGAGCGTATCGGTTCGCCGCTCTTAGCATCATCGAGTGAATACTATAAGCATTATGGGATCACGCCGGAGCGAGTAGCGCTTGCCAAACCTGATGCGCTAGTTATGCATCCAGGGCCGATGAACCGCGGTGTTGAGATTGCCTCTAGTGTGGCTGATGGCGCACAATCCGTTATCTTAAAGCAGGTAAATAACGGTATTGCCATTCGCATGGCGGTCTTGTCGCTTGCGATGGAAGGTCAACGTGCTCATCAAGCGGCTGGCAAGTAAACAGCCTGCCGCGCGACTTATTCTCATTTATTTCATTTTATTGATACGGTAATAACGTTATGTCTACCATGCTTAATACGGATGCACCCATTCTTGACCATTTACCAAAAGCATTTAAAGATGCATTGCCACAAACTGCAACAGAAAAACTGTCTACACTCGATTCTGACCGTGAGATGTGGTTATTGCCACCACTAGTAGATCTATGCGCGCGCTTGCGTGAGCCAGGCCAGCAGCAACACGGCACGCTAAAATCAGAAGGCAGCGCAGCTCGTGGTAATGGATTTTTGCATGTAGTCACACCTCCTGATACCAATCCTATTTTAGAAAATGGTTCACTTTTAAAGGGCTTGCGTGAGCGCGCCTTAAGTGATGGCGGGATTTACTTGCATATTTTGGGTGCATTGACCACAGGGTTAGAGGGCGAACGACCCTCTAACATCGCAGGGCTTAAAAAGGGCGGCTGTATCGCAGTATCCAATGCGCGTAGACCTTTTCGCAATGATTTAGTATTGCTACGTACATTAGAATACGCGGCGACTTTTGGTATGAAAGTATTCTTTTATCCTGATGAGCCAAGTCTGTCTGGAGATGGCGTGGCACATGAGGGCTATATTGCTTCTTATCATGGTCTGCAAGGGATTCCTTGGATTGCAGAAACTGTTGCACTGTCTACGCAGCTATTGATGGTGGAAGAGACTGGAATCGCTGCTCATTTTAGCCAGTTATCATGTAAGTCTTCCATTGAGCTCATGCGCTGGGCAAAAGACAAAGGTCTGCCGGTTACGTGTGATGTTGCGATGCATCAGCTGTATTTAACTGATGACAATCTTGAAGGCTTTAATGCTCAGGCATATGTGTTGCCACCGCTACGTAGCAATACTGACCAACAGGCAATCCGCCGTGGATTAAAGGATGGCACTATCGATGCTATCTGTAGTCATCACGAGCCATTGAACAGTACCGCCAAAAAAGCACCATTTGCTGAAAGTACGCCAGGTATCTCAAACTTCGATACGTTTATGGCGTTGGCTTGTCAGCTGGTAAATGACGATGTCTTAACACTCTCGCAACTGGTAGATAAAATCTGCCTGAATCCTGCAAAAATCGCAGGTATTAGTGAGCAGTATGAAGCTATCGGCGGTGCAGTATTGGTCGATCCTAACCTTGAGTGGCAAGTAACCGCGCAATCGATGCTATCAAGTGGTAAAAACACGCCGTTTTTCAATCAGCAGTTGCAAGGACGTGTTGTGGAGACATTCTTTGGCTAATTTGCCCCGACAGGATGACCGTCTGCCGCCATCCTCGAAGGATAAAGGGGTTGCTATGAATGGTCAGCAAGAAAAATCGCGCAGTACGGCGAGTGAGTCTATTAAAGCGGTGGCCATTTATGAGGTAGTCAAAGGTGTTGGTGCGTTACTAGGAGCAGGGGCATTATGGTGGTGGCATACCAATCTTGAGCATTGGCTAACGACCGCAACGGTTACTTGGCAGCGCAGCTTCGGGCATATGCTTGCCCCGCAAATCGATAGTGCCGTACGTATTGCTCAGCAAGCAAGTAAAAACTGGCCGATGTTTTTATTATTGATATTTGCTTACGCCAGTTTGCGCTTCCTCGAAGCCTATGGCTTATGGCATGACAAAACATGGGCGTATTGGTTTGGGGTATTAGGCTACGGGGTATTTATTCCTATAGAAATCTACTATCTGATCGTTAGCCCGTTTGACTGGTTTAAGCTTGGAATATTGGTTTCTAATCTGCTCATTATTATTGTGGTTTATCGCAATATGAAACGAAAGGGCTTGATATAACGTTTAAGTTTAAGTCAAAAAATCCAGCATAAGATACTTGTCTTATGCTGGATTTTTTGTGCCTGTTATATTTTTAGCTTATACGTCTACTGGTTTTTCATCCGTACGAATGCTTTTAGCGACTTTTCCAACGCTCAGACCTTGTACCAAGATAGAGAAAATCACCACCGCATAAGTGAGTGCCAATAAAATCTCTCGTTCAGCCCCGATTGGTAGCTGTAATACTAGCGCGACTGAGATACCACCGCGTAAGCCGCCCCACGTCAGAACTTTCCATGCGCCCGTAGGCAAATCAAGCTGACGATGAAAGGTCTTGGTCGTCATGCCTACCACGATAAATCTGGCAACGAGCGCAATCAAAATCGTCAAACCACTCGCTATAAATAAATTGCCTGAATAAGCAATCATGACCACTTCTAGACCGATGAGCACAAACAAAATGGCGTTTAAAATCTCATCAATCAATTCCCAAAACAAATCAATATAGTGCCGTGTCTTATCACTCATTGCTAGCTCGCGACCACGGTTACCGACCATCAGACCCATCATGACCATGGCGAGTGGCCCTGATAAATGCCAATGGCTGGCCAACGCGTAGCCACCGATGACGCCTGCTAATGTTAATAGCACTTCTTCTTGATAGCTATCAATGCTCTTGAGCAAGTAATACAAAATCGCACCAAGTACCAGTCCGAATACAACGCCGCCACCAGCTTCAACCGCTAATGTATGTGCGACGTAGTTGGCAGTAGGAATATCACCGCTAGATAAAATCCCCAGCAGTAAGACAAAAATAACCACGCCGATACCATCATTGAACAATGACTCGCCAGCGATGACGGTCTCGATGCTCTTTGGAGCACCTGCTGATGAGAGGATACCCATGACGGCGATAGGATCGGTAGGGGAGATAAGCGCCCCAAACAACAGGCACCAGAGAAACGGCAGGCCGAAACCAAACAACGGCAGCATAAAATAAATCGCGGTCGCAATGAGCATCGCTGATATGATCGTACCAAGTCCCGCAAGGATGCCGATAGGTAACTTGTAACGTCTTAAGTCGCCAATATTGACGTGTAACGCGCCTGCAAATAGCAACATCGATAGCATACCGTCTAAGAGAACTTCGGTAAAATCAAGCTGTTCCAATAAACTGACTTCGTAATCGATCAGCTGATCAAACCCTAAGAAGCCCAAAAATATCGCACCAATTGACAGTAAGATAGAGATGACCATGACACCGATAGTGGTCGGCAAACCAATGAAGCGGTGATTAATATAAGTTAATGAAGCAGTAATCGACAAAAATATGGCGCTGATTTCTAGGATGGTGAGGCTGGTTGCAGATGCCATAAAAAGTAGGTCTCATATAAATATAAAAAGTATCTAAAGCGCAGGGCTTATAGGGACGTTATAAGTGTTGCTAGCTATAGGTATTGTGATTATAAGTAATGTGTTTATAAAGGCTAATATTGCCATCTATTTAAACACTTAACTGGTCATATCATTAACTAGACTGTGTCTGTAACGCTTGACGAATATTCGCTTCAAACTCACTCACGTAATTAAAATGCTTGTGCTGAGCATCATTATCAAGGATAAATTGCTTGGCTTGTTCGCACATAGCGACCAAATCATCGACCAACTCTTGATAATTTAAGTTCTCTTCTCCGGCGCGCTGAATCAGATGCAATTCATGTAATAGCGTTTGCTGCTGTGCGCTGTTTACCCGTGCATAGTTCAAATTGACCATTGCCTGACATAATGCTTTTAAGACCATTAGGTCAGCAGCTGCATAACGACGTATCTCACCGAGTGATACATTGATAAAGTCAGAAATTTTGGGGATATGAGTGACTAGTGCCAATATGGCCAGTCGCTTCTGTTTGATAGTATTTTCAGAGCTATCGTTAGTGTCTGATTGCGGTATATGAAAATGATAAGGGCTTGGTGGCTGACGACGCATCATAATACTCAGACAGCTGGTTAGAGACTGAACGCAATTGACAGCAGTCTTTGGATCATTGATACCAGGGGATAACGCGCGTACAGCAATTTCCGTCATCTGACCTAAGCTATAGGCGATATCGTTAGAGTGCGCCAATCGTTGCTCAAGTCGCAGGCAACCTGCAAGACGTTGCCAAAACAGTCCATCAGGCGCTCGCGGTATCACTGCCAGATGCGGTGTTGCTGTCCTTTGGCGATTATTCGGATGAGAGGCAGGTCGCTGATAAAAGTAACCAATGACGTTTTTGTCAGTGACGTAATTACCGAGGTTGACATGCATCTGTACCACGCCACCATAATCCTGTGACAGCGCAATCAATGACTCAAGATAAATCTGCTGTAGATAACCTGAATTTGGTGAATAAATAGGCATAGCAGGCCAGTTTTGGAACTGCTCGATATCATGGTGCTCAGCATCGCGTTGATGTTGAATGTCACATCGATCGTTATACCAATAGTAAATGTTTGCAATTGCATCGTTGCTAGCGTTTTGAATGACGTGTGACGCTTGAATAGCATGCACCATATGCTGCACAAAATAAACTAAAAGCAGCGCACAGATAATCGCCATGATAATGGCAAAAGTTACTGCCAATTGCGGTACACCAAAAGCTACGTCAGACTTATGGATAGACTTCAATACCAGTAAGCTATAGCTAAATGTACCGATAAAAGCGCCAAGGACAAACTGGTTTGGGGTATCAGTCAAAAAGTTACGTAGCAGTCTTGGGCCAAACTGTGAGGATGCCATCGACAGGACGGCGATCGTAATCGAAAATGTCGTACCGGCCACGCCCAATACCGCACCAGCGATGGCTGTCATAATCGCGCGCGCAGCCTCGTCATCACCAGTAAAGGCGAAGGAGATCTCTTTTACCGTTTCACGATCAAAATGCTGATCAATCGCGACTAGCAAAGGAGCAAGTAAAATACCGACAATGACGCAAGCAGTTGGAATAAACCAATAAGAGCCAATCAGCCATTGCCACAAATTATTTAAGCGATCAGGTAAGTCAGTCAGCGTTTGTATCGACCACAACTTAGTGAACTGCTTAAGCCTGTTTTGACCTGCATTGATCGTACGTGTCCAGACACTGTCTCCATCATTTTTATTCACTGTGATGAGCCTTAGGGTTATCTGCTTCTGTAATAATAGCGTTTTTATGCGTACGTCTGGTCATATCTGTCTCAGTATGACTCTCACTAGTCCCTAGAGGTATGATGGCTTCATTGTCGTGATCGTCATATTCAATATTACTGTCTTTGTCGTAAGCCATAGGCTCTAGGTGCGGTGAGGCTTCGAGATTTGGATTATTACCGTTGTAAGCACTCTCATCATGTCTATCTAGATTATCATGTCGTTGTACATTTTCAGTGGCGGCAGAGGTTTTTCTAAATAATTTATGGTCATCGATATGCTTACTGTTAGATTGTTTACGCGGTTCGCTATTGGCAAAGATAGCATTTAGCGGCAGGTGCAGTTGCTGTTTGGCATACGCTTCAGTATTCTCAAAACGTTTTACCAATAAACTTAGCCAAGGCTTTTGACCTTCCAATTTCATCTCATCCAGCTCGTCTTTGATAGGAAGTGGATAGGGCAAGGTACGATAAAAGTCCCATAACGTCATCCTACTCAGATCTCTTTTGAGTACATAGTCATCATCATCTGTCATGGTAATAAGATTGCTGTCTTGTAGGTAGTTGATATAGGTATACCATTTCGGCAGCTCTTTGCGACCTAAGACATTACGCAGTGCTTGCTCGCTAACGGCTTCACCTTTTAAGTGGTGGGTATAGACCAAATTCAACATATCTAACAAGCTGAGTAACGGGTGACGAGGGTAGACTTCTTCTGTCTCAAAAATTGTCAAGGTATAGCTGATTTCAACGCCTAATAAAATCAAATTCCACGACAGATAAATCCATAGTAGAAAGATAGGCAAGGCGGCAAAAGCGCCGTAAATCGCTTCGTAGCTGGTAAAGTTAGCCATCACTGTACCAAACAGATGCTTCATTAATTCAAAGACAATGGCCACGAACACGCCAGCGATGGCTGCATTTTTTGCTGGTACGCGCGCCTTTGGAATAAACCAGTACATACCGATAAAGCCCGCCATCGTAATACCAATCGATGCCATTTGTACCCAAAAGCTCCAGTCGATACCGTAGCCAGCAATTTGACGATTAAGAAAGCTCAGACTCTGTACAGTACTTGAAGCGATAAAAGCGGTGCCCAATACTAACGGTCCTAGGGTAACGATAGTCCAATAACGCAGCATGCTTTTGATGCCACCCGAGCGATCTTCTACTCGCCAGATTTGGTTAAACGCGCGCTCGATAGTGGTCAATGTCATGATAGTCGTAAAGAACAAAATCATGGCACCAATAATGGTTAGATTGGATGACTTTTCGGCAAAGCTATTAATGTACTCACTAACTTGCATGCTCGATTGCGGCAATAGATTGCTATAAATGACGTCATAAATCTGCGCTCTAACCGATGCGAGTGCTGGTACGGATGACAAAATCATCAGTAATACCGTCAATACAGGCACGATCGACAGCATAGTGGTGTACGTCAGTGAAGCTGCCTTTTGCTGGCAATTATCTTCAAAAAAATGCCGAGTCAAAAACCGTAAAAACTGAAACCAGCGCTGCTGTAAAAACGGGAGTTTTTGAGATAATTTTTCCATGTCGACCATTAAGCAAAAGTAAGAGTGACAATAGTGTAACAAAGATGAACGGTTATCATCTGCGGTTTAATTGTGTCAAAATGCACCACGTAGCGCATCAGATACAATATAAGTCAGGTTATCAATCATGGTTATTTGCATGACAGTGAATGACTCGGGCATAATGTGCACATATTCTACAATGCCAGTTAGTCATATATTTCGCCGCATTTTTGGTGGCTAGTATGTTAACGATTTTATAAGGAAGCTTTGCTAATGAGTCAGACCGACCCTTATGTTCTGGTGCTTTATTATTCTAATTACGGTACGACTAAGACATTAGCATATGCTATCGCTCAAGGTATTGAAGATGCTGGCATGACTGCGCGTATCCGTACGGTACCGACAGTGGCACCTGAAACCACGTCAAGCAAGCCTGCGATACCTGATGAAGGCGACTTGTACTGTACGATGGACGATCTCAAGGACTGTAGCGGTCTAGCGCTTGGTAGCCCAACGCACTTTGGTAATATGGCCGCACCCATGAAGTATTTTTGGGATAATACCGTGACCTTATGGCTGGCAGGGAATCTACAAAACAAACCAGCCTCAGTATTTACGGCGACAGGTTCCATGCATGGTGGCCAAGAAACGACGTTGTTGACGATGATGTTGCCGCTGATGCATCACGGTATGGTCATCGTAGGTGTGCCCTATGCAGAGCCAGCATTGAACCGTACTCATCGCGGCGGCACGCCTTATGGGGCCAGCCATGTCAGCGGTGCATCGCATGATCAGCCTATATCTGCTGACGAGCGAGATTTAGGTATTGCTCAAGGTCGTCGTTTAGCGATTACGGCAGCTGCATTAGCACAGGCTAATTGGAGCCGATAAGTAACTTTTATAAACCTGCTGTCTAGAGTCATCTAAGTCTGCAAGTCTACGATTTAATGCCTATAATCACTCGGTTATAAGCACGCACTAACTATTCATATTCAGCAGTATATTATTCATTTAGGAAATCAAAATATCTAATGGCCACAACCCGCTCTAATACAAAGCCTCTTAAAACGGTTAAGCCTATCGCACCTATTGCACAGCGCTTAAAGGTTACGTGGTTAATTTGGCTCGTTTATAGACTGCTCGGATTGCCTATCTTTATTAGTATCTTTAATCCTAGTAGCCCTGATATCGTTGGCGGTATTGCTTGGCAGGCGTTATGGCTAGTGCCAGCATTGATTTTGACGCCATGGATATTGCGTGGTCGTTCACCTTATGCATTGTTGATAAGTAGTATGTTTACCCTAGTATATTTGGGCGCGAGTGGCGTGGTGCTGTTTACTCGTATATATGGCAGTAGCTGGGCAGAAATCGCCGTGTACTTAACGGATTTCTTACTATTGCTTGCTATCAATATTTGGCTATTTATTCTGCTTAAACGCCTGCCTTCGATGAACAACGTTGTGAAGAAACCTCGTCAATAATTGAATTTATCTAAAGCCTAATAAATTATACCTATCAATCTAAAACCATAAAAAAGCGGCGCTCCATCTGGAGCGCCGCTTTTTCGTTTATAACTCTAAAGACAAGTAGATTAGTTAACCTTAGTTAATTCTAAATCCATTTTCTTACCATCGTTAATTTGGCTAACTTTAACTGGCATATAGTCCAAGCTTGGGGCTAACCAAAAACTGGTAGAGCGGCTATCGTCATCGTGAACGCGGTCAACACGTACCGTATCAAAGGTACCCGCTGGTACGGTAATCTTAGTGCTGCCTGATTTTTTAAATGGCGTCTTCTCGATTTTGTCTTTTTTCGCCATGTAATAGTTACCAGAGAATTTACCGTTTAATAAATCCTGACGAATCTGTACCTCAAGGCTCAAATCATCAAAGGCTTGTTGCGACATGTTCATAGTCGTCGACTTGCCCTTATAGTTACTAGTGACTTTTTTGCTGCTTGGGTTGAAGTCTAGTTTATGCGTGCGACCCATGCCAAGTAGTTTGTAAGTGGTGCTCGCCTGCGTAGGACTGACATTGTTGCCATTAAGCGTAAAAGTGCTGTTTTGCGAGGCACTCGCCACACCAGCGACGCGAGCCTTAACGTTATATTTCCACGTATTCCCAGATTTGCTTAGCGTACGAGTTGCTGTGCCTTTGTATTTGTCCTCAACGGTAAAACTATAATCGGCAGTTGATGGTTGAACAGTTTTTGCGCTAGCTAGGGTAGGTGCGGTCATACTCAAAGCTCCAACGGTAGAGATACTGATGCCTGTCACTAAGGCAGATAAAAATTTAGATGGACTGCGTTTTGCGTTATTAGCAGTATTAACATTGTCGCTTGATGACTCTTTGTGCGTTGATAAAAAACTCATAGATACCCCTTCATTAATTTATTGCCGATATAGCAACTTTTATCGTTCGTTCTTATTATGTTTACCAGACCTATAATGGTCATACGCTGTTACATTTTCAAGCGTGATGTCATACCGCTTCGTGTAGTGCTTGTAGCAAATGTTTCTATAGTTGATTTGGTATTGGTCAAAACATAAATTCAGCTCGCTAATATTTCTAAATATTCCTACTTTTTGTCCTTTGTCTAACTAGCATATTGACTCTATTCAACGTAAAGCATCGGTATGAGATGTTGATTGATCAATTTTTGCAAAATAATCTTGTAAATTTTTGGGCTTTACACTTGAACCGAACTCACCTTGCCCCCACTTTTTGTTACAAGCTCAAGGCTTATCTATAAAGCGTTGTTTTTGGCAGTGTTCCCTATAGATACTGGTATTGAGACCATTAATTCAAATAAACCCTTAATTTTATCAACTAACTTTTGGAGTCATATCGATGAACATTCGTCCTTTACATGACCGTATTGTCGTCCGCCGCATAGAAGAAGAAACAAAGACAGCTGGTGGTATCTTGCTTCCTGGTTCAGCACAAGAAAAACCTTCACAAGGTGAAGTGCTTGCAGTTGGTAATGGTCAAGTTCGTGACAACGGTGAAACTCGTGCGTTAGATGTAAAAGCTGGCGACAAAGTTTTGTTCGGTCAATATGCTGGTCAAACCGTAAAGGTTGACGGTGAAGAACTATTGATTATGAAAGAGTCTGATGTATTGGGTGTGCTAGAAGGCTAGTCCTTTTGAGTATCATTTTATACTCAGCACATTTTGATAGCAGTTTCTAATAATCGCTTTTGATAAGCAACTATCAAATCAATCAATTGTATTCTCATACTTATAATAGTGGAGTAATTTAACATGGCAAAAGACGTAAAATTCGGCATTGATGCCCGTAAACAAATGATGGACGGCGTAAACGTTCTAGCAAACGCAGTACGTGTAACACTAGGCCCTAAAGGTCGTAACGTTGTTATCGACAAATCATTTGGCGCACCTACCATCACTAAAGATGGTGTTTCAGTTGCCAAAGAAATCGAGCTAGAAAACAAATTTGAAAACATGGGTGCACAGCTGGTACGTGAAGTGGCTAGTCGCACTAACGATGTTGCTGGTGATGGTACAACTACTGCAACTGTATTGGCTCAGTCAATCCTACAAGAAGGCATGAAGTCAGTGGCTGCTGGCATGAACCCAATGGATCTTAAGCGCGGTATCGACAAAGCGGTACGTGAAGCGGTTAAAGAAATCCATAAACTATCAACGCCAGCTGACGATCACAAAGCAATCGCTCAAGTTGGTTCTATCTCTGCAAACTCAGACACCAAAATCGGTGAGCTGATCTCGCAAGCGATGGAAAAAGTAGGCAAGCAAGGCGTTATCACTGTTGAAGAAGGTTCAAGCTTCGAAGATACCCTAGAAGTTGTAGAAGGTATGCAGTTTGACCGTGGTTATATCAGCCCATACTTTGCCAACAAGCAAGACAGCCTAACTGCTGAATTTGAAAACCCATATATATTGCTAGTTGACAAAAAAATCAGCAATATCCGTGAGATCGTGCCATTACTTGAGCAAGTAATGCAGCAGAGCAAGCCGTTGCTAATCATCGCTGAAGATGTAGAAAACGAAGCACTAGCAACACTAGTTGTAAACAACATGCGTGGCGGCTTGAAAACTTGTGCCGTTAAAGCACCAGGTTTCGGCGATCGTCGTAAAGCAATGCTAGAAGACATCGCAACGCTAACTGGCGGTACTGTAATCTCTGAAGAGATTGGCCTAAGCTTAGAGACTGCTACTCTAGAGCAACTTGGTACTGCTAAGAAAGTGACTGTCGGTAAAGAAAACACCGTTATCGTTGATGGCGCTGGCAACAAAGCTGACATCGAAAACCGTGTTGAGTCTATCAACCGTCAAATTGAAGAGTCTACTTCTGACTATGACAAAGAAAAGCTACAAGAGCGTGTTGCTAAACTAGCAGGCGGCGTAGCAGTGATCAAAGTCGGCGCAGCAACTGAAACTGAAATGAAAGAGAAGAAAGACCGTGTTGACGATGCGCTACATGCGACTCGTGCAGCGGTTGAAGAAGGCGTTGTACCTGGCGGCGGTGTTGCCTTAGTTCGTGCGATGAATGCATTGTCTGAACTACGCGGTGACAACGATGACCAGAACGCTGGTATGAATATCCTACGTCGCGCGATGGAAGCACCACTACGTCAAATCGTAACCAACGCTGGCGAAGAAGCTTCAGTTGTGGTCAACGAAGTGAAAAGTGGCAGTGGTAACTACGGTTACAACGCAGCGACTGGCGAATATGGCGATATGCTAGAGATGGGTATCCTTGATCCAGCTAAAGTTGCTCGTTCAGCACTAGAAAACGCTGCATCTGTTGCAGGCCTAATGCTAACGACTGAAGTTATGATCACTGATTTACCACAAGGTGATGACGGTATGGCTGCTATGGGCGGCGGTGCTGGAATGGGCGGTATGGGTGGAATGGGCGGCATGATGTAATATATGCCTCGACTAAATTTGTACGACGTTGTTAACCTCGCTCGATGTACTATCAGTACAATCTTCACTTGGTTGCCTAGTCGTACGGCTTTAGTCAACTCATAAAGCGCTTATTTAACCTAGTACATATCAAAACCCCCGATAGGCAATTGCCTATCGGGGGTTTTGATATGTACATAACCAAAAAAATCAATTTATCAATTTTTCAATTGAGTCGATAGTTGATAAAGTAACTGCTACGTTTTCTGTATCACCTATTTCTCTAGAGATAGCTAATGATCTATTAAGATACTGTAAAGAAGCATCAAATTTTCTCTGATCACAATAGATAATTGAAATATTGTATAGAACGGTACTTAAAAGAACTTTGTTTCCTACTTCTTCACATATTTTTAAAGATTTTTTTAAGTATTGGAGTGCCAAGTCTTTGTAACCTTTATCACCATAAATAGTAGCAATACCGTTGTAAGAATGACTTATACCTACTCTATTTCCTATGTCTTGGCTAAGTTTTAAAGCTCTGTTCATATAATCTAAGGCTTTGTCGTACTCTCCGATTTTATAATATATACCTCCTGTATTGATATAACGTGTACTCAGAGCTATATCATCATTAGCTTTAGCATCAATTTTTAAAGAATTTTCTAGTTCCTTTAGGGCATTTTTGTAATCACCACGTGCTATATAAACCAATGATATATTATTGGATATTGCTCCATTATCACTTACACCGTTCAACTCTTCTCCCAAGCTTTGAGCTTTCATAAGGCAATCTAAAGCTTTATTATAATTGCCTTGAGCCTGATAAATTTGAGAAATATTACTTAGGATAGTCTGTTCAGCTACCTTGTTATCTATTTGTATAACAATTTTCATAGCATCTTTCCAGTGCATCAACGCTTCATCTAAGTTCCCTATAGAAAAAAATAAGTCTGCCATTAACGTTCTTACATAGGCTTGATCATTTAATGTAGTTGCTTCATCTAATAATGCTCTAAGTGATTTTAGTTGGGCTTCTTTTTCTACAGAAGTTTGATAATGTTGAGAGAGGATTTGAGAGTCTGGATGCTTCAATGAACTGTATTGATCAAAAGCAGCAAGTTTTTTTTGATCTAAATTACTATCAAAATGATAAATATCACTGTACCAATCATAAAAATCACTCGCTTGATTTGCGAGTAGCGCTAATGCATAACTTGGTAACCAAAATATAATAGGGACCTTAAGCGCTTGAAAATAGCTCCTACGCCAGTTTAACTCGCTTACAGTTTTGATAATTTGTTCATCAGAGCCTGTAGGTAGTAGTTGTTCAAGACCAATTATATTGATGGCATCTAATGATTGTTTAGACTCTGCATTTTGATACTTATTTTTCTGTTTATTTACCCATTCATCTATATGTAGACCTTCGTTTTTCGGATAATTAGCAATATCAAGGGTCAGTAAGTTTAGATTATTTGTATTGTCAAGCTCACCAATCAACTGCCTGCGCAAATTGGGTAAATTACACTCGACAAAATACAAAGCATATTCGTTTTCAGAACGCTTAATATTGCGTTTAATACGTTGAAGAACTTCTATTTGTTCTTCGGTAATGGGAGTATTTATTGAAAATTCTAAAATATCCATAAGTAAGATTCGCTACTAAGTCGTGCCAGAACTATTAGAGTTCTGAGCATTAGCCGCTGTTAGATTATTTATTTCATCCATAACCCATCCTATTTCTAAACAAGCGGGATGTAGTTTGGCAGAACGTTTGCCGTTCTCGTATTCAAGTATAACTCGATTAAGCAGTAATTGATTTGTTCTCTCATCGTCTGGATTAACTAACTCGGTTCTATAGACTCTTTCTAAAATGGGAATATCGCTTGGTTTCAACAATCTATCGTATTCTCTAGTCAATCTAGAGACTGCATATTTTACTTCTTTAGCAGATACTTTAGTTTCGTCAGTATCACAAGACAATCTAATAAGGCGCATCAAATCACGTACTACACCACCAGAGCTTTTAATTAGTATATCAACAAGCGTAGGGTAAGAAAATACGGCTTCTATATCAACACGTTTTTGTACCAAATTTTTGAGAGTAGATTTACCAGCATTATTTAGCCTTACCATAGGTAAAATGTAAACATTTTCATAGTCGTTTTGCAGATTACTAATAAAGAACAAGCTTATAGGAGTGGTGTATACCACATGAGATTGTAGTGATAACAATTGCTCAGCATGTTGAACAAAAAGCTGAGTATGACTATCTGACTGATTATGCATTAACGAAAAGGTTCGATAGTGCATTTTTTCGAGACCGTCGACAATAATAACTATGTCTTTATAGTCCTTCTTCTGAATTTCATTGCGTACGGTAATCAAAAATTGATTTATTTTACTAATAAAGTCTGATGCCCTTTTTTCAATTTTTTCACGTATGGTACTACGCTGGCTTTGACTATGTTTAATATCTCCGGTTAAACTACCGAATAGCTTTAATATAGAGGGTATACCTATATTCGCCTCTAAACCAGCACTAGCCTTACCATCTACTTTCTTTTCAATATTTGATTCTGTATATATCTCCTGAGTGATCCAGTTATGAATATCTGTTATCGTATCATTGTCAATGTCGATATTACTTTCTTGTAGAACTTTACTAGTTCCATCGACCATTGCCAGAAAGATATCGATATAGCTAATATCTGCCAAATCCAAAGCATCACCTACATCGAAATAAATACAGAAATAATGGTCTTGCTCTAATCTTTGCTTAAGCCTAAATAGCTCAGTTGTTTTACCTGAACCTCGGTGACCACTGATCAGATAAGTACAAGTATTATCGTCTGAGCGCTCAATACTACGACGAATTGTACTAATTATCTTTATATTCTCTCCTCTTACCTCTGATAAATCTATGTAGCGATTATCATCAGCAGGAAGAGCATAATCAGGATTACATTGCTTATATGCATCAACGACATTAGTTGCTGGCAAGATTGTCATAAAGTACCTGTATAGTTATTGGTTTATTCTAACTGCTAGTTCTTTCAGTATACCCCTTTTAGAGATTTGCTTCGAATAATCCAAATGATATTACTGAGCTACCACATCTCGTCTAAACGTCCACGTCTTATTAACAGACGCTTCTTTGTAATAGCAATATTCTGTCAAATTCAAATGAACTCACTATGGGGCTTGCTACTCACGAATTATCGAGCGAGACATTTTTCTCCTAATCTGTATAAAAGAGTCTCAAACAAAAATGGGTAAAGTTGTCTTATTGATTACCTTTCTCACCGATAAATGAGTATGTATGTCTTTTACGCTAGCAAGCTTGTGTAGTTTACGTGTGAACCGCTCATAACCATCGAGATTAGGGCTGACTACTTCTAACAAATAATCGTAAGAACCCGATACCACATGTCCATTAATCACCTCGTCCATATTGGACAGAGCGCGTTCGAAGGCTGCGATAGATTCTTCTTGGTGGCTGTTGAGACTGACCTCCACAAAGAAACTCATCGCAATACCCGCTTTGGCTTTGTTTACGTTCGCTTGATAGTTTTCTATATAACCTTCATCTTCCAAACGTTTGAGGCGCCTTGCGCAAGGAGATGGCGACAGCCCTATACGTTCGGACAGTTCGGCTGTAGATAAGCGTGCTTCTTTCTGGAGCACTTCCAAGATATGGCGGTCGATTTTGTCCATAATTTACCTTTTGGCTTTTTAAGCCAGTAATTTTGATTTAATTGGCATTATCCACCAAATATTTGCAAAATTTCAATGAATAAATAGAGATAAAAGCGCGTATTTTAATCGATAATTGGTCTTTGTATACCAGCATAAGACACGACTATGAATACGATATTCCACCCCTCATCGCGCAAAAATCCTTTGTTTATGATGTCGCCACTAACCAAAGGCTATGTGGCGATGAGCGTTGTATTATTGATTTGGTCAGGATTTGCGTTGACTGTACGAGCGGTTGGAGCATCGTCGCTAACTATTGCCGATGTCATGCTCATTCGCTTTAGCGTGCCGCTGGTTTTGTTGACTCCTTGGGTACTCTCTAGTTTGAATGAAGTCAAAAATATCAGACTGCCAGATATCATGTTTGTTTTACTTGGTGGCGTGCCTTTTCTTTTATTAGCCGCTTTTGGTGCAAGTACGGTACCAGCAGCTTATGTTGGTACTATTTTGACAGGTACGCCAGTCTTCTTTGCCGCAATATTGTCTTTTATTTTTTATCGTCAGCGAATATCATTGAAGAAATTTGCCGCATTGATCCTTATTCTCTTTGGTATCGCTACTATGATTGGCGGGCGTGCACAGTCAATACCTAATAGTCTTCTGTATGGTGTGGGGTTACTGTTGATGGCAAGCTTGATTTGGGCGGGTTATACCTTAGGGTTAAAAAGCACCAAGTTGAGTCCAATAGCTGTCGCTATCGTGCTCTCTTATACCTCGTTTTTTCTGACATTGATAATGGTTCTGTCTGGTATTGTGGAGACCAATATAGGTTCTGTATCTTTTGATGAAGCGCTTCCGTTTATCCTAGTACAAGGACTTGGTGTAGGGGTGGTATCCACCATTGCGTTTTCTTATGTAGTCAAACAGCTGGGCTCCATTCGTACCTTATTACTTGGTTCCTTGTCCCCAGGATTGACCGCTATACTGGCTACGCTGATACTCAATGAGTCTCTATCAGTTATTATGATATGCGGCATCGTACTCAGTACCATTGGGGTCATCTTGTCCAATCGAGCGAAATAAACTAATTAAGGAAGTATCATGATGTTAAACAATATGCCTATCATCAATGGTGATCCACTATGGGCATTGTTAGGTAGGTTCCGCGCTGACCAACGCAAACATAAAATAGATTTATTGGTTGGTGTCTATCGAGACGAGCATGGCAATACGCCTGTAATGAAAACCGTGCAAAACGCAGAGATACATCTTGCTCATGAAGCTCATTCAAAGGCTTATGGCATGTTATCGGGTAACGCTAATTTTAATCAACAAATGGCAAAATTGGTACTGGGTGACAGTCCAAGTCTAAAAGACCAGTGCACGATTCAGACGGTTGGGGCATCAGGGGCGCTACGACTCATTGCTGACTTTATTGCCACGCTCTCTCCAGATTCAACCGTTTGGATCAGTGACCCTGGCTATATCAATCATCGTCCGCTGATGGAAGGTGCTGGATTAAGAGTTGATACGTATCCATGGCAAAATAAAAATGGCCAGTTGGATATTGACGCGTGTTTTGCCGCGCTAGAAAAAGCAAAAGAAGGAGACGTGTTGTTATTACATGCGTGCTGCCACAATCCTACCGGTATAGATCCTTCTTTAGAGCAGTGGCAACTGTTTTCTGATAAATGTAAACAGAAAAATATTGTCCCGTTTATTGATATGGCATATCAAGGTTTTGGAGATGATCCTGATACCGATGCTGCAGGGCTTCGTCTAATCATTGAAGATTCTGATTTTGCATTTATCGCCGCCAGCTGTTCAAAGAACATGGGACTATACAATGAGCGTACGGGTATTGCCACGGTAATGACGACGAACCATGAGCGCCATGCAGATATACAGACACTTTTAGAAACCATCACACGCGCCAATTACTCCATGCCGCCCAATCACGGTGCCGCAGTGGCTTCTTATTTGCTAGACAAACCAGACGCTTGGCTAGACGAACTGGTAAGCTACCGTAGTAGGGTAGATACTATTCGTCAAGCATTAGGCGCAGCATTAAAAGATAGGGGTGCACCTGCAGAGTTTTTGGACATTTCGCACCAAAAAGGCATGTTTTCTCTGCTACCGCTAACAGAAAATCAAATGCTCATATTGCAAGATGAGTTCGCGATTTACGGTATGCCAAATGGTAGAATCAATATTGCAGGTTTGAAAATGACGGAAATCCCTCAACTGGCTGACGCTATCATATCTATTATTTCACGTTAGAGAATAATTTTTATCGTTCAGTGCAATGGTTTCATTCATTAATCGCAACAGTAAGAAGGACACGACTATTTATACTTTATATTGGGATAAGGGTGGTGCCAATATGGCTATCCATGCTGTCTTTGAAGAATTAGGCGTTTCTTATGAAATGATAGAAATAGACCTATCTAAAAACATGCAAAAATCAGCTGAGTATCTAGCCATCAATCCAAATGGTAAAGTACCTACGTTAGTGCATAAAGGACAGGTCATTTATGAGTCTGCGGCAATTTTAATGTATGTGTTAGATCAGCACCCAGAGTCTGGGCTAGCACCTGACACAGGATGCCCTAAGCGCGGGGTTTATTACCAGTATTTGTTTTGGATGTCTTCTACACTGCAAGAAGCCGCTAATCGCTGGGCACATCCCGAGCAGCACATCAACGGCGAGCACAATTTGCAACAAGTGAAAGATAAAGCGAATGATGTACTAACCCACTGCTGGGATATTATTGAAAAGGGATTAGCCAATAATGGTCCATGGTTGTTAGGCGATAAATTAAGTGGTGCTGATTTCCATTTATTTATGATTGCTCACTGGAGTCAGCGATATGCGAGTCGAGCACAGGATTGGACACACCTAAATGAACACTATCAAGCAATGCTAAACCGCACCTCGGTACAGAAAATGATGGAACAAGAAGGATTGTTATAATCCGTTCATAGGTTCAACTCGAAGATATCTGGTGAATGAGCTAGAAGCACTGAATTCAATGCTTCTAGTGACTTCTAGTGACTTCTAGTGACTGTAGTAAATGTAGTTTTGACTCGTATTATCTCAAGCTACTGATCCGCCGCATCCCTTCTAAACGTCCACGTCTTATCATCAGACGCCTCGATGCAGTAATAATATCCCGCCAAATTAAACTGCTTTAGCTGCTCAGTATTGGTCAGCTTATTATCAGCAGCATATTTGACCATTAGTCCACGGGCTTTTTTGGCATAAAAGGTAATCACTTTATATTGACCATTTTCTTACCTTTCTCGATAAATCGTGTTTCGCTAAAAGTATGATTTTGTCATAAGACCTATTTGACTACTAAGAGCTCTTTATCGAAAGATAGCAGGGCTTTTTTTGCGTCTAGTTTTAATAGTGAGTTTCTTTTAACATGTATTACTATATATGCTATTATTTGAATATATAATGGAATGATAATTTACTTAAAAGGAGTTTGGACACGTGTTGCGGGTCAGAATTCGCAAAATATCGTGTGCCATCTAATGTGATCACGATGAAAAAAATTAGACTTGGAATCTTCGTAGAAGATGAAACATTAGCATGGCACAAATTTATGCCATTAAAATCTCTAGTAGATGAAGGTATAGTTGAGGTTTGTATTGCTATCCAACGCAGTGCAGAACACCAATCTAACCCCCCTCATATATCCAAGATCATACCGTCTATCAATCAAAAGTTATTTTCTATTCTTTCTTACGCTAAAAAGACTACCAAGCGTTATTCTATTCATGATTTAGTTCCCAATGGAAAAATGCCTGTCGTTACATCAATACCAAGACAGGATAAATCCGATGATGAAATTGAAGACTCAGTGATTAAGAGACTGCAGGCAACAGATTTAGATTACCTATTGAGTATGGATTTTCGAAACTTAATAGGGAAAGCGCTAGGCGTTACGAAGCATGGCATTCTCTTACTTCATTATGGTGATGAAAGAATACAGCGAGGCGAGCCTGCGTTGTATTGGCAATTTGCTGAACAATGGGAAAATAGCGTCGTGACACTGCAACTAGTGAGTAATGACCATGAGGTAGACAAAGTGGTAGGTAGAGGTTATGGCAGTTTGTTTTACTGGGACTATAATTTGACTGAGGATAAGTTAAAAGGAGTTGCAGCATCAATACTGTATTGGTACTTTCGTAAAAATAAAATTGGCGTCGAGAGTGGGAACTTTATTAATTTAATTAACGATCGCACACTTTATAAAACGCCTCCACAGTTAACGGCCATACGACATTTGCAGAGTTTTCTAAAAAATTACATGATAAAAAGATTTTATAAGAGTCTGTATCTAAACAACTGGAGTATTTTTATTGGTTCTATTGATCAGCCGATACAAACATACACGGAGATACTACCTAAAAAGGGATGTTTTTGGGCCGATCCTTTTTATATTAAACACGACTCAAGACGTTACATATTTTTTGAAAGTTTGAACTACAAAGAGAATATTGGTCGAATAGAGTGGATAGAGCTGAATGAAAGCCATCAAGTGATTAGTTCAGGACAAGCTGATTTGGGTATTAGCACACATTTAAGCTTTCCCAATGTATTCAAGTATGAAGATGCTGTCTATATGATTCCAGAGGCTGCAAAAACCAATTGTATTAACCTATTAAGAGCGACAGATTTTCCGCGTAAGTGGGAAAAAGTTCATGAGTTAGTTTCAGATGTTCAGGCAGTGGATAGCGCCGTGATTGAGCATAATGGATTATGGTATCTTTTTACAACTCACGGTTCAATTTCAGCATTTACTATGGATTTAGAGTTGTATATTTATACGTCTGACAAGCTGCAAGCAGATAATTGGACCATTCATCCCTCGGCGCCTCTAAAGATTGATGTGCGTGGATCGCGGTTAGCAGGCGCATTATTCCGAAAAAATAGTCAGCTCTTTCGTACTGCTCAGGATGGCACTCTTAGATACGGGCGTAGGGTGGCTTTATACCTAGTAGAGGAGTTGACACCGACCTCTTATAAAGAAACCTTTGTACGTTATATTGAACCGAATTGGGAGACTGATATTGATCGTCTCCATACCTATAATATTTATAATGAAACAGTGGTACTGGATGTATCAAGGGATAAGTTGCGTTTTAGGGTATAGGTACTAAAACATTTAATGGTTGGAGAATAAAAAACCCATCATAAGTTTCGACTTATGATGGGTTTTTTATAATTGTGACTCGTATTATATCAAGCTACTGACCCGCCGCATTTCGTCTAAACGTCCACGTCTTATTATCAGATGCGTCTTCACAATAGTAATATCCTGCCAAATCAAACTGCTTTAGCTGTTCAGCATTGGTCAGCTTATTATCTGCTGCATATTTCACCATTAAACCACGGGCTTTTTTGGCGTAAAAGCTAATCACTTTATATTGACCATTTTTTTCGTCTTCAAACCGTGGTGTAATGATGTCTGCCTTCAGTGCTTTTTTCTTTACCGCCTTAAAGTATTCATTAGAAGCCAAATTAACCAATGTTTTGTCATCGCTGTCAGCCATACACGCATTGATAACGTTAGTGACTTCCTCACCCCAAAACTCATAAAGATTGTCACCGCGCTCATTTTTTAGCTTGGTACCCATTTCTAAGCGATATGGCTGGATAAGATCAAGCGGCTTTAGTACTCCATACAGTCCAGACAAAATGCCTAAGTGCTCATTGATATAAGTAGCGGTATCTTTGTCCATATGATACATATCAAGTCCAGTATAGACATCACCATCGAACAAATAGCCTGCAGGCTTGGCGGCATTATCAGAGTCATCGTTGGTAAATGGTTGCTCTTCACTCCAATGCCATTGTTGATTGCGCGTAGCATTAAGCTGAGCCAAATCGTCAGATATACTCATCAGCTCTTGTAGGTCAACAGGCTCTTTTGACTTTAATACTTTCATCAATTCTTGTGAGCGTTCGATTAGCTCGGGCTGACTATAATAGTTACCTAAATTTAGTGGTATAGCATCTGTTTCGTTCAGGGATTTGGCAGGGGAGAGCAAAAAATACATGGTTATTCCTTATTATAATGAATCGATGACGGGTTTTTTCGAGTGTCAAGTATTCTTATTATACGGTATGCATGGGTGGAACTTGACTTAACCTTGCTTATTTTGTGTTTATTGACGTTATATTTTTAATAAAAAAACAGATCTAGAATTAGGAGATAAATGGAGGTAGGCCTGTATCTATAAGGGTTAAGCGTTTTTCGGAAAAATAAAAGGCTTTAATATACCAACAAAAAGTATGCCAATGGTGTAAATACCTAAATTTTTATTTTACTTGTGGGTCATCATTAGACAATGAAACTTGACGAACGATATCTCTATAATAAAAAGGCATGATGGTAAAGTAGCTATCATTTATTAAATTGATAACCTTTGGTCGCTGTAATGGATTAATCATGATCAAAGGGTTTTGTCCCCTGTGCTTTTTAGATGTGCGTTGAGGGTATTAAAGGTAGTCGTGAGACGTAAATATAGTCATTGGACGTAAGTAAGGAAACGGTATGAAAATCGGTGTAATCAGTGCAGATATCACGAGCGAGAGCCGTGTAGCCATAACCCCAGACGCAGTCAAAAAATTGCGTAAACTTGGGTTTGAAGTCGTCATTCAGTCAGGTGCAGGCCAAGCAGCATACTATGCTGATGAGTTGTATCAGGCTGCGGGTGCCGACATTGCCAGTAGTCGTACCGAGGTGATTACCCAGTCTAAGATTATTACCACCGTCAATGACCTACCAGCGGAAGCCACTGAAAGCTTATCGTCTGGTCAGATCGTCATTGGCATGCTCGACCCATATCGCAACACTCAGCTTGATACTTATGCAGCCAAAGGCGCGACAGTCTTTGCGATGGAGTTGCTGCCTCGTACACTGTCACGTGCACAAAATATGGATGTATTGTCATCACAAGCCAACCTTGCTGGTTATAAAGCCGTATTGCTCGCGGCCAATGAGTATTCGCGTCCTTTCCCAATGTTTATGACGTCGGCAGGTACGGTTAAGCCAGCCAAAGTGGTTATCTTAGGTGTTGGTGTTGCAGGTCTACAAGCGATTGCGACAGCAAAGCGTTTGGGTGCAGTGGTAGAAGCCAGTGACCTACGTCCGACCGCTCGCGAGCAAGTGGAATCACTCGGTGGTAAATGGCTTGATGTGCCGATGAGTGCAGAGGAGGCTGAAACAGCTAAGTCTACCGGTGGTTATGCGTGGACACCATCGGAGCAATATGTCAAAGATCAAGCGGCTGTCGTAGATAAAGCGCTCAGCAACGCTGACATCGTTATTACCACGGCGCAGATTCCTGGCCGTAATGCTCCGCGTCTGGTACATGGCGCAACGCTTGCCAAAATGAAGGCAGGTTCTGTACTGATCGATATGGCGGCCGGTACTGGTGGTAACGTCGAAGGCAGTGTGCCTAACGAAACCATCACCACAGACAACGGCGTACGTATCGTTGGTGCCGCCAATATCCCATCTATGCTAGCCGCACAGTCTTCAGATTTGTATGCCAATAACCTTGTTAACTTTATTACGACATTGATTGCACCTGCTGGCGATGATGCATCGGCTAGCTTGGCACTTAACTTAGACATGGAAGACGAGATTCAGGGCGCACTGGCAGTGACACATGACAGTCAGGTACGACTGGCCAAACGCTAGTTTGAACAGTCTATTACCACATATTTTGTCACTACACATTTGCCAGTAATGAATAAATTTTTAGGAGGATTAGATGATTGCCACTATTTTAGCTGCAGCGCCAGCCGGTGCGGCCATGAGTAGCACACCATTTGTAGCGATTTTCACTGTATTTGTGCTCGCTATCTTTGTCGGATACTACGTGGTTTGGGGCGTTACCCCTGCATTACATACGCCATTGATGGCAGTAACCAACGCTTTATCAAGTATCGTCATCGTGGGTGCGATGCTACAGACCGTCACGATTGATGGTTCAATGTTTACACCGACCAGTTTGCTTGGTGCCTTTGCGGTATTTTTAGCCAGCATCAATATCTTTGGTGGCTTTGCCGTGACCGAGCGTATGCTTGCGATGTTCAAACCGAAAGTGAAAAAAGCACCAGTCGCAACCACTGATGCCGGAGGTGATGCATGAATGATTTCTCAGCAATGATTGCAGCAAATGCAGATTGGTTCTATCTAGTCGGCGCTATCCTCTTTGTCTTAACGTTACGTGGTTTGTCTAGCCCAAAGACCGCGATTCGTGGTAACCGTTTTGGTATGGCAGCGATGGCGATTGCCGTTGTGACAACCTTCTTTTTAGCAGAAGGCCCTGTGCTTTGGTTGATCATCGGTGCGATGGTGTTGGGTGCCCTCGTTGGTATGTGGAAAGCGAAAACAGTCGCGATGACGCAAATGCCAGAAACGGTTGCTTTGATGCATTCATTCGTCGGTTTAGCAGCGGTTGCGATTGCACTTGCGACGGTATTACACACTGAACAGCAGCATGGTGCCGTTGCTCGCATCGAGCTATTTATCGGTTGCTTCATCGGTGCAATTACGTTCTCAGCCTCGGTCTTTGCCTTTGGTAAATTGGCAGCGAAAAGCTGGGCGAAAACATTGGTTGGTGGCTGGGTAAAACCGGTTCAAGCGTTACTATTTATTGCGATGATTGGTTTCGGTGGGGTGTATTTCGTCACTGATTCATTGCCAGCATTTTATGCGATGGCAGTGATTGCGGTTATCTTTGGCTGGATGTGGATTGCGCCAATCGGTGGCGGTGATATGCCGGTAGTCGTATCACTACTGAACTCATTCTCAGGTTGGGCAGCAGCAGGTATTGGTTTCACCCTTGGCAACTCGATGCTGATTATCGCAGGTTCGCTAGTCGGTTCATCAGGTGCGATCTTGTCTTATATCATGTGTAAAGCCATGAACCGCTCACTACTTAATGTCTTGTTTGGTGGGATGGGTACATCAGCCGTTGCAGCAGGCGGCGATGATGGGGCACCGAAGAACTACAAAGCAGGCTCAGCAGAAGACGCAGGATTTCTCATGTCTAATGCTAGTAGCGTGGTCATTGTACCAGGTTATGGTATGGCACAGGGCCGCGCACAGAATGCAGTAAAAGAGCTATATGAGCTATTAAAAGAAGAAGGTGTTAACGTTCGCTTTGCTATCCATCCCGTTGCGGGTCGTATGCCAGGCCATATGAACGTACTATTGGCTGAAGCTGATGTCCCTTATGATGATATTTTAGAAATGGACGAGATCAACTCAGACTTTGCGAGTACAGATGTGGTCTTGGTTATCGGCGCAAACGACGTTGTGAACCCATCTGCGAAAGATGATCCTACTTCGCCAATCTTCGGTATGCCGATTCTAGAAGTCAGCAAAGCGCAGACGGTCATGGTCATCAAGCGTTCAATGAGTACTGGTTATGCAGGTCTGGATAACAGCTTATTCTACATGGACAAAACCATGATGATCTTTGGCGATGCCAAGAAAATGGTAGAAGAAATGGTACGTACTATCAATGGCGGCGGTCATTAATCTCTAAGCTATGTTTTTAACCATGATTATTTACAGATAAGTTTTAGATAAAGAAAGTCACTGAGGTGGCTTTTTTTGCGTTAAAGTGGGCGGCATTTATGAGCCGACTATAGACTGAGGTTTTTCCAATTACGGTCAGTTTTTAATGATAACAATATCAATTGAGCCTTGTGTACTCAGTATACGGTTTGCGCTTGATTAACTTTTTAGCCAATTTGAACTGCTTCAACGATAGACAATCACCAATTATAAATACGATGAAATAAGAGAAAGATTTATGAATATGCTACTGCGTTTTTTTATTATGGTTAGTTTACTTAAACAACAGCTCAAGCATCAATCGACGAGTGAGACTATCAGTCTAGAGACATTGACTGCACCGACCGTCCGCCATTATCGAGTTTTGCCACATGATATGGGATTTCGCGATCATTTACCCAATTATCGTTATTTATCATTTATTGAGCTCAACGTCACGCGCTGGGTAAAGGCGTGCTGTCACGAAAAAGGTATTAAGTCACTGAATTGGGTGATTGCCATGCAAGAGATGATTTATCTCAAGCAAATTAAATTTTTGGATAAAATGACGCTTAGCAGTGTAGTCGCAGGATGGGATCATAAATATGTGTATTTTGAGCATCGGTTTTTTGTCAAAAATCAGCTGATGGGCGTTGGTATGACCAAGTTTGTTTTTACAGATGACAAAGGTATGCGCACACCAGAAGTATTAGATATGATGGGTGAGCAATTGACGGATACCATTAACACATGGAATGAGCATCAAGTCGCGGTAAAATCGACTAAGTCAGTCTAAGCCACATCGCAAAACAGTATTGAAACCCAGTATTGAAAAATAGCATCGTAAAATAACTTGGCTATAATCATTTGCTGAATTTTGGTAGGATAGAGCCCATCAAGTCGTCAGTATTAGGACGATGGCATCGCTTTTAAGACGATGATTCTCAAAACGACTAAAAATAAGGTACCGTTATGACACCACAAAAATTAAAATGGACAGACAGCTTAGATATCGCGATTGAGCTTTACGAGAAGTTTCCAGAAACAGATCCGCAGTATATTCGTTTTACTGATTTGCATCGCTGGGTAACTGAGCTTGAAGGCTTTGATGATGATCCACAAAAATCAAATGAAGGCATCTTAGAAGCCATTCAAATGAACTGGATTGATGAAGCAGATTAATCGATTTGATCTGTCAGTATTGCTACAAACAGAAAACTAAATAAACAGATAGAAAAGGCCGCATCATGACATCACAAATTAAAGAGCTACCAGAAGCGATCGCTTGTCGCGGTATCAGCGTTCGTACCACCAATAACGCTGAGATAAGCCATGACACTGCCAAACTTGGTAGATTATGGCAGAAGTTTTATCAAAATCACGCGGGTGAACTCCCTGAGGGTGAAGACATTTATGGTGTCTATCACAACTACGAAAGCGATGATCTGGCAGGGGCGTTTGACGTTGTGGCCAGTTGGAAAGTAGCCAGCGAGCAAGATGCACAATCAGAAAGCGATAGTGTGGCCAATGCTAGTAACGTAGTGACGGTTGATATTCCTGCAGGAAAGTACTTGGTATTTTCTGAAGAAGGTTATATGCCTAACACTGTGATGAATGCATGGGAAAGTGCTTGGGAATATTTCAATGCACCCGATTGCGAGCATACCCGGACGTTTAATGTAGACTTTGAGCATTATATCGGTGGTAACTTAGAATACGGTCAAGTTGATGTCTATATTGGGATTGAGTAGAATTTTTATACCAGTGAAACATTGAAACCTTAGTAATATTAAATCTTAGCTATTAATTTGGAGTAATAATGAGTCAATTAGATCCAAACTCTAAGGATAGATTAGTTAGTGTTGCTAAAGCAGTAGCAGGTACAATTCCGTATGTAGGAACTCTAATTTCAGAAATTCTTGATAACGTCGTGCCAAACCTGAGGTTTGAACGTATAGTAGTGTTTCTTCAAGAACTTGACTCTAAAGTATCTCAAGTTGATGAAAAGCTTGAGTGTTTTAAAGTAAACTTAGCTAGTGAAGAAGGGGTAGACTTACTAGAAGAAGGCATGCTACAAGCATCTCGTTCAATAAGTCGTGAACGTAAAGAAAGACTTGCGTCTATACTTGAAAAATCTTTAAGTAGAGAAAATCTAAAGTACGAAGAATCAAGAAAAATACTTAATATTTTTAGAGAACTAACTGATCCTGAAATAATATGGTTGATATATTACTCTCTTGAACCAAGATTGGGTAAAGGTCCACACTCTGATTGGGTTGAAAAGCATCCAGATGTTCTGAAGCCAATATCTAAAACTATTACTGGATTGAACGAAGAGTTAGAGAATGAGCAACTAGAAAAAGCTGCTTTACAAGATAGTTATAAAGAGACATTATTACGCTTTGGACTAGTTGAAGCTAGCAAACGCACTACTCATATGACAACTCTAGGTAAAATGGTTGTAGAGTATATTAAAGGTTAGAGCTATCTTTTATTATATTTATTAATAATAAAAAAGCGCCATTCATATAGAGTGGCGCTTTTTTAATGTGTAGAGATTGAGCTTATTTCAGTAGTAAGTTTTCCAAAATGCCTTCATAAATTTGGGCAAGCTTTCCTAGATCATCGACTTCTACTTTTTCATCTACTTGATGAATCGTCGCATTACGTACGCCAAGCTCCACAACTTGGGCACCAGTTGGCGCGATAAAGCGTCCATCGGAAGTACCACCAGAAGTCGATAGGGTGGTATCGACATCGGTCACTTTTTTGATGGCGTTCTGACAGGCCGAAACCAATTTTCCTTCTGGGGTCAAAAACGGCTGACCAGATAATTTCCAATGAATATCGTAGCTCGCTTTACTGTTGGCAAAGTGCTTATCAAAGATAGCATGCGTCTTTGCCTTTAGCTCATCTTCAGTAGTTTCTGTAGAAAAACGAAAGTTAAAGACCACGTTTAGTGTTTCAGGAATGACATTGGTTGCGCCAGTGCCACCATTGATGTTTGATATTTGCAATGATGTGGCTGGGAAGTAGTCATTGCCATTGTCCCATGCGGTAGATGTCAGTTCAGCAAGGGTAGACATCGTCGCATGAATCGGATTAGATGCTAGATGTGGATAGGCGACATGGCCTTGTTTACCTGTAACGGTAAGTTCTGCGCCCAATGAGCCACGACGACCGTTTTTGATGATATCGCCTAACGTATCAGTACTTGATGGCTCACCAACGAGACAATAAGTGATTTTTTCTTGACGAGCTTCTAAAGTCTCGATCACTTTGACCGTACCATTAATTGACGGGCCTTCTTCATCTGAGGTGATTAAAAAAGCAATAGAGCCATTATGTTCAGGATGATTGGCGACGAAACGTTCGGCTGCAACAGTAAAAGCTGCAATACCCGTTTTCATATCGGCGGCACCGCGTGCCCATAGATACCCATCAGCGATAGTTGGAGTAAACGGAGGGTATGTCCAGTTTTTTTCGTCACCTGTTGGTACGACATCAGTATGACCAGCAAAGCAAATCACTGGATCGCTAGTACCGCGGCGTGCCCACAAGTTTTTGACTTCGGCATGTTCACCGCTTTGTTTTCTATCACCAAAATACATAAACTCGCAATCAAAGCCTGCTTGTTCTAACCGTGCTGACAACATATCTTGGCAACCATCGTCATCGGGCGTCACTGAAGGGCGCTCTAACAGTGCAATACTTAAATCTAAGGTTTCTTGCTGATGAGTTGTTCGTTGAGATGCGCTTGATTGGTTATGAGAGTCAGACATGAATAAGCCTTTTGTATAATAAATTGAAATGGTAAATATAAATAAAGAGTAGAGGTTAAATGCTAAACGGCTACTTCGACAAAGGGTACAAGACCATCACGGCGCATCCAAGTGGCGATAGAGTAACGTTGGCGATGCGCAGTTTGTACTTGATGACGTAAATCACTGTCAAAAATAATCAGTCTATTGGCAACTGGCATAACCTCATGGTGCGTGCCATGTTTGTCAACGACTTCTAGTGCACCGCCATCGGTTGCTTCCCAATTATCATTGAGATAAAACACTGCCGATATAACACGTTCATCACGTCCAGCAGGGTTGTCACTGTGCCACTGATAGCCAAAACCAGTCGGATAGCACGCATAATGCGCTTCACTATGGCGAATACCAGCGAATAAACTACTATTGAATAGCGAGGCCAAAGCATTGATGCTTTGTAGATAGTAATAGCCTGCAAAAAAGTCTTCAGTAATCCAACGTATTCTATCACCGCGTATATCGCTGATGCGAACACCCGCGGTCAGCTCTGCATCACGATAGTCAATAAAACCGCTTTCTGCTTGTAGTGCTAATAAGGCAGTACTATTGAATACATCATCAATGATGAGCCAGCCGTCAGTGACAAAGGTGTCGAGCTGTTTATCCGTCAGCTTATCTTCCCAGTCCACCGCAAAGTCAGACACCTGCAATACGTGCTGAGTAGGAATTTTTTGGCTATCATTATGAGTATCTGGCAGCAGTAATGGTGGATTATCCTGACCTATCGGATGATCAACGACCAACGCTGTCTTGTTAAGGTTGCTAATAATCTGCGTCATTTCATCTCATTATTATCAATCAGCTGTCAATATACCGTCATTCAATGCGTTTTTATTGAAAGCACTTACTAAAACCACATTATCTTTTACTCTGCCTATGCTACCATAGATGCAATTTTTCTTATTTAAACTTTTGAGATTATGAACTATAAACACGCCTACCACGCTGGTAACTTTGCTGATGTGGTTAAACACATTTTATTGGTACAACTGCTTAATCAACTGGGGCAGAAAAACAAACCTTTTTATGTGCTTGACGCTTATGGCGGTCGTGGACTGTATTCACTAAGCAGTGAAGAAGCGCGCAAAACAGGTGAGGCCAAAGGCGGTATTCAAGCTTTTCTAAAAGCAGATACTGAAAAGGCGCCAGCTGCTGTCAAAGATTATATGGAAGGCATTAAGCAAGCCAAATTCACTTACGACAATAAAGTCTACCCTGGTTCGCCATGGTGGGTAGCCCATCACGTCGAAAAAACCGCCGCTAAAAAGCCTGATGCTGGCGTGCGTGCTGAGGCTTTTGAAGCCAAAGCGACTGAATACGATGCGTTGAACTATCAGCTACATAAGTTGCCAATTGGTATCCAGCATCGTGACGCTTTTGAAGGTATCACCGCTGTTATTCCACCAAAAGAAAAGCGCGGTTTGATTTTCCTTGATCCCCCTTATGAGCAAGAGCACAAAGACTTTACGCGCCTTATCGACCTATTGGTCGCGGCTTATAACAAATGGCCACAGGGTACTTATGCGCTTTGGTTCCCAATCAAAAACATCGAAGCCGTAGAGCTCTTCTATAAAAAGCTCAAACGTACTGAAATGAGACGTCAGCTGGTTTGTGAGCTAAACATTTATCCTAATGATGTTGCAGTTGGTCTGAACGGTACAGGTCTACTGGTTATCAATCCGCCATGGCAGTTTGATAACCATGCCCGTGAGATATTACGTTTCTTACAGCCAGTACTAAAAGTAGAAGACGCGCCAAACTTGACGCCTGATAGTGCGACCAATGTGCGCTGGCTCGTCGGCGAATAGCAATAACGGCCAATAAGGATATTAAGATGACGACTCAGCCACCTATCGGCCAGCCGAATAATGCACCTTTGAATAATTCGTCCTTAAATGACGGCTCGTTGCAAGATAATGCAGCAACTCAGCCGCCGTTTATTGATGAGCACGAATTTAATATTCGCCTAGCGGATAACGACAGCTATGATGGTTTGACATTTGAGGTGATTGAAGCTGAAGTAGCCGAAGGTAAGCGAGTGGTTAGTCGCGGCGTCTATTTGGCACCCAATCTGATCACCACTTTATCGCTACTGTCAGGCTTTTACTCGATTTTGGCGAGTACCCAAGGCGAGTTCTATAAAGCGGCTTTGGCTATCTTTTTATCCGCTATTCTTGATGGCGCAGATGGACGTGTCGCACGTATGCTCAATGCGCAAAGTCCATTCGGTGAGCAATACGACTCTTTAGCAGATATGTTAGCGTTTGGTGTTGCCCCTGCTATTTTGATTTATAGCTTTGCTTTAGAGCCTTTGGGTCGTATCGGCATTGGCTGTGCGTTTGTCTTTACCGCTTGTGCTGCTTTTCGCCTTGCACGCTTTAACGTTCAGGTCGGTATTGTCGATAAAAAGTACTTTGTTGGTTTAGCCAGTCCGCTTGCTGCTATACTGGTGACGTCCGCTGTAATGGTCGCAGTCGATCATAATGAGTGGATTGGTCAATACGATACAGCCGTCATGCTACTGTTTGCAGCTTGGGTAGTAACTTGTGGTCTACTGATGGTCAGCAATGTCAAATACTATAGCTTTAAAGAATTTGATAAAAAGAAAGTACCTTTTGTAGTACTTATCATTGGGGTGCTAGTCATGAGCATCGTGCTCTATGATATCCCTGTTGGTATCTTAGCGATCGGTATTATCTATGCGTTATCAGGTATCGTGACTACAGTTAAAACGAAAGTGAAAAGCTAAACTCTGCATTTAGGTTTTATAAAAAGGAACTTACCGTCAGGTAAGTTCCTTTTTTTACGCGCTCTATATACTGCTGAAGTACGTCGGCCACTGTAAAAAAGCTAAATCTATAGATATAAAAGACAGTATTTAAAGTTTGATAGCGATAACAATGGGTTAGGTTAATATGATATCACTGATAGAAAATAACTGAGATTATTTATAGAGTTTCCTTGTTTTCTATCTAAAACTCCGTATAATGCCACCCAGTCGAAAGGGAAGTGGTTTACTGATTTGAACGATATAAATTGTTTGAATTAAATAGAAAATACTTCTTGACTAAATAAATATAGCGTCTA